>ONII01000002.1 GCA_900317845.1 uncultured Bacteroidales bacterium
GTTGTTCTTCATGTCCGTCGTCGTCGCTGGCTGGACGCCGAAGGGCACAATGTCGTTTTGAATGTATACAACCTGGCAACCCAAGGGACCCGCTACTCGGAAGAGTTTGCGGCTTTTTTAAAAGAACGTCTTGGATACCTCCCCAGTGACGGCACGTTCGCTGGAGTATTATTACAAGATTAACGGAGACACACTGGAGCGGGCCTACAAGGATCATTTGAGCGGCTATATGCAATGGGAGGATAAGTCCCATGCCGACAAGTACTTGGTCTTTCCGGAGAACTTTGGCCCACAGATGAGCATCGACGAGACCTCGACCAAGGACGGTGAACTATTCACCATCCTATCAAACAAAGAGGGACATGGCCATAAAGGGAGTATTGCCGCCATCATCAGCGGCACCAAAGTAGAAGATGTCGTGGCGGCATTGAAACTTGTGCCGGAGATAGTACGGAAACAGGTTGGGGTCATCACGATGGACTTCTCAAGCAGCATGGCCGCCATCGCAGAAGAGGTCTTCCCCTGGGCATACAGAGTACTCGACCGGTTTCATATGCAGAAGATGGCCGTCGACGCGGTCAACAACCTGAGGATACGGCATAAGCGAGAGGCAACGAAGGCCGAGAACGCAGCCAGAAAGGCGTTCAAACAAAAACAGAAGGCCCGAATGACAAAGATGAGAAAAGCGCCGTACTTCCGTGATGGGAAACACAACCTCCCTCAAATGAAAGCCTTCGTCCCAGAGCGACTCGCCAACGGTGATACGCTTCCGGAACTCCTTGCCAGATCCAGATACTTCCTCATGATGTCTCCAGAGAAATGGACTGACAAACAGAAGGCAAGGGCAAAACTTCTCTTCGAACTATATCCGGACATCAAGACAGCCTTTGGACTGTCTCATTCCCTCAGGGTCATCTTTAACAACAAGCAAGCGACGGTTGAATCAGCAAAAAAAAGCCTCTCCGAATGGTACCAGAAGGTGAAAAAGTTCAAGAACGATGACCTTGATGTCCTTGCTGAAACACTACAGGTCAGAGAAGATGACCTGCTTAACTTCTTTCTCTTCCGGCGAACCAACGCTTCAGCAGAAGCCCTGAACACTAAAATCAAAGCGTTCAGGGCTCAACTTAGAGGTATTATTGACTTGAAGTTCTTTCTCTTCAGACTAACACGAATCTATGCGTAAATCAACATCTTACTTTCAATCTGTAAACACGGAAATTATCCGGTGAGCCCAAATTTCGAACGAGGATTATATTGTAATGTAGTGATTCTCAGTTGTTTGGCTGTCACGCGGGTGACGGGGAAACAACAGGGCGGGCTGGCAACTAGCGGTTCTCCGCGGCCTCTACGGCTTTGAAGTAGCGGTAGCTGCTCACCTTGACCTCGCTGATGGAGTTTTCGTCGCACACGATGGTGCCGGCGGGGTGGTTCTGCAGGCCGCTCAGGGTGCAGTAGTGGCTCATGGGACCCTCGATGGCATCCTTGAGGGCGCGGGCTTTCTTGGAGCCGAAGGCCAGGATGACCACTTCCTTGGAGCTGAGCACGGTGGCTACGCCCACGGTAAGGGCCTGTGCGGGCACGGCCTCCGGGTTGCCCCCGAAGAAACGGGCGTTGACCTCGCGGGTGTCCTGGGTGAGGGTGACCACGCGGGTGCGGCTGCTCAGGGAAGAGAAGGGCTCGTTGAAGGCAATGTGGCCGTCTTCGCCCACGCCGCCCAGGAACAGGTCAAAGCCGCCGGCCTTTACAATGGCTTCTTCGTAGGCGGCGCATTCGGCCTCGATGTCCTTGGCGTTGCCGTTGAGGATATGGATATTCTCGGGTTTTTCGTCAATGTGGTCGAACAGGTACTTATGCATGAAGCTGTGGTAGCTTTCCGGGTGCGATTCCGGCAGGCCTACATACTCGTCCATGTTGAAGGAGATGACGTTTTTGAAGGAGAGTTCCCCGGCTTTGACCATGCGGATGAGTTCTGCATAGGTTTCAATGGGGGTGGAACCGGTGCAAAGACCAATGACGAAAGGCTCGCTGGTGCGGGCTGCTTTTTCTTTGATTTTGGCTGCGATGTAGTGGGCAGCCCACAGAGAACCCTCGGCGGAGTTCTGGCGGATAATAACTTTCATTTCATGAAAATTAAATGATTAACATTACCCCCTCCCGAAACCCCTCCCCTTGGGGGAGGGACTTAAAAGAGGAAAATTAAACCGGAATTCCATACAACGGCGGCAGGAATTCCGGGAAGCAAAGGTATGAATTTTTTACCAAAATTTAATACAATTTCAGGAAAACTTCAATGGCCTGGTACTCTGCCATACCCAGTTGGTCGTACAGGCGGGCGGTGTTGGAGGTGCGTTCCTCCGCCCGCTGCCAGAATTCGCGCGGATCCTCTCCCGGGAACGGCACAATGTCCTTCTGGGAAAGGTGGCGGAAGATGGCATGGCGCTTTTTGACAACCTCGTCCGGGGACAGCGGAACGGCCATGTCCACGCGGCCCAGTTCCCATTCCATCCATGCGCCGCGGTACAGCCAGACATGCGTTTGGGCGGTCCAGGCGGCTCCTTCTTCCTTGAGCTGCTCCAGGGCGTCCAGGGCGGCCTCCGTGCACACGCGGTGCGTGCCGTGCGGGTCTGCCAGGTCACCGGCCATGAAGATCATGTCCGGTTTCAGTTCATTCATCAGTTTTTTGATGATGTCTACATCGGCCTGGGTGCGGGGGTTCTTCTTGATGCCGCCGCTCTCGTAGAACGGGAGGTTGAGGAAGTGGGCGTTGGTGTTGTCGTTGAGGCCGAAGGAACGCACGGCGCCGCGGGCTTCGCTGCGACGGATGGCGCCCTTCATTTCCAGCAGCGCACGGGGCTCCGGTTCACCGGGCACCTTGCTCTCCACCAGTTTTTTCACCTCTTCGAATTTATCGGCAAAACCCAGCTGGAAGGCGCAGTCCATGTGCTGGAGCACAACGTCGTCGTGGACGGCTACGTTGCCGGAGGTTTCGTAGGCTACGTGCACGTTGTGGCCCTGGGACACCAGGCGGATGAAGGTGCCGCCCATGGAGATGACGTCGTCGTCCGGGTGGGGCGAGAAGATGAGCACCGTCTTGGGGAAGGGCGTGGCTTTGACGGGACGCGTGCTGTCGTCCGCGTTGGGCTTGCCGCCCGGCCAGCCGGTGATGGTGTGCTGGAGGTCGTTGAAGACGTCGATATTGATTTTGTCAAAGGGACCGGCCTTTTCCAGGAGCTCGCTCAGGTTGTTGTTCAGGTAGTCTTTTTCCGTGAGCTTGAGGATGGGCTTGCCGGTGACCTCGCACAGCCACACCACGGCCTTGCGGATGAACTTGGGCGTCCAGTCGCAGGGACCTACTAGCCAGGGCGCGACGCTCCGGGTGAGCAGGCTGGCGGCGGTTTCGTCCACATAGAAAGAGATGTGGTCGTGCTGCTGAAGCAGGGAGGCGGGGCAGTCGGTGGTGACAGGGCCTTCCGCGATGGCTTTCACGGCGGCGGCTTTGTCTTCGCCCCAGGCCATGAGGATGATGCGCTTGGCGCTGAGCATGGTGCTGATGCCCATGGTGATGGCCTTGTCCGGCGTGGCGGCGATGTCGCCGTTGAAATTGCCGGCCTGGCGCTTGCGGGAGCCATAGGAGAGGCGTACCACGCGCGTGCGGGTCTTTTCATTGGAACCGGCCTCGTTGAAGCCCACCTGGCCTTGCTCGCCAACCCCGATTACCAGCAGGTCCAGGTTGCGGGCAAGTTCGTCAAAGCGGGCGCAGTATTCCCCCAGGTTTTCCTTGGAAACGGTGCCGTCCGGCAGATGGACATTCTCTTTGAAGATATCCACCTTGTCCAAAAGGGCCTCGTGGATGCGGTGGTTGCGGCTTTGCGCTTCCTCGGTGGACGAGGGATAGTACTCGTCGATGGAGACCACCTCCACGTTCTTGAAAGAAACCTTTCCGGCGGCGCAGCGGCGCGCCAGCTCATTGTACAGCGACATGGGCGTGGAACCGGTGGTGAGACCCAGGCGGAACAGGCCGTTCTTGTTGCTGTTGATGGCGTCTACAATAAAATCGGCAATGGCATAGGACGCCGGGCGGGATTCCGGGTACACGTGCGTCCAGATTTTCTCGTACGAGTGCAAAATGCCGGCAGGCAGGTCTTTTTCAATGAGCCCGCCCTCATACGGAAGGGTAAAATGCTTGCTCATGGTTATAAAGAGTTATTTCATGATTTTCTCGATGCGCTCCAGCTTGCCGTCTACCGGCGCCGGTTTTATGCCCAGCAGTTTGCAGAGCAGGGGATACAGGTCGATGTTGCGGAAGGCAGACTTTTCGCCCTCCGTGAAGGGGGCTTCGTAGCCCACCTTGAAGTCCGGGCCAACGGCGCGGAAGGCCACCATCATGTCCGTTTCCTTGCAGTCGAAGCCGTGGGTGCCGTGGTTGCGGGACGGAGCAAAGTTGAACTGCCAGCCCAGGTCCGGGCTCACGATAAGGTCTCCCAGGCGGTTGGAGGTGCCATAGTGCAGATACTCAGGTACTTCGCCGTGCTTCCATACCGTGAGGTGCTCCACCTTGGACAGGCGGTTGTACAGGCTGTCCACATAGCCTTCCTTGGCCCAGATGCTGGTGGGAAGGCTGCCCACTACTTTCCGGGTCCATTCCTGCGGCATTACGTCGTACCAGCCAATGAAGCGTTTCTCGGAAATTTCCGTCATGCCGTGGTCGCCGGCCAGGATAAAGTTGATGCGGTCTCCGTGCGGCAGGGCCTTCAGGCGCAGGTACAGGGCGTGCATGAGGCTGTCCATATGCTCCGCCATGGCTTTGGTTTCCGGGGAGAAGGGGCCGTGCACATGGCCCTGGTGGTCGGGTTCGTCGAAGTAGCCCATCACCAACTGGGGGCGTTCCTCTTCCGGGAGGCTCATCAGGCGCACAATTTCGTCTACGCGCTCATCGAAGTTCCAGTGGGGTTTCTCGTCCCAGTGGCGCCAGTAAGTAGGGTATTCATTCCCCTTTGGGCCGATGGCAATGTCCGAGCCCACCCAGTATACGACGCCGCATTTGACGCCCTGCTTCTGGGCGGTAATCCAGATGGGTTCTCCGCCATAATAATGGGGGTCGAAACGGGCGTCCTTGCTGCTGATGGCGTAATCGCCGTCCGTCTCCGGGTCCCAGAAGCTGTTGTTCACCAGCCCGTGATGGTCCGGCACCAGGCCGGTGGCCATGGTGTAGTGGTTGGGGAAGGTGGAGGAGGGGAACGACGGTTCCATCCGGGCCTTTACGCCCACTGTGGCCAGGGAGTCGAAGAAAGGCATGTCGTAATAATCGGCATAGTCCCAGCGGCTTCCGTCCAGAGAAATGATGACGGTGTAGTTGGTCGGTTTAGTGCTGCATGCCGTGAATCCGGCCAGCAAAGCAAAGAGCAAGAGTAACTTTTTCATGCGTCTGTTATTTGAATAACAAAAGTACGAAAAAACTTGTATATTTGTGTCGATGTAATACGTAGAATTATGAAGAAAACCTTTTTCCTGCTTTCGTTTGTGGTGCTCCTGTTTGCGGCCATCCAAACAGCGGAGGCTCAAATCAGTTTAGGTATAGGCAGCGGAAGCCGCGTGTATACCTTCCAGGAAGGGAATGCTCCCGCCATGCCCGGCGCCGCGCCCACCATCTCCATTGAGTTCGAGGCCAACTTCCGCCTGTCCAGGGTCTTTGGCGTGTCCGTAGGCGCAGACCTGGCCGGTGTCGCGGGTTACCACTTCATGAATGACAAAAGCAAAAACCTGGGCGATATTTACCTGGAAGCCCCGGTCCGGGCCAAGCTGTACATCCCGCTGGGAAGCAAAGTGGACCTGTATATTTTTGGCGGCCCCGTGGCCTCGGTGAACCTGATCTCCGGAGATTTCCATACCACGCAAATCACGGATAACTATAAGGCCAATCCCAACCTCCGGCGCTTCGACGTCATGCTGGGTGGCGGCGTAGGCGTGGAGATTATCCGCCACATCCGGGCCACCGTGGGCTATGACCACGGCCTCATTAACCGCGACGGCACGCCGGGCCGCAATGTGCACACCGGCGCGCTCAAGGTGGCGGCGTATTACATGTTCTAGCGCTATTTGAAGCGGACGCGGGAGCGGATGTCCATGGGGATTTGGCGGGCATCGACAAACTGCCACTCGTCTATCATGTAGCCGCCGTGCTGCTCAATGCTTTCCTCAATGGCCTCCATGATGCCCAGCTCATAAAAGAGGTCTTCCGTTGACATGAATCCGTACTTGGGGTCTTCCGGAAGCTTGACCTCAAGGGTGTCGGTGCACAGGTTGCACGCGGCAATATCCCGCAGAAGCTGGTCCTGGAAAGAGGTATCCACGCTCACCATATCTTCCTCGATCTCCTCCTCGATTTCCTGATCCGGATTCCGCTCATAACCGTCGAAGATGTCGGGGTCCTCCGCGCCGATGGACTCCAGCTCTTCCGATGACGGTAGCCTGACAAGCCCGCCGGTAGCGGCGTTAAGCAGCCGGGTAAACATATACACCCGCTGGAGGCCCTTCATGGGCAGGAGTGTATAGTTTTTGTCGTCTTCCAGCACAAAGACTACGGTGCCGCGAATCTCCTGCGCCTGGCCGTAAATAAGGGTGCCGGCCATGTTGTCCGGAAGGTCCTTCATGTAACCCTCCTTGTCCACGAGCATGGCCACATGGCAGCCTTCCAGGGAGAGGGCTTTGGTTATACGCGTGAGAAGGGACGAATAATGCACCACGTCAAAGCCGCGGGCCTCCACCTTCTGCGCCAGGTGTTCCAGGTCCAGTTCTCCGTCTTCCTCCACGTCCATGGCGTAATAAAAGCCCTGCGGATACACGGCAATGATGCCCAGGCTATCTTTCCCGTCCTCTTCCTCGGGATTCACTTTCAGATACTCCTTGAGCCACAGCGTTTCTATCTCTTCCGTATACTGGGAGAGTTCTCCGGAGACATAGCCCCGGGCCACCTGTTCCAAGGTAAACTGCTCCCTGTCCCCCAAACGAGCCGCCTGCAGGCTGGCCTTGGCAACGCCTTTCCGGTCCAGCTCATGCAGGATGTTCGCTTTTAGCCAAAAACAGCTGCTGTGGCCCATCTGACAGCCACGCTCCAGCGGCTCAAGCGCCTGGACCGCATCTTCCGGATACCCCAGGTTCCCAAAATACAGGCAGCACCCCTTCAGGAAACAGGCATAGCGGTCATGGTGTTCAATGGCGTAGTCCAGTCCCTCGGCAATCTCCCGGTGAAGCGCCTCCTGCTGCTCCTCAGGCAGTGCCAGAAAAGCGTCCTGCTCCATCCCGGCCTTGAAGCGGCGGCAGTTTACAGCCCCCTTGCGGGCGCCTTCTTCGGCCACGGCGCAGGCGCGGTCCCAGTCTCCGGCCGTTTTGTACAGCGCGGCCAGGGAATAATAGCTTTCATTGTCTCCTCGGTCTATACTCGCCCGAAACGCTTTTTCTGCCGCCGCCGGGTCTGTGTCCTGGAGCGCCAGCCCCAGCAAATCATAATAGAGCGTATCACAGTCCGGGTGTTTTTCCATGTGCTTCTGGAGGATATCGGCCACCAGGGCGGGGTCCTCGGGGAATCCGTAGTCTCCGTAAATGGTGTTTTCCATGGTCATGACCTGGGCCAGTTCGCTGCCCAACTTGTAGGAGGAATCCATGAGGAAGGCATGCATCCCGGGATTGGCTTTGTCGGCCTCTGTGCGGCCGTCAAAGTACAGCTGGGCCAGGGCGGCGTTAGCGTCCTGAACACCGTTGCTGCCGGCCCAGGTGAGAAGAACTTCCGCCTCTTTGAGACACGCTCCGCCCGGGTTCACCATGGACAGCCATCGGCCATAACCATAGGCGGCATAAGGGTCTGTCTCGCTGTTTGCCTTGAGTTTTTCCACCATTTCCGGGGAAAGGCTTTTGACGCGCCAGCCGGTAAGGAAATGCTGCAGGAAATTGCGGTCCGGGGTGATGTCGAAGGTCTGTGTCATGGCGTTATAAATTTTATTCGGGTAGTTTTGCCGAAGATACAAAACTTTGACTATATTTGCAAAAACACACATCATTATGGCAACACTGAATCTATCTTATGAAGACCTTGCTTCCGTCATCTGCCTGGCCGTGCATCTGGCCAATGCGGACGGAAACGTGACGGACGACGAAATGGAAGCTATCGTCAGGTCCATCACGGACCAGTACAATTTTGAAGGCAAACAGGATCTCCTCAAAGAGTACATCAATGACGGCATGAACATGCAGCCCCAGGAGGCCCTCAAGCGCATAGCAGCATTCGGCCCCACGGAAAAGCAGTGGACGTCCAATTTCTTTGTGAAGACCATCGTGGCAGACGGCAACCTGGAAGAGAACGAAAAAAGCCTCTACTGGGACATCATGGACAAGTGCGGCCTTCCGGACCATAACCTGGAAGGCAGCTCGAACAGCGCCCAAACCGAGGCTAATCTTGAGCGCCAGACTGCCGTCACTGTCAATTACAAACGCGTGAAAGCGGACATCTGCGACGGCGCCGTCCAGTATGTCCAGTGGGACCGCGGGGTAAACGTGCGGGAAAAGGTGTTCGGCTGGTTCCAGGACGCAGAGTCCCTCCAGTTCTTCAGAAGGTCCCGGGCCCTGGATGCCATCAACAAGGAAATGGGCCTTGCCGCCGGCTGGAATCTGGTCATGATTTTCGCCCCCAAGGAGTATTGGGCCGATCCCAAGCCCAACCGGGTAGGAAGCCGGATTGCCGGAGAAGCCATCTGGGGCCCCGTGCTCTTTGTCCTTGAGAACGATGACAAAACCCTCATGGGCTTCAATTACAAGAGTTTCATCCAGCGCCTCCTCGAAATTCTCTATTCCCTGGACAACGGCATCCTGGTTGCCGGCGAAGAGAATCCCCAGCTTTCCCGCCGCTACTTTGAAACGGCGCTCACGGAACTGGGCACCCTGAAGGAAGCCTAGGAAAGCCCTGTTCCACCGTACTACTCCTGGTGGAAATAGGGATGCAGGTCTATGTACAGGAGGCCGCCGGAGACGGTGGCCTCTTTTCGTAGGACCGATGGGGCCCTGCAAATCTATGATTTGGAGCAGGGAAGGGTAAAAATCCCTCGAAAATCACTATCTTTGCATTCTATGAACAAGGTTCGGCATATCTGCGTGCTTGCGCTGCTGCTGGTTGCGGCCGGGACGGCCCGTGCCCAGCAGTGGTACGGAAACGTGGACGGCGCCGGCGGATTCGGCTGGATGAAAAGCCTCCGGGGAGAACTGCTGGAAGGCCAGAATCCCAACATTATCCACTGGCTTGGGGAAGGAAATGTGGGCTTTGGATACAAAAGTCCCAAATTCCAGTGGAGCTCCAAACTGAAGGTGAACTATGAGCCCAAAACCGCAGAGCGGTATCGCGTAGAGGCAAAGGGCAAGGACGAAAAAGACCTGAGCCTGCGGGCCCTCATCAAATCCACCGACACCCGGCCCCTGGATCTGGGTTTCCGGACAGACTTTACCTGGACGCCCGCCACCCAAAAGCGCTACGACGCCTGGTTCAACTTCCGCTATCAGGACGACGCCGACGACGCAGAGACCGTCAACGCCACCATCCAGTCGGCAGATTACACGGAGGAATGGGCCCTCCGCAAACGCCTCACCTTCACGAGCGGCTTCAAGACCTCCCATGCGCTAGGTCGCAGAACCTTGCAAAGCAGCATCACCACAGAATACAAATCGGACAGCCGCTTTAATCAGTGGAACACAATGGGGGCCAAGGGAAGCGAGATATGGGAATCCGATGATCCTGTGAAAACGAACTTATGGGCCAAGATTTACAAGCTTACGCCCTTCTCCGGACACATATCGGCAGATGCCGTCGTACACCTGCGGGACACCGTTCTTAAGACCCGCCACAAACTCATTCTGGACCCGGGACTCCGCCTCAACGCCAAATACACCTACGACGAAAACAGCGGAGCAACCCTGATTAATCCCCTGTCGGAGAAAGACAGCTATTGGAGAGACTCTACCAGCATCCGGGAAGGTTTCCTCTTCTTTACCTCGGAGGTAGAGCCCTATATAGCGGCAGACTACACTTGGGGGCCAATAAGGGTAAAGGCAGATTATGGCCTGCAGGTATATCTTCGCCAACTGCAGACAGAAAAACACCAAGACACGCCTTTTACGGCTGTTCCGCACGTGGTGGGCAAGTCGTCTTTCATGTGGAAAATCCATCCTTCCCATGAGCTGGGCCTTTCCCATGAGCGCACGGTGAAGCATCCCACCTACCTGCAAACCTGCTCCTTCGAGCGTCCTGGTGCCTTCATCAACCAAATCTGGCGGGGTAACCCGGAGCTCAAGTCCAACACCTCCTCCACCTTCAGCATAGACTACAAATTCCGCTACAAACGGTTCTCGGCCAGCTCTTCCACCTTCTATACCCGCAAGCTCAACGAGGTGGACCAAACCTTCCGCATGGAAAAAATTGACGAGCGCGAGTACAAGGTGTTCACCTGGATGAACTCCTCCAACAGCCACGTCATGGGCATGAACAACACGCTCTCCTGGTCGGGTAAATGGGTCGATGCCAACCTGAACGTCAAGTACACCCATACCTACCGTATTGCCCAGTTGGAGAACAAAAAGCAGAACACGGACGACTGGCGCATCAAGGCAGACTTCCTGGTAAAACTGGGTAGCGGCTGGAGCATCGGGGCCGACATGAACTACAAGAACCCCACCATGACCCTGCACACCCTGGTCACGGCCTACTGGACCCTGAACGCCCGCGTGCAGAAAAAGTTCAAGAACTTCACCGTTTACTTCCAGGGCAAGGACCTGCTGGAGCACATGCAGAAGAATCAGTACACGTCTGTGTACGGGGACGAGATCTGGATAGAGCAAATCTACCAGAACCGCCGCCTCCTCATCCTGGGTTTCAACTGGAATTTCCGGCTCAATTAGAAAGCCTTGCTGCTTGCCGGGGTTATTCCGCCCACAGAGCCAGCATCTCCAGCGTTTTTTCTACCGTGCGGGGCAAGGAATTGCCGGCCTGGAACCAGGCGTCAATATCGGCCTTACGGGAGGCAAAAATCTTGCGTAAGGACTTCTTTGTCAGGGGAAAAACTTCGCCGCCCTTATAGACGTGGATGGTTTCCGTGACTTCATACGGATATGCATCGTCGTCGTTGAGGTTGTAGGTGACACCGTCGGCATACAGGGTGTTGTACTGCTTGGTAGAACTGGTCTCCGACGTGCCGCCGTAGGCCGCCACTTTTTGGTCGCGGATAATGTGCACTTTGCGGCATAGGGCCACGCCGATATCGG
The DNA here is from genome assembly GCA_900317845.1 of uncultured Bacteroidales bacterium. Taxonomy (GTDB): domain Bacteria; phylum Bacteroidota; class Bacteroidia; order Bacteroidales; family UBA932; genus Cryptobacteroides. The sequence continues at coordinate 11,302 of ONII01000002.1, forward strand.
CCTTTAAAGGATATTGCCTGTAAAAGACGTCCTGAGAGCGGAGAAAAGACACGTTGCCAATGACCACCTTCAGGATATTGTCCTCTCCCGAAGACAGTTCTGTTCCGTTGTCGTCCAGGAAACGGAGGGTATTGTCCACGGCGCAGATATTCATTTTGCCTTGCGCCGGCATTTGCCCGCGAAGGAAAACGTACCCCTGGCTAAAGCGGGGCATGAGGTAATATACGCTATCCGGCATCCATTTGGGGGCCGATGACTGTGCCTGCAGGGCCCAAGGCAGACCTGCAGCCAGCAGCAGAAGGAGAGCAATTCGTTTGAGCATAGTGCAAAAGTGGAGCGTTTTGGGCATTACTTTTTTGAGAAGTAGGACATCAGGGCCTTCTGGTAGTCCTGAAGGGCGGCAGAGCCTTTGGGCGTTATGCGGCAGACGGTGTGGGAGCCGCGGCCGGCACCGCTGGTGGAAACCTTGATGTAGCCGGCGTCCTGGAGGTTGGTGAGCTGGACGGAAAGGTTACCGGACGTTGCACCCGTGAGCCCTTTCAGGTACACGAAGTCTGCATCGTCCAGCGAGTCCAAGGCGGCCATGATCTTGAGCCGTAACTCGTTGTGAAGTAGGGGATCAAGATCTTTAAATTCCATCCTTTATGCTTTTCTTATAAAGAAAACCGGGTATTACCAGCGACACGACGGAAACAACGGAGAGCGCCAGCATTTGCCACGCCCAAAGCTCTTCCTGGAAAACAAAAGAGCCAATGCCGATGGCCGCTCCCGCGAGTCCGCCGATGATTTTAGGACGGAAGCGATTGACTTCTCCGGTGACAAAGGCCCCTATCCCTACGAGAAGGCTCATGAGCGGTACGGCAAAAAGCTCGAACAGATTGGCAAGCCCGAAGATGAAACCGCCCACGGCACAGGCTGCGCCCACAAAAATCCAGAAATCCAGGATAATTTTTTCTTCGTGGGTTCTGTTGTGCGTACGGTTGTGGTCGCGGCGAAGGAGAACAATCATCCAGGGCCAGCCAATCACTACGGCGCCACTCCAGATCCACAGGCACCATGGCTGGCGAAGAACCATCCACAGTACAAACTGAATCAGGAAAAAAGTGGAGGTAAGAATTCCCCACAGCAGAAAGAGGTTCTCTCCGGTGGGGATCTTGTCCATTTCTACCTTGCCCCTTGTACGGGCAATGACTTCCAATGCGTCAAAGTTTTCTTCCATACAAGGGGCAAAGATAGCGATTTTTTCAGATTTCCGGACAAGCCGGGAATGACGTTAGTTGTGGTCTACGTATATCTCGGACCTTTTTCTGTTATTCCACTTGAGGCGGAATATCACCTGGGTGCCGTAGCTCGTATCGCCGCCAGGATTGCTCTTGGTGCGCTGAAGCTTCGGATGATCCTCCTTGCCGCCGTGGCCAGAGAAGGAGAATCCGTCGTAATCGTAGGCCAGTTCTACATCGGCCCAGTTCCAGTAGGCATCTTCAGGATCCGTAATCACGCCCACTTCCATACCCATGGGATAATTGCACACGCCGTTTTCTCCGCCGCTGGTCCAGGGTTCAAAAGCGCCGTTGCTGTGCTTATAGGTGATCTGGAAGGAGGTGGCCTTATGATGAACCACCTTTACGGGGATGGTGAACTTGACGTTGTGGTCGGTCACGCTGCGGAAGACAAGGTTAAACTCTCCTTCCGGGATGCCCTTCTTGAAGTCGACATATTTGCCGTAGGGATTGTAATACAACTTGTTATAGTTCTCCGTAGCCGGGTCAATCTCTATGCCGTAACCGGAGAAAGAAGAGCCCTCGGGTTTCCATTCATCTACCGTAAGCCAGATGGTGTCGCTGCCCCATCCGTAAGCGGGATCATTCTCGGCCAGGATATAATCGGCAGAACTGTTTTCCATCGAAAGAGAGAAGGAAGAGTACCCGGGACCGTTGTAGAGTGATATTTTATAGGTCATCTCCGTGCCGGAGTAGCCGAAGGTGAGGTCCACCTGCTGATTCTCGGCCGACTGGGTGGCAGTGAGCTTCTGCGTAGAAGCATCCCAGCTGAACCATTCTCCGGATTGCCCGTTGCAGGTTTGGCTGTTCAGTTTCACCTTGCTCCAGTCAAAGCTGGCACCGGCAGTCCAGTAGGCGCTGAGGGTGGTGGATTTGCCGGGGGCAACCCAGTTGTCCTCGTAATTTAGGTAGAAATCGGACAGCTCGGCCACCAGTTCAGTGAGCGTGGCGTTGCAGCACATGGTGTATTCTTCTCCTCCCGGGAGGAAGGTATCGGTCTCGGGATCGTATTCCTGATACTCAAAGACAAAGACAAACAGCAGCTGGTATTCTCCGGAATAGGCTTTGGAGCTGCTCTTTTCCTTGAGCCAGAATTGGCTGCGGCCGTCCAGTTTCACGTTGCCGCCCTTTGCCATATGGCAGTCTATCATTTTTTTCTGGCCCAATCGCATGGTACCCAACTTGGCCGTCGACCAGCTATACGCGCCGAAAAACTCGTCGTTGACGGTGGTGAGCTTATTGGCAACCTCCGGCGGGAATTCTGCACTCATCCAGCCTTGGGTCATCTGCTCCTCATCCTCATCCATCAATTCCACATGAATGGCCTGCTGGGTGCCATCCATATAGCTGGTGCCCTTGTACCAGTTGGAATATTCCGGCGGGAAGGGGAACACCTGCGCTTCACCGCCTTTCTTCTGGATGGAATACGTGTTGTCCTTGAGTCTTTCGGCCATGGAAATGGGCTCATCTCCCACCACCGGCGGGTCTTCCGCATCCAGGGGCAGCACAGTAGCAGTCGCCGTTGCCAGGTCGCCCTGCTGGAACAGGCCGTCCTGGGTGTCCTGTTTTACATTCTTGATGGTACCTTTGACTGTACCGCCGGTAAAGGACTTCGGGTCAGGTGTAGTGAACACGACGGTGACATTTCCGTTTTTGTCGGTTGTGGCCGATGTCGGGCTTACCGAACCGCCTGTCGCTTCAAATGCGATGGTAGCCGTGAAGTGACTAAGGTCCCTGGGAGTGCCTGAGCTGCTTTTGAGACTGAATGAAAAAGTGAAGGATGCGGTTCCGTCACTTGCAATCTTTTGTGAAGAAGGACTTGCCGACAGGCCTGCAACGTGGCCGGCAAACTCAATGGTCGATGGATCGCAAGAAGCGCAGACCACTGCCGCCAGGGCAAGGAAAGAGAGTAAGTGTTTGCTTTTCATATATGAATAGTTTTGGTTTATTCGGTAAACTTTTTACAAAGGTACTAAAGTTTAGAAAATAAACAATACTTACCCATGAGAAAAAACAAACCGGCCTCTCATTCGTCTGAGAAGCCGGTTCTGGGTGCCCGTAACCGTGGTATTCTCGAACCTTTTGCTGGAGGGAATAGTGCGTTTGTGGGAAATGCTGTTTTTTTGCCGAATCCAAAGCACTTTCCTCTTGCGTCAAAAGAATCTGTTTTGCACCTTCGCAGAAAGCAATATTTGTATGAGTCATAAGGAGGCGCTCCAACTGTTTGGAGACAAAAAATAAGAACCGCGTGGAGCGAAGAGGAAGAGAAGTGGTACTTCTCTATTATTGATGTGGTTTCCGTACTTACAGAAAGTGTAGACGCTTCTGCGTATTGGAGAAACTAAAAGAGCGGCTACTCAAAGAGGGGAACGAAACCGTGACAAATTGTCACACTTTCAAAATGAGAGCAGCTGACGGCAAAATGCGTCAAACAGATGTTGCCGATCAAGAACAATTATTCAGACTGATACAATCTGTACCTTCACCTAAAGCTGAACCATTCAAACAGTGGATGGCTAAGGTTGTCAGCGAGCGGATTGACGAGATGCAGGACCCAGAACTGGCCATAGACCGGGGATATGAGTATTATCGCAGGCTAGGGTATTCCGAAGCTTGGATCAATGAGCGAATGAAGGGGAAGGATGCCAGAAAGGCTCTTACAGATGAATGGAAGCGCACCGGGGTCGCTGGTCAACAGTACGCGACGTTAACTGATATTATCACCCAGGAATGGTCAGGTATGACCACGCGGCAGTATAAAAATTTCAAGGGACTGAAAAAGAAAATCTACGGGATCATATGACGCGGACAGAGAGCGCCTTGAATACTTTGGCCGAAGTTGCCGCTACTGCAAGAAAAGAGTTGGAGAAACAATTGGGACAGAGCGTGGTTACAACAACAAGATTAAGCAGCTGCTGGAAATAGCAGGAATCGGCCGTCTGGTGCCGATATACAACGAGAAGACCGGCGAGAACGAATACTTCCCTCTCTGGCAGCGCGCCAGTAGCAAGACCGCCCGCTCCACCTGCGTGGATATCATGGCCAAATACCAGATAGACATGTATGCTGCCGGCCTTCACCGCCGTGGCAGTAAGGCCGTTGAGCGCTACACCAACATGGAAATCCGCGATGACTTTGCCTTACGTAACATTGCCTTCCGTCAACCCGCCTACAAAGTTGACAAGGATTTGAATGTGCTGGAATAATTGCGTATATTCGCAGAAAAAGGACTGCTATGCTTGATACACTTACTAAAGCTCAGAAAAAAACCGCAAGAACTTTAATTGATATCGCATTGGAGCGAGATTGTGCGGCACTCATTGATGAGGTATCTTGTCTGGCGCAAAAGCCGCTTGATAAAGTAGAAAAGCCAAACCATGCACGTTACATTGAGTTATATAAGGTTATAGAAAGCTTTGATAAACATTTGGCAGACAGATATGATGGGATTACAGGAAGCAAGTATCTCGACACTGTTTCCTTCTTGCTTGCCGAGGGCAGTCTGACAGATGAAGACCTTGCTGTGTGTGACGAGACGATGAAAAGCGAGTTGCTCCGGGTGAAAGAAATTCTATTAGATATCCGTAACAGATGAAAGCGGAAGAGGACAAAACAAGACTTGACCAGGTTTTCAACTTGAATGAGAGTGGCGATATATTCTCGTTCATGAAAGACTATGCCTATAAGAATCAGGCGTTGAGGACTGCTCTTATCAAGCGTTTTCTGCCAGATAGGATAGATATAGATTCCCTCAGAGAAGAAGTTCAAGATATCTTCTTTTCGGTCGACGAGAGCGGCTATAAATGGGGACCTTCATTGAATTGGCATCAAATTGATGAACAGTTGTATCGCATGATGGAAAAGGCCCGTTATTATGATTCCGAGGGCGAATTTGATGCGGCAGCTTCTATTGCATCTGAAATAGTCCTTTTTGTTGGGGAGCATTATTCGGAGGACTGTGTATATGAATGTGAACGCTTTGACGGATACGACTTCGAGACCAGGAATGCAATAGAAATGTTGATTTCGCTGGTTGAGTCCAAGGTGCTGGATACCAATACTGTTAAGAGGATAAGAAGTGACATAAAAAAAGCGGCAGCCACGGATACCTTCCGGAATGGCGGGTATTGCCTGGCCGATTTGGATGAAATCCAGAGTGTCCTGGATGGTGTTTTCGATGATTTTGATAAGCATATAGCTTCGTTAAACGAACGTATTGATAATGCAGGACGTTGTGTTCATTCTCGGAATCGCTGGCTGCTTAGGAAGGTCTTATACCTAAATTATAAGGAGAAGTATGACACTGCCGAGAAGGTAATAGATGACAACTTTAATGTTCCGGAATTGTCTAAATTACGGATTGATTCTCAGGTGTTTAATGGCCAAATTGAAGAGGCTGTTGCATCATTGGACAGAGCTATCCTGTGTACGGAGGATTCTTCTTATGTAAACGATTGTCATGAAAGAAGAAAGGAACTGTTGGAATCTATAGGGGACGACGTACGATTGGCAGACGAAATTGAATACTTGCTTTTGAACAGTTATACCTCAGTTTATGACAACTATCTTGAATTGAAACAGGTTTTGGAGCGATTGCCTGGCAACTCGCAAAGTCGGCTTAACGGCGCTGTCGTCGGGATGGTCAAAAAAAAACTTGTACACAATCAGACAGAGATTGCAAGAATCTGCGCTGAGCAGCGGATGATTCCGCAATTGGCAGAGTGTTTGTCATGGAATAACGACTACAACAATGAATGCTACAAAGCTTTGGCAGAGTATGGCCGGCTGCTGGATGCAGAAAGCAGGCAAAGAATTGTTATGGGGCATATAGATGTTATCCGGACGAGCGCCATTCCTACGAATAGCCAAAGGTATGGCTATATTGTCAGCCATATGGAAGCGCTAAGAGATTCATGTGAGGAAGGGAGAATCGCAGTGATAGGCTTAATTGAAGAGTTTAAGGTCAAGTATAGCCGTCGGCCGTCAATGATGAAAGAGTTGAAAAAACTTTGCTAACTTCGCAAATAAATGTCGATATGGGACGAGTGAACATAAAAGAACTGCTGCTGTATGGTGAGCGCCTTACGCTGGAATGCAAGGCTGCAAAGAATGCTTTGCCAAATGCTGTATGGCCCACATACTCCTCTTTCTGCAATACGGTGGGAGGTGTTATGCTTCTTGGAATTGATGAGGATTTGGAGGAGCCCGACCGGAGCAAGCGTTTCACTATCAAAGGCGTTCGTAATCCCGCCAAGATTATCAAGGAGTTTTGGGATACGATCTATAGCGACAAGGTCAATGTCAATGTCCTGAAGGATGACGACGTCTATGAAGATGATGTAGATGGCGCGAAAGTAGTCGTCATCATTATCCCTCAGTCCGGTTATCTCAACAAGCCGGTCTATATCAATGGGAATCCCTTCAAAGGTACGTTCAAGCGTAATTTTGAGGGAGACTATCATTGCACGGAATCTGAAATCAGGGCGATGATTCGTGACGCCAACGAAGATGGTAATGATGGGGTAGTGCTGGAGCATTACACCATTGATGATATTGACATGGCGTCTGTTCACGGATACAGGAACCGTTTCCAGAGCAGGCATCCCGGCCACGTATGGAATTCCGATGATGACATTACTTTCCTGAGAAACTTCGGATGTTTTGGCATAGACAGGAACACTGGGAAAGAGTGGCTCACCGTCGCTGGCCTCATGATGTTCGGTAAGGGCCTTCCGGTTCGGGAAAGAATGTCCCAGATCAGGTTGGATTATGTAGACCAAACAAATCTTCTACCCGGAAGCCGGTATAGCGACCGTCTCACATACGATGGCCGGTGGGAAAACAACCTCTATAATTATTTCTCCATCGTTGTTCCCAAAATCACCTTCGACATCAAAACCCCCTTCGTGCTCAAGGGCGTTGAAAGAGAGGATGACACACCTGTGCATAAGGCTGTACGTGAGGCATTTACCAATATGATTATCCACTCTGACCTAATGATTACCGGAGTGTATAAGGTTGTGAAACAGGACCACTGCTTAACTTTCTCCAATCCGGGTACGCTCAAGCTTCCGTTGGAGAGAATTTATCACGGCGGAGCAACCAAAGCCAGAAATCCGCGCTTGCAAAACCTGTTCAGGATGATTGGACTTGGGGACAATTTGGGCTCCGGGTTCCCTACGATTCTTTCTGCTTGGAATGACGAGAAATGGAAGCGCCCTGACTTGCAGGAGGACTTTGACCTGAGGCAAGTGGACTTAAAGCTTTGGATGGTGTCGCTATTCCCTCCGGAAGCAATTGAGTATATGCGACACTTGCTTGGGGATAAATTCGATGGGTTGTCTTCAGACGAGCAAGCTGTTCTAGTGACTGCGTATCTTGAAGAAGAAATCAATAGCCCCAGGATCCAGACTTTGCTGGATAAGAATGTCCTTGAGGTAGGACGGATACTTTTCCATTTGACGAATCTTGGTTATTTGGTTTCTGCCGGACGAGGACGTGGAACCACTTATAGTGTTACTTCTGCCCCTGTAAGTAACACTAACGGCGACTTAAGTATCATTAACGAGGTGCCAAGTAACACTAACGGCGACTTAAGTAACATTAACGGACCGGGAAAATTAACATTTAGAGATATTGAACGGCGGCGTCAGATGGTGCTTGATTTTTGTGATAAAGAGGCACATTCTGCCAAAGAGATTCTTGATTATCTGGATGTTTCATACCAGTCCAAGAATATCCATCGATACATTCTTGTTTTGGTTGAACAAGACCGTCTCGTTCCGGAAGATCCTAACAAGAAACGTAATGTCAGATATATGGTTCCTAAGAAATGATCTGGCAGATGAAGGGGTAGACATTCTGTTGTGCAAATGTCGTGCAAAAAGAAAAGAGAAATCCGTAACGACCTCATTTTGAGACTGTTACGGATTTTGCTCGTGCCCAGAGCGGGAATCGAACCCGCACGATATTGCTATCACAGGATTTTGAGTCCAGCGCGTCTACCAATTCCGCCATCCGGGCGAGTGGGGTCTTTGGAAAGACAGGACTGCAAATTTAGAGTAATTTCGGGGAACTGCCAAATTTTTCCGTTATCTTTGTAGTCTATGAAAAGAATTCTCTCATGGGGGATTGCGGCAGTGCTGGTTGTGGCCTGCGCGCCCCGCACGGAAACGGCAAGCGGCCACTCGGAGCCGGATTTAGGTTGGCTTTTCCTGGAGAAAGGTCCGTACACGTTGAGCACCCACGTAGATGCAGCCCCCGGCGCGGCTTCCTTCGTCCTGGTGAAAGATGTGTCGCTCATGGCTGCTACTCCGGACACGGTGCTGTGCAAGGTGGCTACCGTATCGGCCGACAGCACCCTGAGCGTGGAGCTGGGGATGCTGGAGCCCGGTTTTTACCAGGTGCGCCTGCGGGACAGCCTCCGCTGGAACATTGGCGTGCGCCCGGACGCCGTGGTGAGCGCACCGGATGCCCCGGAGGATTTTGACGTCTTCTGGGAAACCACCTTCCAGGAACTGGCGCAGGTGCCGCTGGAGCCTGAGTATAAGGAGCTTCCGGAATATTCCAACGAGCTCCGTACCTGCTATGAGGTTCGCTATGCTTCCTGGGGCGGGGCCGTTTCCGGCGGTATCGTCTCCATTCCCAATGCGCCGGGCAAGTATCCCGTGCAAATCATGTACATGGGCTACGGCGCAGAGCCGTATTATATGGATCCGAATGCTTATCCGGAGCAGATTCAATTCCTGGTGAGCGTGCGGGACCAGGGCATCTTCAAGGCCGGGCAGGACCGCTGGATAGACCGGGGTATCGGCGCAAAAGAGACCTTTTATTATAGAGGTGCGTTCTGCGATGTAAAACGGGCGGTGGATTTTGCCGCCTCGCTGGACAAGGCCGATGTCACCCGCATGGCCGCCTGGGGCGAGAGCCAGGGCGGAGCATTCACGTTCCTGTCGGCGGCGGTAGACAGCCGCATCAAGGCCATTGCGCCGTCGGTGCCGTTCCTGGGGGACTACGAGGACTATGCCCGCATTGTCTGGTGGCCGGTGCACGAGGTCTTTGAGACGGCCGATACAGAGGGCATTTCCCGCGAGCAGCTCTTTGCTATGCTGCGCTACTTCGATATCAAGAACTTTGCCCCCAAGGTAAAGTGCCCGGTATACATGAGTTTTGGCCTGCAGGACCCCACTTGCCCGCCGCATACCAATTTTGCCATTTATAACAACCTGGGAACCAGCGACAAACGCTTCCTTTGCGTGCCCACCTGCGGCCATGCCATGTGGCAGGAACCGGTGTGGGAGCGCGAGCGCGCCGCCTTCCTCTCGGAGATGCTGCAATGAACGCGCCTGTCCTGCTTCCCCTCACTGAAGCCCTGGCCCGCCTGCAAGCGGAGCCGGAGCTTTTTGTGGTGTATGACGCCAACGTGGCCTGGGTGGCCTCGCAGCTGACGGAAGCCCTTCCGGTGCGCGCGTCCATGGCCCTGGAAACCTCGGAAGAGGGAAAGACCCTGGAAACGGTGCAAGCGTTGGAGCGCTGGCTGTTACAGGAGGATGCCTCGCGTAGCGCCCTCCTTTTGGCCGTTGGCGGCGGCATTACCACGGACCTGGTGGGCTTTGCGGCCGCCATCTACAAGCGGGGCATCCGCTATGCCAACGTTCCCACAACGCTCCTCGCGCAGGTAGACGCGGCGATTGGTGGAAAAACAGGCGTAAACCTGGACGGATACAAAAACATGCTGGGCGCCTTCCGGATGCCGGAATTCACGGTGTTGGAGGCGGCGTTCCTGCGCACGCTCCCTCCGCGGGAATTCCGCTGCGGCCTGGCGGAACTGCTCAAAACCTTCCTGATTGGTGACGGTGCCGCCTATGGCGCCCTTGTCTCGTCCTTACAATCGGCCCAAAACAAGGACGAGAGGGGCATTGAGGACGACATCCGGAGGGCGGCGGCCATCAAGGCCCGGATTGTTGCCGAGGACCCTGAGGAGCACGGCGTCCGTGCCAAACTGAACCTCGGGCACACCTTCGGGCACGCCATTGAGCATGAGGCACGCTTGCGCGGGGCCGATATCACCCACGGGGAGGCCGTGGCCATGGGCATTGTCCTGGCGGCGGAGCTGTCGGAGCGGCTGGGCGTGGCGCAGAAGGGCTTGTCGGCACAACTAAAGGTCGATTTTTCCCGTCTGGGCTTGCCGGTAGCAAGTCCCTATCAGGTGGAAGACCTGGTGGAAGCGCTGCGCAAGGACAAGAAGGCTGTGGCCGGCGGCAAGGTGAAATTTGTGCTCCTGAGGGCCCCCGGAGACGTTGTTTTACAGGAATTACCCTATGATTGCTACCTCCATACAAAATAAGGAACTGCACCAAATCCTGGACCTGTTGCCGGGGCTGGAAATGGCGGAAATCCGCCTGGACCGCTGTGCCCTGGAGGAAGAGGAGATAGACCGGCTGTTCTCCGAGTCGGACGTTCCGCTCATCGCTACGTGCCGATTGGCGGAAGAGTCCCAGGCTCCGGCGCTGCTGGAGCGGGCCATCCAGGCCGGTGCCAAGTACGCGGATCTGGAAATGGAAGCGCCCGCCGCCGTGGGCCGACGCATCCGCGAAGCCTGCCGCGAGTGGGGCACCGTGCTCATCCGCTCGTACCACAATTTTGAGGGGACGCCGCCGCTGCCGGTGCTGCAGTCCCTGGTGGAGCGGGCACGCCAGTTTGGCGGCGAGGTGGTGAAAATCGTCACCACAGCTACGTCAGAGGCCGATAATGCCGTAATCGCGCAACTTTACGATGCCGCTGAGCCCGGTACCCTGGTAGCGTTTTGTATGGGCGAAAAAGGACGCGCCTCGCGCCTGGAAGCGCTAAAACGCGGCGCTCCGTTTACCTATGCCTGCCTGAGCGAAGAGGACGCTACGGCATCCGGCCAGTGGACCGTGGAGGCCATGCAGAAGGCCGTGTATGGGGATTTCCGTTTTGTGAAGGCGGAGATGCTTCCCATGCCCTCGTCCAAGAGTTTTGCCCAGCGGGCCATTGTTGCCGCAGCGCTGGCGGAAGGCACGTCCCACCTGAGCGGCTATTCGCCCTGCGGGGACAACGAGAGTGCGCTGCGCGTCGCGAAGGCGCTCGGGGCCAAGGTGCAAGTAAATGGTTCTCAACTCGTTATCGAAGGAATCGGCGCACGGGAAGGGGGGCTTAACCTGCAAGAGCTCCATACCGGCGAGTCCGGTTTCCTCACGCGCCTGATGATTCCGCTGCTCTCCGCCCTGTCGGCGGAACCGGTCCGGGTCACGGGAGAAAAAACGCTGCTGTCGCGGCCGCTGACAGATGCGCACGACATCATGGCGGCGTATGGCGTACGGCTGTACCCGGAGAGCAATGCATCCCGCAAGACAGACTGTTACCTGCCGCTCAAGGTGGCGGGGCCGCTCCTCCCGGGGCGGGCCGATGTCTCCGGCAAAGGTGGCTCCCAGCTGGTGAGCGGCCTGCTGGCAGCCCTGCCACTCCTGCAGGAAAAATCGGTCCTCTATGTCCATGAGCCGCGCAGCATCCCGTACCTGTTTATAACCGTAGATGTCCTGAAGAAATTCGGCATCAACATTGGTTCGGAAATGGAAGGCGACGAAGCCTTCCTTGAAACGCAGGACTGGAGCCTGTGCACGGGCGTGAATTTCCGCATCCGGGGCGGCCAGTGCTACCGGGCGGCGGATTTTGCCATCGAGGCGGACTGGTCCGGCGCCGCGCCCTTCCTGGTGGCCGGTGCCATCTTTGGCGATGTGGAGGTGACGGGCCTGGACACCCGTTCCCTGCAGGCCGATATTTCCATTATGGATATTCTCACGGAAGCGGGAGCCAGCATGTCGCAGCTGGACGGAGAAGACGGTCCCATCCATGTGAAGCGCGCTCCGCTGAGCCCCTTCCACGCAGACCTGAACAACTGTCCGGATTTGTTCCCGATAGTGGCGGTGCTTGCTGCCTTCTGTCCTGGAGAAAGTCACTTGCTGGGTGTGGAACGGTTACGGCATAAAGAGACGGATCGCGCCTCTGCAATAGAGCAGACGCTTAAGCAGATGGGCGTAGAAGTGGTGGTAAACGAAGATGAAATGGTGGTTTTCGGCATTTCTTTGGTCCAACGCCTGGCTACAGGCCGTTTGCTGAAGGGCGGCAGCTACCCCTCCTTTGCAGACCACCGCATGGTGATGGCCCTCAAGGTGGCCGCCCTGGGTGCAGACGCCCCGGTAGTCATTGACGACACCGCCTGCGTGGCCAAATCCTTCCCTGATTTCAATGAATTGTTTGATAGACTATGAACACTTTTGGAAATAGATTTCGTGTAAGTATTTTTGGGGAATCCCACGGGGAGCGCATCGGCGTAACGCTGGATGGCGTACTGCCCGGTATTCCGCTGAGCGTGGACGATTTCATGGAGGACCTTTCCCGTCGCAAGGCTGGTGCGCTTGGTACTACACCCCGCCTGGAATCCGACCTTCCGGAAATTGTCTCCGGCGTGTACGACGGCCACACCACCGGCGCACCGCTCACCATCCTTTTCCGTAACGAGAACACCCGCAGCGAGGACTACGAGCAGTTTCGCCAGCATCCCCGTCCGGGTCATGCGGATTTTACGGCCAACCTCAAGTTCGGGGGCTTCAACGACCCGCGTGGCGGCGGCCATTTCAGCGGCCGGCTCACGCTGGGCATCGTCGCGGCAGGTGTAGTAGCTAAGAAAATGCTCTATTTTGCGCGCTTCCATGCTGCGCTCACGCGGGTGGGGGGCATCAAGGAGGCGAATCAGTGGCCGGAGGCGCTCAAAGCAGCTCAGGCCGACGGCGACTCCCTGGGCGGCATTGTGGAATGTGTGGTGGAAAACATCCCCATCGGCCTGGGAGAGCCCTTCTGGAACAGCGTGGAAAGCCAGATTTCCCATGCCATTTTTGCCATTCCCGGCGTGCGCGGCATTGAATTTGGCGATGGCTTTGCGGCTGCGGCCATGCGCGGCTCGGAGCACAATGACCCCTTCCCGGAGCATCACTGCCATCATGAGGAAGGGGACGAGCACCATTGCTGCCACGGGGAGCACGAGGAAGGCCACGAGTGCCAGTGTCATGGAGACGGCGGTTGCCAGCACCATGAAGAAGAGGGCGGCGAGCACCACTGCTGCGGCCGGCACAAACGTCCCCAGCCGCCCGTGACCAACCATGCCGGCGGCGTGAACGGTGGCATCACCAATGGCAATGCGCTGGTGTTCCGCGTGGCCTTCAAACCCACCGCCAGCATCGCCAAAGCCGGTATCCCGGGCCGTCACGATGTGTGCTTCGCCCTCCGGACACCGGTTATTGTAGAGGCCATGGCCGCCATTGTCCTGGTGGACCTGGCGCTGTAGGTTAAATCGGCCAAAAGTAGTATCTTTGCAGTCCTATGGCAGAAGATATCATACAGCAGTTTACCTCCGGGGAGTACAAGGAGGGCTTTGTGACGGATGTGGAGCAGGAGTTTATCCCCAAAGGGCTCAACGAGGACATTATCCGGCTCATCTCCAAACGGAAGGAGGAACCGGAGTGGCTGTTGCAATTCCGCCTGGACGCCTTTCGCAAGTGGCAGGCCATGCCGCAGCCGGACTGGGCGCATCTGGATATGCCGGAAATTGATTTCCAGGACATTATCTATTATGCTGCACCCAAAAAGGATAAAGACCGGCCCAAGGAGATAGACCCCAAGCTGGCAGAGACCTTTGACAAACTGGGCATCCCCCTCAAGGAACGGGATGTGCTGGCGGGCGTTGTGGCGGTGGATGCCGTTTTTGATTCCGTGTCCGTCACCACCACCTTCCGCAAAACCCTGGCAGAAAAAGGCATTATCTTTTGCTCGTTCTCGGAGGCCGTAAAAGAGCATCCGGAGCTGGTACAGAAGTACTTGGCCAGCGTTGTTCCCGCCAGCGACAACTTCTTTGCCGCCCTGAACAGCGCCGTTTTCTCCGACGGTTCCTTCTGCTACATCCCCAAAGGCGTCCGCTGCCCCATGGAGCTCAGCAGCTATTTCCGCATCAACGCCCGCGGCACCGGCCAGTTCGAACGCACGCTCATCGTGGCCGATGAAGGCTCCTACGTGAGTTACATGGAAGGCTGCACCGCCCCCATGCGCGACGAGCAGCAGCTCCACGCCGCCGTGGTGGAGATTGTCGTGGAAAAAGATGCCGATGTCAAATACTCCACCGTCCAGAACTGGTACCCCGGCGACGCCGACGGAAAGGGCGGCATCCTGAACCTGGTGACCAAACGCGGCATCTGCAAAGGCAGCGGGGCGCACCTGAGTTGGACGCAGGTGGAAACCGGCAGCGCCATCACCTGGAAATACCCTTCTACTATATTAAAAGGCGATTTTTCCTCGTCGGAATTCTACTCGGTGGCCGTTACCAACAATCATCAGCAGGCCGACACCGGCACCAAGATGATTCATCTGGGGCAGGGTACCAAAAGCCGGATTGTGTCCAAAGGCATATCGGCCGGGGTGAGCCAGAACAGTTACCGCGGCCTGGTGCGCATGGGCAAAAATGCCCGGAATGCACGCAATTACTCGCAGTGCGACAGCCTGCTCATTGGCTCGCGCTGCGGCGCCCATACCTTCCCGCTCATCCAGTCACAGAACCCCACGGCCACGGTTGAGCACGAGGCTACTACTTCCAAAATCTCTGAGGATCAGCTGTTTTACTGCAATCAGCGGGGAATCGGCCCGGAAGAGGCCGTGGGCCTCATTGTGAACGGCTACGCGCGCGAGGTACTGAGTCGCCTGCCCATGGAATTTGCCGTAGAGGCGCAAAAATTATTACAAGTTTCCCTGGAAGGCAGTGTAGGTTAATGTTAGACACCGTCATATTTGAACTGGCCGGCCGCCCCGTGCTTCTCCTGGACCTCATCTGTTCGGTCCTGGGGCTCACCTGCGTGTTTCTGGCCGGGCGCAATTCCAAGTACAATTTCTGGGTGGGCTACCTGTACACGGCGGCGCTGTTCCTGCTGTTTATGCACCGGAACCTGTACGCCAGCCTGCTTCTGCAGCCCGTATCGCTGGTGATTAACATGCTGGGCCACTATCGCTGGACACACCCCAAACCGGAAGAAACCAGCGACGGCAAAACCCTGAACGTGAGTTCTTTAAATTGGATGTGGCGCATTTACTGCGTGGTGGGTGTGCTCGTTGTGGCCGGCCTGTGGGGCTGGTCGCTGGACCGCCTGTTCCCCGCAGACCCGCATCCGTACCTGGATTCCTGCGTCACGGTGCTCATCCTGCTGGCCCAGCTGCTGAGCGCCCTCAAAAAGTGGGACTGCTGGATTGCGTGGCTGCTGGTGAACATTACGCAAATCGCCCTGCACCTGAGCGTGGGCAACGTCCTCATGTCCATTGTGAGCGCCCTGTACCTGATCAACGGCCTGTGGTCGCTCTACACCTGGGTAAAACTGTATCGAAAACAAAAGTAGTATGCTGGACATTATAAACCTCCATGCCAAGATTGGCGACAAAGAAATCCTGAAGGGGATAAACCTTCATATCGGCCCCGGCGAAGTACATGCCGTGATGGGGCCCAACGGGGCGGGGAAGAGCACCTTGAGCGCTGTTCTGACCGGCCGTCCGGACTACGAAGTCATGGAAGGCAGCATCCTGTACAAAGGCGAGGACCTCCTGGCCAAAACGCCCGAGGAGCGTGCCTGGGCGGGCCTTTTCCTGAGTTTCCAGTATCCGATAGAGATTCCCGGCGTCACCATTACGGCCTTCATGAAGGCGGCGGTGAACGCCAAGCGCAAGGCCCAGGGACTGCCGGAGCTCAAAACCGCCGATTTCCTCAAGCTCATGAAGCAAAAGATGGCCCTGGTGCAGATGAAACCGGAGTTTGCCAAGCGTGAAGTGAACGTAGGCTTCTCCGGCGGCGAGAAAAAACGCAACGAGATTTTCCAGATGGCCCTGCTGGAGCCGGACCTGTCCATTTTGGACGAAACCGACAGCGGCCTGGACGTCGATGCCCTCAAGATTGTGGCCGATGGGGTGAACACGCTCCGGAGCCCTCAGAAGAGCGCCATCATCATTACCCACTACCATAAGCTGCTGGAATACGTCCAGCCGGACGTGGTGCATGTGCTCAAGGCCGGCCGCATTGTGAAAACCGGTGGCCGGGAACTTATCGACGCCATTGAGTCGCAGGGATTTGACCAGTTTTAGCCATGGGACACGGTAAGTACATCGATCCGTTCAAGGCAGGAGATTCTCTCGGCCTTCGGCCTCGGAATGACAATGTCACACCGAGCGAAGCGAGCGTGTCCCATCATCGGGTGAAAGCCGGTGAGGTCTTGAACCTGGAGTACGTGGTACTGCCCGGGGAGAGCAAGGATATCGACATCACGATCGACCTTGTGGGCCCCGGAGCGGAAGCCCATATCAAGGCGCTGTACCTTTGCAAGGCCGACGAAAAGGTGAATTTCCACATCCTGATGCACCACCGTGCGCCCGGCTGCCGCAGCATCCAGCTCATTAACGGCATTGCCGGCGGGCAGGCGCAGGTGAGTTTCCGCGGTACCATCGTTGTGGCGCCGGACGCCCAGCAAACGGAGGCCTACCAGGAAAACCACAATATTGTACTCACGGATACCGCCAAGGTGGACACCCGCCCGCAGCTGGAAATTTATGCCGATGACGTCAAGTGTTCCCACGGCGCAACCGTAGGGCAATTGAACGCCGACGAACTCTTTTACATGCGCTCCCGCGGCGTCCCGGAGGCGGAAGCCCGGACGCTGCAGATGCTCTCTTTCCTGTCTCCGGTAGTCCCGGCCGGAAGGGAGGAAGAAATTGAGCGGGTGCTCAGAAGCTATGCGGAGTAAGTGGCCGCTCATACTGCTTGCTGCCGGCGTGGCGTTTTCCTGCGTCCGGATGGGGCCGGACCGGCAGACGGAATCCCTGTTGCAGGGGCTGGATAGCTATCTGGAAACCAGGGATTTGTATGTTTCCCAAAAGCAGAACCAACTTGCGGCCCTTTCCAAACTGGCGCGGGATATTTCCGACCCTTCCCTCCGCTATAACCTGGAATTCACTATTGCCCAGGAGTATTTTGCCTTTAACTTTGATTCCACGCAGGCTTACCTCAAACATTGCCAGCAACTGGCCGGGACCAACAAGGAGCGCTATGAGGAAGCGTCCATCGCCCTGGGGCACCTGTATGAGAAGGCGGGCAGCTATATGGAGGCATACACGCTATTATATGGTCAGTTGGACAGTGCGCGTCTTTCCAAGGCCCTCCTGCCGGAGTACCTTTGGGTCTTGTACGATTTTAGCCATGACCTGGCGGGGAATTCCGGTATGGTGGAACGCCTGTCCATTCCTTCTGCCGCCTCGTACCGCAAGCAGCTGATGCCACTTTTGCCCGAGAACAGCGAGCGCTGGCGGGTGCTCCTGCGGGATCAACTCATCGACGAGCAAAACTGGCCCGCAGCAGACAGCGTGGCCCATATCCTGCTTTCCGGTACGCGCCCGGACGAGCACAATTATGCCATCCACGCCTTTTTCTGCTCGGAGATTGCCGGGTTCAGCGGCCGCCCCGCCGACCGCATGAAGTGGCTGGTGGAAAGCGCCAAGAGCGATATTCTCTGTGCCGTGAAGGACTACGCCTCCCTGACGATGGTGGCGCAGAGTCTCCTTCCGGTCGATGTGAACCGTTCCTTCCGCTATTTGCGTATCGCGCAGGAAGACGCCCTGTTTTATAACGCCAAGCTTCGTCCCTGGCAAATTTCCCGTTTCCTGATAGACGTGGAGGATGCCTATTCCCAGCGGCAGGCGGAAAGTCGCAAACTTACGATTATTGCGCTGGGCATCATGGCTGTTCTGGCAGTTGCCATGTCCCTTCTCTTCCGTTTTGCCATTGGCCGTTCCCGGAAGCTGGCCCGTACGCGGCAGGAGCTGGAGCAGGCCAACATTCAGCTGGCCAGCGCCAACGTGAGCCTCAACGACTTAAACCGCCAAATCTCCCGGGCCGACAAAGTGAAGGAGCGCCAGATTGTCACCTTCCTGGAAGGGCTCGCCGGCCAGATTTCCCTCATCCGGGCCGAGGATAACCGCTACCGCAACCTGCTCAAGCAGGGGAAGGCGGATGCCCTGCTCAAGGAACTCTCTATTACCGGTCGCGCGGAGAAGGCCCGCGAAGAGTTCTACGAGAGCTTCGACCGCACTTTCCTGGCCATGTATCCGGACTTTGTGGAGCAGTTCAATGCGCTGCTTAAAGAAGAGGCCCGCGTAACGCCGCCGGAGGGCCGCCTCACCACGGAACTCCGGGTATTCGCCCTCATCCGGCTGGGCGTGGACGACAGCAAGAAGATAGCCTCTATGCTGGACTACTCCGCCAGTACCATTTACAATTACAAGGTTAGCGTGAAAAATGCCTCGCTGGGTCCCCGTGAAACCTTTGAAGAAAGGGTAAAAATGATTGGAAAACAGTAAAAGGATACTCCCTATTTACTACTTTTTTCACTTTGTATTAAAATTGCAATAATCTGTTAATCAGGTTGTTGCAATTTTTATTATACTACTTTAATTTTCTTATTGGCGCGCTGTTCGTTTTTCCCCTCTAATTTTGCATCAGACCAAGTGTCGCAAAAACCATTTTTAACCAATAACCAAACGCAAACCAATTAACCAAGCGTATGAAAAAAATCGCAACTCTGATCCTCTTTGCAGGATTGGCTTTGTCGGCAATGGCGCAGAACCTTACTTTAAAAGGTACTGTGAAAGATTCCGCCGGCGAACCCATTATCGGAGCGTTTGTAGTCCAGCAGGGAACCAGCAATGGCGCCATGACGGACGTGGACGGTGCATTCGCGCTCACCACTCCGCAAGGTGCTTCCATTGAAATTTCCTGCATCGGATATGCAACGCAGGTGATTTCCAACAACGGCCAGCAGGACCTCTCGATCGTCCTTGTAGACGACGCCCAGATGCTGGAAGAGACCGTGGTCATCGGCTACGGTGTACAGAAAAAATCGGTCGTTACCGCGGCTATCGCCAAGGTGGACGCCGAGGCGCTGGGTGTAACGGCTCCCACGCGTGTGGATAACGCCCTCAAGGGCCTTACCGCCGGTGTTACCGTTACTTCCGCTTCCGGTCAGCCGGGCGCCAGCTCCCGCATCCGCATCCGTGGTGTGGGTTCCATCAACTCCTCCGACCCTATTTACATTGTGGACGGCATGCCCATCTCCGGCGGTATCGACTACCTGAATCCCAGCGATATCGAATCCATCGAGGTGCTCAAGGACGCCGCCTCCGGTGCTGTTTACGGTACCCGCGCCGCCAACGGCGTTGTGCTGGTAACCACCAAGAAGGGCGCCAAGGGCCGTACCCATGTGGACTATAACTTCACCTTCGGTATTTCCAACCCTTGGAAGCAGCGTGAAGTGCTCAACGCTTCCGAGTATGCCCTCATGATCAATGAAGGACTCATCAACGCGGGTATGGCTCCCAAGTACGCCGATCCGTTCAGCTATGGCGTGGGCACCAACTGGCAAAAAGAAGTATTCAACCGCAACGCTCCCCAGCAGACCCACGAGGTTTCCGTGAGCGGCGCCTCCGACCGGGTGAACTACTACCTGGCCCTGGGTTATACCGACCAGCAGGGTATTGTGGGCGGCAACTGGGGCCGTTCCAATTACAACCGTCTCACCCTCCGTTCCAACACCAGCTTTACTCTGGTGGACAAGAAGAGCGAGCGTAACTACCTGAACAGCATTGTCCTGCAGAACCAGCTGTCTTACGCAAAGATTAGCTCCAAGGGCATTTCCGAGAACTCGCAGTGGGGTTCCCCGCTGGGTTCCGCCCTTGCCATGTCTCCTATCCTGGGCGTATATGCCAGCGATGAAGATGTGGCCAACTACCGCACCATCTATCCCGGTGAAACCCTGCTGCAGGCAGCCGACGGCCGTTACTACATGATCCCCGGCGGCGCGTACAATGAGATGAACAACCCTATCGCAGACCTTTCCCGTCCGGCGAATGACAACTGGAGCCACAAGTTTGTGGGCGGCCTGTCCGGCGACATCCAGATTTGGGACAACATCCATTTCCACACCTCTTTCTCCGTGGATATGAGCTTCTGGGGCAACTATGGTTACACCCCCACTTACTACCTGTCCGGTAACAACCATGCCACCACCACTGAGGTCAATGCCCAGTACGAGAAAGGCCTGGTATGGCAGGTGGAAAACTACCTCACCTATAATAAGGAAATCGGCAAGCACGCCTTCTCCGTGATGATTGGCCAGAGTGCCTTCGAGAACACCAGCGACGGCCTTTGGGGCAATCGCCGCGACCTGGCTCCGGAGTGGTACGACAAGCCGTATATCGGCAATGCCCCCGACAACAACGACGACCCTGACAAGCAGCACGCCAACGGCTGGTTCAACAGCCCGTACCGCCTGGCCTCTTACTTTGGCCGTGCCGACTACAACTACGGCGAGCGCTACATGGTCCAGTTCACCATCCGTCAGGACGGTTCCTCCAAGTTCGGTTCCAACAACAAGTGGGGTTATTTCCCGTCCTTCTCCCTGGGCTGGAACATCCACAATGAACCGTACATCAACGTTCCCAGCTGGTTGTCCCGTGCCAAGGTCCGTTTCTCCTGGGGTGTGAATGGTTCCGATGCCTTCGAGGCCTTCCGTTACACCACCCTCACCTCCAATAACAACAACTACATCTTCGACCGCAACGAGGCCACCGTCATCGGTGTGAAGTCCTCCGGCCTGGCCAACCCGTCCCTCCGCTGGGAGCGTTCCGTCCAGACCAATGTGGGTGTCGACCTGGGCTTCCTGTCCAACGCCATCAACTTCACCATCGACTACTACAACAAGACCACGGACGGCATGCTCATCCAGGTTCCGGTGCCCGCCTATGTAGGTGAGGCCAGCCCTTGGGGCAACGCCGGTCTCATGCGCAACCAGGGTGTGGAAATGGAGGCTTCCTACAAGTTCTCCCCGGTCAAGGACCTGAACTTCCATATCGGCGGTAACGCCACTTACCTGCACAACCGCCTGGTGAACCTGGGTAACGACAGTGGCTTCATGAACCTGGATTCCTTCCAGGGCGCCGGCACCATGACCCGTGCCGAGAATGGCAAGCCGTTCCCGTACTTCTACGGTTACAAGACCAACGGTATCTTCCAGAACCAGGCCGAGATTGACTCCTATGTCAATGCCGACGGCGAAAAGATTCTCCCCAATGCCGTTCCCGGTGATGTACGCTTTGTGGATGTGAACGGTGACGGCAAGTTCACCGAGGACGACCGCACCGATATTGGCAACGGTATGCCCAAGTGGACCGTGGGCCTGAACTTCAGCGCTTCTTACAAGGGCCTGGACTTCTACATGCTGTGGCAGGGAACCTTCGGAAACAGCGTGCTGGATGTTACCCGCCGTATCGACATTTCCGAGAGCAACCTTCCCGCCTATATGCTCAACCGCTGGACCGGTGAAGGTACCTCCAACACCATTCCCCGTTTCGTGCGCGGCGACGCCGTCAACTGGCAGATGTCCGACCTGTATGTACAGGATGGCAGCTACATGCGCCTGAAGAACATCCAGCTGGGTTACACCCTGCCGCAGAAGTGGACCAAGAAAATCTTCATTTCCTCCCTCCGCTTCTTCGTGGGCGCCGAGAACCTGCTCACCCTCACTTCTTACCGCGGTTTCGACCCCGAAATCTCCTCCGGTGGTACTTCCCTGGGTGTAGACTACGGTGTGTACCCGCAGTCCCGCACCTTCCTTTGCGGTGTTAACCTTAAATTCTAAAAAACAGGCATGACTATGAAACAGAATCTTATTCTTGCTGCGGCAGCCCTGGTTGCCCTCACCACTGCCTGCACCGAAAAATTCCTGACCGTGGAACACAACAGCGCCCGTCCGCTGGAGACCTACTTCACTACTCCGGAGCACCTGGAGGAAGCCGTTGTGGCCGCATACGACCCGCTCCAGTGGTTTGACTGGTGCGAAGGGCAGTACAATCCGCTCAACATTATGTCCGACATCATGGCCGACCAGATTTGGGTGGGCGGTTCCGACCGTTCCGACAACGACTACTGGCACATGATGATGAACTTCGAGGCCACCCCCACCAAGACCATGTCGGGTATCTGGTCCGATGCTTACTCCGGCGTCAAGCGTTGCAACGACGTCCTCACCTATATCGGCTGGACCAAAGACCTCTCCGACGACGCCAAAAAGCTTGCCGAGGCCCAGGTTCGCGTACTCCGCGCTTTCTACTACAACATCCTCTGGAAATTCTGGGGCAACATCCCCTACTATGAGGTGAACCTCACCGGTGACTTCACCTGCGAGCAGTTCAAGGCCGACGAAGTCTACGAAAAGTTCATCACCGACCTTGAGGGTGCCATTGCCCTGAATGCCCTCCCGATGCACTGGGACGATGCCAATATCGGCCGCGTTAACAAAGCGATGGCCTACATGCTCTTCACCGAGGCCGTCATGTACCAGAACGACGAGTCCCGCTATGGCAAGGCCCTTGGCTATATGAAAGAAATCATTGCCGATCCCAACTACGAGCTGCTGCCGGACTATGGCCAGATTTTCCTGGAGACCGGCGAATGGAGCAGCGAATCCATCTTCGAAATCAGCTACAAGGACAGCGGCGCCCAGCGCTCCTGGAACTGGGTTCGTGGCGTAGGTGGTACGGTTCTTCCCCGTATGATCTCCCCGAACGAATGGTCCGGTGACGGCGAGCACGACAACGGCTGGGGCTTCGCTCCGGTACGTGTCGAAACCTACGAGATGTTCGACCCTGCCGACGCCCGTCGCGCCGCTACCTGCTGGGATGCCCGCAACACCGGCTCCGGCAAGTACAATCCGCGCTACCAGGATACCGGCTACTTCCTGGAGAAGTACGTGGCCTACAAAGCCAACAATGCGGAAGCCGAATACGACGGCGACCTCAACTTCAACAACAACCTCCGCATCTACCGTTACTCCGAGTGCCTGCTGAATGCAGCGGAACTCGCTCTGCGCAGCAACGACACCGCCGGTGCCGAAGGCTGGCTCAACGCCGTGCACGGCCGTTCCCTGGGTGGCGCCACCGTGGCCCTCTCGCTGGAGAACATCAAGCAGGAACGCCGGCTCGAGTTTGTAGGTGAAGGCAAGCGTTACTGGGACCTCATCCGCTGGGGTGACGCTCCTACGGTGCTGGTTCCGGACGTATACGGTTATCGTACCAATACCTGGAGCGAGAGCAAGAAATACCTGCCCTTCCCGCAGCACGAGATGGACGCTACCGCAGGTCTTACGCACCAGCTGGTTCAGAACAATTATTAATCGACGCTGAATATGAAAAAGTTAGCATATATCCTTGCGGCTACGTTCGCGCTGTTTGCCTGCGCCAAGGAGGAGAATCGTCACCCTTCAGAGGCCCAGGCCCCCAAGACCGCATCCGCATTCGAGCCCATTATTTCGGTGGACCAGGAGATTAACCAGGTTACCTTCTCCGTGGACTCCAAAGCGGTCATCCCTGTCTGGCTGTTCCAGGACAAGGACGGCGAATTCACTGAGCGCAGGGCCCAGAACGGCCTCAAGCGCATCTTCGCCACGGCTGGTGATTACAAGGTGCGCATGAAGATCATGAACGCCTCCGGTATCACCCCCGACTACGTGGAAAAGACCTTCCACATTGACAACACCATCGCCAGCTTTGACAAGTTCATCACTTTCCTGGCCGGTGGCACCGCAGTTGAGAACACCAAGCTCTGGCACATCGACGGCGATACCGAAGGTCACATGGGCTGCGGCCCCGCCGGAACCGACGGTCTCGAGTGGTGGTCGGCAGGCGCCAAGGATAAGGAAGCCTTCGGCGTGTATGAGAGTATGGTGGGCTTCTCCGGTGACGGCGCCTATGCTTTCCTCCCCGGTGAGAATGGCGGCGTCTATGTGAACAAGGATGTCACGGTGTCTCCGTTCGTGGAGCAGAAGGGTGACGCTACCGAGGACTATGTGGCCCAGGTGGATCCCCAGATGTCCTCGTACGCCTTTGCCTACCACGGCGACGAACTCTACCTGGTGCTCCCGGAAAAGACCCTGTTCCCGTACATCGACAACGATGCCTTCTGGGCCAATCCTGAATTCAAGGTGCTCAGCATCACCCGCGAGACGCTGGAACTGGTGCACGACAACGGCGACATCGCCTGGCACTTCCTCCTTACCTCCAAGCCGGCTGCCTACGTATTCAAAGGCTTCAAGTACAATGCCGATTCCAACCTTTGGAAACCGGCCGACGGTGCCCACACCTTCAGTTTCTATTACGCTCCCGGCTGGGCCCAGATTGCCGATCCGGAAGTGGAGCTGGAAGGTGCCGAATACACCATTGACCTGCCGTCCGCTACCGCTGACCAGTGGCAGGCCCAGTTCCACATCATCCCCGAAGAGCCCGTCGTGCTCACCGAGGACAAGAACTACGACTTCTCTGTCATCATCAATACCAACAAGGCCCTTCCGGGCATGACCTTCAAGCTCACCTCCGTGGATTCCGACGATGTGTTCCTCTTCGCCAACCGCGAGCCCATCGAAGCCGGCGAGACCATTTACTACCTCACCGACCTGAAAGGCATCAACGCTCCCAATGGCGTGAAGATGGTCTTTGACTTTGGCGGCAACGCTGAGGGGACCGTGGTTTCCATCGCCAACATTGTGGTGAAAGACCATGCCATTGACGACGGTACCATCCTGCCTTCCGACGGACCGGAGGATCCCGAAGACGGCGACAACATTGTGGTTATCTACGGCAAGGAACTCTGGGCCGATGCTACCGTTGAACTGGAGACCTGGTTCAGCCCGGCCGACTGGAGCGGCGGCCTGGATCCGCAGGCCACCTATGCGGAGGGCAAACTCACGCTGACGGTTCCCGAAGGAACGGGCGGCGCCGAGTGGCAGGGTCAGGTAAAACTGCACACCAACATCGCCATCGACCCGGCCAAGAAGTATGCCTTCAACGCTAAGTTCAATGCCAGCTCCGACGGTTTTGCGACCGCCAAGATGACTTCCAACACCGACCCGGGCGGCATCGAGTTCTTCTATGACAACAGCCTGGAACTGACCGCTTTCGAGGACTATGGTTACAAGCAGGAAGGCGTGAGCATGGCTGTAGAAGGGGAGACCGTCATGGTGGTCTTCGACTTTGGCCGCCTGCCTGCCGGAACGGAAGTGACGGTAAGCGACATCACCCTCCACGAGGTCCAGGTGGGCGAGGTTACCTACGGTGACAACATCTGGGACAACAATGCCGAACTGGAGACCTGGTTCAGCCCGGCCGACTGGAGCGGCGGTCTGGATCCGCAGGCCACCTATACGGATGGCAAACTCACGCTGACGGTTCCCGAAGGAACGGGCGGTGCCGAGTGGCAGGGTCAGGTGAAACTGCACACCAACATTGCCATCGACCCCAATAAACTGTACGGTTTCTCCGCAAAAGTGAACGCCGGTGCCGACGGCCTGATCACGGCCAAGATGACCTCCAACACCGATCCCGGTGGCATTGAGTTCTTCTACGACAATGGCATTGCCCTCACCGCTTTCGAAGATGTCCTCATCAAGAAAGACAAGATACAGATGGCCACAACCGAAGGCGAAACCATCATGGTGGTGTTCGACTTTGGCCGCCTGCCCGCCGGAACGGAAGTGACCGTAACGGAGATTACCGTCCGGGAACTCAATGTGGTGTCCTACAACGAGACCAACATCTGGGACAACAATGCAGAGCTGGAGACCTGGTTCAGCCCGGCCGACTGGAGCGGCGGCCTGGATCCGCAGGCAACCTATACGGATGGCAAACTCACGCTGACGGTTCCCGAAGGAACGGGCGGTGCCGAGTGGCAGGGTCAGGTGAAACTGCACACCAGCGTCCCCATCGAGTCCGGCGCGCTGTATGCGGTGAGCTTCACCATCAACGCCTCTTCCGACGGCGTGGCTACGGCCAAGATGACCTCCAACACGGACCCCGGCGGCATTGAGTTCTTCTATGACAACGGTGTCGAACTGACGGCTTTCGAAAACCTGACCTATCTGCAAAAAGGTGTTTCCATGGCCATCGGTGAAGGTGAAACAGTGATGCTCGTCCTGGACTTCGGCCGCTTCCCGGCCGGGACCGAGATTACCGTGTCCGATATCGTCCTTCTGAAAGCGGAATAACATGAGATCCATCCATCTATTGCCCCTTCTTTTCCTTACCCTCGCCTGCGCCTGCGGCGGGGGTGGGGACAAAGAGGTCCCTTCCAAGACGGAAAGTGTTACCGTAACGCCTACCAGCCTGTCCTGCGACCAGAACGAGCAAACGCTCACGCTGGACGTGACCGCTTCCGGCGCCTTCCAGGTGTTTCCTGCCGATGGCGTGTCCTGGGTAACGGTGGAGCCGGCCTACAGCGCAGCCTCATCGGCCAAAGTAAGCGTGAAGGTGGCCAAGAATGACACCTATCTCGACCGCGAGACCACCATCACGGTCAAGTGCGGAACCACGCGCGAGAAAGTGACGCTCTCCCAGAGCGGCGGTGAGGTGGATATCGACATGCCCGAAGGCTATCACCTGGTGTGGCGTGACGAATTCAGTGAAGGCAGCGTACCGTCCAGCCAGTGGTGGTACGAGACCGGCGCCGGCGGCTGGGGCAACAACGAGATTCAGGAGTACGTGGCCCAGAACAAGGACGGAAAAGACATTGCCTATGTGAGTAACGGGACGCTGAAAATTGCGGCCCAGAAGATTGACAACAAGGTCTATTCTGTCCGTATGAACACCACCCAGGGCTGGACCTACGGTTGGTTCGAGGCCCGTATCAAGGTCACCGACGCCCGCGGCAGCTGGCCGGCCTTCTGGATGATGCCCAAGAACTTCAAAACTTGGCCCGGTGACGGCGAAATTGACATCATGGAGTATGCCATTGGCACCCAGGGGAAGAATAAGTCTTCTTCCAGCATCCACTGTGCTGCATTCAACTGGCCTGCAGGTACCCAGAAAACCCATGTCCAGAGTGTGAACAATGCCGCTTCGGAGTTCCATGTATATGCCCTGGAGTGGATGGCGGACAAGATGATTTTCTACGTGGACGGGAAAGCCCACCTCACCTTTGACAACGACGGTCAGGGGTATGAACACTGGCCGTTCAACGCCCCGTTCTATCTCAAGCTGAACCTGGCTTGGGGCGGAAACATGGGCGGTACGGCCGTGGATGCCGACCTTCCCGCCGTGTACGAGATTGACTACGTCCGCGTATTCCAGAAAGACTGAACACTATGAAACGAACTAAAATCCTTTTCCTGAGTCTGATGGCAGTGCTTGCCTGCTCCCGGCAGGCGGGCACTACCACGGGCTCTACTCCCGAGGTGGAGGCTCGCGTAGATAAACTGCTGAGCCAGATGACCTTGCAGGAGAAAATCGGCCAGATGAACCAGATTTCGGCCGGTGGCGACGTGGCCCAGTATGCGGAGGCCCTTCGTGCCGGACAGATTGGTTCCATCCTCAACGAGGTGGATCCGGAAAAGATTAACGAATACCAGCGGCTGGCCGTGGAGGAATCCCGCCTGGGCATTCCGCTGCTGGTGAGCCGGGACGTGATTCATGGTTTCCACACCCTGTTCCCCATTCCGCTGGGTTTGGCAGCCACCTTTGACCCGGAACTGGTGGAGAAAGGCGCCCGCATTGCGGCCATCGAGGCCACGGCGCAGGGCATCCGCTGGACCTTCTCGCCCATGCTGGACATTGCCCGCGACCCCCGTTGGGGCCGGATAGCGGAAGGCAGCGGCGAAGACACCTACCTGGACGCCCGCATGGGCGAAGCCATGGTGCGCGGCTACCAGGGCAACCTGGCGGACTCCACGTCCATGGCGGCCTGCATCAAGCACTTTGTGGGTTACGGTGCAGCCGAAGGCGGCCGTGACTACAACAGCACCTACCTTACCGAGCGCCAGCTCCGGAACGTGTACCTGCCGCCGTTCGAGGCCGCGGTAAAAGCCGGTGCGCTCACCCTCATGACCTCCTTCAACGACAACGACGGCGTGCCGTCCACCGGCAACACGTTTGTGGTGAAGGACATCCTCCGCGGCGAGTGGGGCTTCGACGGCCTGGTGGTCACCGACTGGAACTCCATGGGCGAGATGATCGCCCACGGTTTTGGCGAGGACCGCAAAGACGTGGCCGAGAAAGCCGTCAAAGCCGGCGTAGACATGGACATGATGACTTATGGTTTCCTGTCCCACCTGGAGGAACTGGTGAAGGAAGGCGCCGTGAAGGAGAAGGCCATCGACCAGGCTGTCCGGAACATCCTCCGCGTAAAAGTGATGCTGGGCCTGTTCGAGCATCCGTACGTGGATGTGGCGGCGGGACGCGCCGTGCAATATGCGCCGGAGCACCTGGCTGCCGCGCAGAAGACGGCCGAAGAAAGCGCCATCCTCCTCAAAAATACAGGCGTGCTGCCCTTGAAGGCCGGCGTCCGCATGCTGGTGACCGGTCCCCTGGCCGATGCCCCGCACGACCAGCTGGGCACCTGGTCCTTCGACGGCGAAAAGGAACATACGGTTACCCCGCTGAAGGCCCTGCAGGCACGGTTCCCGGGTCAGGTGACCTATGTCCCCGGCCTGCAGTTCAGCCGGGAGAAGCGTGAACGCTTTGACGATGTCCTTGCCGCCGCCCGCCACGCCGATGTTGTGCTGGCCTTCGTGGGTGAAGAAGCCATCCTCTCCGGCGAAGCCCATTCCCTGGCCGACCTGAACCTCAAGGGCTCCCAAAGCGAATTGCTGAAGGCGCTGCGAAGCACCGGCAAGCCGGTGGTGGCCGTGGTGATGGCCGGCCGTCCGCTTACCATCGAGCGCGACCTTCCCCACTGCGACGCCCTGCTGTACAGTTTCCATCCCGGAACCATGGGCGGCCCTGCGCTGGCCAATCTCCTGTTTGGCGACGTGGTGCCGTCGGGAAAAACCCCCGTTACGTTCCTGCGTACGGCGGGCCAGGCCCCCATGTACTACAACCACAACATGACCGGCCGGCCGTTCATCGGCGGTTTGCTGCTGGACGACATTCCGCTGGAAGCCGGACAAACCTCCCTGGGCAACACGTCCTATTACCTGGACTATGGCGCCTATCCGCTCTTCCCCTTCGGCTATGGCCTTAGCTACACCACCTTTGCCTATTCCGACATCCGTCTGGACAAAGGTGTGTATGGC
This sequence comes from uncultured Bacteroidales bacterium, assembly GCA_900317845.1. Classification (GTDB taxonomy): domain Bacteria; phylum Bacteroidota; class Bacteroidia; order Bacteroidales; family UBA932; genus Cryptobacteroides. Next base: position 40,787 of record ONII01000002.1, read on the forward strand.
AAGGACGATGTGATGGGGATCAGCTTTACGCTCACTAATACCGGCAACTGCGAGGGCACAGAAATTGCTCAGGTGTATGTCCGTGACCTGGTGGGTTCCGTAACCCGCCCGGTGAAAGAGCTGAAGGCGTTTGAGCGCATTACACTTGCCCCCGGCGAAAGCCGCACCGTGACCCTTTCCCTTCCCGTGTCGGAACTGGCCTTCTATGGCCTGGACATGGTGAAGAAAGTAGAGCCCGGTGACTTCCAGTTGTGGGTAGCCGGCGACAGCGCCTCCGGTGAGGCCTTATCCTTTAAAGTGAAGTAACTACATGCAGCGGACTTTCCGTTTTCTGGTATTGTTTACCTGTTTCCTTGGACTTGCCGCCTGCTCCAAGCAGGAGATTGTACCGGAGTCCAAACCGGCCGAAGTCCGCCTGCGTTCCATTACCGTATCCCAAAGCAGTCTGGTCCTTCCGGCCGGAGGCAGTGCAGAACTGTCCTTCAGCGTGAAGGACCCTGCTTTTGAGATTCCATCCCTGCTTGTGGAAAACGGTAACGGAAAGGCGCCGGCCGCCTTCTCGCTGGAAAGCTTCCGCCGCGGAGGAAAGGAAGGAGAGTATGTGGCGGTCCTAAAGGACAACAAGGTGGAAGAGGTGTACAGCACCCAGGTTTGCCTGGTGGTTCCGCTCAAGAATACCCAGACCGGCCAAATCTCCTATGTGTCGTCCCTCTTTTTTGTGGTCCGCTCCGAGCAGCAGCATGTCCGCGTGTCGGTGAACACGGGGCTGCCGGTGGTGTATGTAGACACGGAAGGCGGGAAAGGCGTGTACTCCAAAACCGAGTATGTTCCGGCCAGCCTGTATATCAATGGGGCCGGGAAGTATGAAACCCTGCAGCCCGTCAGCTGCTCCATCCGGGGCAGGGGCAACACCACCTGGACCTGGCCCAAAAAGCCCTACCTGATTAAACTGGAGGAGAAAGCCTCCGTTCTGGGCATGAACAAGCATAAACGCTGGGTGCTGCTGGCCAATTTCATGGACCGTTCGCTCATGCGTAATCTGGTGTCCATGAAGGTGGCCTCCCTGACCTCCCTGGACTGGACGCCCGGCTGCGTCCCGGTGGAGGTGGTGCTCAACGGAAAGCACCAGGGCAGTTATCTGCTCATCGAGCAGGTGCGGGTGGACAAGCACCGGGTGAACATTACGGAAATGAAGCCGGAAGACAACGCCGGCGATGCACTCACGGGCGGTTATCTGCTGGAGCTGGACTTCCATTACGATAACGAGTTCCAGTGGACAGACCCGCGGGGCCATTGCGACGGGATGTCGCGCGGCATTCCCTTTGCGGTGAAATCGCCTGACCCTGAGGAAATTACCCTTTCGCAGAAAAACTACATCAAAAACTATATCGCAGAAGTGGCGTCCACCATCTATGGGGAAAACTTTGCAGATCCGGAGAACGGCTATGCCAAGTACCTGGACGTGGACTCCTTTGTGGACTACTGGATTGTTTATGAGGTCATGTGCAACCACGAGCTCCGGAATCCGGGCAGCGTCTTTTTCCACAAAGACCGTGGAGGGAAACTCACGGCCGGCCCCTGCTGGGACTTTGACTGGGGCATCCTGTCCTTCTACACATCGGCCGGCGAAACCCGGCTGGTGAACGGCAAGGCCATCTGGTACGAGCGCCTGTTCCAGGATCCGGTGTTTGCAGAAAAGGTGAAAACCCGTTTCTACGAGCTTCTGCCGCAGCTGGAAACCATTCCGGACTATATGGACGAGTGCGAAGCGCTGCTCACGGAGAGCGCCAAGCTGAATTTCAAGCTGTGGAATCCGGCCGACGACCGCTCGCAGAATGGCGGCAATATCATCAACGGCGACGAAAATTTAACCTTCCACGAAGCCGTAGAGCGCTTGAAATACAATTACAAAAAGCACCTGCAGGTAATCCAGGCGCAGCTTTAGTCCTCCCACTCCAGCAGGCGTGAGCCGTCCGGCTGTACGGAAATTTGAACGCGTAAGGTCTCTTCCGGCAGGAGGCCTTCTACGTTTTCCGGCCATTCCATCAGGCACAGTTCTCCGGAATCCAGGTAATCATACAGGCCGATGTCCAGCGCCTCCGAAGGGCTCTCTATCCGGTAAAAATCGAAGTGGAAAACGGGCCGGCCGCCCTTGCCTCTATACTCGTTCACAATGGCGAAGGTGGGGGAAGAGATGGCGTCTTCCTCCACCCCCAGCACTTTGCACAGCGCGGTGGTAAAAGTGGTTTTCCCGGCACCCATCGGCGCATAAAACGCCACCAGCGTACGGCCCCCCAGCAGCTGGAGGAACTCCCTCGCCGCCCGCTCCAGGTCCTGGAGCCCTGCTATCTGAATCTGATGTTTCATAGTACTGCCGCAGAAATTGCCCGTTTGATAAAATCGTTCAGACTGATTCCTAAATTTTGTGCCTTAAGTGCAGCCGCTTGATGCAATTGCGAACCTATTCGGATAACAGTTTTTCCACTAAAGGGTTTTTCCGGTTCTTTCCCGTTTTCTTTGCAGTGAGCCAGATAGTCATCAATCCCATCCTGAAAATCTTTTTTTAACTCATCTACGGATTCTCCTTCAAAGCTTATTCCGTCCCGTTTAAGACCAAGTACGCTCCCATAGAAATAGTTCCCATCTTCATCATAGTCGATGCATCCGGTATATCCTTTATAATGCAAGTATCCCATATTAAATAAGTTTTAAACGTTTTAAGTAAGCATACGCCGCTTTTAGTGCGCCGGGCTTTATTAGCGGAGTCGGGTGCGGTCGGTGCAGATTATAGTAATCGGATCCCCTTTCTAGTCTTACCCGCGAACCGGAAGTCGCTCCTTTGTTGTTAACCGTGAATCCGTACATTTTAAACAAGGCAAGTAATTCACTAAATGTAAAGTCTTTCGGCAGTGTTTTGAACCGCTCGATGAGTTTGTCCTTGGTAGACATGGCAAAGATACTAAAAATGATACTATTTTACAAATCCAGCAAATTGCGGCGGTCCAGGAAGCGGTAGCTGGCGGCTTCGGCCAGGTGGGCGGGTTCGATGTCCCGGGCGCCGGCCATATCGGCAATGGTGCGGGCAATCTTGACGATACGCGTATAGGCGCGGGCGCTCAGGCCCAGTTTGTCGATAATTTGCTCGAGCAGCGTCTTACAAGGGTCTGAAAGGGGGCAGAAGCGCTCCATCTGCTTGGAGTCCATCTCTGAATTGGTGAAGATGCCGCTTCCGGCAAAGCGCTCCCGCTGCACCTCGCGGGCCCGGAGCACCCTGGCGGCAATGGCCGCCGAAGGTTCCGCTTTCTGTCCCCGGATGAGCGCATTGGTCTGCACGGGTCTGCAAAGTAATTGAATATCAATTCTATCCATAATTGGACCGGAAAGCTTGGACAAATACGCCAGGCGCTGTCCGGGCGTGCAGGTGCAGCGGTCGCCTTCCCCGTAATAACCGCAAGGGCAGGGGTTGGAGGCCGCCACCAGCATGAACGAAGCCGGATATTCAATCTTGGCCTTGAGCCGGGAAATGCACACTTTGCGGTCTTCCAGCGGCGCCCGAAGAGCCTCCAGGGTACTTTTGGGCGCTTCACAAAATTCGTCAAGAAAAAGCACGCCTCCGGTGGCCAGTGACACCTCTCCCGGCAGAATATTCTCCCCGCTGCCGCCGCCCAGCATGGCCGCTTTGGAGGCCGAGATGTGCGGCGCGCGGAACGGCCGTGTGCGCAGGAGGCCCGGCCGCCCCGTGGTTCGCCCCGCCACTGAATACACCTTGGACGTGAGGACGCTCTCCTCCAGCGTCATAGGCGGAAGAATGCCCGCCATGGCCTTGGCGATGGAGCTTTTTCCGCTCCCGGGTGCACCCAGAAGCAGGACGTTGTGTCCGCCGGCACTCGCAATCTCCACGCCCCGCTTGGCGCCTTCCTGCCCGATGATATCGGCAAAATCCATAAAGGAGCCAAAGGGGAGGGTGGGCTCTTCCAGTGCCCGGCGGTAGCTTTCCGTGTTCCAGATCAGGAGGTGCGACGGGTCCTCGCGCTCCTCCAGGATAAGCAGCACGTCTTCCAGCGTCTGCACGCCAAACACCTGCGCCTGCGTGAAATCGGCCGCCTCCAGGGCACTCTCTTCCGGGAGGATGCACCCCTTGAATCCCTGCTCCAGGGCCAGTTCCACCATGGGCAGGGCGCCGCTTACGGGCCGAAGGCTTCCGTCCAGGCCCAATTCTCCCATAATCAGGTATTTTCCCAGTCCGGGCAGCGGCCGCTGGTCAGAGGCGGCAATCACGCCAAGGGCGATGGGAAGGTCGTACCCGCTGCCCTGTTTGTGCATATCGGCCGGCGCCAGGTTAATGACGATTTTCTTGCCCGGCACGTGGAATCCCCGCGCCTGCAGGGCCGTCACCGTTCGCAGGAGGCTCTCCTTTACGGCGGCATCGGCCAGGCCCACCAGGTGAATCCCGATGCCCAGGGTGATATTGACTTCTACGGTAACCGGAACCGCCCGGATACCCATGCATTTTGCGCTGTGAATATAGACAATCATACTTTAGTCGATTTGAATGGAGGTGAAGTACCCGTTGAAACGGAGGGCGGTGGTGTCGCGGTCGCGGATAAGCAGGTGCCTTTTCCCTTCTGCAGCCGTAAGCGCCACCCCGAAGGTTTGTTTCCGGAATTGCACGCAGCGGGACGACGTGAGGGTGAAACGGCCGTTGGCGAGGAGGACCACCTCGGTGCCGAAAAAAACGCCCAGCACGCGACCATCTTCATATTCAGACACATAGCCGTACTGGTCTCCGTCCATGACCAGGTCGCGCAGGACATACGTGCTGCCAATGGAGACCACCGTGCCGCTTTGGTCCCGCAGCCAGTAGGTAAAGGCGGGCGTGTAACTGTAGCCTTTCATCAGGATACGGTTGCCCCCGGGAACCAGTTTGCAGTAATGGGGAACCTCGCCCGGAGGAAAGGGAAGGGTGATATAGGTTTCACCCTTTACCAGGCACGGCTCCTTGCCGCGTCTTTCGAAACGGTAGATGGTGCCGTTCCACACGCGGATATCGTACACCTGGCAATCGGCACTGGCCGGCACTACTTTTTCTACCTGGTCCTCCTTCATAATGCGGTATTCCCAGTTTACCTCCTCCTGTTTGCGGACGGGCACCCGGTAGGTATAGTAAATGCCGGACGAATCTATGCAGAAGGCACCGCCGTCCCATTCGACCTCGTCAGGTCCGTTCAGCAGCACGCCACTCTCCGAGGAAAAGCGCTCCTGCCCGTTCACGCGAAAACAGAGGCCGCCCCCACCCGGACGCTGCCCAAGGGTGTATAATTGGCCGTCTACCACCCAAAATCCGTTAAACACCTCCTCTCCCGGGAAGCGAAAGCGCTCCTCCCCGTTGCAGGAAACCACCATTTGTCCCTGCTCATAATGGTCGGTCCAGAGCTCGCCCCGGATAATCCGGTGCCTGTAGGACTCCGGACGTCCGCTCATGGGCACGCGTACTACCTCGTCCCCGTCTTTGAGCAGGAACAGCATGGCTTCCGAGTTCCCTCCGGCGCGCCAGTCCACGGTGTCCGGGAAGCAAACAGCCGTTGCATAGAGGCTTACCTGCGGGCCGGCGGGTTCGGGCTCCTCCGGTTTGCCGGCGGCGGACCTGCCGGCGTCGGAGTGGTACGGGTTGCCCGAGCGGGGCTGCGAATCAAAAAGCGGGGGCTGGCACGAGAGAACGGCCAAAGTAAAAAGAACCCATCGAATCAACTTGCACATAGCTTTCTCGTTTTTGTGAGCGGCAAGTTCGGAAACGCACGGCAAAAAACCTACAATCGGTAGAAAAAAAGTGTTGTTTCACATGTTTTTTGTGCTGTTTCTACCGATTTGAACGTATATTTGCAGTATGATCTGCTATCCCAACGTCAAAATCAACCTGGGGCTCCATGTGCTCCGCCGCCGCCCGGACGGCTTCCATGACCTGGAAACGCTCTTTGTTCCCTACCCGGAAATCAGCGATTGTCTGGAAGTTATCCCGGCCGACGATTACAGTCGTACGCTGGCCCTCCTGAAGGAGCGCTACGGCACCCTCTCGCAGGCCATTTCGCCGGACGGAAAGCTCATGATTACCATCGCCCGGAAGGAAGGCGTGGATTGGGATCCGCTCAAAGACCTTACCGCCAAGGCGTACGCCCTGCTGGCTGCCGACTTTGACCTGCCGCCCATGAAACTTTTCCTGGAAAAACGCTCGCCGGTGGGGGCCGGCCTGGGGGGAGGCAGTGCAGACGCCGCCTTCGCCCTCCGTGCCATGGCACAGCTCGCCGGGTTGGACCTGTCGGATGCCACCTTGGCCGCCTATGCAGCCCGTCTGGGCAGCGACTGCGCTTTCTTCGTGTACAACCGGCCCATGTTCGGCAGCGGCAGGGGAGAGGTGCTGGAGCCTTTTGCCATCGACCTTAGTCAATATCGGCTGGAAGTGGTAGTCCCGGAGGGCATTGCCGTGTCCACGGCGGAGGCCTACCGCGGCATTACGCCCCGCATTCCGGAAAAAGCCCTGCGGGAAGTGCTGCGGCAGGATATCGTCACGTGGAAGACAGACCTTGGGAACGACTTTGAAAAGACGGTATTCGCCGTTCATCCCGCCTTGGCGCAGGTGAAGGCGGCACTCTACCAAAGAGGCGCCCTCTACGCCGCCATGAGCGGCAGCGGGAGCGCCTGTTTTGGTATTTTCCCTAAAGATTAATTACTCGCGCAGCCAGTTTTCCGGATTCTGCGGCGTGGAGCCGTTCCACAGTTCAAAGTGGAACTGGTCTTCTCCGCCAATGGTGTCTACCGTGCCCACCACCTGGCCGGTGGTTACTTTTTGACCCACTTTTACGGCTACGCTCTTGAGCTTACTGTATAAGGTATAGTAGGCGCCGTGGCTCACCAGCACGCACTGGTTATAGCCGGGCAGCACCACAATTTGCGTTACGGTTCCGTTAAAGACGGCTTTGGCCTGCGTGCCGCGTTTGACGGCCAGGGTTACGCCGTTGTTCTGCGGCAGGTCCACGTTCTGGTATACAGGATGCTTGTGCTTGCCAAAGCGCTCCACAATGGCGCCCTCCACCGGCCAGGGCAGCCGGCCCTTGTTGGACGCAAACTCATTGGACAGTTTAGTGTCAATCGCTGTAGAAGTGGTCTTGGAGCCGGTTTTGCCGCTGCCCTTGCCTTTCCCGGCCTGTTGCTGCTGCCGGATGAGCTCTGCAATCTTGCGGTTCAGCGCTTCTTTTTGCCGATTCTTTTCCTGTAGCTGCTGCTGGTATTTCTTGCGGTCTTTGTTCAGCTGTTCCACCAGCCGGTTGTGCTCCGCTTCCTCGCTTTGCAGGCTGGCGCGCTCCTGAACCACCTTCCGGCGCATTTCTTCCGCCTGTTCCTTCAGGATGGAAAGCCGCTCCCGCTCCACTTCCAGCTGGGCTTGCGTTTCCCGGATTTTCACGGCCTGGTCACTCATCTGGGACGACAAATTCCGCAGGTAGCCAAAACGGCGCAGTCCCTGTCCCAGCGACTCGCTGGAAAGCAGGTACATGTACCACAGCCGGCTGTCGCGGTTTTTGTACGAGCCCCGGATGAGGCGTCCGTAGTACAGCGAAAGGGTGTCGTAGCGGGCCTGCAGGCGGTTAATCTCTCCCTGGCAGGTGCGAATGGAGTCGTTGAGCATGCGCAGCGTTTGGTCGCAGCCGGCAATGAGTTTTTCCCGGGCCGATATTTTGCTGCGCACCAGCGTGAGGCTCGTCATGGCCTCCGAGCTGTTCTTGGAGTTTTGGGCCAGTTGCCGGTTCAGGGTGGCAATCTCCTTCTCCAGCTGCGCCCGCTGGCTCTCCAGCGTTTTCATGGACGTCTTTTGCTTCTGCCCCAGAGCGGGGAGGCAGACGCACAGGGCCAGCAGTAGGCTATACAGGAATTTTCTCATGGCTTTTCTGTGGGTTCCAGGCGGGCGGCCTGCTTACGGTATACCTTGGCTGTATCCTCCTCTCCCAGTGCTTCCAGGACAGTGGCATAGTGCCGCAGGATAACGGCGCTGTCCTTGCCGCCATACAGCATGGCATGCTTGAAGAACGGCTTGGCTTCCAGGTCTTTGCCCATCAGATGCAGGATCCAGGCAAAGGTGTCCAGATAGGTGGCATTGTCCGGTTCCGCCTCTACCGTTTTCTTGGACATGGTGTACGCTTTTTTGAGCTTTTTCCCTTCCAGGCTCAGGTAGTAGGCATAGTTATTCAGTACCGGCGCATAGGTCGGGTTCAGTTTAAGGGCTTTTTCATAGGCCTTGAAGGCCTGTTTGCTGTCTCCCATGGCATGGTAGGCATCGCCCATCATGGAATAAGCGCCCAGCGCAACGGTTTTGTTCTTGCCATGCCGTTCCAGCACTTCTTTGCTATTCTTGACGATATCCTGATAGGCCCCGAGCTCATAATTGGCCATGTTGGCATAGTCCAGGAACGCCAGTTCGTCAAAACGCCGGTACGCATCCATGGCGCGCGACTGGAGCTGCGCCCAGTCTTTCTGCAGCGACAGGTACTGGACATAGGTGGCGGTCTGGCCCAGGCTGGCAGGGAAACGGTCCGCTGCCTCGCGGAACCATTTGCCGGCCTCCGCCTCCCGTCCGGTGCCATAGTAATAACTGCCTACAGCGGCCAGCACGGTGCTGTCTCCGGGATGCACCTCTGCCGTCCTTTGCACCAGCCCGTCAAAGCCTTCCCGGTGCAGCTGCAGGATTTTGGGGTCGATGGCGCGGGTAAGATTGTTCAGGTACAGGGTTTTGCTGGCAGCGGGAATGTCCTCCGAGCCAAAGAATTTGTCCAGCGTCCGGAAGTACTCCGGATAGCGGCGGGTGTGTCGATACACCTCCGACATGCCCAGAATGGCGGGCATATAGCTGCTGTCCAGCGCCAGGGCCTCCTCATAGCGCACCTGCGCCAGGGAATCGGCAAAGTCCTGCACGTAATAGTCTCCCAGCATGGACAGGATGGTGGGGGAGGAGTACTGCTGGTTGAATGCCTCCAGCTGGGCGATGCCCTCCTCCTGCTTGCCCATGGCCGTGTAAATGTCGTACCGGGTGCGGGTGACTTCTTCCGAGGGGCCGCGCTGGGTCTCAATATCGGCAAGGGCAGTGAGCGCTTTCTCATACTCCTTCCGGGCCAGGTAAATGTCCAGCAGTTCGTATACGGCCGAATTTTTTTCCGGGAAGGCTTTGACCAGGGCTTCATATTCCGTCATGGCCTCTTCCGTGCGGTTTTGCATCAGGTACATGCGGCCTAGCAGGCGGCGGTACCAGAAATTGGTGCTGTCCAGCGCAACTGCTTTTTTGAGCGATTTTTCCGCCGCATCCTTTTCCTGTGCCTGCCACTGCGTCTGTGCCAGGTAGTACCATACGGCATCGTTGTCGGGGGCGGCTACAGAAAGGGCTTGCAGAATGTCCCGGGCACGCTGATACTGGCCGTTCCCGTACAAGGTAACGGCGTCAATTAAATTGCTTTCCAGGGATTGGGCCGGGGCCACTACCGGAATCAGAAAAAACAGCGCAAGCGCCAGGACAGATCTTTTCATCAGTACAAAAATACGGGTTTTGTAAAAAACATACAAATAATTTGTTTTCTCCTCCCGTAACGCATAAATTTGTGTAAGAAAAAACAAATTCCGGACCCGGTGAAACGTTTTTGGGAAAAACTGCATCTTATTACATGGACAAGGGACGATGGGTCCCCTGCCGTGTCGTCTTCCCTGGAGCAGCTGGCTGCTGCCTGCCAGGAGGGTAACACGCAGGCCCAGAAGCAGTTGTTCGATGCCCTTTCTCCCAAAATGATGGCCCTGTGCCTGCGGTACATGGGCAGTCGGGAAGAGGCAGAGGATATTTTGCAGGAAGGGTTCATCACCCTGTTCACCAAAATAGACAGCTACCAGGGAGCAGGCTCCTTTGAAGGCTGGGCAAGACGGATCTTTGTCAATACTGCACTCATGCATCTCAGACGCACGGATGCCCTGGGGCTCAGTGAGAACCTGGAGGAGGCCCGCAGCCTGTTCACGCAGGAGGCCACGCCCGTGCAAAAGATGGGATACAGCGAGTTAATGCGGATGATTTCCACCCTTCCCCCCGACGCCAGGACCGTGTTTAACATGTATGTAGTGGAGGGTTACTCCCACAAGGAAATTGCCAAGGAATTGGGCTGTACAGAAGCCACGTCCCGTTCCAAGTTGCAAAGGGCCCGGCTCCGCTTGCAGGAAATGATGAAAGAATTGTAATGAAAGAGACCGAATTCGACATACAGGTAAGAAACCTCTTACAGAATGCGCAGGAAAGTGTGCCCCCTTCCGTGTGGGAGGGCGTGCAGGCGGGTCTGGCCCGCAAGCGCCGTGCTGCCGCATTCTGGCGTTGGGGGGGAGCCATAGCCGCTGCCGCCGCCATCCTTTCCGGCGTGGTACTCCTGTGGCCGCGTGCAGAGCAAGAACATTCTAACCCTATTATATTGGCGGAAACTCCGTCGGAAGCCCTTCCGGAGGCCCCCGTGGCACGGGAGGAACTCCTTCCGGCGGAGGAAAGCGCCGCCCCTGCCGCCCGGCCGGTCCATCGTCCCTTGCGCCTGGCACAGGTGACTCAGAAGGCCGCCCCCGTGGCGGAAGAAAGCAGCCCTGTGGCGGAGAAGCCTGCCCCGGCCGTGGCAGAAAGCGTTCCTGTGGCGGAAGAAAGCACGCCCGTAACCGCGTCCCAGGAAGCGGAAGATCCCACCGTGTTCAACCGGCTGGCCTATGAAGAAAGCAGGCAGCAGTTTGCCCAAGTGTGGTCCATGGATGTTTCCGGCAACCTGGAAGACAAACGCCGCAGCACGATCTCCTCGCTTGCGCCCCGCCACTACAGCGCGCCGCCGATGGGGGCCGCGGAAGGCATCTACAATGAGAATCCGGAGGTAAGCTTCAGCCTGCCGTTCTCCGTGGGGGTGGGCCTCAACTGGCAGTTTGCCCGGAATTGGGCGGTGGGCGCGGGCCTTCGCTACACCAACCTCAGCCGTACGTTCGTTGGGGATTATAAAGGCGATGGCTTTGTGCTGCCGCAAACGGATATCGACAACCACCAGCACTGGCTGGGCATTCCCGTGAATGTGTATTATGCGTTTGTGAACACCCATCGCTGGCGCGTGCATGTGTTCACCGGCGGCAGCATGGAGTTTTTGGTCGACAACGACTACCTGGTGCATGGCGTCCAGAAAGACATCCATTACCATCAGCGGGGCACCCGTCCGCAATTCTCCGCCGGCCTGGGTGTGGGGGTAGAATTCAAAATCACGCCCTGGCTGGGCCTGTACCTGGATCCTTCCTTCCGCTATTACTTCCGCCCGGACCTCCAGCCCCGCTCGCTGCGCACCATCCAGCCCCTCCGCTTCGACCTGGAAGCCGGCCTCCGCTTCAGCTTAGGAAAATAACTTTATCGTAGCGGTTTCAGTGCTACCGTGCCGGGGATATCGTCCTTGGGCGGTTCGCCGTGGAGGTAGATGATACGCTGGTTGGGGCTGCCGCGGAACAGCAGGTCCGTGTCCCGCTGCTCCAGGATGAAGGGGCCGTCTACCAGGACGTCCAGGTAGGGGAGCAGCATGGAGAGTTTCTCCGAGGCTTGAATCTCTTCCAACGTAAAGCCGGTCCAGCACCAGATGGTTTTGGAGGTCTCCTCCTTGATGCGCCGGGCCAGTTCCGTGAAGGCCTCCACCTGGTAGAACGGATCTCCGCCGGAAAAGGAGACGTCCGAGAGGTCGTCGGCCTTTACAATCTCCAGCAGCTCTTCTACGTCCATCTCTTTGCCGCCCTTGAAATCCCAGCTTTGGGGGTTGTGGCAGCCCTTGCAGGCGTGCTTGCATCCCGCACAATAGATGGACGTGCGGAATCCGGGCCCGTCGGCCATCGTCTGGTGTAGAATATCTAGAACACGAATTTTCATGCTATTTGTGTACCACACGGTCGTGGAGCTCTGCCAGCTTGCCGCCGTTCCAGCGGTCCGTGGTGCCCACCAGGTAGCCGGTGATGCGCTGCAGGGTGTCAATGTGGTGGCCATGGCAGTGCGGGCACTCGGTGAGGCCTTCCTGAGAGTTTTCGTAGCCGCAGTCCAGGCAGCGGTTGCGGTTGTGGTTCACGGAGCCGTAGCCAATGTTGTACTTGTCCATGAGGTCCACGATGCGCATGATGGCCTCCGGGTTGTGGGTGGCGTCGCCGTCAATTTCCACGTAGAAGATGTGGCCGGCGCCCTCGTACTGGTGGTACGGGCCTTCAATCTTGGCCTTGTGCTCCGGCGTGCAGTGGTAGTACACCGGCACGTGGCTGGAGTTGGTGTAGTAGTCCTTGTCCGTGATGCCGGGCAGGATACCGAAGGTCTTTTTGTCGCGCTTGGTGAACTTGCCGGCCAGGCCTTCTGCGGGCGTGGCGAAGCAGGAATAGTTGTGCTGATACTTCTCGCTGAAGCCGTTGATCTTGTCCTTCATGAAGGAGACAATCCGCAGACCCAGCTCCTGGGCTTCTTCGCTTTCACCGTGGTGCTTGCCCACAAGGGCGATCAGGCATTCGGCCAGGCCGATAAAGCCGATGGCCAGCGTACCCTGGTTGATGACGCTCTCGATGGTGTCGTTGGGCTCCAGCTTGCCGCTGCCCAGCCACAGGCCGTTCATCAGCAGCGGGAACTGCTTCTTGAGGGCGGTCTTCTGGAACTGGAAGCGTTCGTCCAGCTGGCGGGCGCTAATCTCCAGGGCCCAGTCCAGGCGCTCGAAGAACTTGCCGATGCGCTGCTCCTTGTCCTTGATGCCCATGCACTCGATGGCCAGCTTCACGATGTTGATGGTGGTGAAGCTCAGGTTGCCACGGCCGATAGAGGTCTTGGGGCCGAAGCGGTTGTCGTACACGCGGGTGCGGCAGCCCATGGTGGCAACCTCGTGGATGTAGCGCTTGGGGTCGTCTGCCTTCCACTCCGGATCCTGGTTGTAGGTGGCATCCAGATTGAGGAAGTTGGGGAAGAAGCGGCGGGCGCTCACCTTGCAGGCGAACTTGTACAGGTCATAGTTGGGGTCCTCCGGGAGGTAGCTCACGCCCTTCTTCTTTTTCCAGATTTGGATGGGGAAGATGGCGGTGGAACCGTTGCCCACACCTTCATAGGTGGTGTTCAGGATTTCACGGATGATGCAGCGGCCCTCTGCAGATGTGTCCGTACCATAGTTGATGGATGAGAAAACCACCTGGTTGCCGCCGCGGCTGTGGATGGTGTTCATGTTGTGCACGAACGCTTCCATGGCCTGGTGCACACGGCCTACGGTCTGGTTGATGGCGTGCTGGAAAGCACGGTCCTTACCCTGCAGACCGGTGAGGTCACGCTTAAGATAGTCGTCGATGTGGGCGGTTTTGAGATCGCTGTAGTCTGCGTTCTCCATGTCGCTCACTTTGTCCACTTCTTCCTCGAAGGTCTTGTGCACGTAGGGGGCCAGATAGAAGTCGAAGGCGGGGATGGCCTGACCGCCGTGCATCTCGTTCTGCACGGTTTCCATGGAGATGCAGGCCAGCACGCTGGCGGTCTCGATGCGCTTGGCGGGACGGGACTCCCCGTGGCCGGCGCGCAAACCATGCTCCAGGATAAGATCCAGCGGGTGCTGGATGCAGGTGAGGCTCTTGGTGGGATAATAGTCTTTGTCGTGGACGTGGATGTAGTTGCCGGCCACGGCCTCGCGGACAGGGTCGCTCAGGAGGCACTCGTCCACATAGCTCTTGGTGGCCTCCGAGGCGAACTTCATCATCATGCCCGCAGGGGTGTCTGCGTTCATGTTGGCGTTCTCGCGGGTGATATCGTTGGCCTGGGCCTGGATGATGGTCTCGAAGATTTCGTTGCTCTTGGCCTTGCGGGCGATATTCCGCTTGTTGCGGTAGCGGATATACTCCTTGGCCACCTCCTGACGGGGGCTGTTCATGAGGTGGTTCTCCACCACGTCCTGAATTTCTTCCACGGTCATCTCCTCTTTGTCCAGTTCGGAGATGGCTTTGGCGATTTGAGCGGCCAGTACAATGTCTTCACCGCTTTCCGTTACGTCCATCGCTTTGAGGATGGCTGCTACAATTTTCTGGTTATTAAAGTCGACACGACGCCCGTCGCGTTTGAGTACACGTTTTACCATAAGGCTAGTATTTTTCGGTTTAAGGTGCGGCCGGATTGCGGCTGCAAGGACAAAGTTAAATAATTAGTTTTGACTTATGAAAACTTTTGTCCAAAAAAGTTATTAACAATAGACGCATCCGCGTGTTAATATGCTGATTAACAAGCAGATGCGTTATTATCTAATTTATAAAAGTTCTAAAGTAGAACTATTTTGTTTCTTTCCGGGGAAAGTTTTCAACAGCGGACAAACTAGTCCCCTACAACCCACACCAGCACGTGCCGGTCGAAGGTCATGTACTCCAGGTCGAACTCTTCTTCGTCGCCGTCCTTGTCCACAAAGGTGGCCTCTAGTTCACCCTCTCCGCGGGGGCGGAAACGCTCAATCTCGATCTGCTCCGCGAAGTCCACGTTGTAGCGGCTCAGGAGTTTGAAGATGGCCTCTTTGGCGCACCAGTAGATGGCCAGCTGCTCGTTGCGTTTATCGTCCTCCAGATCGTCAATCTCTTCCTCGCTCAGGGCCTTCTTTTCCACGGCGGAAAAGTCCCGGTCCAGCGACTCTACGTCTATGCCGCAGTCTTCTTCATCGTGCAGGATAACCGCCACGTATTTGTCTGTATGGGTGATGGAAATGTTTACCGGGTTGTTCTCCAGGTAGGGTTTGCCGTTGTCGTGGTGGCTCAGGTACACTTTCTCGTCAAAGAGGGTGTTCAGGAGGGCGCGCACGGCCAGCCGCTGTTTGCGCAGGGATTCGCTGCGGATGAACGAGATTTCTTCCATCTCGTCCGTGGGGGTGGCGGCCAGCTTGACCAGCGCCTCCTCCGATTCGGTGATTTGCCACACGCCGATGGTGGCTTCGTTCTCGAGTTTCTTCTTTAAATACAGGCCCATATAAGGTGGTTTCGAACGACAACACAAAAGCCGCCGGATGCCCGCGGGCACCGGTTCCCTTTTATTATCAAATGTATAATCGCAACAGAGGGTCGTCTGAACCGACGACCGTTACCTGGTTAGATTTTACCTGACTGGGAGGCTCCATGTTAATCGTTACAATATATCGGCACAAAGATAACGCATTTTTTGCAATTCCAACAAATCTTTCCGGGGAATTTCGTATCTTTGCACTCCTGAATGACACTTGTCATTCTGAGAGAAACGAAGAATCTACTAATTATACAATATCATGAAGTTTCTTACTGACGAAAAGCTCCTCATTGTCGGCGCAGCCGGCATGATTGGCTCCAACATGGCCCAGACGGCCGCTATGCTCGGTCTTACCCCCAACATCTGCCTGTACGATATCTTCGAACCCGGTCTTAAGGGTGTTCTGGCAGAGATGGATCACTGCGCCTTCGAGGGCATCAACCTCACGGCCACCATCGACCCCGCAGAGGCATTCACGGGTGCCAAGTACATCGTTTCCGCCGGCGGCGCTCCCCGTAAGGAGGGCATGACCCGCGAAGACCTTCTCAAAGGCAACTGCCAGATTGCTGCCGAATTCGGCGACAACATCAAGAAGTACTGCCCGGATGCCAAGTTCGTGGTGGTTATCTTCAACCCGGCGGATGTAACCGCCCTCACCGCCCTCATCCACTCCGGCCTCAAGCCGTCCCAGCTCACTTCGCTGGCCGCTCTGGACAGCACCCGTCTGCAGGAAGCCCTGGCCCAGGAGTTCGGCGTACAGCAGTGCAAAGTTACCGGTGCCCACACCTACGGTGGTCACGGTGAGGCCATGGCCGTATTCGCCTCCCAGGTGAAGATTGACGGCAAGCCCCTCGCAGAGATGGGCCTGAGCGAAGAACGCTTCGCCGAAATCAAGCACAACACCATTCAAGGCGGTTCCAACATCATCAAGCTCCGTGGCCGCAGCTCCTTCCAGAGCCCCGCTTACCAGGCCGTGAAGATGATCGAAGCCTCCATGGGCGGCGACAAATTCACCTGGCCTGCCGGCACTTACGTGAACGAGGGCAAGTACAAGAACGTGATGATGGCCATGCCCACCACCATCGACGCCACCGGTTGCCACTTCACCGCTCCTAAGGGTACGGCAGAGGAAATGGCCGCACTGGACGCCTCCTACGAGCACCTGGTAAAGATGCGCGACGAGATTATCTCCCTGGGTATCGTTCCCGCTACCAAGGACTGGAACACCATGAACGCCAACCTGTAAGGCTTTGTACTCACTCAGAGAACTTTACAAAATCGGTAGGGGCCCGTCGTCATCACATACGATGGGCCCTTACACTGCTGCTACGCTCTTCGCCTCCCGGCATGCGGACGCCGCCCGCTTTGACGTAACGCTGTACGGCTCGCTGGCCGCTACCGGCAAGGGCCACATGACGGATGTCGCCATCCTGGATGCCTTGGAGCACATCGCCCCGGTCAAGGTACACTGGCGCCCCAAGACCTTCCTGGAATACCATTCCAACGCCATGCAGTTCAAGGCTTTCGGGGCCGATGGCACCCTGCAGGAAGACTGGACCGTTTATTCCATTGGCGGCGGTGCGCTGTCGGAAGGCCCCGGCAAGGAAATGACCCGCTCCGGGGAGGTGTACGACATGAATACCCTCACGGAGATTATCGCCTGGTGCGACGAGCACGGCCGGAGCATGTGGGAATATGTAGACCTTATGGAAGGGCCGGAAATCTGGACCTACCTGCAGGAGGTTTGGGAGGCCATGAAAGCCTGCGTGGAGAACGGTCTCAACGCGGAAGGGCGCCTGCCCGGCCCGCTGAACCTGCCCCGCAAGGCGGCCTTGTACCATGTGAAAGCCATGGGCTATCAGCCCAGCCTGCGTTCCCGCGGCCTGGTGTTCGCCTATGCGCTGGCCGCCAGCGAGGAAAACGCGTCCGGCGGCCGCATTGTCACGGCACCCACCTGCGGTTCCTGCGGCGTGCTGCCCGGGGTCCTGTACCACGTGGCGCGCGGGCACAACTTCAGCGACGAGCGTGTCCTGCACGCCCTGGCTACGGCGGGCCTTATCGGCAATGTGGTCAAGCACAATGCGTCCATTTCCGGTGCGGAGGTGGGGTGCCAGGGAGAGGTAGGCGTGGCCTGTGCCATGGCGTCGGGCGCTGCGTGCCAGCTCTTTGGCGGCAGTCCGTTCCAGATTGAATATGCGGCGGAGATGGGCCTGGAGCACCACCTGGGCATGACTTGCGACCCGGTGTGCGGCCTGGTGCAAATTCCCTGCATCGAGCGCAACGCCTTTGCAGCCACCCGCGCCCTGGATGCCAACATCTACTCCACCTTCTCCGACGGCCGCCACCGCATCTCCTTCGACCATGTGGTGGAAGTGATGAAGCAAACCGGCAAGGACCTGCCTTCCCTTTACAAAGAAACCTCCGCCGGCGGCCTGGCTATGCAGTACCGCAACAACAACGTCATCCCCACCGGCCTGGAGTTTCAGGAGGACTAAACCGGCCAGATGAGCAGGCCGATCCGGTAGGCCGCGAAGGCGCAAAGCCAGGCGACAAGAATGGTATAACAAGCTAGGAGAATGGCCCAGCGCCATTTTCCTAGTTCGTTTTTGGTGGCCACAAAGGTGGCGATGCAGGGGAAGTACAGCAGCACAAACACCATGAACGCCAGGGCCGCCGCGGTGGGCACGGATGCCTTCAGGGCGGCCTGCAAGGCAGTATCGTCTTCCTCGCCCACGCCTTCATAGGCCTCGCCGTTCTGGGCATACATTACGCCCATGGTGCTGATTACCAGTTCTTTTGCGCCAACGCCGGCAAGCAGGCCCACGTCCATTTTCCAGTTAAAGCCCAGCGGCTCGTTAATGGGCTCGATGGTTTTGCCCAGCATGCCAATGTAGGAGTGCTCCTGCTGGTAGGCCGTGGTGGCATCCGCGTGCCGCGGGAAATACCCCAGGAACCAGATTGCCACGGAGAAAATGAGGATGGTGGTGGCCATTTTTTCCAGATACTGCTTGCCCTTTTCCCAGGTATGGCGCCAGATGGCTTTGCCGGTGGGGATGCGGTAGGGCGGGAGCTCCATCACGAACGGGAGGTCATCGTCCTTGACGAATTTGCTCAGGACGAGGGCACTCAGGATGGCCAGCACAATGCCCAGCAGGTAGATACCCAGCAGGGCCGTGGCGGGGCTTCCGGGGAAGAACGCGCCGGCAAAGAGCACAAAGATGGGCAGCCGTCCGGCGCAGGACATGAAGGGGATGATGGCGATGGTGACCAGGCGGCTCTTGCGGCTTTCGATGCTGCGCGTAGCCATGATGGCCGGCACATTGCAGCCAAAGCCCATCACCATGGGGATAAAGCTTTTTCCGTGCAGGCCAATCTTATGCATCAGTTTATCCACGATGAACGCCGCGCGGGCCATGTACCCGCTGTCCTCCATGATGGATATAAAGAAGTACAGGATCATGATGTTGGGCAGGAACACCAGCACGCTGCCCACGCCGGCAATGACGCCGTCCACCAGGAGGTCCCGGAACCAGCCGTCGGGCAGCAGGCCGCCGACCCATTCGCCCAGCCACGCCACGCCGGCGTCGATCCAGTCCATAGGGTACTGCCCCACGGTGAAGGTGGCCCAGAAAACAAACCACAGCAGCACCAGGAAAATGGGGAAAGCCGCCCATTGGTTGGTGACAATGGCGTCGATACGGTCTGTAATGGTGCGCCGCGGGCGTTCTTCCTGGTAGCGCTCGTAAGTCTCCGCCAGGGCACCCTGGATGAAGGCGTATTTGGCGTCTACAATGGCGCTTTCCGCATTGGTGTCCAGGAGTTCCTTGATGCGGGCCTCTTCTTCCTCGCGTACCTGTTGCAGGGCCTTGAGCTCCGGAATATCGGCCAGAATCTGTTCTACATCCTTGTCCGCTTCCAGGAATTTGATGGCCAGATAGCGGGTGGAGTACTGCGAGCGCAGGACTTTGTTCCCGTACAGAATCATTTGCAGGCGCTTGATGCTCTTTTCCAGCTCTGCGCCGTGGTTAATGTGGATGTGGCGGGCCAGTTTGGGGTCTGACTGCTCGTAAATCTTGATAACCGTGTCCAGCAGTTCCGGGATGCCTTGCCCGTCGCGGCTCACGGTGGGGCACACGGGAAGGCCCAGGAGCCAACCTAACTGCTTGATATCCAGTTTGTCGCCTTTGTGCTTGAGTTCATCGTACATGTTCAGGGCCATAACGGTGCGCAGGTTCATGTCGATGAGCTGGGTGGTCAGGTACAGGTTGCGCTCGATGTTGGACGCATCTACCACGTTCACCACTACGTCCGGCATGGCCTCCAGGAGGTTTTTGCGCACGTAGAGTTCCTCCGGGGAATAGGCGCTCAGCGAATAGGTGCCGGGAAGGTCCACCAGGGTGATATCGTACCCTTTATACTGGAAATGGCCTTCCTTGGCGTCTACTGTGACGCCGGAGTAGTTGCCCACGTGCTCGTGGCTGCCGGAGGCAATGTTGAACAGGGAGGTTTTGCCGCAGTTGGGATTGCCCACCAGCGCTACGCGTATATTATGGTGTCGTTCCTCCGCCACATGGGCCAGGGCACGGTCCAGGCGCTCTTTGTCTTCCAGATCCCCGGGGAGCGCCTGCAGGTGTTCGTCGGTTTTGAGGGCCTCGCGGGCCTCCGCTTCCGTCACTACCTCTATTTGTTTGGCCTCCTCTCGCCGGAGAGAGACTTTATAGCCGATAATCTCGTATTCGATGGGGTCCTTGAGGGGAGCGTTGAGAACCACCCGGACTCCTTTCCCCTGAATGAAGCCCATCTCTATCAGGCGTTTACGGAAACTCCCGTGACCGTTCACCCGAACAATCACGGCGTGTTCGCCTGTCTGCAAATCCGAAAGTCTCATAGTCTGTGTCTTGTGTTTGCGCCGGGCGCAAAGTTACGGCGAATTGCGCTTGCGGTCAATCCCTATTAATGGGGATTTTACCGAATTTGTGGGTGATAAAACGCAAAATGTGAAGAAAAAGCGCTACATTTGTAAACTAATTAGAAAATAGACTTAAAAATGAAAAAGGTATTAATTCTTGTCGTCGCCCTGTTTGTGGGCCTTCAGGCCCAGGCACAATTGCAGGTAGAGGGCGGTTATCAGCATTTCTTTGAGCAAAGTCAGGTTCAAGTGGGAAACACCAACAACATCAGCAACGGTGGCTGGGACGGCTTTTATGTGGGCGCCCGTTACAATATTCACCTTCCCTGGGTGTCGGGACTTTCCGTTTTGCCGGGCGTTAACTTCTCCTTCATGTTCAGCAAGCCCGAGAATGTGAACAATGGCAGCTTCCGCGAAATCGCGCTCAACATCCCCGTGGATGTCGCTTACACCTACCAGGTGAGTTCTTCTATCCAACTCAGGGGCTTTACCGGTCCGGCTTTCCAGATTGGCCTTCTCAATCATGCCGTAGTACATGGCGGAAACAGCACGCTCAGCTATAATTTGTATGCCAGCAGCGACTACATGGCTGCCGCCCGCACCCGCCTCAATGTCGGCTGGGGTTTCGGCGCAGGTGTTATTGTGTTGGACAAGTTTACCGCCCATGTGCGCTATGAGCTGGGTATGGTGAACCTCACCACCGCCCAGTATTCCAAATTGTTCCGCAACACCCTGCAAGTAGGGGTCGGCTATATCTTCTAATATAAAAGGACTTAACCCATGAAAAAAATTTATGCACTTGTTCTTGCCGCAGCCCTTCTGCTGCTGGGAACGCAGGCCAAGGCGCAGTTCCATATTGGCGTAGGCTACCTTAACTCTACGGAAATCACCCACTACAACAACGGTGACAAGCCCTTCAGCGAGATGATGCATGGTTTCTACCTGGGTGGCACGTTCAATATCAAGGTGGCCGGCGATTTCGGTATCGCCCCCGGTTTCTATATCGATGCCCTGTTCCAGGAGGAACTCTATCGTGAGCAGCCCAAGTACTATCAGAGCCGCTTTGGCGGGTTTAACTTCGAGAGCGGTATTTATCGTGAACTGGCCCTGAACATTCCGGTGAATCTCACCTATGACTTTGAGATCAACGACAACGTCCGCATCTTTGTCTATGGTGGCGTGAATCTTCAGTTTACTCCGCTGGCCCGCACCACGTATCGGGAAGGCACGGCCGCTCCGGGTGGCGTTGTCATTACCCCCAGAGGTCCGCGCACCATCTTCGTCGTCAACGGAAACACCTACAAGTACGATCACCTGTGGGGTGAAGAACCGGATATGCGTCCGTTCAACGTGTACGCCGGCGGCGGCGTCGGTGTCATGCTGGGAGACATCCGCATCATGGCCGGATACGACCACAGCCTGCTCAACATTTCCCGCATCGACGGAGAGCGCACCGGCCGTTCCCAGTTCAAGATTGGTGTCAACTTTGTCTTTGGCAACGACTAATGCCTGGAGAACTCGCAACCGCAGAATAGCTGGTTGTAGAAGTTTTCTTCTTTAATAATTTGATTCCGGCGTTCCTGGAGCCCGCCCTTACGCCAGTTTTGGGCCCACCAGGTAACGCCGGAAACTTGTTCACAGGCCCATCGGCCGGCTTCGTCCACCTGCTGGAGGTCTTTCCAGCGGGAACTGGCCAGGGTGGTGGTGAGTACCGTGAATCCGTTCTGGGCAGCATATTGTGCCGCCCGTAGCAAACGCTGCTTGAAGCATTCCAGGCAGCGTTTTCCGCGTTCCGGCTCCGCCTCCAGGCCTGTGGCGCACTGCCGCCAGGCGCTGTGGTCGTAGACATCGTCCACAATCTCGATGCCCCATTTTTTTGCGTAGCGGAGGCACTCGTTGAGCCGATGGTCGTATTCCTCGCGGGGGAAGATATTGGAATTGGCGTAAAAGATAACCGGCCTGATGCCCCGCTCAATGAGGCATTCTACAATGGCACTGGAGCACGGCGCGCAGCACGCATGCAGCAGCACCTTCTGCGCCCCTCCCGGCACCTCTATTTGCACCTGAGTCTTCATTCCTCCGCAAAGATACACCTTTTCCCCGGTTCTTCCTCCTTCTCGTCCTCGTTTTCCGCCCTTTTCAAGGACGACAGCCCGGTTCACGCCCCCCTCGTCCTCGTTTTCCGCCCTTTTCAAGGACGACAGCCCGTTTTGCACCCCCTCGTCCTCAAAATCGGCCCAAAACAAGGACGAGGGTGTTGTTTCACACGAATCGGTAGAAAAATTTCTGAAAAAATTCATGTTTCTATCGATGGGTTTTGAGAATTCGACGTATCTTGCGCCGGGGCAAAAAATCGCCCGCAATTGAGTATGAGTACTTGTGAACAATTGTTTTTTGAAGGAGGGGAGTATTATCACTTGTGCACCAAGCCCATCGAGGACGAACTGCTCTTCCGGACAGAGGATGAGCTGAATGAAATGCTCAACTTCATTGCGCTGGCCACCTATGGAGGCCGCTGCACACTTCTCGCTTTTTCCATCATGGAGAATCATCTGCACTTTGTTCTGGAGGGGAAACGGGAAGACTGCGCCGCGTTTTATGACGATTTACAGCGGCGCCTGCTCAAATTGCACCGGACAGACGGGCGCGCAAAAATTATCCTGGCGGCCACGCCACAGTTGATTCCCATCTCCAGCTTGAAACAGCTCCGGGACGAGATTGTTTATGTCATCCGAAATCCCTTCGTGGACCGTAGAAATGTAAACTTATTCAGTTACAAATGGTGTAGTGGCTATCTGTATTTCAATGGATTACTGGATTTCATGCAGGAGGGGGAATCGGCAGCTGCAATGCCTTTGACCAAACGCCGTGCATTCAAGCATGAGCGTGACGGGGAGATAGATCCCAGAATCAAGGTCCTCAACGGCGTGGCCCTTCCGTCCAGTTTCACGGATTATCGACGGGTAGAATCCTTTTTTGAAGACGCCCGGGAGTTTGTTCATTGGACCCTGAAGAACGTTGAGTCACAAGTGGAAATTGCCAAACGCTTCGGGGAGAAGATATTGCTGGACGATAAAGAACTGTGGAGTGTAATTTTCAAATCGTGCAAAGAGGTGTATCATGTAGATGGCCCCAAACTGCTCTCGAATGACAACAAACTGCGTTTGGCAAAAACCTTAAAGTGGGATTATAATGCCGGCAACGCCCAAATTGCCCGCTGCATGAGTTTGCCCATATCCGTGGTGAATGACCTCTTCCCCCTCTCTACCAAGGGCCCTCATCCTTGAAAAAGGCCGATTCTGAGGACGGGAGGCTCAAACCGGCGTGTCGTCCTTGAAAACGGCCAAATTTGAGGACGAGGAGGCATGAACCGGGCTCTCGTCCTCAAAATCGGCCCAAAACAAGGACGGGGCTAGGAGTAGCGCCGGGGAAAGCGGAAGAGGATGGACAGGAAGGCCACGATGCCCAGGGCGAAGGGGTAGTGCAGGTGGCCGATGATGGCCACGGCCGACACCCCGGCCAGGCCGCTGGCCATGAGCATCTGCGCGCCGTAGGGGATGATGCCCTGCACCAGGCAGGAGAAGGTGTCCAGGATGGAGGCCGTCTTGCGCGGGTCCAGGCCAAAGCGCTCGGTGATATCGCGCGCGAGCGGGCCCACGGTGATGATGGCGATGGTATTGTTGGCCGTGCACAGATTCACCAGCGACACCAGCCAGGCAATGGACAGGGCCGCCGTCCTGCGCCCGGCAATGCGGCGGGTGAGTCCGTCGATAATAAACTGAAGCCCGCCGTTGTACCGGATAATCTCCAGCATGCCGCCCGCCAGGAGCGACACAATAATGAGTTCACCCATGGAGCCGATACCGCCTCCGATAGAGGCCATCCAGCCCACAAAACCGTAGGCTCCCGTGCACCAGCCAATGACGCCATTTACCAAAATGCCAATCACCAGCACCGTTACCACGTTTACGCCCACCAGCGCCAGCACAATCACCAGCAGATAAGGCATCAGGCCCACCCACTGCACCGGTGCGGCGGAAGGTGCCGCCTCTACGGACAGCCCCAGGAACACGTACAGCGCCGTCACCAGCAGGGCCGCCGGCGCCGCAATCCACAGGTTCACGCGGAACTTGTCCCGCATGGAGCAGCCCAGGATTTTGGTGGCCGCCACGGTGGTGTCGGAAATGAAGGAAAGGTTGTCGCCAAAGAACGCGCCGCCCACAATGATGGCCGTCATGAAAGGAATGCCGATTCCCGCCTCCGCGGCAATGCCGGAAGCGATGGGCACCAGCGCCACAATGGTTCCCACAGACGTGCCGATGGCCATGGAAATGAAGCACGCCGCCAGGAACAGCCCCGCGTACAGGAGGTTCCCCGGCAGGATGCGCAGCGTGGCGTTTACTGTTGCGTCAATGGCGCCAATGTCCTTAGCCGTAGCCGCAAACGCCCCCGCCAGCACAAAGATCCAAATCATCAGCAGCACATTCTTGTTGCCGGCCCCTTCCGAGAAAATGGCAATCTTGTCGTCCGTCTTCTCCACCCCGCGCGTAATCACCAGCGCATAGGCACTGGCCACAATGAACGCCGCCGCAACGGGCACCTTGTAAAAATCGTGGGCAATGATGGAGCCCAGCAGGTACACGGCCAAAAACACGAAAAGCGGGCTTAGCGCCAGCCAGCCGTTCATTTTCCGGGTCGATTCCGCCCTGTGCTCCGTCTTTTCCGTATGAATTGCCATGGTTCTTTACGCATTAGGGATTGCAAAGATACGCATTTTCCCCGGATTGCCCTCTCGTCCTCAAATTCGGGCGTTTTTAAGGACGACAAGCCGGTTCGGGCCTCCTCGTCCTCAAATTGGGGCGAAAACAAGGACGAGGGCCCCAAAATCATCACAACTTTTTAGGAAAAGGACGCTCTCTACCAACTAATTGTGATTGCCGGGACGGCGCAAAGCCCGTACCTTTGCAACAGAAAACTAAACAAGCCATATAGTTAGATAGTTTAGATCCTTTTATTGTTGTTATAAAAACTTCCCGGCCGTGAGGTCTGGAAGTTTTTTTAATTTCCTGAAATTTTTTAACTTTGCGTTCCGTATGAATACAAGCGCCAACCGTCACCCCATGAGTCCTGCCATGAAAATGGCGGAACTGCTGGATACGGACTTTTCCCTTTTAGGCGTAGCCACCCGTCTGGGGCTGCATTTCGGCTTCGGTGAAGCCACCGTGGCAGAGGTCTGCCAAAAGGCCGGCATAGACCCTGAAACCTTCCTGCTCATTTGCCGCGTATACGCCTTCGACGGCTACCGGCCCACGCAGGAGGCCCTTTCGGCCGCCAACCTGAAAGACATCCTCCAGTACCTGCACCAGTCCCACGCATACTATACGGAGGTGGTGGTTCCGGAAATGGCCGCCGCCCTGGAGTGCCTGATCGGCCCCTGCGAGGAAAAGCAGCAGCGCATTATCCGGAAGTTCTTTGCAGACTACAAAGAGGAACTCTCCAAGCATTTTGCCTATGAAGAAGGCCAGGTGTTCCCCTACGTGGAGGCCGTCCTGAACAAGCAAAACAGCGCCCCGTTCACCATTGGCGAGTACGAGGAAAACCATTCCAACGTGGAGGAAAAACTGGAGGACCTCAAGAACCTGGTCATGAAGTACATACCGGCCCCGTGCAACCAGCAGGAAACCTACAAGGTGCTCTTCTACATCTACACCCTGGAATACGACCTTGGCAAGCACACGTTCATCGAGGACGATATCCTGGTCCCCATGGTAGGGAGGATGGAAAACCATGAGTAAACGCATCCTCATAGTCGTCCCTTCCGCCATTGCGGCAAAAGGCCTGGAACAAGTGTTCAACGACTTGGGGGAATTCGAAGTCTGCGCCATCCTGAGGGATATCAATGGGCAAGAGCTGCGGAGCATGGCTCCGGACGTGGTTATCGTGGACCCGGAAATCTTCGATTATGCCTCCCGCAGCAGCGTCAAGGCCCGTGTGGCAGAGTATTCGGATGCCGCCGTCCTGGCCTTTACCATCGGCCCCCTGGACGAGGACCAGCAGCGTCAGTACGACGGTGTTATCGGCCTCATGGATACCCCTCCGGCCATTATCAAAAAGGTGCGCGCTGCCCTGGAAGACCGCACGGAAGCGCCCCGCTCAGAAGGGGAGGAGCTCTCCCAGCGGGAAAAGGAAATCCTCATCTGTGTGGCCAAGGGCATGCTCAACAAGGAGATTGCAGACCAGTACAACATCTCCATCTACACTGTCATCACCCACCGCAAGAACATCACCCGCAAAACCGGCATCAAAACGGTGGCGGGCCTCACGGTATATGCCCTCCTGAACAACCTGATAGACATGAATTCAGTAGAATAATATGGATTACAGCAAGTACATCAAATTCTATCCGGACTTCCCCATCAAGGGAGTCAACTTTGTGGACATCATCCCTTTCATCCAGGACAAGGAGCTCTTCCGCAGCCTTTGCGACGACCTCTCCGCCCTGTGCCTGGCCCCCAACATTGCCGCCCCGGAGGCGCGTGGTTTCCTGTTCGGCGCCGGCATGCTCTACGGGGAGAACCCCATCGCAAACCTGATTCCCCTGCGCAAAAAAGGCAAACTGCCCTTCTCCGAAGGCGACCTGGTGCAGGTGGAAATCATGAAGGAATACGGTCCTGACCATGTGTACTTCCGCCGCTCGGACCTTGCTGCCAGCAAGCCCACCGGCGACACCATCGAGCTTACCTTCTTTGACGATATCCTGGCCACCGGCGGCACGGCACGCGGCCTGGCCCTGGGCCTGAATGCCCAAAAGGTCACCATCGACGGAAAAGAATATCAGGTGAAGGTGAAGGACTTTGTGTTCCTGGTAGAGATTGACGATTTACCCGGCCGCAGCCGCCTGGAAGCGATTGCCCCGGTAAAGTCCGTAATCCACGTTAAAGAGAAGTAGGTTCCGCGGAGCCGTCGGAGGCCTTGTAGTCGAATTTGTCCCCGTGCCAGGTCCAGGAGCACAGCGCTTCTCCCTGGCGCACAGAGACTACCTGACGAAAGATGCGGACTTCCTTGGCACCCCGCACGGACATCATTTTCAAGGGGCTCCAGGAGCCACCGTTAAGGGCGTAAACCCAAATGCCGATGGACTCCCCAACGCGCTGGGCCAGCACAAATTCCGGCACCCGGTTGCCGGTAAAGTCGTGGATGCCAATGACAACATCGCCGCCGCCGCCCAGCTTGCGGTCTCCGATAAAGACGCCGTCCGCACCCACGGAAGCCTGAAAAGACTGGCCCGCCGCCTCAAAGCTGAGGGACCCGGCCTCGCCGTAAAAATAGCTGTCCAGGCCCACCACAAAGGTTTTGGAGGCATTTTCCGAATAGGTGCGTACCTGGGCCTGTGCCAGGACGGCCACAAAAAGTAAGAGTATGCAGGTGAAGCGTTTCATCGGCTACAAAGATAAGGAATTTTTTAGACAAAGAACCTATGGCGCTACATGACCGTATTTTTCAGGAAGGCATTACCTTCGACGACGTCCTTCTGATGCCGGCCTATTCCGAGGTCCTCCCGCGTGAGGTGTCCCTCCAGGGCCGATTCTCCAAACACATTTCGCTGGGCATTCCCTTTGCCTCCGCGGCGATGGATACCGTCACAGAAGCCCCCATGGCCCTTGCGATGGCCCGCGAAGGCGGCATTGGCGTCATCCACAAGAACATGAGCGCGGAGCGGCAGGCCGCAGAGGTTGCCAAGGTCAAGGCCGAAGGGCTCCCGGTGGCCGCCGGCGTGGGCATCACCCCGGACGTCCTGGACCGCGTGAAGCTCCTGGCCGATGCTGGCGTGGATGCCGTGGTGCTGGACAGCGCCCACGGGCACTCCAAGGGTGTGATCGACGCCCTGAAGGCCATCAAGACGGCCTTCCCGGGCCTGGACGTAGTGGTGGGCAACATCGCCACGGCCGCAGCTGCCAAAGACCTCATCGCCGCCGGCGCAGACGGCCTCAAGGTGGGTATCGGCCCCGGTTCCATCTGCACCACGCGCATCGTCGCGGGCGTGGGCGTTCCGCAGCTTACCGCCATTGCCGATGTGGCCGATGTGGCCGGCGACAGCGTTCCCGTCATTGCCGACGGCGGTCTGCGCTACTCCGGCGACGTGGTGAAGGCCCTGGCCGCCGGCGCGCACTGCGTCATGTGCGGCAGCATGTTTGCCGGTACCGACGAAGCCCCCGGGGAGGTAGTGGAAGTGGACGGTGTCAAGATGAAAGGCTACCGCGGCATGGGCAGCATAGACGCCATGCAGAATGGCAGCGCAGACCGTTACTTCCAGAAAGGCGCCAAAAAGCTGGTCCCGGAAGGCGTGGTGGCCCGCGTTCCGTACAAAGGTCCCGTGGCCGATGTCCTGTACCAGCTCACGGGCGGCCTCCGCAGCGGCATGGGCTACTGCGGCGCGGCCTCCCTGGATGCGCTTCATAAGGCCCGTTTTGTGAAGATCAGTCCCGCCACCGTGCAGGAGAACCACCCGCACGACGTGACTATCGCCAAAAAAGCGCCTAATTATTAGGCGTTTGTCCAAAAAATTCGTATCTTTGAGTCCCGGTATATTTATATCGGGCTATGAACACTAAATATGTTTTCGTTACGGGAGGCGTGGCCTCCTCTTTAGGTAAAGGAATCATCGCGGCCTCTCTGGCCAAGCTGCTGCAGGCAAGGGGCCTGCGGGTCACCATCCAAAAATTCGACCCTTATCTAAACATCGATCCCGGGACGCTCAATCCCTATGAACACGGGGAATGCTACGTGACGGAGGACGGCGCAGAGACAGACCTGGATCTGGGCCATTATGAGCGTTTTCTGGGCATATACACCTCGCAGGCCAATAATGTCACCACGGGCAGAATCTACAACACCGTCATCACCAAGGAACGGGAGGGGGCTTACCTGGGAAAGACCGTCCAGATTGTTCCGCACATTACGGACGAAATCAAGCGCCGGATGCTCCTGCTGGGGCAAACTGGGGACTATGACGTCATTATCACCGAAGTGGGCGGCACGGTGGGCGATATGGAAAGCCAGCCCTTTGTGGAAGCCATGCGGCAACTGCAATGGGAGCTGCCGGAAGAAGACTTCCTGAGCATTCACCTCACCCTCATTCCTTATTTGAAGGCCGCCAAAGAGCTCAAAACCAAGCCCACGCAGCATTCCGTCCAGGAATTGCAGTCCCAGGGCGTGCATCCGGACATCATCGTTTGCCGGACAGAGAAGGAACTCACGCCGGAACTCCGTAAGAAAATCGCCCTGTTCTGCAATGTGAAACCCGGTCATGTCATCCAGTCCATGGACGCGTGGAGCATTTATCAGGTGCCCTTTAACATGGAAAAGGAGCATATGGACGATTTGGTGCTCAACAAATTGGAGATTCATGGCCTGCCCGAGCCGGATCTGAGCGCGCTCAGTGCCTTCCTGGACCGTTTGCAGCACCCCACGGCAGAGGTCAAGATTGCCCTGGTGGGAAAATATGTGGAGCTGCAGGACGCGTACAAGAGCATCCAGGAAAGCTTTGTGCATGCCGGTGCCGCCAATCACTGCAAGGTGAACGTCCTCACCGTTCAGGCCGATCACCTTACGCCGGAAAACATCCCGGAAAAACTCGCCGGGGTGGACGGCATCCTGGTTGCGCCGGGCTTTGGCTCCCGCGGCCTGGAAGGAAAGATTGCCGCTGTCCGTTACGCCCGGGAAAACGGCATTCCCTTCTTTGGCATCTGTCTGGGCATGCAAATGGCCGTGGTGGAGTTTGCCAGAGATGTATTGGGTTGGGCCGATGCCGCCTCAACGGAAGAGGTGCCGGATACCGCCTACCCGGTAATCGACCTTATGGAAGAGCAAAAGAAGACGACGCTGAAGGGAGGAACCATGCGCCTGGGCGCGTACCCTTGCGCGGTGCAGGAAGGCACGCTGGCCCGGCAAATCTATGGCCAGCCCCTTATCTCCGAGCGGCATCGGCACCGCTATGAACTCAACAACCGTTTTGTGGCCGAGCTGCAAGCCGCAGGACTGCGCGTAAGCGGCATCAATCCGGAAAGTCACCTGGCGGAGATTGTGGAGATTCCCACCCATCCGTTCTTCATTGCCACCCAGTTCCATCCGGAGCTCAAAAGTACGCCGGAGCGGCCTCAACCCATCTTTGTGCATTTTGTCAAGGCCGCTCTGGACTATAAAGAAGCTACTCCACGGTAACGGATTTGGCCAGGTTGCGGGGCTGGTCCACGTTCCGGCCCTTGCTCACGGCAATGTAGTAGGCCATCAGTTGCAGCGGAATAATGGAGACAATGGGCATCAGGCATTCGGCCGTGGCCGGTACCTCGATGGTATAATCGGCCCTGTGGCGCAGCTGCGTGTCGCCTTGGGAAATAATGGCGATAATCTTGCCGCCGCGCGCCTTGATTTCCTCTATGTTGGAAACGGTTTTCTCATAGGTGTGGTCCAACGTGGCAATCACCACCGTGGGCATCTCGGCGTCAATCAGGGCGATAGGGCCATGTTTCATTTCCGCCGCGGGAAGCCCTTCCGCGTGGATATAGGAGATTTCTTTGAGCTTGAGCGCCCCTTCCAACGCGGTAGGGTAGTTGTACCCGCGGCCCAGGTAAATGAAGTTGTGGGCATAGGTGAAAATGCGGGACAGTTTTTCCACCTCCGGCGCCGTTTCCAGCACCTGGCGGATGGTGTCCGGCAGCGCCAGCAGTGCGCCGGCCACTTCATGGTAATAGGCCTGGTCTATGGTGCCGCGCAGTTTCCCGATGAGCAGCGCCAGCATGGCCATCACCGTCACCTGGCCGGTAAACGCTTTGGTGGATGCCACGCCGATCTCCGGCCCCACATGGATATAGGTCCCGGAGTCCGTGGCGCGGGCGATGGACGAGCCGATGACGTTACAAATGCCATAGACAAAGGCGCCTGCGCGCCGGGCAATGTCAATGGCCGCCAGGGTGTCGGCTGTCTCGCCCGACTGGGAAACGGCAATCACCACATCGTCCTTGCGGATAATGGGGTTGCGGTAGCGGAACTCGGAGGCATACTCCACCTCCACCGGAATGCGGCACAGGTTTTCAATCAGGTGCTCACCGATGAGAGAGGCGTGCCACGACGTACCGCACGCCACAAAAATGATGCGGCCTGCCTGCAGGAAGCGCTCTTTGTTGTCCAGGACGCCGGAAAGGATAATCTCCCGTGAAGCCGGATTCACGCGGCCACGGATGCAGTCCACCAGCGTATCCGGCTGCTCGTGGATTTCCTTGAGCATAAAGTGCGGGAAACCGCCTTTTTCCAGCTGGGAGATGGACATCTCCAGCTTTTGGATATCGACCCTGGAAGGCTCGCCGTATAAGTTTTTGATTTGCAGGGGCTTGCCTTTTTCTATCACCGCTACTTCGCCGTCGTTCAGGTACACGAACTTTTGCGTATAGTCAATGATGGAGGCGGCGTCGGAACTGATGAAATACTCTCCTTCGCCAATGCCAATGGCCATGGGCGAGCTTTGCCGCGCGGCAATGATGCGGTCCGTGTCGCCCCGCTTGACAACGGCGATGGCGTACGCGCCCACCACTTGCCTGAGGGCCATGCGGACGGCCTCCTCCAGGGAGCATTCGTTGGTGTCTTGCACGTACTCGATGAGGTTCACCAGCACTTCCGAGTCGGTGCTGCTCCTGAACGTGTATCCGTGGCTGGCCAAGGCGTCTTTGAGCACACGGAAGTTTTCAATGATGCCGTTGTGAATCAGCGCCAGACGGCCGCTCTGGGACAGGTGCGGGTGGGCATTGGCGTCGTTGGGCGCGCCATGTGTCGCCCAGCGGGTATGGCCGATTCCGATGGTGCTGTCGGTGGGTTTTCCGCCCAGGAAGCGTTCCAGGTCGTCCACCTTTCCTTTGCATTTGTACAGGTCGATTTGGCCGTCCTTTCCTGCAAGGGCGACGCCGGCACTGTCATAGCCTCTGTACTCCAGTCTATGCAGGCCTTTTATAATGATGGGGCACGCCTGGCGATGCCCGACGTAACCTACGATTCCACACATGGTTGGTAAGAATTAGAAAAATAAGAGTTCGCGATATTTGGGAAGCGGCCACAGGGCGTCGTCCACCAGCATTTCCAGCTGGTCGGCGCTGGCGCGTACCCGGTCCATGGCATCCATCACCTGCGTGGAGTAGGCGTGGGCCCGCTCCGACATGTCAGTGATGCGGTTGGCTTTTTTCCGGACCGCCACCAGGGCTTGAACATCCTCCGAGAGGGCGTTGATGTAACCTGCGATTTTCCGGCAGGTGTCCACATCGGCCTTGCACAGCGTGACGTATTCGTCGCCAAAAATCTCCTTGCTGCCCTGGATGTTGCGGATGAGCACGTTCTGGTAGCTCACGGCGGCCGGTATCACGTGGTTCAGGCAAATATCGCCCAGGACGCGGGCTTCGATTTGCAGTTTTTTCACATAGGTTTCTTCCTGCACTTCCACGCGCGCCCTGATTTCCGGGACAGAGAGTACCTTGGTGTCCGTGAACAGGCTGATGGAGGAGGGCTTCAGGAAGGTTTGGAAGGCTTGGGGCACGTTGGTTACCGGCGTAAGGCCGCGAAGAACGGCCTCCTGTTGCCACTCGGCGCTGTAGCCGTTGCCCTCGAACATGACCGGCGCCGCCTCTTCCAGGAAGGCGCGGACGGTATCAATGATGGCCTGGTCCTGCGATGCGCCCTGTTTTACAAGCGTTTGTACTTGTGACAAGAACGCCTGCAGGCTCTCTGCCACGGCGCTGTTGAGCACAAAGGTGGCCTGCGCGGCATTGGCCGACGACCCCACGGCGCGGAACTCGAATCGGTTGCCGGTAAAGGCAAACGGAGAGGTGCGGTTGCGGTCCGTGTTGTCCGGAATAATCTCCGGCAGCGAACTCATCAGGTCTATGCTGCGGCGCAGTTCCGCCTCCTGCGCGGCTCCTTCTTTTTGGAGGATGCCTTTGAACACCCGGTCCAGCGTGGAGCCGGAGAACACAGACATCACGGCCGGCGGAGCCTCGTGCCCGCCCAGCCGATAGGAATTGTTCAGGGAGCACACGGAGGCCATGAGCAGGGACTCATGCCGGAAAACCGCGTGCAGGACGGACGTATAGAAAGACAGAAAGCGGAGGTTTTTCTCCGGGGTTGTTCCGGGGGAAAGCAGGTTGATGCCGGTGTCGGTTTGCATGGACCAGTTGCAGTGCTTTCCGCTGCCGTTGATGCCCTGGAAGGGTTTCTCGTGGAAAATAACCTTCAGGTGGTGCTTCTGGGCCACCTTCTGCATCACAATCATCAGCAGCATGTTCTGGTCTATAGCGGTGGTGATTTCCGAGAACACCGGTGCGCACTCAAACTGGTTGGGCGCCACCTCGTTGTGGCGGGTTTGCAGCGGGATACCCAGTTTGTAGGCCTCGGTCTCAAAGTCCTTCATGAACACCGCTACGCGGGAAGGAATGGCACCAAAGTAGTGGTCCGAGAGCTGCTGGTCCTTGGCCGATGTGTGACCGATAACGGTGCGCCCGCACAGTTGGAGGTCCGGGCGGGCATTGTAAAGAGCCTCGTCCACCAGGAAGTATTCCTGCTCCAGGCCCACGTTTACGCTGACATGGGTCACTTCCGGGTCGAACAGCCTGGCAACCGCTGTGGCGGCACTGTCCAGTGCCTGGATGGAGCGGAGATTGGGGACTTTCATGTCCAGTGCCTCTCCGGTATAAGATACAAAAACGGAAGGGATGCACAGGGTTTCGTCCAGGATAAAGGCGGGAGAATTGGGGTCCCAGGCCGTGTAGCCGCGGGCCTCAAAGGTGTTGCGAAGCCCTCCGTTGGGGAAACTGGACGCATCCGGTTCCTGCTGCACCAGGGCGCTGCCCTTGAAGTGCTCGAGGGCTTTCCCGTCCTGGAAGGAGAGGAAGGCTTCGTGCTTTTCTGCGGTGGAACCGGTGAGGGGTTGAAAGAGGTGGGTGTAGTGGGTGGCACCCTGTTCAATTGCCCAGGTTTTCATGCCGGAAGCAATCTCCTCTGCCATGCTCCGGTCTATCTTGTTGCCGGTTTTCCGGGCTTGCAAGATGGACAGGAACGCAGCGTTGGACATGTACCTCCGCATGGTTTCCAAGGCAAATACATTCTGGCCGAAGTACGTCGAAATCGGCCCGTCTTCCACGCAATGTCTCTTAACATCACGTGAGGACGCTACGGCGAGCGCCCTTTCTCGGAATGTAGCCATACTATGTAAGAGTTAATTGTTTAGGTAAGGCAACGGCGGCCATACCATACAGCGGGCAAATTTAGCAATTATTTTAAAAATTATTCGTAAATTGCGGAATAATTCTCTCACATGGATAAAATTCTCATTCTAGACTTTGGCTCGCAGGTGACCCAACTCATTGGCCGGCGCCTCCGGGAGCTTAATGTTTTTTGCGAAATCTATCCGTATAACAAGGTTCCCGCCCTGGATCCTTCTGTAAAGGGCGTCATCCTTTCCGGGAGCCCTTGTTCCGTCCGTCAGCCCAATGCCCCGCAGGTGGATGTATCGGCCATCAAGGGGCATCTGCCGCTGCTGGGCATTTGTTATGGCGCCCAATACCTGGCCCACCATTTCGGGGGCTGCGTGGAGGCCTCGGATACCCGCGAATACGGGCGCGCCATGCTCACCGTGACGGCGGAATCCCCGCTGCTCAAAGGCGTGAGCCGCCAGACGCAGGTGTGGATGTCGCACGGAGACAGCATATCGGCCCTCCCGGAAGGGGCAGAAGTGATTGCTTCTACGGAAGATGTCGTCAATGCGGCCTATCAGTTCACCGACGAGCCCACCTATGCGGTGCAGTTCCATCCGGAGGTGTACCACACCACGGAAGGCAGCCGGATGCTGCAGAATTTTGCCATGGATATTTGCGGCTGTAAAGGGGATTGGACTCCGGATTCTTTCATCGAGACCACCGTGGAAGCCCTTCGCGCGCAAATCGGTGAGGAAAAAGTGATTCTGGGGCTTTCCGGCGGCGTAGACTCCACGGTGGCGGGCGTGCTGCTGCACAAGGCCATCGGAGAGCAGCTCACCTGCATTTTTGTGAACAACGGCCTCCTGCGCAAAAACGAATTCAAAGATGTGCTCTCCTCCTACAAAGACATGGGGCTCAATGTCATTGGGGCCGATGCTTCCGCCGCCTTCCTGCAGGCGCTGAGGGGTGTCACGGAGCCGGAAGCCAAGCGCAAGGCCATTGGACGGCTGTTTGTGGAGACCTTCGACACCTATGCCCGGCAGATAGAAAACGCCCGCTGGCTGGCCCAGGGGACCATTTATCCGGATGTGATTGAGAGCGCCGGCATTCCCGGCATCGCCTCCAAAATCAAGAGCCACCACAACGTGGGCGGCCTGCCGGAGGAAATGAATCTTAAGATTGTGGAGCCGCTCAGGATGCTCTTCAAGGACGAAGTCCGTCGCGTGGGGCGGGCGCTGGGTATCAAAGAGGAACTGGTGAGCCGCCATCCTTTCCCCGGCCCGTCGCTGGCCATCCGCATCATTGGCGACGTAACCGAAGAAAAGCTCTCCGTCCTCAGGGAGGCCGATGATATTTTTATCCGCAGCCTGCGCGCCTACGACTGCACGGGCATGGGTTTCCCGTCTGCATCGGACCCGCGCCTGATGGCCACCAACCTGTACGATGCCATTTGGCAGGCCGGCGTGATCCTGCTGCCGGTCAAGAGTGTGGGTGTGATGGGCGATGAGCGCACCTATGAGAACCCCGTCGCCCTTCGTGCCGTGGTTTCCACCGACGCCATGACGGCCGACTGGTTCCCCTTCCCGTACGATTTCCTGAGGGATGTCTCCAATGAGATCATCCGCAAAGTCAAAGGCGTAAACCGCGTGGTCTACGACATCTCGTCCAAACCGCCGGCAACCATTGAATGGGAATAGTGGCCGATGAGGCACAAAAAAAAACTCCGGAGCGAAGGGCTTCGGAGTTTTTTGTTGGGTTAATAACCTTACTTGGTAAGGGAGATGATAATCAGAACGGAATAGTTCTCCAGTGCCTTCTTGGCCTCTGCAGGGATGTCAGCCATTTTCAGGGCGTCCAGCGTAAGCACCAGGCTGGAAGCGGTGAGTTCCTTGATGGTGAAGTTAAGGTTGGTGTCCTCGCTTACCTTGATGGACAGGAAGTTGCCACCGATGGAGTAGTCGTTGGTTTCGCTCACTTTTTCGGAACCGCGGGTATAGGAGGAAGTCACTTTACCCTTGCTGAAGGTAAGGGTGGCGCCCTCGGTCAGACTCTCCATGGCGTCTTCGGCGTCGATATCCTTCATAAAGCCCTTCAGGGTCTCGGGAACCTGAATCTCTTTGTCGTTCTCATAGAGCTTGACATCGACAGATTTTACCGTCCATGTGCCCTGCAGTTTTGCATCGGTCGTCTGTTCCTTGGTGCAGCTCATAAAGAGCATGGTGGCGAGGGCTGCCACAGCTACAAATAACTTTTTCATGATTTTGTAATTTAGTAAAAATACACTTTTCGGGTCGCAAAGGTACAAAACCCTCCGCGGGAAAACAAGGAAAAAATGCATTTTTACAGCGGCCGGTCCGCTAGTTTTGCATGGCGGCTTCTACTTCTTCGGGGGAAGCGGGGAGGCGTTTGGGACCCAGCCTGCGGGCACCTGTGGGCGTGATCAGGACATCGTCCTCTATGCGGATGCCGCCAAAGTCGTAGTAGCTTTCCAGCTTGGCGTAGTTCACAAAATCAAGGCCCAGGCCCTCCTTCTTGAATTTCTCGATGAGGGCGGGGATGAAGTAGATGCCGGGCTCGTCCGTGATGACGTGGCCGGGGACCAGGCGGCGGGCCATGCGTAGGGAGCCCAGGCCCAGTTGTTTGGCACGCTGCTGGTCAGGGTCGTAGCCCACCAGGTTCTCTCCCAGGTCTTCCATGTCGTGGACGTCCAGGCCCATGTTGTGGCCCAGGCCGTGCGGCTGGAAGAGGCCGGCGATGCCCTTGGCTACCATCTCGTCCAGGTCTCCCTTTACCAGGCCCAGGTCACTCAGGCCTTCCAGCATTTTGCGGGCGGTGGCAAGGTGCACCTCCCGGTAGGTGATGCCGGGACGGGCCATCCGGAAGGCCAGTTCATTGCAGTCATAGACAATCTGGTACACCTCCCGCTGCTTGGTGGTGAATTTGCCGGAGGTAGGGTAGGTGCGGGTGAAATCGCTGGCGTAGTGCTCGTTACTTTCCACGCCGGCGTCAATGACCATCAGCTTGCCGGGCTCAATAATCTTGTCATGAATATGGTTGTGCAGCGTTTCCCCGTGCTGGGTGAGGATGGTGGGGAAGGATACGCCCCAGCCTTTAGCCAGCGCCACACCTTCCATTTTGCCCACAATGTCCTGTTCGATGATACCAGGGACGATGGCATCCCGCGCCACGGAGTGCATCTCATAGCCCAGGGCGCACGCGGCGTCAATGGCCTCAATCTCAATGTCTTCCTTGACAAGGCGCAGGGAAATGACGGCCTTGATAAGGGCTTCCGAGGGTTTTCCGCCCGGCACCAGCTGCTGCAGCTTGATGGTGTTGTAGTAGCGGGATGGCGGCAGGAAGTGAATGGTGCGGCCGGCCTTGCGGGCGGCCTCTACGGCCTGCTCCAGGGCGCCGTAGGGCTTTGTTTCCGCCACGCCCACGGCATCGGCCTTGGAACGCACGGAGGGTTGCGGTCCCATCCAGATAATATCGTCAATGTCTACATCGTCCGCAAATAGGGTCTCGGTGCCGGCGTCAATGTCCAGCAGGGCGGCCATCAGTGGCTCGTCCAGGCCCATGAAGTACAGCCAGGAGCTGTCCTGGCGCCATTTGTAGCAGTTGTCCTTGTACTGGGCGGGCGCCTCTGCATTGCCCACAAACAGAATCAGGCCCTTTGCACCGGCCTCCTGCATCTTGCGCAGCAGCGTGGCCCTGCGGCGAACATATACTTCTTTTGCAAACATAGTCAAAAGTGGTTTTTATTTCCTCAAAGGTAGCCATTTTTTTGCTAACTTTGCACTCCTGTTTACAAAGAGTTATGGCAAGTCATATCAAAGATATTTCCCTGTGGGAAAGCGGGGAGCTCAAACTGAGCTGGGTCCGCAGCCACATGACCCTGCTGGACGGCATCCAGAAGGATTTTGAAAAGACGCAGCCCTTCAAAGGGCTCAAAGTGGCCCTGAGCATTCACCTGGAGGCCAAGACGGCCCACCTGTGCGAGGTGCTGGCGGCGGGCGGCGCAGATATGTACATCACCGGCTCCAACCCCCTGAGCACCCAGGACGACATAGCCGCCGCGCTGGTACATGAAGGCCTCAACGTCTTCGCCGTGCACGGATGCTCTCAGGAGGACTATTTTGCCGATATCCGCCGCGTGCTGGAAGTGGGCCCCAACGTCATTATCGACGATGGCGGCGACCTGGTCACCACCCTCCACAAGGAGTTCCCGGAGCTGGTTCCGGGCGTTATTGGCGGCTGTGAGGAAACCACCACCGGCATCCAGCGCCTCAAGGCCATGGACGCCGCCGGTGCATTGCAGTTCCCCATGATGCTGGTGAACGACGCAGACTGCAAGCACCTGTTCGACAACCGCTACGGTACCGGCCAGAGCGTGTGGGACGGCATCAACCGCACCACCAACCTCATTGTGGCCGGTAAAAACGTGGTGGTGGCCGGCTACGGCTGGTGCGGCAAGGGCGTTGCCATGCGGGCCAAGGGCCTGGGGGCGGAAGTCATCGTCACGGAAGTGGATCCCGTGAAGGCCATGGAGGCGGTGATGGACGGCTTCAAGGTGATGCCTATGCTGGAGGCTGCGCCGCTGGGCGATTTCTTTGTGACGGTGACGGGCTGCGAGGATGTGATTGGTCCGGAGGCGTTCCTGCGTATGAAGGACGGCGCCATCTGCTGCAACGCCGGGCATTTTGACGTGGAGGTGGCAGTGGCCAAGCTCAAGGCCATGGCAGTGTCGCACAGGCCCGCCCGGAACAACATCGAGGCCTATACGCTGGAAAACGGCCGCACCGTGTACATCATTGCAGAGGGCCGATTGGTGAACCTGGCCGCCGGCGACGGCCATCCGGCCGAGATTATGGACATGTCCTTTGCCATCCAGGCGCTCAGCGCCCGCTACCTGGTGGAGTACAAAGGCCGCCTGAGCACCCGTCTGAACAATGTCCCGCGGGAGATCGACCAGGAAGTGGCGTTCCGTAAACTGGGGGACTGGGGCGTTCGTATCGACACGCTTACCCCCGAACAGAAGAAGTATATTTTTGGATAATGGCACTGATTCCTATTTACTGGTGGAACAAGGAAGTGCACAACTTCCGTATTTCCCAAAAGAGTTTTCGTAAGCAGCCCTGGGCTAATGGGGTTATCCTGCTGGGCTGTGTGGTGCTGGCCATGCTCTTGGCCAACCTTCCTTTTACCAAAGAGATTTATCACAATTTCCTGCATACGGAACTGACTGCCCACGTGGCATCTCCGGACGGGGTAATCGACTGGTATTTTCCGCGGGACATGACCATGGAGAAGTTCATCAACGACATTCTCATGGTGGTGTTCTTCTTTACGGTGGGCCTGGAGATTAAGCGCGAGGTAGTGTGCGGGGAGCTATCGTCCTTTAAAAAGGCCATCCTGCCGGTGATTGCTGCGTTTGGCGGCGTGGTGGCGCCGGCGCTCATTTTCACGTTTGTGAACAAAGGGACGCTGGCGGCTTCCGGCTGGGGCATTCCTACGGCTACGGACATTGCGTTTGCGGTGGGCATCCTCTCCATTTTGGGGGACAAGGTGCCCGTCTCGCTCAAGGTGTTCCTTACGGCGCTCGCCATTGCCGATGACCTTATTGCCATCCTGGTGGTGGCGCTCTTCTACGGGGGCAACA
The DNA here is from genome assembly GCA_900317845.1 of uncultured Bacteroidales bacterium. Classification (GTDB taxonomy): domain Bacteria; phylum Bacteroidota; class Bacteroidia; order Bacteroidales; family UBA932; genus Cryptobacteroides. The sequence continues at coordinate 80,638 of ONII01000002.1, forward strand.
TCAACCTGCCGCTGCTGCTGGTGGCCCTGTGCGTCGTGCTCTTTGTGGCGCTGATGAAACGCCTGGGAGAGAAGCGGTTAGGCTTCTACTTTGTGCCGGCCATCATTGTGTGGTTCCTGTTCTACTACAGCGGCATCCATGCCACCATGACGGGCGTGGTCATGGCCATGTTCATCCCCATGGAGGCCCGGTACAACAAGGCCAAGTTCCATCGGCGTTCCAAAATCCTGTGGGACAGTCTGTTGGAGGCAGAGGCTGCGCAGAAGGAAGCCGTATTCCCGAACGGTCCGGAGCGGCACTATCTGCGCCGGCTCAGCAGCCTTACCCGCAAAACCATTCCGCCGTCTTATCGGCTGGAGCATCAGTTAAACCCCATTGTGAACTTCCTCATCATGCCGGTGTTTGCGCTGGCCAATGCCGGGGTAGAAATTACGGATGTGTCTTATTTCAATGTGTTTAAGGCCATCGACCCTGTGCTGGGAAGTGTGGGGCTGGGTATTTTCCTGGGACTGGTGCTGGGTAAGCCGGTGGGCATTACGCTGGCCTCGTGGATTGCCATCAAGTGCAAGGTGGGCGCCATGCCGGACAAAGCCTCCTGGCCCATGCTGTTTGCCGTGGCCTGCCTGGGCGGTATCGGCTTTACCATGAGTATCTTTGTGGATACGTTGTCGTTCGCCGGTCCGGATATTGCGCCGGAAGTGACGCAGCACCTCCGGGACGCCGGTAAAATCGCCGTCCTGCTGGGTTCCCTGTGCTCCGGTATCCTGGGCTCCGTGCTCATTTCCGTTGTTGCTAAGTTAAAGAAATAATCATATGGGACTATTATCCGGTAAAGTCGCCCTCATTACGGGCGCTGCAAGGGGAATCGGCAAGGCCATTGCCCTGAAATATGCATCCGAGGGTGCTGCCATTGCTTTTACAGACCTGGAAATCAACGAGGCTGCCCGGCAGACCATTGCGGAGCTGGAAGCTTTCGGCGTGGCCGTGAAGGGCTATGCCTCCAACGCGGCGGACTTTACTCAGACGCAGGAGGTGGTGGCGCAGGTGGTGGCCGATTTCGGCCGTATCGACATTCTGGTCAATAATGCCGGTATCACCAAGGACGGCCTGGTGATGCGCATGAGCGAAGGCCAGTGGGACGCCGTGATTGCCGTGAACATGAAGAGCGCCTTCAATTTCCTGCACGCCGTGGTGCCGGTGATGGCCCGCCAGAAGAGCGGCAGCATCATCAACATGGCCTCCATCGCCGGGCAAACCGGTAATCCGGGCCAGGTGAACTACTCCGCCTCCAAGGCCGGCCTCATTGCCATGGCCAAGTCCGTGGCCAAGGAGATGGGCCCCCGCGGCATCCGGGCCAATTCCATCGCCCCGGGTTATGTGCTCACCGAGATGACCGAGGTCCTTCCCCAGGCCGTGAAGGACGAATTCATCAAGCTCATTCCCCTCAAGCGCGGCGCCACCGTGGAAGAAGTGGCCAACGTGGCCCTCTTCCTGGGCTCGGACCTCTCCTCCTACGTCACCGGCCAGGTTATCGCCGTGAACGGCGGCATGTACTGCTAGGATTGGCGGGGGATTCACCCTTTTTGCCCTTGCTTAAAGCACACCTCACCCCCTCTGGGAGGCCTCTGTGGCCTCCCGGTGTGCTTTAACCACCCTCTGTGCGCCCGTTAAAGCACACCCTCCCCCTCCAGAGTGGCCTCTGTGGCATCGCGGTGTGCTTTAATGCCCGGGAGGTCCCGCTGCTGCCACGTTTTGGCTCCTAACTGCGCCACTGGCGGACCTTTCGGCCCGCCAATGCTACGTTTTCGCCCGTTTTCGTGCCCGTGGCAGTTCCCTTGCTTTCGAAGGTCCACTCACTGGCCCCCGGCGCAAATGGAGCCGAGGATTATAGGTATTATGTTGAGAATCAGACACTTGTCGACCAGCGTGATAGGCTAAAATTCTGTTTGCAACCAGGTTGCAGCAGGGGGTGTGTACCTTTGCAGCAACAAAAGTTGTAGCATTATGGACGATAAACATATCCACGTGCACGAGCATGAGCACGAACACGAGCATGAGCACAAACACGAGCACGAACATGAGCTTGAGCACGAACACTCCGGGCACGGCCATGAGCTCGAGCAAGAGCCCAATCATGAACAGGAACACTGCGAGCACTGCCACGAGCACCACCACGGCCACGAGCACCACCACCATCACGAGGAGGAGGAAGGTCGCGGCAGGCTAGCCAAAATCATCGCCGCTACCGTGCTGCTCATCGGCGCGGTAATCATCGAAAAATACACCGCCTGGGAGACCTGGCAGTACCTGCTCCTGTACCTCATCCCTTATCTGGTAGTGGGCTGGGACACCCTGAAGGAGGCGGTCGAGGGTCTGCTCCACGGCGAGGCCCTGAGCGAAGACTTCCTCATGAGCGTAGCCACCGTTGGCGCACTTGGCATCGGCTTTCTGCCTGGCGCCGAGACGCAGTTCCCGGAGGCGGTGTTTGTGATGCTGTTCTTCCAGCTGGGCGAATGGTTTGAGGAAAAGGCGGAAGGCAACAGCCGCAAATCTATCGCGCACCTGATGGATATTCGGCCCGATTCTGCCCATGTGGAGCGCGCCGGAAACCTGGTCACCGTGAAACCGGAAGAGGTCCGGGTGGGCGAGATCATCGTCATTCAACCGGGAGAAAAAGTGCCGATGGACGGCATTGTCATGGATGGCCGTTCTAGCCTGGATACCGTGGCACTGACCGGCGAAAGCGTGCCCAGAAGCATTTCTGAGGGCGATGAAATCCTCTCCGGCTGCGTGAACAAGACGGGCGTTCTGCGCGTACGCACCACCAAGGCCTTCGGCGAATCCACCGCCGCCAAAATCCTGGACCTGGTGGAGAATGCCGCTCAGAACAAGTCCCGGAGCGAGAGCTTCATCACGCGTTTTGCAAAAGTCTATACCCCCATTGTGGTGGCGCTGGCGGTGCTGGTTGCCGTGGTTCCCGGCGTCATTACCGGCGAGTGGGCCACCTGGATTTACCGGGGACTGCTGTTCCTGGTGGTATCCTGCCCTTGCGCGCTGGTAATTTCCGTACCGCTCACCTTTTTTGGCGGCCTGGGCGGCGCGTCCAAGAAGGGCATCCTCATCAAAGGCTCCAATCTCATGGACAAGCTTTCCAAGCTGCAGACGGTGGTGTTCGACAAAACCGGCACCCTCACGGAAGGCGTGTTTGAGGTGACGGCGGTGCATCCGGAAGTGATTGCCGATAAGGAACTTCTGCACCTGGCGGCGCACGTGGAGCGGCATTCGACCCATCCCATAGCCATGGCCCTGAGGGATGCCTACCCCAACGAGCAGGACGACTGCACCGTGACGGACATCCAGGAGACGGCGGGACATGGCATTGTGGCCACCGTCAACGGCCAAAAAGTGGCGGTGGGCAACAGCAAGCTCATGGAGACAATAGGTGCCGCCTGGCGCCCTTGCCACCACGAAGGCACCCTCATCCATGTGGCCATAGACGGCGTTTATGCCGGCCATATTGTTATCAGCGACCGCATCAAGGCCGATTCCGCTCCGGCCCTGGCGGCCCTGCACGCCGTTGGCGTCCGGAAAACCGTCATGCTCACCGGCGACCAGGAAAGCGTAGCGGCCTCCGTGGCTAAGCAGCTGGGCGTGAGCGAGTTCCATGCCGGCCTTTTGCCCGCACAAAAGGTGGAGCAGGTGGAGCGCCTGCTGCCGGAAGGCACGCTGGCCTTTGTGGGCGACGGCATCAACGACGCCCCCGTCCTAACCCGTGCCGATATAGGCATCGCCATGGGCGCGCTGGGCTCCGACGCCGCCATCGAAGCCGCCGATGTTGTACTCATGGACGACAAACCGTCCAAGATTGCCGCCGCAGTGCGCATCGCCCGCCGGACCCTCCGCATCGCCAAGGAAAACATCGCATTTGCTATTGGCATCAAAGTGCTGGTTCTCCTGCTGGCCGTACTGGGCCTGGCCACCATGTGGATGGCCGTCTTTGCCGATGTCGGCGTCACCGTCCTGGCCGTCCTCAACGCCATGCGCGCACTTCGCTCCCCCTCCCGCTAAGCTTGGACCACGGCCAGAGTGGCGATGGAGATGCGTACGGAGGGCCCGAGGGCGCTCCGTACTGCGTTGTAGCAGGCCACGAGCGTGGCACCGGTGGTGAAGGTATCGTCCACCAGCAGCACGTGCCGGGCAGGGAAGGCGTGGTGGAGGGCGAACACCCCCATTACATTGCGGACGCGGGCCTCCGCATCCAGGCGGGTTTGGCTGCGGGTGCGGCGCAAGCGGACCAAATCCCCGGGCCGGAGCTGCGCATGCAGGGCCTTGGCCAGCTCCGCCGCAATCACCTCCGCCTGGTTGTACCCTCGGTTCCACTTCCGCCACCAGTGCAGCGGGACGGGAAGCACCGTGTCGATATCGGCAAAATGCCTCTGCCGGGCTATGTGCGCGCCCAGCCGGGCGGCGAAAAAACGGCCTGCCTGGAGGTTGCCGCCGTACTTGAGCGACCGCGGGATGTGCTTGTACGGGTTCTCGTGGTGGTAGAACAGCAGCGCGGTGGCGTAGGCGTACTGCATGGCCTCTCCCTCCGGCCGCTGCCGCTCCAGCAAGGCGTTGAACTGGTCCGACATGGGGTTATGCGGCTGCTCCCAGTAGTGGGTTTCCGGCAAATCCGCCGCGCACCAGATGCACAGGTGCCGCTCCTGCGCTCCCAGCTGCCGCCCGCACACCAGGCACTCCCGCGGCATGAGTATGTCCGCCAACTCTCGTATCATGGTGCAAAGATACATGTTTGCCAGAAATACCCTGAAGCGGGGTGATTGATAAGTGATTGAATATCAGTAAGATACTGTATAATCCTCGTTAGGATTTTGAACGAGGATTATATAAGAAGTGGCTGATAATCAGAGTGTTGCCAATCACGCCAAGTGTGGGGGATACGCTCGCTTCGCTCGGTATGCCAGGGAGACAGGGCCGGCTACTGCATGTAGCGGAAGTACACGGCTGCGGCGGCGGTGACGGCGGCGGTCTCCGTGCGCAGGCGGGAAGCGCCCAGGTGCACGGGCACGTAGCCGCAACTAAGCGCCAGGCGGGCTTCCTCCGGCGAAAAATCCCCTTCCGGGCCGATCAGTACCGTCACGTCGGTCCCGGTAAATCCCGCCAGGGCCTCCCGGATGCTCACGCGCGGCGTGGTATCGTCCTCGAAGCAGTAGGCGATGAGCCTCAGAGATGCCCGGTCGGAGCCGGGCATGACAGGGCGACCAGGAACGCCGGGCATGACGCCCCCGTCCATCTGGAGAAAGTCCTTCACGCTCAGCGGCTCCCACACGGCGGGAATCCGCGCCTTGAGCGACTGCTTGGTGGCGGACAGGGCGATGCGCTGCGCCCGCTCGGTCTTGTACACGCGCCGTTCGGAGCGCTCGCCAATGAGCGGGACAAGGTCATCGACCCCCAGCTCCGTGGCCTTTTCTACGAACCACTCGAAGCGGTCGTTGTTCTTGGTGGGGCAGCAGCCCAGCGTAAGGTGATACGGGTGCGCCCCAAAGCCCGGAACGGTGGAAAGCACCTGCGCTTGCGCCCCCTTGGGAGTATCGTCCACCAGCGTGCAGTGGTACAGCGTGCCCAGGCCGTCAATGACGTCAATGGGGTCCCCGGCCCGGTGCCGCAGCACGCGCACGCAGTGCCCGCTTTCCTCGGCATCCAAATAGCAGACGCCGCCGCTCACCTCATATGCGTAGAACAGCTCCATGGCCTATTTCCGGATAATTTCAATCTCTCCGCGGAGGCCCACCTTGAGAATCTGCGACGCGCGGCCGGTAGAGGCCGTATCCACGGACGGCGGCACCACAAAATCTACGGCATCCTTAATCTCCTGCGGAATGTCGGAGAAGCGCTGCGGCGTGGGTTCGCCGGAAATATTGGCCGATGTCGAAACCAGCGGCCGCCCCAGCTTAAACACCAGCTGTTGGCACCAGGGGGCCAGCGGAATGCGGATGCCCACGGTGCCGTCCGCGGCCACGCAGGACGCCGCCAGGTGCCATTTGTCGCCCGTCTCCGAGCAAATGGCCCCCGGGTAGATGATGGTCATGGGCGCGTCGTTCACCTCCACCAGGTCCACGGCAATGGAGGGAATTTCCTTGACGTATTTAGCCACCATATCCAGGTCCGATGCCAACAGCACCAGGCTTTTGGAATCGGCCCGCTGCTTAATTTCAAAAATGCGGGCAACGGCAGCAGCGTTGGTGGCGTCGCAGCCCAGCCCCCACACGGTGTCCGTGGGGTAAAGAATGGTACCGCCTTCGCGCACGACGCGCAAGGCCTCAGCGAGTATTTCTTCCGGTTTCATGATAGGTGGCGATAATAGGGTAATGGTCCGAGTAGTTTACGTGCGGAACAGTATAGGTAACGGCCTGCAGGCCGGGGGGATACAGGATATAGTCGATGCGCAGCAGCGGCCACAGGGTGCGGTAGGTGGCGCCAAAGCCCCTGCCGGCCTTGGTGAAACTGTCGTGGCGGCCGCGCAGCAGGCGGAAGTAGGTGTAGGAGAGGGGATTGTCGTTGAAATCGCCCAGCACCAGCGACTGCACCGGGGCGCTGTCCACCCCGCGCATTACCTCCGCCACCTGTTTGGGGCGTTCGGTGATGGAGCGGCGCATCTTGCGCTCGGTCTCTTCCACGGCGCCGGTCTTTTTCACCAGATTCGACAGGGAAATGTTGTAACTCTCAAAGTGACAGTTATAGATGCGCACCGTTGCGCTATCCAGCCCGATATCGGTCCACAGGGCCAGGTTGGTAGAGCGTTCAAAATTGATTTTCCCCTTGTCCACCACCCTCCGGCGGGAGAGCGTGAGGTTGCCAAAGGCACCCCGGGAGCCCGTAAATACATAGTACTCAGCCTTATAGCCGGGGAAGTGGCTCTTGATCCACTTATCCATGGACACCTCGTTGGGAAGGTAAAACTCCTGCAGGCAAATGAGGTCTGCGTCCTGTGCCCGGAGCCAGCGGCTCACGGAGTCGGCCAGGACCAGGCGGTCGCTTCCGGAAGGCCCGTGTGCGAACAGTCCCACGTTGTAAGAAACCACCTTCAGGGGGCCTTCTTCCGTGGGCGTAGAGCGACGAATCTGGACATATCGGCCAAAAACAAACAGCGACGGCAGCAGCACCAGCGCTAGCAGGAGGCGCATGTGGGAACGTCTCAGCAGCGACCACACGAACAGCAGCACCGTAGCCGGCAGCACCAGCGGGTAGAGCAGCCCAAAGAGGGTGAAGAACCATGCCTTGGCAGGGTCCACCACCACGGAGAGATAGGCAAGCACTAGCAGCACGCTCAGCGCCAGGGAAACGCTGCCGAACGACAAATGCGACAGCCAGTGCCGCTGCTTTTTCTCCGTTTTGGCCATTTATCTGTACAGTTTGCCGCTTTTGCGCCAGTAGCGGATGAGCAGCCAGCCAAACAGCGCGCCGCCCAGGTGGGCAAAATGCGCCACACCCATCTGCGTGCCCGTAATGCCGGTAAGCAGTTCAATGCCGATAAAAATGAGCACCCACCACTTGGCATCCAGCGTGATGGGCGGGAAAATGAGCGTAAGGCGGGCCTCCGGATACAGCATGGCAAACGCCACCAGCACGCCATACACGGCGCCGGAAGCGCCCAGCACGCCCGGAATGCTGTTGTAAATGCTCTGGGCCGATACGCCCGGGTACTTGGCGAGCAGCTGCTGCACCTCCAAAAACTCCACGCCCGTATGCAACAGCACTGCGCCAAAACCGGTAATGAGGTAGAACCAGATGAACTTTTTGGTGCCCAGGGCCCGTTCCACCACCATGCCGAACATCACCAGCGAGTACATGTTAAAGAAGATGTGCATGAAGCCGTCGTGCATGAACATGTGGGTGAGGGGCTGCCACCAGCGGAACTCCGTGCTCAAGGGGAAGGCCATGGCAAAGGTGTCCTTCATGAACGTTGGGTTAATGAGGGTTGCCACGAACATAATCACGTTCACATACAGCAGGTTGCGGGTTACAACCGGGATATTTTCCAGCGGATTGGCCATTTAGAATCGTTTTTCAATTTCATCGGCCGGAACAATCGCGATAATGCGCCGCCCGGCGGCGGTAAATTCGGGATTTTCACTTTGCAGGAGGGCGTCTACCAGGCGCTGGGCCTCCAGGGGGGAGCTTAGCCGGTCGCCCACGGAAGCGCCCAGCACGGCGAACTTCTGCGCCAGCGACTGCTCCATCACCTCCGGCAACGTCTGGGTATCGTCCGAGAGGATGAGGAGGATATCCTGCACCATGGTTTGCACGGTAGAGGCATCGGCGCTGTACCCTTCCGGAACGCCGTTTACGGCAATGGTATCCGGGCCGAAGGGCACCAGGTCGAAGCCCAGGCGGCGGAGGGTTTCTGCGTGCTCGTCCAGGGTGAGGCGGCCTTCCACGCCCACGTTCACCTGTACGGGGAACAGGGCGGTTTGCGTCACGTGGGCGTTTTCCCGGAGGGCCTTCAGGAAGCGGTCCGTGAGGAGGCGTTCCCGCGCCCGGCGGATGTGCACCACCATGATGCCACTGGCGCTTTGGGTGAGGATGTATTTGCCCTGGACCACGAGCACCTGCGCCGTGGGCAGCGTCCGGTCCTCGAACAGCGCCCCGTAGTTGGGGTTCGGGTCTGTGTAGTGCCGCGTCCCGAGACCCCCGATCGGTTCGTCATGTCCGGCGCTCCAGCCGTCATGCCCGGCTTGAACGGGCATCTCTTCACCCGCCTGCTCAAACGGGTTGTAATTCCAGTCCACCCCCACCGTGGGGGTGCTGGAGGGCCTGTACTCCTGGAACTGCGTCCCCATTACGGGAATGTCCCGCGCCTCCGGGTTGTCGAACTCAATGGAGCCCGCCACGCTGGCGCGGCCCATGGCCTCCTTCACGGCGGCAAATACCGTCTGGAACAGCAGGGACTCTTCCTCGAACTTGATTTCCGCCTTGGTGGGATGAATATTCACATCCACCGTGCCCGGATCCACGTCCAGATAAATGAAGTAGGACGGCGTGCTGCCTTCCGGAAGCAGGTTTTCATAGGCCTTCATCACGGCCTTGTGCAGGTACGGGCTGCGGAAGTAGCGGCCGTTCACAAAGAAGAACTGGTTACCCAGTGCCTTGCGGGCGCTTTCCGGCTTGCCTACATAGCCTCTCAGGGTGGCAATGGACGTGGTGGCCTCAATGTCCATGAGCTCGCCAATCAGCCCCGTTCCCAGCAGGTCCTGGATGCGGAACTTGAAGCTTTGGGTGGCCTTGACCACGTGAATCTCGCGCCCGTTGTGGGTGAGCGAGAAGGCAATGTCCGGCCGGGTGAGCGCCACGCGCTGGAACTCTTCCACAATGTGCCGGAGCTCCACGTTGTCGCTCTTGAGGAATTTTCGCCGCGCGGGGATGTTGTAGAAGAGGTTCCGGACGGCGATATTGGTGCCCACCGGGCAGCTCACTTCGCGCGTGCCTTTGTTCTCGGAACCGGCCATAAGCACCTCTACGCCGGCTTCTTCACCGGCGATGCGGGTGCGAAGGGTCACTTCCGCCACGGCGGCAATGGAGGCCAGCGCCTCTCCGCGGAAGCCGAAGGTAAGGATATGGTGCAGGTCTTCTGCCGATGCAAGCTTACTGGTGGCATGCCGCTCAAAGCACAGGACGGCGTCGTCCGGAGTCATGCCGCAGCCGTTGTCAATCACCTGGATAAGCGTGCGGCCGGCATCGGCAATAACCACCTTGATGTCCGTCGCGCCGGCATCCACGGCGTTTTCCATGAGCTCTTTTACCACGGAAGCGGGGCGCTGAACCACCTCTCCCGCCGCAATCATATCGGCAATATTTTTGGGTAATATCCTTAATTCCATATTTTGTCGTTCCAGGTTCTATACCCTCTGAAACCCTTCGTCGCTTTGCTCCTCGTCCCTTCCACCGCTTCGCGGCGGGCCCCTCCCTCTAATATGGCCGAGGGTGGCCATAGGTTTCAGAGGGTATAGAACCTTCCACTCATGTTACAGCAATTCAAAGAATTTGGATATGTAAATGAGTACCAGCACAATAAGTACGGCAGTGACGATGGTGATGATGGTGTGCACCGTGCGCATGTCGCTGCGGGTTTTCTGGTAGTTGCCCCCACGGAAGGCGCCGCGGATGCTGCTGCCGGGCACATACTCCCCGCTTTCGCGGGCTTTCTCGTTGGTGCCGTCCACGTCCCCAAAAAGCTGGCGGCGTTTTTCCTCCTCCGGGTCGTAGTACCGGGGCTTGTAGTTGAACACCCGGTGCTCGGAGGTCCCGAAGAACCCAAAGTTGAACAGTTTGGCCATATCACAAATTCTTTATAACCTACAAAGATACCATTTTTCCGCTATTTAAACAACGCGCGCACCAGGGCGGGGATGTCGGCTACCTTGACCACTTCGATGCCCTGGGGCTTTTGGTCAAAATGGGTGTAGGAGCTCACGAAAATGCGTTTGAAGCCCACACGGGAGGCTTCCACGGCGCGGCGCGCGGCCTGGGAAACGGGACGGATTTCCCCGCTCAGGCCCACTTCGCCGGCGAAGCAGACATCGGCAGGAATAGGATAGTCGAAGGTCGATGACAGCACCGCGCCAATGACGGCCAGGTCGCATGCAGGATCTGTGATGCGCAGGCCGCCGGCCATGTTCAGGAACACGTCCTTTTGGCCCAGCTTGAAGCCGGCGCGACGTTCCAGCACGGCCAGGAGCATGTTCAGACGGCGGACGTCGAAGCCCGTTGCGCTGCGCTGCGCGGTGCCGTACACGGCGCTGGACACGAGGGCCTGCACCTCGAACAGGAAAGGCCGGTTGCCGTCCAGCATGGCCGATATGGCCGTGCCGCTGAGGCCTTCCTCGTGCATGGGGATGAGCATTTCCGAGGGATTGGCCACCTCCCGGAGGCCGGTGCCGGTCATCTCGAAGACGGCCAGCTCGCTGGTGGAACCAAAGCGGTTTTTGATGCTCCGGAGCACCCGGTAAGCGCCGCGGTTCTCGCCCTCGAACTGCAGGACCACATCGACAATATGCTCCAAAATCTTGGGCCCGGCGATGGTGCCTTCCTTGGTAATATGGCCAATCAGAATGACGGGAATACCTGTCGATTTGGCAAAACGCAGCAGCTGGGCCGCCACTTCCTTGATCTGGCTCACGCTGCCGGCGGTGGAGTCCACGTGCTGGCAGTACATGGTTTGCACGGAGTCCACAATCATCAGGTCCGGGGCCGCTTCTTCTGCCTGCTTGAGAATCTCGGCCATGTCGGTCTCGCTGTAGATGAGGATGCCGGAGGCGTCGCCGCCCAGGCGGTCGGCCCGCATTTTCACCTGCTTTACGCTTTCTTCACCGGTGACGTAGAGCGTTTTAAGGGCAGGAGAGTGCAGGGGCAGTTGCAGGGAAAGGGTACTTTTGCCAATACCGGGCTCGCCGCCCATCAGTACCAGCGAACCCTTGACGATGCCGCCGCCCAGCAGGCGGTCGACCTCTGCGCTGCCCAGGGACACGCGGTCCTCCTGCGTGGTGGACACGTCCTTGAGCGCCTCCGGCTTCCGGGAGCCCCCGGGGACCGTCAGGGCCGCAGCCTTGCTGACGCCGGTCACCACTTCTTTCTCCACCATGGTGTTCCACTCCCCGCAGGCGGGGCATCGGCCCATCCACTTGCTGTATTCGTTGCCGCAGTGGCTGCAAAACCACACGGACTTGGTTTTCTTTACACTTGTTGCCATACTCCCGCAAAGATACGAAAAAGCAAAAAATTATTTGTTTTCGTAAAACGATTCTTTCGCTATAAATGTACCGCGACCATGCCAACAGGCAGAGAGCCGGGGCTGGCGGTTTCTCTACAGGTTCTGCCGATACTCAGTGGGGGTTATGCCAAACTCGCGTTTGAACTGTTCGCGGAAGTTTGCGGGGGTGAAGCCCACGGCCTCTGCAATGCCGCTTACGGGGGTGTCGGGCTCCTTCCGGAGCAGAAGAATGGCATCCTGTGCCCTCTCTCGTCCGATGCCCGTGCAGGGTATCTGTCGAAATTACTTCTTTTTGCCCAGCAGACCGCCCAGCAAGCCCATGGCAGAGCCCAGGAGGCCACTGCTGGAGCCACCCTTGAGCGAAAGCAGGATGTCGTTGATGTCCACGTCACCGTCGCCGTCCTGGTCTTTGATGAAACCGGAAAGCTTGCCGATGATACCGGGAATAAGGCCGCTGAGAGCCGGAGCCAGGGAACCCAGATCCAGTTTGCCCAGGACGTTTTTGTTGAACAGGTCTCCGGCCAGGGCGGTGATACCGCTATTGGCTGCATCGGCCTTGCCGGTGAGCAGTTCCTTGATCTGGTCCAGGCCGCCAGCCTGTGCTGCCGTCTGTTTCAGGGAACCCAGGATGGAGTCCGAGAGGCCGCCCAGCACTTGCTCTTTAAGGTTGGAAGGGATGTTTACATTTCCGGCGGCTGCTCCCACAGCCTTCTGGATGAAATCGCTGATGTTTGCCATATTAGTTAGTGTTTATACTTATTAAACCCAAATATAGCGGATTTGCATCAAATGACCATTTCTTCACCGAATTAACCTGTACATCATACCGATAAAGTGGACTTCTTCCATTCGGCGGGTGTCATACCTGTCTGGGAACGGAAGCGCCTGAAGAAAGTTTTCTCATTGTTGAATCCGGAGGCTTCCCAAACCTCTATGGAAGACATCTCGGGATGCTCCTGCATTAGTTTCTGTGCATATTCAACCCTGTACCTGGAAATGAATTCCGGGAAGGAAACGCCCATCTGCCCGTTTATGCAGGCCGATATATAGGTGGCATTTGTGCCAAGCTCGCGGGCGATATCTGAAATCTTCAGGTCTTTGACAAGGAAGAGTTGTTTTCCCTCCACAAGTTCCGTTATGCGTGTCAGGAGGTCGTTCCTTTCAATTTTGGCCGGGTCTTCTACTTCCTTCTCATTCCGGCGTTTTCTTTGGAACGCCCATACTGCGGCCAGTGCTGCTGCCAGACCGGCTATGGAAAGTATCCACCACCAGAGGGAAGCATCCTTCATCGGCGCCGTGGTATGGAACAGCCATACTTCGGCAGTTGCCTCAAAGTTACTGTCGTTCCGGATGCCAGACAATACGCCCCCCGCCAGCACAATCCGGCCTCCTTCAAGCAGCCTGGGGGTGTTATTGAAAAAGGATCCGCCGCCGGGTTTATCGGCCAGAAACATCTCCAGCGTGGCTTTTCCGCCTTCAAATATGGGATCATAGCCAATCTTTGCCGCAGCAAAGCGTCCCTTGCCGGAAAGTGCATACATCCAGGCCGACCGCGAGGCCCGGTCTACCTGCAGGCTGTGCATCCAGACAAGGGGTTCTCCGTCTGGCAGCGACGCCGGCAGCGGGTGCTCCGTCTCCAGCAGGCTGAAGCGCCCGTCTGTAAGGCGGATGATGCCTGCCTGGCCGTCTTCCTGGCGGCTGGCTGGAAGAAGATACGCATATTCGCCAGTCCTGAGGTCATCGGCCGATGTTGGATTGACCATATATGGCAGGATGTTCCACTCTTTCAGCAGGGGTTCCGTGAGGGGTTCGCCTTCCAGCTGGTCGACGCTTTCAAGCATAAGTTCGCCGCGGGTGCCTTCTGAACTGAAGATAAGGGCGTTGTCCGGCGAGATGGGAAGGATGTGCGGATAGGCGCGCTGAACGGCCGGCTCCTTTACAAATGAGAAGCCCTCGCCGGGTTCATATATCTCAATGGCGTCTTCAGCGTACCAGTTGCCGGAAATGATAACCCTGCCGTCAGATAAGACTGAGGCCGATGCCCCAGCCCTTTTCCGGTCCATAATCCCCACGGCCTTGGTTGTATGCGTGGAGGGATTGTATATCTCAACGCCCCAGCTCTGTCCTATGCCGAAGTTCTCCGAGCAGCCGCCTCCAAGCATCACGCTGCCGTCCGGGAGGAGGGTTGTGAAGCCGTAGTAGTGGGGGTATTTCATAGGGACCTGGTGCCAGGCGCCGTCCTTAAGATAACCAATTGTGGGCTCCAGCACAAAGCCGTCCGTGATGCCGCCAAGGACCGTCAGTTCTTCTCCAAGGAGCATCGTGTGCTGCCCGCCCCGGGGCTTTGGAAGGTCCGGCAGCCGCTCTACGGTCATCTTGTAAAGCGGCACGCCGTCCACCTCTCCAAGTGTCTGCCCCGGAGTCGCCTCCGGAGTGCAGGACATAAGGATAAGGGCCGATGCTATGACTCCCAGGAACTTCATCAAGGCAAAGATACGCAATTCCCGCTAATAGTGGAATTTAGAATCAGTTCTGCGTAACGTTGGCTCCAGCGGCAATGGTTACAGTTCCGCAAATGGCGTTCTGGCCTGCTCCGATACTATTGGGAGCACCTGCGCCTTTAGTTGCTATGATTTCAGTAACGCCATCAGTTATATCAATGGTTCCGCAATAATAGCCGCCTCCAATTCCGGCAGAAGCATTTCCACCCGTCGCGTGAATTGTGCCGCCAGTTATAGAGATATTTCCGCAAGCTCCTATGGTGGGACTGTTACCGGCACTGCTGCCGATACCTGCGGCATAAGTTCCTCCGATAGCCGTTATATCACCTCCGCTGATTGTGATGTCTCCGCATCTGGAGTTACTTCCCGCGCCTATTCCGGCAGCTCCATCATATCCTGTAGCGTGGATAGTACCGCCGGTAATGACAATGTTGCCACATTTACCGGCACTCCCAGTCCAACCACCGCCAATGCCTGGACTATGCTCTCCTCCGACTGCAGTAATGTCTCCGCCCTCTATCCTGATGTTGCCACATGATATATTTTGTCCACCTCCAATACCGGCGCCCCAACCGTTGGTGCCGGCATGGAGAGATCCGTCTCCTCTAATGATAAGATTATAGTCATAGGGGACATTAATGCCGGGGAACTTATTATTAAAGCCTATGACGCGGTTTGTTCCCTTAAGGGTGATAGTGGCATCACCAAGACAGTTGAGGCCAGACCAGGCATAGTATGTATCATGACCTACACCATTTATGGTTGCATCTTTGAGAACTATGGACGCTCCGGCTGCAACGTTTATCTGAACGATGCTGCCAAGTGTACCGGTAAGAACCTCGCCATCCTGGGCGGTATACTCTGAAGTAACGCTTGCAAGATTAACTATCGTCCGGGGCGTCAGGGTCCAGGTGTTCCCCTCATTGCTGACTGCAAGGTTCAGATTCTCAAAGAAACTCTCGGCCGTGGGGTTCACCACTCCGTCGATGGTGATGGTGCCTACTGATGAACTGGCGTTGCCCTTGCCGATAGGAGCCTGGGCACTAACGCCTTTTGTGACCACGAGTCTGGTAATGCCGCTGGTGATGGTAATATTGCAACCAACATCAACCGCGTCTGAGCCGGTTCCGATTGCGGCTGCACCACCGGGGAAACCGTTGCCAGTACTGCTTACCGTCACATCACCTCCGCTAATGATGATGTCGCCGCAGGCATCCGTGCGCCTGCCGATTCCCGGCCCCTGTCCGTCACCGCCACCGTTGCCTTCTGCACGCACGGTGCCGCCGCTTATCGTCAGTTTGCCTCCAGTTTTATTACCTCCAGGGACAATACCGGTGGAGCCTGAGTATTGCCGATCTGTACCGAGGGCATTCACTGTTCCACCACTGATGGAAATGTTGTTTCCAACCCACAAGGCTGTCGCTCCTTCCGCTGTCAAGATTCCACCTGTAATCACCACATCATTGGAGATTTGCATACCATTGGCGTATGAATTGGCGTCATTATTGGTGTATCTGCCATATGCTTCAACACTGCCGCCGTTCTGTGTATAGTTATTCAGATAGATAGCAACCCAAGTATTACTACTGCCGGCACCCTTGTTTGAAAGCAATTCCATAGTGCCGCCATTGACTATAAGATTGGCATTCGGTCCGTAAATACATCCGTAATTCTGCGACCACCCTCTGTCAACATTCAGACTGCCAGTTCCGTCAATCGTGAGAGTTGCATTGTCCGCAATCTGTATGGCTGCGCCGGTGAACTCCGTGGTCTGCGTGTTTGTGCCGCTCAGAATCAAAGTGGCATCACCTTCAGTTACAATTTGCTTGAGAGTAGCATCCTGAAGCGTAACCGTAGCGCCTGCTTCAATGGTCAGGACAGCATCGGCATTGATTCCAGTTACCGTTGCCAATGCTCCAGCCGGGACTGTAACGTTGCCTGCCGTCAGGTCATATTCAGAATGGATGTTGTTGGCCGCGAGATTGATGTTGGTTATCTGGCTGCGCACAACTTCAATGGTTCTTTCGGCCTTCAGGGTGAAGGTTTGGGTGGCTCCGCTTGTGGCTGTGACAGTGATGCTGAGACCGGAGTATGTGCCTGCCGGGACGGCAAAGTAGAACGGCTTTGCCGTCCCGTTAATTGCAACGCCGGCACCGCAGTCAAGGGTGACGCCGGCTGCGCCGGAGACGATCGCTGCAACCGGGGTTTCCGAGCTGAGGGACGCCACGTTGGTGATGGGGCCGCTCAGGGGCTGAGCCGCACTAAGCGCAATGCTGGCCACGGAGATATTCGACATCCCCGTGGACAAGTTCAGGCATATGATTCCAGCGAGGTTCTTGAATGAAAGGCTGGTAGTGCTGCTGCTTGCAAACATAGGAGAGCCGGCAATATTGCCTTCAACATATTCCTGGGCGGAAGGAAGCGCAGGCGTGCCGTTATTGTATATGCTTGCAGGATACCAGGCCTTGAAAGGGGCGGTTGAAGCCTCTGCGCCGGAGCCAAAAGTGAAATCGGCAGAAGTAGTATTGCTGGTAGTAGTATAGACTCCAACATTTGGTGTGGCCGAACCATCTATAATGGTAATCTCATCTCCGCTGCGCCAGGCAACATTGTAGTTGCCGCCATCTTCTTCAAGGGCAGTCTTTGTGGCAGAACTCTCGGTGGTTGCCGTGAACACCAGGCCAGGAGTCTCCTTTTTATCCTGGGATTCATTCTCCTCAGGAGTCTTGATATCTTCTTCTTTTTCCTGAATGTCAAGCACCTGCTGGCAGGAAGTCAGGATGCAGGCGACAAAGGCGGCAAAATAGAATAACTTCTTCATAACCCTTCCTCCTCTAATCAAAATCACCGTTGCCATAAACCTTTCCGCTGTTGCCGAAAGATTCGGTATCGCCATCCGGTGATGCGCAAATCACGCATTCCTGTTCCACTTCAAAAGCCCAGGTCTGGGGGGCTTCATAGCACTGCTTACTGTTTCTTGTCATAATGTTGCGTTTATACTTTGACAAAGATACCACAATGCCCCCGCGCGCGTGGGTACAATTCCTTTAAACCTTACGGACAATTCTTTTAAAGATAGGTAAAGGTGCTTCCCGTTGCCGTCTTTTGGGTCCTGGAGATAATGCCCTATTTCCTTTAAGTTGCTGTGATACAGTTACTTATGCATGCTACCACCCGGCAGAATGGGGGGGTAAATCGTGTAAGTAGCTAATATATAAATACTTAATCTTATCTTATATAATGCTTTTTCGGAAATTATCCTGAATTGTTTGTTATACTAAACAAAAATTACTATTTTTGCATTCGATAAATAACAAACATGGGCAAGAACACATTTGGAAAAATAATGCCGAGGGCATTGACTCAGCAGCTGCAGCTTATGGGCGAGCAAATTATGCTGGCACGCAAGCGCAGGCACCTCTCCATGCAGGACATAGCGGACAGGGCAACGGTTACCCGACTGACTGTTTCAAAGGTGGAGCATGGGGACCCCAGGGTTTCAATGGGCATCTACGCGCGCGTTCTTTTTGCCTTGAATCTGGAAAAAGACCTCTCGCTGCTGGCTGCAGATGATGCACTTGGCCATCAACTTCAAGACGCCGAACTACTGAGGAAATGAAAAAAATAACGGTCTACGCAGACTTCAATTTTCTTGCATCCCCGCAAGAGCTTGGTACCTTGGGCTACGAACGTGTTCGTGGCAAGGATCACTTTGTCTTTGCGTATTCTCGTGAGTGGCTAAAACAACATGGTGGGCTTGTGTTGAGCGGCGACCTTATCAACGCCCCCGCTTTGCAATATCCCCGCAGCACGGACAGCGTGTTTGGCTTTGTCAAAGATTCTTTTCCCGATCGTTGGGGACGGCTGCTGCTCGACCGAAGAGAACGCTTAATGGCCCAGTCAGAGGGGAGGCCTGTGCGAATGCTCACGGGCTATGACTACCTTACGGGCATTGAGGACTTCACTCGTATGGGCGGTATTCGTTACAAGAGTGAAGATGACGACTATATGAATGCGGGTGCTAAATACCTTGTCCCGCCCATAGAGAGTCTTCCGGCCCTATGCAACGCCTGCCACGAGATTGAGTCTGCGGAAGAGCGAAACGAATTGCCTGATCGGCGCTGGCTTGATCAACTGATTAACCCCGGATCTTCGCTTGGCGGCGCCCGGCCAAAAGCCAACATCATCGATGCCGAAGGCAAACTCTATGTCGCAAAATTCCCATCGAAAAAGGACCTGGAGAATACAGAACTCATAGAGCACTTCTCTCATTGCTTAGCTGCTTCCGCAGGTATCACAGTTGCTAAAACCCGCACCGTCAGGATTTCCAGAGACCGCGATTTGTTACTTTCCGAACGTTTTGACAGGACTGCGGATGGCAAGCGCATACACTTTGCGTCGGCCATGTCGTTGCTCGGACTGGAGGACGGGGCGGGCAGCAGCACGGGCAACGGCTATCTGGATATCGTGGATTTCATCCTGCAAGGATGTGTGGATGTTGGAAGGAATCTCAGGGAACTCTACCGCAGGGTCGCGTTCAATGTGATGTTCGGCAACACCGATGACCATTTTCGCAATCACGGTTTTCTCCTTACCCCTAAAGGATGGACGCTCTCTCCTGCTTACGACATCAACCCGGGAGTCAAAACGCATCAGTGTCTGCTGATTGACCAATACACGGAGCAGTCGGACATCTCAGCCCTGTTGTCGGCTTCAAGCAACTATATGCTGGAGCAGAAAGAAGCCGCCGAAATCATAGAGGAAGTTCGCGCAACCATCAAGGACTGGCGGAAGGTGGCTTCGGAGCTTAAGATCCCATACAAAACCCTTGCCCCCTATTGTGGAAGATGGGATAATCTATAAAGCGAGGTATTAATGATTCAATTATTATTTGTATCTTTGCACCGATTTAAATAGGAATCGATATGAATCTTCGTGACATTAAAAAAGACATCCAGTATGTGATTGGCGCTTTTATTGACGATTGCGCCCTGTTCCTGAACATCAATCCCGGCAAAAACGCAGAGGAAATCACCGGCCTTATTGACAAAGCCGTGGATTTGTATAACGAGCTCCGCGACAAAGTGGTCTCTGCCCCCAAGGAGGGTGCCAAGGCATACTACCGTGGCATCAGCCAGGAACTGCTGGCCAAGACCGACGCCCTGTACGACGAACTCAGTGCTTCTGTCAAGAAGGGGCTGGGTAAATAGTGTGGTGCGTAAGTAGCAAATAATCACAGACTTACAATAATGGACGGGTGCCTTTCAGGTGCCCGTCCATTACGTTAATTCGCTGTAAATCAGGTGGTTGCGCACCACGCTATGCCTTTGTTATCAGGGCGGTAGCCCACACCTGACAGCCCTCGCACCGGCCCACAAAACCCAGGTGCTCGGTGGTGGTGGCCTTTACGGACACCCGGTCCACGCTTACGCCCAGGATGCCGGAGAGGACCTCTCGTATGGCAGCAATGTGCGGGGCCAGCTTGGGCCGCTGCAGGGCAACGGTGATGTCCACGTTTCCCACGGCGTACCCGTGCTGATGCACCAGCGCTACCACTTTTTCCAGCAGGAGCTTACTGTCCACGTCCTTCCACTCATCGGACGTGTCCGGAAAAAGATGGCCGATGTCTCCCAGGGCCAGGCAGCCCAGCAGGGCGTCACACAGCGCGTGAATGGCAACATCGCCATCCGAATGGGCGATAAAGCCCGTTTCTGAAGGAATGCGCACGCCACCCAGCCACATGGGGAGGCCCGGGGCCAGGGCGTGAACGTCGTATCCGTTTCCAATTCTGATATCCATGGGCGCAAAGATACAAAAAAATCCCGGGCTCTACGTCCGGGATCTCTTTCAAAAGAAGCGAAACTTACTACTTGATAGCGTCTTTCACGGGGTCGGCGGCCTCATCAACGGCCTTCACGGCAGCGTCGGTAGCGGCGTCCTTCACATCCTTGGCAGCACCTTCCACGGCGTCCTTCAGGGTTTTGGTGGAATCGCAGCAGGCTTTCTCGCAATTGGCTTCTTCGCATTTCTCGGTGCACTCGCCCTCGCAAGCTTCTTCGGCTTTCTTGTTGTTGTTGCACTGGCAACTTACAGCGGCGACCATCATGGCCACAACGGCTGCAGACATAAATACTTTTTTCATAGCGCTAATAATTAATAACTAACCAACTAATTGTAGTTTCAAGGCGCAAAGGTACGGCTTAATTCTGACAAAGCAAAAGGTTTTTTAAAAAAATTAACAACTAGAAGTTGAAAGTATAGGCCAGTCCCAGGCTCACGCGGAACAAGTTTGTGTAGGCGGCACTGTACAGCCGGGTGCCTTTCTTGTTGGTATCTATCTCGTATTCGGACAGATAGTCCAGCAGGAGATAAGGATTCAGCGTATGGTGCTTCCCAAAATTCAGGTCCACGCCAAGCTCTCCGCGGTAGCGGTCGTTGTACACGTGGGTGTAGCCGGCAGGGGTGTAATCATAGTAGGTGGTAACCCCGTCTTTCTTGGTTTGCTGGGAGCCGGAGGTACTGCCCCAGGCGCCGTTCAGCTGGGTGCGAATCTCAAAATGGGCATAGGGCTGCACCATTTTCCAGCCTTTATACTTTACGCCCAGGCGGCTGCGGAGGGCTACCTTGTTGCGAGGATCCTGGTAAATGTTCATGTCGGAATCTCCGTTGTGCTCCAACTGCACGCGCTCCCGCAGGGAAAGCTGGAAACCGCCCAGCCGCAGCATGCCGGTAACATCGGCATTAAAACGGTGCTTGGGCGCCCAGAAACCGTAGTACTTGGTGGTGCTTTCGTCGGAGAGTTCAATCTCCTTGCCGTTTTTCCACGGGTTGATGAGCGTATAGCCGGCACCAATTCTGAGGTACGGGATAGGCTTGTACGTGAGGCCTACGGTGGTGCGCAGGCTGCCCAGGGCCGAGAAGTTGTCGTTACTGCGAATCTCTTCCCCGACGGAAAGGTGGAGGCCTTTGACAATTTTGTAGTCGGCCGTCACCGAGGCACGGCCGGCAAAACTGGCGCTCTGCGCCATGGCAAACGTGGGCACCAGCGCTACGGCCAGTGCAAGGAGCATTCTTTTCATCAGGCAACGTAATCTTTGGCCCGGGTAACCATGTTCACGGAATTGGCTTCCCCCTTGGGCAGGTTATAATACACTTTGATAAAGGCGGCATCTTTGAGGAAGTCCACGTGGCCAATCTCCACGTTTTCCACCTTCACGCCCAGGCGCTTTTGCAGGTCTTCAATCAGTTCGGCCCGCTTTTCCGGGACGATGAGCTCGATACGGTCGTACAGCACCAGCTTGGTCGTCGTATGCTTTACCAGGCTCTCGCTCTCCAGCACGGCTACAAGGACGATAATAAGCGCATTCACCAGCGCCATTACGCCCACGCTGCCCCAGCTGATGACATAGTGCGGATTGGCGGCCACATCCACCAGCTGGTACACCGGCGCCAGGCCATTGGCGGCCGCCAGGGCGATAATCACAAAGAGGTAGGTCATCTCCCGGATGGGCACGGTTTCCGTGCGGTAGCGGATAACGCCAAAGATGGCGAACAGGCCCAGAGTGAGCCCCACGCCCACCTCCACATTGCCCATAATGTAGAGCAGGATGAGCATGGCCGACGAAAACACCATGAAGGTGAAGTAGTAGTCCCGGCGTTTGCTCTTCTTGTAATAGAAACAGTGCACCAGCACCCAGCATACCACCAGGTTCAGGGCAAAGCGGATGCCCAGTTCCGCCACTTTCTGGCCCACTGTCATCATGGCATCGGTGATGGTTTGTACGTCCATAAGGAGGTCGTCGCCGGCCTCAAGGTCCCCAAAGCTGGCCAAATCGTCCTGGACAAAACGGAAAAGCTTGTCTATAATCATATAGTAACTAATTTATTTCCAATGGTTTTCTCTATGCGCCGCACCTTCCCTTTAAAACGGCCGCTTTTGGCCTGAGGGTCCGTAAGGGTGACGGCAATGCAGTATTTGCTCACGCGGACCGGCTTTATGCGAAGGTCCAGGAGGATCCCTTTCATCTGGCTCTCCGCCCGGCCGTCCTGCTTGAGTTCAATGATCACCGCATTCTGCAGGGAAGTCTCCTTTCCGGTACGGAAGTTCTTGAAACTCAGCTTCGTGTCAATGGTGAGCCGTTCTGTCTTGGCCGGATTCACTAGCGTAATGCGGTGGAAGGCGGTTTCCAGCACGGGGGATAGTTCCGGTGCCGTGAACCAGGAGTGACCGGCCAGGTAGGCGCAGGCGGCTTCATCGGCACGGAAGTCCATGAGCTCCGCGGCGGGAATGCCCATGCGCTTTTTCTTGGTGCGGCCCTTGTTGTTTTTCCGCTTGATTTCCAGGAAAGTGTCCCCGGAATTCACGTAACTGCGGGTGCGCACCTTCTGCCGTACCAGCCGCCGGTTGTGGTGGTCGTAGAACATCCGGAGCCCGGCCGTGTCGTAATAGACAGAGTCATAGGGGCTTATGCGCATGCCTTCCGTCACCAGCACCCGGTACCCGGCTTCTGCAGCCCTGTCCAGAATGTGGAGCAGGGTGGCTTCGTCGGTGAGGTACTTGGAGTCTATTCGGTTCATGAGCTTAATGCCCTCCATCTCCTCCAGGGTGATGGGCCGGAGCGCCTCCAGCGGCTTCACAAACGAGATGTGCTTACTCTCCGGCATCTTGTGCAAGATATTCGTACTGCTTGATACTCAGCAGTTTCCCTTTAGCGTTGTAGGTATACTGCACCTTCTTTTTCCCAAAGGCATTCCACTCGAACGTCTTGTAGGTCTGGAGCTTGTTGCGGCCGTCGTACACCAGTTCGCGCGACACCTTGCCGTCCGGCCCGTACTCAAAGCGCTTGCGCCACTTCTGGCCCTCGGAGCCGTATTCCGCCTCCTCAATCTTCTTGCCTTCCGCAGAGAAGGTGGTAATGTGGTCCAGCACCTTGTTTCCGCCTTTGGGGTCCGAGTTCCATTCCTTGATAACCAGGTTCTTCTTGTTCAGCTGTTTGTCGGGCTCCTGGGCCCCTGCCGCCGGAAGGAGCAGCAGGGCCCATGCCAGTATAAGGATGAGTCGTTTCATAACAATCTACAAAGATAATCAATTATAGCTTAGGGACGACCTCCGTGTCCGCCGCCGGGGCCACCGCCACCGGGACCGCCCTGACCACCGGAATAGGCGCTCAGACTCACGGAGGAGCCGCCGGAGATGCCGTCTGTGGCCCATGCACCGTTGCAATAGGTGTCGCCGCCCACGCTTACGCCCTGGTAGCCGCCGGAAAGGCCGGGGGCGCTTACGGCAAAGTTGGACAGGCCGGAGGGCGCCTTAAAGGCCGCAATGCATGCACTGCCATTGTACAGGGCATTCCAGCTGCCGGCGGTGCCGTTCATGCTGTACACCGTTTGTGCGGCGGAGTAGCCGTTTTCCAGGCCGCCGTAGACCACCACGGTGGCGCCGCTGTTGATATACAACTTGTAACCGCCCTCGGTGTTGGCGTCCAGGGCCACCTCCGGGCTGCCCTTGGTGGTGACGGCAAACACGTACCCGCCGGAAAGTTTCATGTCGCTGTTGGCGTCAATGGCGTCGTTGCCGGTGGAGTGGCCATAGACATAGCCGCCGGTAATGTTCATCTCGCCCTGGCTGTTGATGGCGTCGTCGGCCGAGGAATAGGCATACAGGCTGCCGCCGGTAACGGTGAGCTTGCCTTTGGCCTCCACGCATTCGCTCTTGGCGGTAGTGGCCACGATGCTGCCGCCGCTTATCACCAGGTTACCGCCGTACACATAGTTGCGGCCGCTGCCTTCCTTGAAGCCAATCTTGATGGCTTTGGAGGAGACGTCGTTGGACTCGCTGCCGGAAGTGGTGATGGTGAGGGAGCCGCCGGAGATATAACTGTCGGCCAGGCCGCCGTTGGCTTTGTAGTAGCTATAGTTGCCGGCCCGGACGCCTTTGCCGCCGGCGCCGGTATTGGTGATGGTCACCGTGCCGCCGGTCATGCCAAAGCAGTTGTCGGCCTTGATGCCGGCTGTGCCATCATACTCGCTGTCTTCGCTGTCGTAGGCCACGCCGCCGCTCACCGTGATGGTGGTGGTGCCACCTTCCACCAGGACATAATCGTCGCTGGTGATACCCTTTTTCATGGCGGCCTTGGTGGTGATGTCCAGGGTGCCGTCGGAGAGCCGGACGTAGTCGTTGGCCTTGATGCCGTGACCGGCGCCCGTGCCGGCCGTTATGGAGACGTTGGCGCCGGTGAACAGGCGCACGTAATCGTCAGAGGCAATGCCGCTCTTCCCCTGGGCATTATTGGCCGATACGGTGAGCTTGTTGGTGCCGCCGGCAGGGCCGCTGAAGATGAGCTGGCCCTCGGAGAAGAGGACGGCTTTCATGTCTTCGTCGCCGCTGGTGGCGTAGCTGGCGCCGGTACCATCGGCCAGGGTGTTGGTGCCTTCAATATAGACAAAGGTACGTTTGCCGCTCTGGTTGTCAATGGCGGCGCCGTCGGGGTTGGTGAGGGAGAGACCGCTCAGCCAGAGGGCCTGCTTTTTCTCGCTGTACAGCTTGAAACGGCCGTTGGAAGAGCTGCCGCTGAGCTTGTAAATCACATTCTCCGTGCCGGAGTAGGTGAGGGTTACCCGGGCGCCGTCGCTTTGTACGTCCAGTTTGTCTGCAAGGGCCTCGTGCCCGCTTACGGTGGCGCTGCTGCCATTGTAGGCGATGCTCACCAGGTACGGGAAATCGTCCTTGGAAAAGGTGTCGTCCTCGTCGTCTTCCACCTCGGGCGCGGGGATCTCGCCGCCGGCGGTGCTTTCGTTGTCGGAGTTGTTTTGGTTGCTGGATGCGTTGTTTTCAATCTCCTGTTTGTTGCAGCTGCCAATCACCAGCATGGGCAGCAACAGGCTCACTAAAACCTTCTTCATAGTACACGTCTTTTAGGTTTACGCAAAAAAACTTCGACGCAGAAACGCAAAATCCTTGCCAAAACAAAAAAATCTATAGTATATTTGCCAAAATAATGACTGTAAAGATGAAACGATTCCTGCTCCTTCTCGCGCTGGTCGTGCCGGCCTGGATGTATGCCCAAGTAGCCCCCGCGCCGGTGCAAATTCCGGATACTCGCGTGAATATCATGGATTTTGGCGCCGTGGCAGACGGCAGCGCGCTCAATACTGTGGCGTTCGAGAAGGCGGTGTCGGCCCTGCAAAAACAGGGTGGCGGCCACCTGGTGGTGCCTGCGGGCTTGTATATGACGGGTCCCATCGTCCTCAAGGACTGCATGGACCTGCATCTGGAGCGCGGCGCGGTGATTCTGCTGTCGCCGGATAAGTTTGTGCATAAGGACAAGGACGGCAAAATCCGGCCCGGCATATCGGCCTCCAAGCGGCACGATGTGAGCATCTCCGGGGAAGGAATCATTGACGGGAACGGTGCCTGGTGGCGCCCGGTGAAGCGTTCCAAGGTGAGCGATGTGGAGTGGAAAGCCTTCCTCTCCAAAGGCGGCACGGTGAGTGAGGACGGCAGCCTGTGGTATCCGTCCGGCTTAAAGTCGTTTGACGATTTGGTGGCGGATCCCCGGAAGCAGGAGCGCCTGCGCACGCACCTGGTCCGTTTTATGGACTGCGAGCGGGTGAGCGTAACGGGCATTACCATCCAGAATTCTCCCAAATTCCACCTGGTGCCCTCCCGTTGCCAGGACGTAACCTTTGAGGGTATTACCGTGCGTTGCCCCTGGAATGCCCAGAACGGCGATGGCATAGACCTGATGAACTGCCAGCGGGTGGTGGTGCGCCACTGCACCGTAGATGTGGGGGACGACGGCATCTGCCTCAAGGCCGGCGCCGGGGAAAAGGGGGCTCAGGACGGTCCCTGCAAGGATATGCTCATCGAGGAAAATACCGTGTACCATGCCCACGGCGGCTTTGTGATTGGCTCCGAGTTCAGCGGTGGCGTGGAGGATGTGGTGGTGCGTCACAATGTGTTCTCCGGCACGGATACCGGCCTGCGCTTCAAGAGTGCTCCGGAGCGCGGGGGCGTAGTTAAGAACCTGCGAATCAGCGATATTGTGATGAACGATATTGTGGGGGAGGCCATTGTCTTTGAAACCAGCTACGCAGACCGTCCGGCCGGGTACGAGGACAACCAGGCGGCCACTACGCAAAACTTCCTGCCCAATTTCCAGGACATTGTCATTGAGCGCGTATCCTGCTGGAACGCCCGCGTGGGCATCCGCGCCAGCGGAACCCTTCAGATGATTCACGACATTAAGGTAAAGGACTCCGTATTCCAGGTTTGGGAAGCGCCCGTAAAAATAGACGTTCCCCAGATGATTGCCCTGGAGAACGTCCAAATCAGCGTTTTCTAACGATTATTTTCCGGCCAGGTGTTTCTCCCAGGCCCAGGCGGCCTTGAGAGTTTCTTCCACCGTGCGGGTGGCTTTCCAGCCCATCTCGGTGTTTGCCAGCGTAGGGTCGGCCCAGATGGCGGTGACGTCGCCGGGGCGGCGCGGGGCGAACTTGTAGTTGAGCTTGAGCCCGTTCACCTTCTCAAAGGCATTCACCAGTTCCAGCACGCTCACCGGGCGTCCGGTACCCACGTTGAAGGTTTCGCAGTCCTGCTTCATCTTGCCTTCCATCATGCGCGTAACGGCAAACACATGCGCTTTGGCCAGGTCCACAATGTCAATGTAGTCCCGCTGGCAGGTGCCGTCCGGCGTGGGGTAGTCGTTGCCAAAAATGCTCAGGCATTCGCGTTTGCCGATAGCCGTTTGGGTAATGAACGGTACCAGGTTGTTGGGAACGCCGCGCGGCAGTTCGCCAATCAGGGCGCTGGGATGCGCGCCGATGGGGTTGAAGTAGCGCAGCAGGATGCCCTTGATGCGGCCCCCGTTGGCCTTCACGGTGTCTTGCAGGATGTCCTCGCACATGGTCTTGGTGTTGCCGTAAGGGGATGTGGCCGGCTTGCGCGGCGTATTTTCCGTGACGGGCACTACGTCCGGTTCCCCATAGACCGTGGCCGATGACGAGAACAGCACGTTGCATCCGCCTCTTTCCTGGGCCACTTCCAGCACGTTGAGGAAACTGGTAAGATTGTTCCTGTAGTATTTCAGCGGCTCCGCAACCGATTCACCTACAGCCTTATAGGCTGCGAAATGGATGACGGCGTCGATGGGATACTTGGCGAACAGGGCCTTTACCGCGGCCAGGTCGCAGAAATCCATCACTTCCAGCGGGAGGTCTTCCCGGCCGGTGATTTTCTTGACGCCTTCGTAGCAGGTGCGGTCGCAATTGGAGAAATTGTCGGCCACCACCACATCGTAGCCGGCTTCAAGGAGCTCTACGGTTACATGACTGCCGATAAAACCGGCGCCACCCGATACCAGAACAGTTTTCTTCATAACGTATTATTGTTTTAGTGTTTTTCTCTTTTCTTTTTCCAGGTACTTGAGGAACCGCTCCCGCTCTTTCTGTGCCTGTCGGGCCAGCTTCTGGAGGGCCTTGAGCTTTTTGGCGCGTGCCTTATCCAGTTTGCGCTGTGCCTTGGCGGCCATTTTTTCCTCATAGCGGCGGTCTTCCTCGGCCCATTTGGCTTCCCGTTCCGCCTGTTTGGCGGCCTTGGCGGCCTCCCTTGCCGCCTTCTCGCGGGCTTTGGCCTCTTCCTTCAGTTCTTTTTCCGTCTTGGGCTGCTGTTCCGCCGGCTTGGTGGCCAGGGAATCCGTTACGGCTGCGGCGGACAGGCTGTCCACGGGCGGCACAGGCACGGGCGGCACGCTCAGGCTGTCCTTGGCGGCCATTGCCAGGGAGTCCGTCGGAGCGACCAGCGTGTCCGGCAGGGCCGTGAGGGTGGTGTCGCCCTTGGCGCGGGCCAGGGAATCCTGTTCCCGCTGGCGGGCGCGGTCCCGGACCACCTGCAGAGAGTCGCGGATGGCAATGTCGCGGTAAATCTTTTTGATGTGACCGGGGAAGTAGTCCTCCGTCTGTGTAAACTGCGTATGGGGCCGGGCCAGGTAAGCCGTCCGTTCACTCCGACGCGGGGTTAACGAGGTGACATCCAGCGGCGAAGCCGGACGGCGTTCCGGGTCCCAGCGGAATCCCTTGAGGGTTTTGTCCTCTTCCGGCATCTGCACGGTGGGATACCCGTCGTTCTTGGGATTGTCGTAATAGTAAATGCGTTCTATCTCGCCGTCCTTGAAGGTGGCGTAAATCATCTTGGATTCCACCTTGTTCACCGTGGCCAGGGCGCCTTTCTCTTCCAGGTAGAAGATGGACGAGGCACCGCCCAGGGCGTCAAAGCGGGTGAGGGCCGATGTGGAGTCAAAATAGGCCACCATCTCCGTACCGCGGATTTGGTCGTAGCTGTGCGGGTCTTCCTGAATGGTGATGAAGGCATTGGCCAGCAGGTGGGCCTTTTCCATCTGCTTGTTCTTAATGACCATGTAAATGCTGTCGGCGGTGTATTGCCGATTGCCCTCGTTGTAGAAGATGGGGTTCTGGTACAGGCGTACCAGGGAATCCAGGTCCGAGTAGATGAGGGAGTCGGAAGACATTTGCATGTCCCGGCGGAACATGCGTACATGCTTGGAGCCCCAGATGAAGTTAATCTTGGTGGTGTCCTTGGGCGGCGGAAGCGTATCCACCGGGGCCAGGGCAAGCGAGTCTTGGGGCGCCGCCAGGGTATCTTTGGGCATGGCCAGGGTATCGGCCGGCACCTTCAAGCTGTCTGCCGGTGCCTGCAGGGTGTCCGCTTGCGCTTTTAGGGAGTCTGCGGGCGCGGCCTTGGGCTTGTCGGCGGGTTTGTTTGCGGGCTTGTTTGCCGGTTTGTCGGCCGGCTTGCCGGTTTTCTGGCCTTGCGCCGGGGGTGTCGGCGGACGGTTGGGATCGGTTAGGGCGGCTTCTTCCGCCGCTTTGGCTGCTGCTTCCGCGGCCTTCCTGCGGTATTCCATCACCGGGTCTCCGGCAATGTCCGAGAGGCGCTTCTGGGCGTCCTTTTCCCATTCCTCGGGGATGTCGCATTTCCGGATGCCCCGCAGGAGCAGCAGGTCACCGCCCAGATACAGGGTGTCCCGTTTGTCTTTTTCCTCGCTGATGGACATGATGGCGGGCTCCCGCGTCATGCGAATCTGTGACAGGCTGTCGGTGTATTGGAACTTGCCGGCCAGCGCAAAGACGTTCCGCGTGGTGTCCATGAGCTCCACATGACCAAGGAGGTCCGCATCGCCCACGGTCCTGTAATAATAAAGGGAGTCCGACCAGGTCTCCTGGTCCTGCGTGAGCACGTGCACGTTGCGGCGGAAGAAAAAGAGCTCCCGGCCGCGGTCGTACCAGCCGTCGTTGGCGCTGAGCATTTTATCGTCCTGCCACATGTCGGTGGCAAAGCCGAAGTAGGCGGTGGAAAGGTCGCTGCGGTACTCCAGGCGGGAGGTTTTCACAAAGGTGGTGTCCAGGTACATGTTCACCTGGTCGTTGAACACGAACAGGTGGGCTTTGGAGTCATAGGTGCCGTACAGGCTCTCGATGATTTGTCCGTCTTTGTCCCGCATGGCGCCGCCGTCCTGGAAGATGGCCACGGAGTCCTTGGTGTTGTAGTCCAGGTAGCGCGTACGGAGGGTATTGTTGTCTTTGTCTTCCAGCTGCACCAGGGAACCCCGGAAGCGGGCCATGTTGTCGTCCACCACGTATTGCAGGGTTTCGCTGCTCAGCTGCGTCTGGTCCTGGATAATGCGCACATGGCCCACGGCGTCGATGATGTTGGTGTTGACGTTCCACAGGGCGGTGTCGCACAGCAGGTAGGTGTCGTTGTGCAGGAAGCGGGCCGGTCCGATGACTTTGCGGTAGCTTTGCCCGTCTTTGTCTTCAATGAGCTGGGCGCTCTGGGCGCTGATCAGGTGCACTTTCCCGTCGTCCCCCTTCTTTTTCTGGGGCTCCTGCGCATACAAGAGGGCCGCTGCCGCCAGGACCGACAGCAAACAGCAGACGGTATGAACAAGCCTGCGGCGCACTATTTACGGGCATTCCACACCTCGCGGGTGAATTCACATTCGTGGAAGAGCGGGTCGATGATAATATAGGTGTCTTTCACCTTCCCGGCCAGGAAGGCGTCTACGGCCTCCTTTTGCTTGATTTCCTTCACCTTGTCCAGAATCTGGGTATAGTCGTGCTCGAAGGTGGCGGTATGGGCGGGGACAATCTTGTCTATCTTGATTACCTTATACACCAGGTTGCCCGTTCTGCCCTGCAGGTAGCCTTCGTTGTCCTGCGACTCCACGGGCTCGGAGATTTCGCCCACCTTCAGGTCTTTGATGGCGGCATAATCGGCCGGTTTGAGCTGGTCGATCTCGAAGTAGGCGGACCCGGTGGCAGGGTCGGCCATTTGGCCGCCGTTGGTGCGGGTGGCCGGGTCCTCGGAGAAGAAGCGCGCCGCCATGGTGAAGCTGATTTCCTCCTCCAGGATTTTGCTGCGCAGGCTGTCCAGTTTATGGAAGGCTTTCTCGCGGTCTTCCGCCGTGTACTGGGGTTTGATGAGGATGTGGCGGGCATTGAACATATCGCCCTTCTTTTCAATGACTTCAATGATGTGGAAGCCGTCCGGGGTTTCTACAATCTGGGAGATGGTGCCGGGGCGCAGGGCCATGGCGGCATCCGAGAAGGCCGGCCAGAAGATGGACTTGGAGGCCAGGCCCAGCTCACCGCCGCGACGGGCGCTGCCGGGGTCCTCAGAGTAGATGCGCGCCAGGGTGCTGAACTTTTCACCGTTCATGATGCGTTCCCGCAGGCTCAGGAGCTTCTCCTTCACGGCCATGGCCGCCTTTTCGCGGTCCGGATACAGGCAAATCTGGCTCAGCTGATATTTCACGGGAACTACCGGGAGGTCTTCCGGGTCCGTGGCGTCCATGTACTGTTTTACGTCGTGCGGGGTCACCTCCGGCATTTTGCCGGCAATCTCCATGCGCTCCTGCTCCGTGAGGCTCTGCTCCTCAAGGGCTTTCTGCCATTCCTGGCGCAGCTTGTACAACGGTTTGCCAAAGTATTTTTCCATTTCTTCGTCACCGCCCAGCTGCGTGCGGAACCAGTCTATACGTTGTGCCAGGTTGCCCTGCACCATGTCGTTGTTTACGGTGAGGGAGTCTATACGGGCCTGCATCAGGAAAATCTTGGCGTCCAGCATGTTCTCCAGCACTTCACAGCGGAGGTCCCGGTCCGACCCGGCGCCGGTGGCGCGCATTTGCTGCACCTCTGCCTCAATGTCCGACAGGAGGATGGTTTCTCCGCCCACGACGGCAACGGTTTTGTCCACAATGCCCTTGTATTTTTGCGCACTGAGCGTAAGGCATGCCAGCAAAGCGGCGGCTGACAGGAAGATATGTTTCATACTCAATAGATTACTAATTTTTTGTTTTGGCGGGCATTCTGCAGCACGTCCTGCTCCAGCTGGGTCTCCAGCTCATGTTTGCGGGAGCTCAGGATGAGGTCGCGGATGCGCGGGGTGCAGTATTCCAGCGGTGCCGTGCGGCCTTCCGGAATCATATCCACCAGGCAGGCCAGGTGCAGGACATTGCCCTCGTCTGTCCATTCTACGAACTGGCCTTTCAGGGAAGTCATCATTTTCCCGTAGTCCATGCCCAGGTCCTGGGCCACAAGAAGGGCATCCTGCCAGGTATTGGCGGCATCCACATATTTGATGGCGATGGTGGTGGACAGGTTGGCGGCCTCCGCGGCGCTTTTCTCGTCGTCCGAGGAAATGAGGGTGCGCAGGGCGCTCAGTTTTTTGGAACCGGCGGGAAGAATAAGGTAGCGCGCTTTTACAATGGGGCGTTCCAGGCGGAATTTGCCTAGGTTGGCATTGTAGTACCGGACAATTTCTTCGTCGGTGACCAGGGTGTCCAGCCGCTGCTCAATGTAGCGCTGCTCATAACGGAATTTCAGGAGCGTGCGGCGGTAGTCTTCCAGCTCTGCCGATACGTCTTTCTCTGCTTCCGAGAGCTGTTCTTCCGCCATGTCCAGCAGGAGGAGGTCCTCTGCCCAGGCATTGATGTACTGGTGCGCCAGGTTGATGCTGTCTTCCCGCGAAACGCCGGTGGGAATGTAGCTTTCCAGCTGCTCACGGTGCAGGACGTGTGAGCCGGCACGGGCCACCACTTCTCCGCGGAGGAGTTCGGTGGCGGTTTCGGCAAGGGTGGAGGCTACCTTGCAGGAGGTGGCCGCCATCAGAAAAGCTGCTATGTACACGTACTTGCGCATGTATCCCGCAAAGATACTAAATTTCTTCCATTAATAGCTTCAACAAGTGGGCCAAAACGGCGCGAACCTCCTTGGGGGTGGCTGTGGTGTGGTTGGTCATGATGGAGAGGGTAACCTCGGGCGAGCCGTCCGGCGCCAGGATATAGCCGGAGTAGCAGAGGACCCCGTCCATGGAGCCGCTTTTGATGCAGATGCGTTCGCGGCCGGCCTGGCTGGGCAGGAGCGCGCTCAAGGTGCCTTCTCCCGGGTGGGGAAGCGAGGAGAGGAAGGCGCCGAAGGCGGGGCTTTGCTGCATGGCCTGCAGGAAGCCCACCATCCATTCCGGCGACACGTAGTTCATGCGGGACAGGCCGCAGCCGTCTACCTGACGCACGCCGTCCGGGTCTATGCTAAGCTCCGTAAGTACCTGGCGCTGAGCGACCAGGCAGCTGTCAAAGAGGGCTACGCCGGTACGGTCTTCGCCCATGGCGCGGAACAGGGCTTCCGCGTAGAAGTTGTCGCTGCGCACGTTGGTGATGCGGGCAATGTCCGCTATCGGGGCCGATACGGTCTCGCCCAGCACGGTTGGCTTGCCGGCCTTTTCTTCGGGAACGAAGCTGCCGGGGCGGATGTGCCCGCTGCGGTCCACATCGGCATAGCTGCCGGTGACCTCACAGCCGGTGTCCTGCAGGTATTTCCGGAAGTAGTAGGCGCAGGTGAGGGCCCCGAACTTGTTGGCAAAATGCTCGGTCTTGGGCTTGCGGTCGGTGGCGAAAGAGCCGCGGAGCTCTGCATGCGGGGCCAGGTCCGTGGTGTACAGGTACAGGCTGTTGCCCGTGCCCGCAGGCCCGGTTATGCTGTAGTTCTGGAAATGCAGCCAGGGGGTCTGGGGATAAGTCTGCTCCACCCGGGCGGGTTCGCCGGGCGTTGCTGCGCGCACGGCAAAGTCGATGGCATTGGCGTAAAAACTCAGCGCATTGGTTCCGGTTCCGTAATAGGTGCCAATGTCATCGTACCCCCAGGTGCGGTGCTCCAGGTTGCCCTCGAAGGCGGTTCCATCGCCCACAATCCGGCCATGGATGGCCTGGATGCCCGCTTCCTTGAGTAACGATTTCCATTGCCGGAAAAGCGTGCCGATGTCGGTGGCGATACTGTCCCGGGTGCCCAGAGTGGGGTCCCCGTGGCCGATAATGTATACGTCTCCCTCCAGCACGCCATCCCTGATTTCTCCGGTGTAGCCCAACTCCGTGCGGAAGCGGCCGTCCGGACCAAAATAGTGGAGCGCCGTGCCGGTGGTGACCAGCTTCATGTTGGAGGCCGGGACCATGCGCCGGCTCTGATTCAGACTCACCAGGGTGCGTCCGTCGCGGTGGACGGCCAGGGCGCCCCATACGGCGTCCTTGAGCACACCGCTGTGGGACTGGCGGTTCACATATTGCTGGGCCGGGGTCTGCGCACCGGCGTGTACGAGGACCAGGAGTCCGCAAAGGAAGGCTGCGATTTTTTTCATCAGCGTACGGTATAGTTTGTCAGCCGGCCGTTTTTCCAGCGCATGTCCACGGTTTGGCCGGTGCGGGTGCGGAGGCCTTTTACCCAGCCGTCTGGCCAGGCTTGGGGCAGGGCGGGGAGGGGTGTCACCTGGTCCGGCGTGGACTGCAGGAGCATTTCCGCCACGCCCGCAGTGCCACCAAAGTTGCCGTCTATCTGGAACGGCGGATGGGCGTCCAGGAGGTTGGGGTAGGTGCCGCCGCCCCGGCGGGCGTCCTCCCCGGTGTAGCCGTCCGGGCTCACATAGCGGAGCAGGCGGCGGTACATGCGGTAGGCGTTTTCTGCATCGTGGAGGCGGGCATAGAGGTTCACGCGCCAGCCGCAGCTCCAGCCAGTGGTTTCAAAGCCTTTG
Source organism: uncultured Bacteroidales bacterium (assembly GCA_900317845.1). Lineage (GTDB taxonomy): Bacteria > Bacteroidota > Bacteroidia > Bacteroidales > UBA932 > Cryptobacteroides. Next base: position 115,004 of record ONII01000002.1, read on the forward strand.
ATTTCCAGGGTTTTGAGGGCGGCGCTGGCCAGGGGCGTTCCGGCTTCTGTCTGGTGACCGGGGTAAACGCCAATCAGGTGGGACTGGTGGCGGTGCCAGGGTTCCGGCTCTTCCCAGTCGTGGTACCACTCCTGCAGGGCGCCGTTCCGGCCCACGTGGTAGCCACGCAGGCGGGGAAGGGTGGCATCGACCCGCTTTACAAAGGCGGTATCCCCCAGCTCCCGGGCGGCCGCGGCGGCGTCGGTGAGGCACTCGCGGACAATGGCCAGGTCTGCCGTGACCCCATAGGCGCTTCGGCCCTTATAGCCGTCCGGCGTCAGGTACATGTTTTCCGGGGAGGTGCCGGGGGAGGTGACAAGTTCCCCGTTTTTCTCGATTAGCAGACCCAGACAGAACTGCGCCGCGCCTTTGAGTACGGGGTAGTCCCGCCGGAGCGCTTTCCGGTCCCGGGTGAACAGCCAATGCTCCCAGATGTGGGTGCTCAGCCAGGCACCGCCCAGGTTCCAGTTGGCCCAGGAGGGGTCTCCGCTGCCTTCTCCCACGGGGCTGGTCATGGCCCAGATGTCGCTGTTGTGGGCCTCGCACCAGCCCTCCTGCACCCCATAGTAGTTTCGCGCGGTTTGTGTGCCGTTCCGGGAAAGGTTGTGCAGAAAGCCCAGCAGGGAAGCATGCATCTCCGGCAGGGCGGTGCTTTCCGCCGGCCAGTAGTTTTCTTCCAGGTTGATGTTGGTGGTGTAGTTGCTGCTCCACGGCGGGGTGAGGCTCTCGTTCCACAGGCCTTGCAGGTTGGCCGGAACGCTTTCCGTGCGGGAACTGGAGATGAGCAGGTATCGGCCATACTGGAAATACAGGGCCTCCAGTTCCGGATTGGCTTCTCCCTCGGCATAGCGCAGCAGCTGCCGGTCCGTGGGGAGCGCGCGGATACTGTCCGGCGTGGCACCCAGGTACAGTTGCACGCGGTCAAAAAGGGCCTTGTAGTCTTTTGTGTGGGCGTTTTCGAGCTGGCGCCAGCCTTTGGCGGCGGCCTGTTGCGCCAGGCGCAGTGAGGTCTCTTTGTACTCCCGGCCTTCCAGCACGGGGTCTTTGTCAAAGCCGTTGAAACTGGTGCGGTTGGCCACTACTATCAGCGCTTCCCGGGGACCGTCAATCACCAGGGCGTCCTCCGCGGCCTGCGCCTGTTCGCACAGGAGGGTGGTGCGGAAGTGGATGCCGTGCTCCGCGCTGTAGGTGTAGCCATCGGCAAAAAGGGTATGGCCGTCTGCTGCCAGGGTATGCGGCTGCTGGGAGTGCAGGCGCAGGGTAGCCCGGATGGGGGCTTCGCTGTGCAGGCGGAGTACAATGACGGAATCCGGAGCGCTCACCAGGTACTGGCAGGTGAAGGTTTTTCCGTCCCGGCGGTAGCTTACCGCGGCCCGCGCCCGGGAAAGGTCCAGAGCGCGCTGGTAGTCTGTTATTTGCGACCCTTCCGGATAGGTGATTTCCAGGGAGCCCAGCGGCTGGTAGCTGCTACTGTTCCGGCCTTGCAGGTGCCGTTGCAGTTCATCGGCCCTGCGGTAGTCCTCCTGCTCCAGGGCCTCGCGTACCAGGGGTAGCCAGGCGGCCGGGGCGGTGGTGTCCCGGAAAGGCTCGCCGGTCCATAAAGTAATGTCGTTCAGGGAAATACGGTCTGTTTGCGTGCCGCCGTATACCATGGCACCCAGCTGCCCGTTTCCCAGCGGAAGAGCCTCTTCAAAAAAAGCCGCCGGCTCTCCGTAATGCAACGAGAGCGACGGCCGGGGGGAGCAGGCCAGGGCCAGCATGCCTCCCAGAAGAAGCAGCCTATGGGCGTTCATGTTTACTTGGTGCCGAAGATGCGGTCGCCGGCGTCTCCCAGGCCCGGAACAATGTAGGCGTTCTCGTTCAGGCGCTCATCTACCGCGGCAACGTAAATGTCCACATCCGGGTGCTCCTGCTGGACTTTGGCGATACCTTCCGGTGCGGCCACCAGGCACATCAGGCGGATGTTCTTGCAGCCGCGCTCCTTGAGCATGGCAATGCCGTCGCAGGCGCTGCCGCCGGTTGCCAGCATGGGATCCGTGAGGATAACCAGCCGGTTTTCAATGTCCTTGGGCAGTTTGCAGAAATAAACCACCGGTTTGTGCGTCTCTTCGTCCCGGTAAAGGCCGATGTGACCTACCTTGGCCACGGGCAGCAGGCTCAGCAGGCCGTCCACCATGCCCATGCCGGCGCGCAGGATGGGGACGATGGCCAGTTTGCGGCCATTCACCATCTTGGCGGTCATGGGGCAGATGGGGGTCTCGATTTGCACATCCATCAGGGCAATGTCACGGGTGACTTCGTAGCCCATCAGCATGGCAATTTCTTTCAGGAGTTCGCGGAAATCCTTGGAGCCGGTTTCCTTCATTCGCATGATCGTGAGCTTGTGCTGGACCATGGGGTGGTCGATAACGTGGAGTTGACTCATAGTATTAATAATGGTTCAAACAGTCAAAGTTACGGATTTGGGCCGACTTTTGCAAAAGGATGCAAAGTTTTTTTATTATCTTCGCATATTCAAAACGAACGAGTATGCAAGGACTTAACAAAGGTAAAAAAACAGCCCTCATTTGGGCGGGAGCCATCCTGGCGGGGTTTATCCTGTGCGGATGCATCGTCAACGCAGTGGCTAAGCATCAGCTTAGGACGGCCGTAGCCCAAATCCCCGGGGCCGATATCCAAATCGGCAAGATCCACCTTTCCCTGCTGGCCGGAAACCTGGAACTGAAGCATGTGGACCTTTCCATTCGGGACACCACGGATGCCGGACCGGACCTGGAAGGACACATCAAAGCCATTCAGCTCAAGCACGTGCACTGGTTCCGCCTCCTCAAAGGCGAGGCCCGGGCAGACCGCCTGCTCCTCCGGGAGCCGGATGTCCGCCTGCTCCTGAAAGCGCCTAAGGCGGAGGAACCGGACTCGGCCCAAACCCAGGAGTCCTTCCTCAAGAAGGTTTCCCTCGCGGAGTTCCGGGTAGAAAAGGGCCGGATCGGCCTTCGCAGCAAGGCGGATTCTACCCGGGTATCGGCACAGGACCTCCACGTATCCGTAAGCGAGATCGACCTGAACTTCCCTGAGGCCGTCTTTGCCTTCAACGACAGCACCTACCGTGTGTCCGTGGACAGCCTGGATTACCGGGATGCTTTGGCCCTTACCCGCTATCAGGTGGGGCATCTGGCCACTGCGGACGCCGGCCCCGTAGAAGCCTGGAACCTGCACCTTTACAACTGCGTGAAGCCGGAAGAAGTGGCGGAGCGCATGGGCAAGGTGGCGGCCATGTGGTTCGATGTCAAACTGGACACCCTCTCCATCAGCGCCCTCAACATTCCCCGCATGCTCAACGGTAAACGCGCAGCCATCGACAACATCCATCTTGCCGGAACGGAGGCCACCATTTTGCAGGACGACCGCTACCCGCCGGCAGTCCCCTATGCTACAATACAGGAAGGCATCAACGCCGTGGAATGGCCCCTGCAGCTTAACCACATAGACGCGCATCTGGATACCTTTACCTTCATTTGGGAGACTACGCACGTGAACCGCGGCGCCTACCCTATGCACAAAGTCTTTGTAGATATCTCCTCCGTGAGCAATGCGCCCGGAAATGTGATGACAATGAATGTAAAGGCCGGTCGCCCCAACCACAGCCGCCTGACGATGACCCTTTCCACCAAGAATGACAAACGGGAAAGCACCAAAGGCACCCTGAAAATCCTGGGGCTGGAAGCCTCCAAGCTGGATTCTTTCACCCGGCCGCTCTTCGGGGCAACCGTCCAGGCCAATTTCCACCAGATGGACTGTGAATTCAAAGGAGACAAGAACCAGCTGGACGCCGACTTCTGCATGATCTATGACCACCTGTCCGTAAAGGCCTGGGGAGATAAATCGGCCCCTGTCCAGTTTGTGGCACAGAATAGCGGCCTGGCCACCTTCCTGGCCAACCTGCTGCTGCCCAAGGCCAATCCTTCCTCTCCCGGGAAAGAGCCCAAGGAGGTGGAGTTCAGCTTTACGCGCAACCCCATGCAGCCTTACCCGGCCTATCTGGTCCAGAGTGTCACCGGCGGCATGCTCCACACCTTGCTTCCCGGCGGAAAAATTCGCTCCTCAAAAAAATAACAACCTTGCTTGACGATGAATAAAAAGAACCTCGGCCGACTTGCGCTCTGCACGCTGCTTCTTGCCCTACTGGGCGGATGTCTGTACTTGAACACCCTCATGCCCATCATCACGGGCTATGCCGCCAAGAATCTGGCATCGGCCGTGTTTGTATCGGGCCGCAACCAGCAGGACGTAGAGCAGCTGGACCTGAATTTCTCCTTTATCAAGTACACCCGCAACAAGGTGGATTACGCCTCCAAGACGGTTACGAGCCGATTCCTGTGGGCATCGTCCACCGCCGCCTACCGCGAAGGGTACGGTGTCACCCTGCTTCGGGGAAGGGAGCAAGACGCTTTTCTGGCACAAACCTACCCGCTCCCGAAGGTGGCCGCCTACGAAGAAACCCTCCAGTGGGGCGATTCGGCAGAAATAGCCCGCCTGGATCCCCTTGCCAAGGCGTTTGTGGACGACAAAGCCTACAACGGTACCCCCTTCGCCTTCGTCGTGCTGCACAAAGGAAAACTGGTGGCCGAACGTTACGGGAAAGGCATTACGCCGGAAACCAAGCTCCTGAGCTGGAGCATGGGAAAAAGTTTCACCAGCGCCATCACGGGCATCATGGTGGGCGACTCCCTGGTGAGCCTTCACGCACCTATGGACATTCCCCAGTGGCAGGCCGATGAACGCAAAAACATCACCCTGAACAACCTGCTGCAAATGCAGAGCGGCCTGCAATGGAACGAAGACTACGGCAACCGGTCCGACGTAAACCTCATGCTGCACCGGGAGGAGGACATGGGTCTGTTCGCCCTGAACAAACCGCTGGAGCATGCGCCCGGCACACACTGGTATTACTCCAGCGGCACCACCAACATTGTCATGCGTTATCTGCGCAGCCAATTTGACAATGACCAGGCCTTCCTCACCTACCTGCGGGAACGCCTCTTTGGACCGCTGCACATTGCCAATCCGTACTTTGAGCAAGACATGAGCGGCACCCCCGTAGGCTCCTCCTACCTATACGTGACCGCCCGCGACTTTGCCCGCTTCGGACAGATGTATCTGGACGATGGTTGCGCGAACGGCCAGCGTATCCTGCCGGAGGGCTGGGTGGAATATACGGCAACCCCTGCCTCAGCCAGCGAGGGCCGCTACGGCGCCTTCTTCTGGCTCAATCGTTGCAAGGTATGCCCGGACGTCCCGGAAGACATGTTCTCCTGCAATGGCCACGACGGCCAGCAGATTTACATCATCCCGTCCAAGGATTTGGTGGTGGTGGTTCTGGGCTACTCGCCCAAACGTTGTATTGACTTCAACGCCCTGCTAAAGGACATTATGGAGAAAACAGACGATGGAAGATAAAAACTTCACAACGCAAGAACTCGCGCAGTACAAGAAAAACTTCAACGAGAAAGATTTCTGGAAAAAGCTGCGCCGGATGGCCTACAAAGTGGGCTCCAAGATGATATACTATGCCCTGGTGCTCTATTACACCTTCACGGACGAGAACACCCCGGCCCGCTACAAGGCGGTGATTGCCGGCGCCCTGGGCTACTTTATCCTGCCACTGGACCTTATTCCGGACTTTCTTCCCTTCACCGGCATGGCCGACGACTGGGCGGCGCTACTGGCTGCCGTCACGTACGTAGCCACGGCCATCACCCCGGACATCAAGGCCCGGGCCCAGCTCAAACTGCAGGACTGGTTCTCCAACCCGGATTTGGGGGATCTTCGCTAAATTAGCGCAAACAACTATATACCGAAGACGCTGGCGTGGGAAGAGCGGAGCTCCGGCTGCCGCATATACTCCTCGGCCTTTCGGACGGTTTCGGCAAAAGACTGTCCTGTAACGCGCGTGTTGCCCTCCTTGTAGCGGATTTCGCCACGCCCCCCCCCCATCTTTGAGGGGGGCAAGTAATAGCTACTTCTTTATTTCCTTCCGCACATACCGCTCACCGGTGGTCTCTTTCACGGCTTCGATGAAGGCGGGGGAGTAGGCGGGTGAGGTGTGGCGGCCTGGGACGATTTCGCCATCCTTGGAAGGACGCATAATTTGGTCGTTATGCTTGACGATGAGGAGCTTGGCCAGTTTGTCCCAGCGCTTCATCATTTTGTCGGTGTAGCCGATGGTCTTGGCGGTGAGATAGTCCGTAAGCTCTCCGGCGGTAAGGCAGGCGGCGTGTTCCTCTACAGCAGCCTGGTCATTCTCATAGTAGTCTTCCAGTTCCTTCTGGGCATCTCGTAAATCTCCTATCATTGCACTCCAGCGGGGATAGACCATATTGGCCACCCAGTTGCACATCCAGAAGGCGCTGTCAAAAGAGAATTCCGTGATGTTGTTGTTCTCGCGACGGAAGGGATCCGGAATGCGGTCGATGCCGCAGTACACGGGCACATAGGCCACCGTAGTGGCATCGTCCATATTGAAATAGGTCATGCCGCTCTGCTGGCAACCGATGGGACGTTCGCGGAACATCTTGGTGCCGTCCGGGGCCTCGAAGTTTACGGGCTGGTTGCGGTAGGGGGAGGCCCAGGGACCGGCGCTGGCATCGGCCGTCATATCCAGGGCGGTACCCTCGTAGTGGTCACGCATATCGTTCTGGATGTCGCGGTAGCTCACGGGAGCGTTGGGCTTGATCCAGAGGGGAAGGTCGTCATGCACGGAGAGGTCCCCGTTCAGGAAAGGCAGGTATTCATCCATCACCTCCGTATCATAGTGGTGTCGATAGAAGCTCCACACGCGGGCCTCGCAGTAGCGGATGGCGCCCCAGTCCAGCGGACCATAGGCCTCGCGGAAGCTGAAATCGGCGTCCGGACCCTCGTAGTAGCCCATCTCGCGGGCGAAGGAGATGACATCGGCGCTATACATGGTCTCGCCGTCCGGGGTAACGCAGAAGCCCAGTTTCTTATCGGCCTTCTTCGCCTGGGGGAACTGGCGGATGCGGCTGGAGTTGGCGTATGCGCTGATGCAGTCGTCGGGTACGCGGCGGGCCACCCATACCGCACCCTTGCGGCCGGGACCCTTGCCGATGAGTTCCATGATCCAGGCCTCGTCCTTGTCACACACCGTCGCTTTGCAAAGCGCCGGCAGAGGGCGTGTCCGACAAAGGAGGACATGCCAAAAATTACATTCGTTGTGATGTAATATGAGAATTATTTCTTATATTTGCATCCGAACGAATGTAATTATGAATAGTAACCTCATATCTTCCACTTTAAAATCCCTGCGGAAAGAGCACGGTCTCACGCAGGTGGACCTGGCGATGAAATCCGGCGTAGGCCTGAATTTCGTGCGCGAATTGGAACAAGGCAAGGCTACCGTCCGTATGGACAAGGTTGCCCAAGTGTTTAACCTGTTTGGATATGAACTGGTTCCTCAAAAGAAGGTAAGATGAGTAAAGCATTGATTCAATACAAAGGGATAAACGCCGGCATCTTGAAAGAAACAGATGAGGGATATGAGTTCTCATATAACGAAGAGTATCTTGCCGATGCTGCATCCGCGCCCGTCAGCCTGACTCTACCGTTGACCGACAAGCCATATAAGTCTTCGGTTCTTTTCCCTTTTTTTGACGGCCTAATCCCTGAGGGCTGGCTTTTGGACATAGCACTGCGCAATACGGATATCAGCGAGTTGGACAGATTTGCCCTGCTTCTTCTCTGTTGTAAGGACTGCGTTGGCGCAGTAAGTGTAATTCCCATAAAAGAGGAAGGCGATGAGTAAGTGTTTGTATTGCTATAAGGAACTCGGGCCCGGAGAGGTCGACTTCCACAAATCCTGCTGCCGGAAGTTCTTCGGAACTGCCACGGCTCCTTCGCTTGATTATACACGTGCGCAGATGGATGAATTGGCGGCCCAAGTCATCCGGTCGCAGACCACGTTGACCGGCGTCCAGCCCAAACTGTCCTTGAATCTGGATAAACACAAGGATTCCCAGAAGCTTACAATCGTGGGCCTTTGGGGCGATTATATCTTTAAGCCGCAGACGGAACGCTTTGCAATGCTGCCCGAGAATGAAGACTTGACTATGCATCTGGCTGAAATCGCAAAACTTAAGATTGTCCCGCACACGCTCATCCGCATGAAAGACGGCAGCATTGGCTATCTGACCAAGCGGATTGACCGTAAGGCCGATGGTGAGAAGATTGCGATGGAAGATATGTGTCAGCTCACGGAGCGCCAGACCGAGCATAAGTATCGCAGTTCCTACGAGCAGATAGGAAAGGCTATTCGCAAGTACTCGACCAATGCCCAGTTGGATATGGTCGATTTTCTGGAGCTGGTGTATTTCTCCTGGCTTACAGGGAATAACGATATGCATCTGAAGAACTTTTCGCTATATTCTCCTGCCGGCGAGCCCGTGCTCACTCCTGCATACGATCTGTTAAATGCCGTCATAAGCAATCCGGCCGATGACGACGAATTAGCCCTCAATCTCAACGGGAAGAAGAAGCGGATGAAGGATGCTGACTTCAGGAGCGCATACCGGACATGCGGCGTACCGGAAATCATTTTTGACCGAGTCAAGAAAAAATACCTGAATTTGTTACCCAAATTCGAAGAAGAGATTCAGCGCTCGTTCCTTTCAGACGAACTCAAGACATTCTATATTAATCTTCTTCACCGAAGACTGATGGCATAAAATACAAAAAACCATCACAAGTGGTTGTGACGGGTATATAGAGAGTTTTGTCTGTGTGATTGATCGTAGTCAATCAAGACATATGTTTTGTTGGTGTGGTAGCGGGAGTGGGTCACGATCCCACGACCTCCGGATTATGAATCCGACGCTCTAACCAGCTGAGCTACCCCGCCAGGGCATTAAAAAATCAGCTTAGGCGGCTGATTTTTGTTGAGATAGAAGGACTCGAACCCTCACTGACAGAGCCAGAATCTGTAGTGCTACCATTACACCATATCTCAATGAGTCCCGCAAAACGGGACTGCAAATGTACGACTTTTTTTGGAAACTGCAATAAATAATTGAAAAAAATCGTACGCTTTTGCAAGATTTACCGCGTAACATTGGAATTCGTGCAAATAATCATTACATTTGTGAGTTAAGACTCAGTATTATATGGCTACACCCCACTATGAACTAGACGCCCATTGTAAAGCCATCCTGGCAGAATACCGGGAGCACCTTCCGGAATTCGAGAAGGCGGCAGAGGACGTTCATGCCTCCCTCAAGAAAGTCTTTGCGGAGGCAGGGCTCGTCGTGGCCTCCATCGAGCACCGTGTAAAAACGGAGAAGTCGCTCACCGGCAAGCTGGAGCTCAAGGGCTCCAAGTACGCCTCCCTCTCGGACATTACAGACATTGTAGGCGTACGCGTCATCACTTTTTACAGTGACGATGTAGACAAAGTGGCATCGGCCGTAGACCGCCTGTACAAGGTGGACTGGGAAAATTCCGTGGACAAACGCAAGGCGCACGAGATAGACAGCTTTGGCTACATGTCGCTGCACTACATTTGTTCGATGGACGGCTTTCCGTATCGGTTCGAGATTCAAATGCGCACGGTCCTGCAGCACGCCTGGGCCAATATGAACCACGATACCGGCTACAAGTCCGGCGTGGAGGTTCCCAAGGAGTACCTCCGCAACCTGAACCGCCTGGCGGGCATGCTGGAGCTGGCGGACGAGCAGTTTTCGCTCATCCGCAACGAACTCACGGATTACCGCCGCCGCGTGCAGGGGCTGGTCGCCTCCGGGAATCTGGCAGAGGTCCCGCTGGATACGGACACTTTCCGCAGCTACCTGTCACTGGGCCCCTTCGACAACCTGAACCGCCGCATTGCCGCCGTGAACCAGGCGGAGATTCAGCCGGTGAACCTGCTGCATTATGTGAATGTTTTCCGTTTCCTGCAGTGCAAGACCCTGGGCGACATTGACAAACTGCTCAAGGAAAACTCCGACGCCGCCTACCAGATTGCCTGCTACCAGATTGGCCTCACAGACCTGGACATCATTTCCTCTTCGCTGGGCCCGCAGGATGTGTGCATTGCCCATATCCTCCGCTCCGGCGCCGGCAAACTGGGCCTCAAGCTGCTCCTGGACGAGATTAACGGCCCCTCGGACAGCAACGACATGATGGCGGAATACCTCCTGGAGGAAACCAAGGATTTCCCCTTTATGAACAATAATCAGTAGAAGACATGGCAAACAAACCGCTCAATACAGAACTTTTGGACCGCGCCATCATCTTTGCGGTGAAGGCGCATGCCGGCACGGAGCGTCGCGGCAAAGGCTTCCCCTACATTGTCCATCCCATGGAGGCCGTGGAAATTGTGGCCACCATCACCCCGGACCAGGAGCTGCTGGCTGCCGCCGCCCTGCACGACGTTGTGGAGGACACCCACATCACGGCCGATGACATCCGCCGGGAGTTCGGGGACCGCATCGCCAATCTGGTAGTGGCGGAAAGCGACGTCTTTGTGGAGGGCGTAAGCGAGGAAGACAGCTGGCATGCCCGCAAGCAGGCCGCCATCGACCGTTTGGCCGCTGCCCCGCACGATGCCAAAATTGTGGCCATGGGGGACAAACTCTCCAACATGCGCGCCATCGCCCGGGACTATGCCATGAAAGGGGATGCGCTCTGGAACATTTTCCATGCCAAGGACCCCAAAGACCACGAATGGCACTATCGCGGCCTGGCCGCCTCGCTGAGCGAGCTCAAAGACACATTTGCCTATAAAGAATTCGTTTCACTCATCGACCAAGTTTTTGTTCACTGATATGGAAGCACTTAAAATAGACCTGAACGACTACGTTCACGCCGGAGAAGGCGCCAACGGGGAAAGCTTCAACCACAAGACGGACCCGTCCATCATGATGAAACTCTACAATCCGGGCAAGGTGCAGCAGCCCCTGGACGAGATGCTCATGGCCCGCAAAGTGTATGCCCTGGGCATTCCCAGTCCGGAGCCCGGAGACTACGTGACGGACGGCGTGCGCTACGGCATCCGCTTCCGCCGCGTGGAAGGAAAGACTTCCTATTCCCGCGCCATCGGCGACCATCCGGAAAAGGTGGCGCAGTACGCTGCAGAATTTGCCGATATGTGCAAAAAGCTGCACCAGGTGCACGTGGATACTACCCAGTTCGAGAACGTGAAAGACCGCTACTATCGCCTGCTGGAGGAGAACCCCTTCTTTGACAAGGCCCAGAAGGATGCCATCGGCAAGTTCATCGCAGACGCTCCGGATGCCACCACGGCCATCCACGGAGACCTCCAGTACTCCAACGCCATCTTTGTGGGAGACAAACGCTATTTTATCGACCTGGGAGACTTTTGCTATGGCTACAATCTCTTCGATGTGGGCATGGTGTACCTTTGCTCCTGCATCAGCGAAGAGGCTTTTATCCAGGAGGTATTCCACATGCCCAAGTCGCTGTCGATACGCTTCTGGGAATGCTTTGTGCCGGAGTATTTCGGCGCGGACAGGCCCTATAAAGATGTTATGGAAGAAATTACGCCCTACGCCGGCCTCAAGACGCTCATCGTAGAACGCGACACCAAGCGTCCCATGCCGGAAATGCGGGCTTGTCTTAAAGGAATTATCTGATGGCAAAGAAAGAATTGGATTCCGTAACCAAAAGGGCGGCCAGGCAGGGTCTTCTCGTTATTATCGTTGCCGTGATAACTTTGGAGGCCACCGCCGTGCTGCAGTATTTCTACTCCCGGCATATTCTTTCGGAAGAAGCAACGCGCCGGGCAGAGGGCCAGCTGGCCGCTACCGAACTCCACATTGCCAACGTGGTGGACCAGGTGGAAACGGCGGTGCGTAACAGCATCTGGAGCGTGCAGCAGCAAATAAACCGTCCGGACAGCCTGGCGGCCATTACCGTGCGCCTGGTAGGGAGCAATCCGGTTATCTGTGGCTCTACGGTTGCCCTGGTGGAAAAGAACCTGGCCCCGTATTCTTATGAGCAGGAAGGGAACATCCTGACGTCCACCCTGGCAACGGAAGAATACGACTACAAGCACCAGGAATGGTTTGTGAAGCCTCTGGAACTGCGTGGTGGTTACTGGTCGGAGCCTTATTTTGACGAGGGCGGCGGCAACATGCTCATGACCACCTACTCCATCCCCGTACGGGACAAGAAAGGCCGTGTGGCCGCCGTGTTTACGGCCGATATCTCCCTGGACTGGCTCACGGAGCTGGTGGGGAGCGTGCAGGTGTACCCGTCGGCCTTCAGCATGGTGGTAAGCCGTGCCGGCCAAATCATGGTGTGCCCGGCAGAGACACTGGTGATGCGCCATACGGTGCATGACCTGGCGGCCAGCAGCAGTGATTCGTCCACCTTCAATTCCATCAACCGTTCCATGCTCTCCGGCCATGCCGGCAATACAACCTTCAAATTTGAAGGTAAAGTACATTACATGTTCTTCGATTCGGTGGAACGCACGGGGTGGGCCATGTCCATCGTTATTCCACATAATGAGATTTATGGCAATATCGAGCGCCTTGGCAAGATTGTATCGGTGTTAATGCTGCTGGGTATCGCGATGATAACCCTCATCTTGTATCATACCATCAAGAGCCAGCATAATCTGAACCAGATTGAGGAAAACAAGCACAAGATGGAGGGAGAGCTCAAGGTGGCCCGCGGCATCCAGATGTCCATGATTCCCAAGAGTTTCCCGCCGTATCCGGAGCGCGGAGATGTCGATATGTTCGCCGCCGTCGTGCCGGCCAAGGAAGTGGGCGGAGACCTGTACGACTTCTACATCCGCGACAGCAAGCTCTTTTTCTGCATTGGCGATGTCAGCGGCAAGGGCGTTCCCGCTTCGCTGGTGATGGCCGTTTCGCGCAGCCTTTTCCGTACGGTTAGTGCGCACGAGTTAAGCCCCCAGCGCATTGTCACCACCATGAACGACAGCATGTCGGACATGAACGAATCCAACATGTTCGTTACCTTCTTCTGCGGCGTACTGGATCTCCAGAACGGCCACCTGCGGTATTGCAACGCCGGCCACAACGCGCCTGTCCTGGTGCAGGAGGGCGGCAATGCGGAACTCGCCGTAGTGCCCAACCTGCCGCTTGGCATTATGCCGGGCATGAGTTTTGAGGAGCAGGAGACGGACCTGGAATGCGGTACGGGCCTGTTCATGTACACGGACGGCCTGAACGAGGCCGAGAATCCCGTACATGAGCTCTTTGGCGAAGAGCGCATGATGCAAACGCTGGAGGCGGGTCTGGAAAGCAGGGTCTTGATAGACAAGATGCGAAATGCCGTACATGCCTTCGCGGATGGCGCCCCGCAGAGCGACGATTTAACCATGTTATACATACGCTTTATGAACAGCCGCAAATCGGAGGAGACGGAACGTCACCTCATCCTCCATAACGACATTCAGCAAATTCCCCAGCTGGCGGAGTTTGTGGAAGCGGTTGCGGACCTCGCCCACCTGGACGTAGGGCTCACCATGAGCCTGAACCTGGCCCTGGAAGAGGCCGTATCCAACGTAATCATGTATGCCTACCCGAAAGGCTCGGACGGCCTGGTAGAGCTGGAAGCCATTATCCGGAAGGGCTCCATGGAGTTCATCCTGTCGGACAATGGAACCCCGTTCGACCCTACCGCCGCTCCGGAGGCCGATATTACCCTGGACGTGGAAGACCGGCCCATTGGCGGCCTGGGCATTTTCCTGGTCCGGAACATCATGGACGAGGTAAAGTACAACCGTAGCGATGATGGTAAGAACATTCTTTCGATGACAAAAAAACTAGCTTAATACCATGGAAGTAAAGATTACAGAAAAAGACAATGTGATGACCGCCGCTCTGGCCGGCCGTCTGGACACCGCTGTTTCGCAGGAAGTGGCCGCTGCCCTTCAACCCCTGATGGACAATGCCGATAAAACCCTGGTTCTGGATTGCAAGGACCTGGCCTATATCAGCAGTTCCGGTCTGCGTATTTTCCTGACCGTGCGCAAGGCCGCCGCAGCAAAGGGCGGCAAGGTGATTGTCCGTGACATCACCCCGGAAATCCGCCAGGTCTTCATGATGACCGGTTTCCTGAATCTGTTCGAGATTCAGGAAAGCTAAAATGGACAGGCAGCAGGTGAGTCTCCCGGAAAACGCACACCGGGAGCTCAAACCGGGCGAGGAGTATCAACCCATCCTTGACCCCGGGAAAAAATATGCTGAGGCCACCCCTTATTCGGTGGCCCTTGGCATTTTAATGGTGATTCTGTTCAGCGCTGCCGCTGCTTATCTGGGCCTCAAGGTGGGCCAGGTATTTGAAGCGGCCATTCCCATTGCCATCATTGCGGTGGGCCTCACGGGCGCCCTGGGCCTCAAGCAGGGACTTTCGCAGAATGTGATTATCCAAAGCATTGGCGGCTGCAGCGGTGCTGTGGTGGCCGGTGCCATCTTCACCCTTCCGGCCATCTATATCCTGGGCGTGGAGGTGGGTTTCTGGCAAATGGTCCTGAGCTCCCTGCTGGGCGGCGTGCTGGGCATCCTGTTCCTCATTCCGTTCCGGAAGTACTTCGTGAAGGAGATGCACGGGAAATATCCATTCCCGGAGGCAACAGCCACCACGCAGGTGCTCATTAGCGGGGAAGGCGGCGGCGCCAGTGCCAAAACCCTCATCACAGCGGGCCTCATCGGCGGTCTGTACGACTTTGCCGTGGCCACCTTCGGCACCTGGGCGGAGACCCTTTCCACCACCGTTATGGGCTGGGGCGCCGCCCTGGCGGACAAAGCCAAACTGGTGCTCAAGATGAACACCGGCGCAGCCGTGCTGGGCTTGGGCTATATCATCGGCCTCAAATATTCCTTCATTATCTGCTGCGGCTCCCTGCTGGTGTGGCTGGTGATTATTCCGCTGATGAACCTCATTTGGGGGGCCGATGTCATCGACCTCATGCATACGGGCGTCACTACCGCCATTGGCGACATGGCTCCGGAACAAATCTTCAAGGACTATGCCCGGCATATTGGTATTGGCGGCATCGCCACGGCTGGTATCATTGGCATTGTGAAGAGCTTTGGCGTCATCAAGAGTGCAGCCGGCCTGGCAGTGACAGAGTTCAAGCGCAAGTCGGGGGCCAGTGAGTCCAAAGCCCTGCGCACGGAGGAAGACCTTCCCATGAAGACCATCGTCTTTGGCGTGGTCATCGCCCTTCTGTGCATCTTCGCGTTCTTCGCCTTTGGCGGCGTAGTAAATAACATTTGGCAGGCGCTGATTGGTCTGCTGGTGGTTACGGTTGTGAGTTTCCTGTTCACCACCGTGGCGGCCAACGCCATTGCCATCGTGGGCTCCAATCCCGTGAGCGGCATGACGCTGATGACCCTGATTATCGCGTCGTTAATCCTGGTTGCTGTGGGCCTTAAGGGCAATACCGGCATGGCGGCGGCGCTCATTATCGGCGGCGTGGTGTGCACGGCACTTTCCGTGGCCGGCAGCTTTATTACGGACCTCAAGATTGGGTACTGGATTGGCTCTACGCCCAAGGTGCAGGAAGGCTGGAAGTTCCTGGGCGTGGCCGTGAGTGCCGTTACCGTATGCGGCGTCATGCTGGTGCTCAACAAAACATACGGTTTCACCGGAGAGAATGCCCTGGTGGCCCCGCAGGCCAATGCCATGGCGGCGGTTATCCAGCCCATGTTCTCCGGCGGCGGCGCACCCTGGCTGCTGTACGGGATTGGCGCCGTGATTGCCCTCGTGCTCAATTTCTGCAAGGTGCCGGCGCTGCCGTTCGCCCTGGGTATGTTCATTCCCATCGACCTGAACCTTCCCCTCCTGGTGGGCGGTGCCATTTCCTGGTATGTGAGCACCCGCAGCAAGGACGCTGCGGTGAATAGCGCACGGCAGGAGAAAGGGACGCTCATCGCTTCCGGTTTCATCGCTGGCGGTGCCCTGATGGGCGTGGTGAGCGCCATCCTCAAGTTCGCCAGCGTAGACCTCTATCTTTCGGACTGGGCCGCTTCCTATGGGGAGGCGGTTGCCATCGTCCCGTTTGTGGCCCTTATCGGCTATATGATTTATGCATCCATGAAAACCGAGAAATAGAATGGAAAAGATACTTGACCGATTTTTGCGCTATGTGTCGGTGGACACGCAGAGTAATGAGGACTCCGAAACCCAGCCCTCGGCGGCTAAGGAGTTGGACCTGCTCAAGATGCTGCGGGACGAGCTCGCAGCGCTGGGCGTGGAGGTGACGCTGGACGAGTACGGCTATGTAATGGCCTCCCTCCCTTCCAATGTGGGCGAGGGCGTTCCGGCCGTGGGCTTTATCGCCCATGTGGACACCGCGCCGGACGCGTCCGGAAAGGACGTAAAACCGCAGATTATAGAGAAGTACGACGGTGGCGCCATCGACCTGAAAGGCGTGCCCGGCTTGCAGCTGAGGCCGGAGGAATTCCCGGAGCTGCTGCACTATGTGGGGGAGACGCTCATCACCACCGACGGCACCACGTTGCTGGGGGCCGATGACAAAGCCGGCATAGCGGAAATCATGACGGCCGTCCAGTACTTGGTGGAACATCCCGAGTTCAAGCACGGGCCGGTGAAGATTGGTTTTACCCCGGACGAGGAAATCGGCCGCGGGGTAGTGAAGTTCGATGTCAAGCGTTTCGGGGCCGATTATGCCTATACCATGGACGGCGGCGAAATCGGTGAGCTGGAGTTCGAGAATTTCAACGCCGCCAGCGCCAGGGTGCACATCCAGGGACGCAACGTCCATCCCGGCAGCGCCAAGGGCAAGATGAAAAACGCCATTCTCATCGGCCAGGAATTCAACAGCCTGCTGCCGGTGGACCAGCGTCCGGAATATACGGAGGGCTACGAGGGCTTCTTCCACCTGATTTCCTTCAAGGGTGCCGTAGAGGAGGCCGATTTTGCCTATATCATCCGCGACCATGACCGCGCCAAGTTCGAGGCCAAGAAGGAACTCATTGGCAAGGTGGCGGCGTTTATGAACGCCAAATACGGGGATGGAACCGTGCAGCTGGAGGTAAAAGACACCTATTATAATATGCGCGCGCAGGTAGAACCTCACTACCATATTATAGACAAGGCGGTCAAGGCCATGGAGATGGCGGGCGTCAAGCCCAAGATCCAGCCCATCCGCGGCGGCACCGACGGCGCCAACCTTTCCTTCAAGGGGCTGCCTTGTCCCAATATTTTTGCGGGCGGACTCAATTTCCACGGAAAAATGGAATATGTGCCCCTGAAGAGCATGGAAAAGGCTTCGGAAGTAATCCTGAATTTGATTTCTTTATTTTCTTCAGAAAAAAAGTGAAAAAAAATTTGCGGATTAAAAAATAGTTACTACCTTTGCAGTCCCGTTTGAAACGAACGGGATTTTTTACGGCCTTTTGGCCACCTGATCATTGACAATACTGAGAGAATAGATTAAGAGGTAAAGCAAAAGATAGAGTTAGTCTGATAAAGAAGTTATCAAACGGAATTTTCGGACTACAATTTCAATAGGCAAGAGCAAAACATAGAAATATGTGATTCACAGTGCGGAGGCTGCGTGAGCGGCGGAAGCACACAAGAGAAAGAAACGAAGAGCGAACGGAGGATGCCTAGGCTATCCGGAGGCGATGAAAGACGTGGTAAGCTGCGAAAAGGCTCGGGGAACTGCAAACAGGTTTTGATCCGAGCATCTCTGAATGGGGCAACCCAGTAGGTTGAAGACCTACTACCAACGTGAGTTGGGGCGAACCCGGGGAACTGAAACATCTTAGTACCCGGAGGAAAAGAAAGAAAAGTCGATACCCTGAGTAGTGGCGAGCGAAAGGGGCAGAGCCTAAACCGATGCGTTTACGGACGTGTCGGGGTTGTAGGACCATCAACAAAGATTCATCGAGAAACCAGAACGCTTTGGAAAGAGCGGCCGTAGAGGGTGACAGTCCCGTACGGGTAACTTGAACCAGTACCGTGAGGGAAAGGTGGGAAGCACCCCGAACAGGGGAGTGAAATAGAACCTGAAACCGTTCGTTTACAAGCGGTCGGAGCACGAAAGTGCGACGGCGTGCCTTTTGCATAATGAGCCTACGAGTTGCTTCTATCCGGCGAGGTTAAGGACTTCAGGTCCGTGAGCCGTAGCGAGAGCGAGTCTGAACAGGGCGTTCAGTCGGATGGAGCAGACGCGAAACCTAGTGATCTACCCATGACCAGGGTGAAGTGGCGGTAACACGCCATGGAGGCCCGAACCAGTTTCCGTTGAAAAGGGCTTGGATGAGTTGTGGGTAGGAGTGAAAGGCCAATCAAACTGGGAGATAGCTCGTACTCCCCGAAAT
>ONII01000018.1 GCA_900317845.1 uncultured Bacteroidales bacterium
ATTCGGTGCTCCGCAGGTGACCAAGGACGGCGTGACCGTCGCCAAGGAAGTCGAGCTGGAGGACCGATTTGAGAATATGGGCGCCCAGATGGTCAAGGAAGTCGCTTCCAAGACCAACGACCAGGCCGGTGACGGTACCACCACCGCAACCGTGCTGGCCCAGGCCATCATCAACGTGGGCCTCAAGAACGTGGCCGCCGGCGCCAACCCCATGGACCTTAAAAAGGGTATCGACAAGGCCGTTGCTGCCGTTGTGGCTAATCTCAAGGCCCAGAGCCAGCCGGTAGGCGATGACTACTCCAAGGTAGAGCAGGTGGGCACCGTGTCCGCCAACAACGACGCCCATATCGGCAAGCTCATTGCCGATGCCATGGCCAAGGTCAAGAAGGACGGCGTCATCACCGTGGAAGAGGCCAAAGGCACCGAGACCGAGGTTAAGGTGGTGGAAGGCATGCAGTTCGACCGCGGCTACATCAGCCCCTACTTCATGACCAACGGCGACAAGATGGAAGCCGTCCTGGACGATGCCTACATCCTCCTTACCGATAAGAAAATCGCCAACATGGAGGACCTGATGCCCGTGCTGGAGCCCGTTGCCCGCGAAGGCCGCAGCCTGCTCATTATCGCCGAGGATGTTGAGGGCCAGGCCCTTACCACCCTGGTAGTGAACCGCCTGCGCGGCACCCTGAAGGTGGCCGCCGTCAAGGCCCCCGGCTTTGGCGACCGTCGCAAGGAGATGCTCCAGGACATTGCCACCCTGACCGGCGCCGTGGTCATTTCCGAGGAACGCGGTTTCACCCTGCAGAACGCCAACGTGCAAATGCTGGGCAAGGCGGAGAAGGTGACCATCACCAAGGAGAACACCACCATCGTGGGCGGTGCCGGTGATGCAGCCGCCATTAAGGATCGGGCCGATCAAATCCGCGCCCAGATCGAGACCACCAAGAGCGACTACGACCGCGAGAAGCTCCAGGAGCGCCTGGGCAAGCTCGCCGGCGGTGTGGCCGTCATCTATGTAGGTGCCACCACCGAGGTGGAGATGAAAGAGAAGAAAGACCGCGTGGACGATGCCCTCAACGCAACCCGCGCTGCTGTGGAAGAAGGTTACCTGCCGGGCGGCGGTGTGGCCTACATCCGTGCCGCGGAGGCTCTTAAGGGTCTCAAGGGTGAGAACGACGACGAGACCACCGGTATCCACATCATCGAGCGCGCCATCGAGGAGCCGCTGAGGCAGATTGCCGCCAACGCCGGCGTGGAGGCTTCCGTGATTATCAACAAGATCCGCGAGGGCAAGGGCGACTTTGGCTACAACGCCCGTACCGACGAGTACGTGAACATGTACGAGGCCGGTGTCATCGACCCCACCAAGGTGTCCCGCGTGGCCCTGGAGAACGCCGCTTCCGTGGCCGGCATGTTCCTCACCACCGAGTGTGGCATTGTGGACATCCCGGAACCCACGCCCGCCGCTCCCGCCATGCCCGCCGGTGGCATGATGTAATCTGCCCCGAACACGAGGGGCCTCGGGCTCTCCCGTCTGCGAGGAGGTGATTGTTAATCACCTGATACTTAGAAACTTGCTATACAATCCTCGTTCAATTTTCGAACGAGGATTGTTGTATAAATAAGTGTGACTCAATCTGATAGGTGTCACGCTTGCTTCCCCGAGGGGCCAGCGGGGCTGGTTCCAAATTTGGGCCGATTTTTGCCAATTACACCTATAATTTTATTATATTTGTGAGTTATGGAAATTATCAAAGACCAATATTTCGAGGGCGAACGCCCTTTGTACTGCAAAAAAGACGGCCTGTATCTGGAGAATGTCACCATCGGGCCGGGAGAATCGTCCCTGAAAGAAGGGGCCGGCATTGAGGCCGTGCACTGCGAATTCAAGGGCAAATACCCCTTCTGGGAGTGCGACGGCTTCACTATCCGGAACTGCGTATTCCGGGAAGGCGCCCGTGCGGCGCTGTGGTACACCCGCGGCTGCAAGATGACGGATACGCTGGTGGAAGCGCCCAAAATGTTCCGCCGCATCAGCGACGTGTACCTGGAGAACGTGAAAATGCCCATGGCGCAGGAAACCTTCTGGGACTGCAAGGACCTTGTCCTCAGGAATGTAGAGACCTCCGATGCCAACTACATCTTCATGCACTGCGAGAACGTGGATATCGACAAGTACGAGCTCCACGGAAACTACTCCTTCCAATACGCGAAGAACGCCGTTATCCGCAACGCCAACCTCCAGACCAAAGACGCCTTCTGGGAGAGCGAGAACGTCACCGTGTACGACTCCGTAATCAACGGCGAATTCCTAGGCTGGTATGCCAAGAACCTCCGGCTGGTGCGCTGCCATATTGGCGGAAGCCAGCCCCTGTGCTACTGCGAAAACCTCATCCTGGAGGATTGTACCTTTGCCGATGACGCAGACCTGGCCTTTGAGTACTCCTCGGTCCAGGCCACGGTGAAGGGGCATATCGTCTCTGTGAAGAATCCCCGCTCCGGTTACATCAAGGCCGGCTCCATTGGAGAGGTGATTCTGGACCAGAACGCCAAAGCCCCGGGAAACTGCCAGATTAGTAGTGACAACTAACTTGCTCATACTCAACACGTAACATACAAATCCTCGTCCGAATTTTGAACGAGGATTGTACAGGAAAAGACTGACACTCAAACACTTAGCAACCACACCCATGACCTACAACTTTGACCAATGCCCGGACCGCCGGGGAACCGAGAGTGTAAAATGGGACCTGTATCCCGGAACGCTGCCCCTGTGGGTGGCCGATATGGACTTTAAAGTGGCACCCGAGATTCAGGCGGCCCTTCAGAAGCGCCTGGAGCACGGGGTGTTCGGGTACGAGCTGGTGCCGGACAGCTACTTTGAGGCCATGCACCAGTGGTTCAAGGAGCGCCACGGCTGGGACGATATTAGCAAAAACAACATCGTCCCCACCACCGGCGTGATTGCCGCCTACAGCGCCGCCATCAAGGCCATGACCGTGCCCGGGGACAAAGTGATGGTGATGACCCCCTGCTACAACGCCTTCTTCCCGGCCATCCGCAACAACAAGTGCGTGCAGCTGGACAATCCGCTCCGGTACGACGGCCGCTACATTGTGGACTGGGACGATTTTGAAAAGAAGGCCGCAGAAGCCAAGGTGCTGCTCCTGTGCAACCCCCACAACCCCGCCGGCCGCGTGTGGACCCGCGAGGAACTGCTCCTGATGGCCCGCATTTGCCAGCGCAACCAGGTGTTTGTGATTTCGGACGAAATCCACTGCGAACTCACCTACCCCGGCCACGACTACACCCCCTGGGCCACCCTCCCGGAGGAATACGTGCTTAACTCCGTGTCCTGCATCTCCCCCACCAAAGCTTTCAACCTGGCCGGCATCCAGATAGCCAACATCTACGCCAAAGACCCCGCCGTCCTGGCCAAGATGGAC
Organism: uncultured Bacteroidales bacterium; assembly: GCA_900317845.1. Taxonomy (GTDB): domain Bacteria; phylum Bacteroidota; class Bacteroidia; order Bacteroidales; family UBA932; genus Cryptobacteroides. The sequence continues at coordinate 3,447 of ONII01000018.1, forward strand.
CGCGCCATCAACGACAACGAGTGCTGCGATGTGAACGTGTTCGGCGTCACGGCCCTCAAGGCGGCCTACACTGAAGGCGGCCCGTGGCTGGACCAGCTCCGGAACTACCTGTACCACAACGCCCGCACGGTATCCTGCTTCCTGGAAGACGAGCTTCCGGAAGTGAATGTGCTGCCCCTGGAAGGCACCTACCTGATGTGGCTGGACTGCCGGAAGGCGCTCCGCCCGGGCGAGCCGCTGGAGGGCTTCAGCGAGCGCCTGGGCAAGTTCCTGCAGGAGAAAGTGCAGCTCACCCTGAGCACAGGTTCCATTTACGGCGCCGCCGGGGAGGGGTTCATGCGCGTGAACATCGCCTGCCCGCGCAGCCGCCTGCTGGACGGCATGCAGCGTTTTATCGTGGGCTACGAGGCCTATAAATGCACACCCTGGAAATAATCCGATATGAAAAGAATCCTGAAAGCCTGGATGGCCGCGGGCCTTTGCCTCGCAGCCGCCGCCTGTGGTTCCCGGAGCGTTGCGCCCGAACCGAAGGCCAGTGAATTTGCTCCGTATATCAAGGCCTATACCGGTGGCATGGTGCCCCAGAACGCGGAACTCCGTGTGGACCTCATGGAGGAGGTCACCGGAGTGGATGCGCAGGGCCTCTTCCAGTTTGAGCCGCCCGTGGAAGGCGCCGCCCGCTGGAACAGCCCTTCGTCCGTAAGTTTTGTCCCTGCCGATGGTGCCCTGCAGGAAGGCAAGGCCTACAAAGCCACCTTCCATCTGGAAAAGCTGTGCGAGGGAGCGCCCACGTTTGTGTACCCGGTGCTGGTGAAAGGCCGGGCCGCCACAACGGGCAACACCCTCCTGGTGAAAGACAACGGCCGGGCCTTCCGCGTGGAACAGGTGGCCCTGAAGGAAGGGATCATTGAGGTGAGCCTTTCCGAGGTTCCCATCAATGCCTCTCTCCGCGGCATGGTGGAACTGGACGGCGCCGCCCGCAGCTATACGCAGGTTAACGGTCCCAAGCTCTCCGTCTTTTATGAAGGCGCCCAGGGAGACCTCACCCTCACGCTGGACGCCGGGCTCAAGAGCAATGCCGGCAACGCGCTGGAGACCGCCTTCACGCACACCTTCCAGCGGGAAGAGCCCAAACCGGCCGTAGAAGTGTCCCTGAAAGGCAATATCCTGCCGGAAAAAGATAAATTCTACCTCCCCTTCCGCGCCGTGAACCTGAGCGCAGTAGAGGTCAGGGTGGTAAAAATTTATGAGAAAAACGTCCTTATGTACCTGCAAGACAATTACTTGCACGGATACGGCAATTCCCTGCGCCGGAGCGGCCGCCTGGTATACAAGGGCGATATCCAGTTGGACCCGTCCAAGAACCTCCACAGCTGGAACGACTTCTCTGTGGACCTGAGCGGGCTCATCAAGAAGGAACCCGGCGCCATTTACCGCGTGCGGCTGAGCTTCCGGCAGGACCAGTCCCTCTATGGCGGTGCAGCGCCGATGATGAACCCTTCTGCGCCCTCCGGACCGTTATCGGCCAAGGACAACGCCATCTGGGACAAGCCCAGCAGCTATTACTGGGACAACGACTATGACTGGAGCCTCTATAGCTGGGAAGATGCCGACGACCCCACCAAGCCGTCCTATTACATGGATACGGACCGCTTCCCGGTGGTGCAGCTCCTGGCCTCGGATATTGGCCTGGTGGCCGAATACGCCGGCGGCGACCGGTTGTGGGTGGCCGCCACGGACCTTGTCACCGGCGAACCGCTGCCCGGCGCCAAGCTGGAGGTGTACGACTACCAGCTCCAGTGTATCGGCAAGGGGAAAACGGACGGGAAGGGCCTCGCCACCCTTACCGTTGAACACCAACCGTTTGCCATTGTGGCCAAGGCGGGCGGCAGCACGGCCTACCTTAAAACCGTCATGGACCTGGACCGTTCCCTGAGCCGCTTTGACGTGGGCGGGGAAACCGTGCAGCAAGGACTCAAGGCCTTTATCTACGGCGAACGCGGCGTCTGGCGCCCCGGCGACACCCTCCACGTGAACATGCTCCTTTCCGACAAAGGCCACAGCCTCCCGGCCGGCCATCCCGCCACGATGGAGCTCTATACCCCGGAAGGGCAGTTCCACAGCCGCATGGTGCGCACCGGCAAGGACGGCTTCTTCACCTACAACATTCCCACACGGGACACGGACCCCACCGGCTACTGGAACGCCTATTTCAAGGTGGGCGGCAGCTCCTTCCACAAGATTCTTCACATTGAGACCATCAAGCCCAACCGGCTCAAAATCCATGTCGATTATCCCTCCGTGCTGGAAGCCGGCCTCAAGAGAGAGGCCCGCATAGCGGCCGAGTGGCTCACCGGCGGGGCAGCCGGCGGGGCCAAGGCCCACGCCCAGCTCACCCTCAGGCGGAGGAAAGGCACCCCGTTCCAGGGCTTTGAGGCCTATACCTTCGACAACCCCGCCTCCAAGTTCCAGGAGGCCCAGGCGGAGCTCTTCACCACCTGGCTGGACGGCAACGGCAGTGCCACCGCACAGCTTAGCCTCCCGGAGGCTGCCGACGCCCCCGGCATGCTGGAAGCCTTTGTGGTCACCTCCGTAGAAGAAAAGGGCGGCGACGAGAGCTTCACCACCCAGACCCTCCCCTTCTCCCCGTTCAGCGCCTATGTGGGTATCAAACTGCCCAAAGGCGAATACCTGGAAACGGACCGGGACCAGGCGATTGGCCTTGCCGTGGTCGATGCCAAAGGCCGTCCCGTGAAAGGCCACGCGCTGGAATATGTCCTGTATAAGGTGGGTTGGAACTGGTGGTGGGACATCCGCGGAGAGGGCCTGGACACCTATGTGAGCGGCAACTCCGTGAAGGTGGTGATGCAGGGAACCCTGACATCGGCCGTCCAGGACGTTGTGCTGCATGTGAATATTCCCAAAGACGATTGGGGCAAATACCTCCTTCTGGTGCGTGACACCACCTCCGGTCACATCAGCGGAGCGGAGTTCCTGGTGGACTGGCCGGACTACGAAGGCCGCGCCGGCCGCCAGGATCCGGAAACCCTCACCATGCTCAGCTTCTCCACGGACAAGGCCTCCTATACCGTGGGTGAACAGGCCACCGTGTACATTCCGGCCGCCCCCGGCGCCCGGGCCCTGGTGTCGCTGGAGAACGCAGGAGGGGTGCTGAGCCGCGAGTGGGTGACGCTCTCGGAAAAAGACACGCCCTGGCGCTTTGGCATTACTCCGGAGATGGCCCCCAATATTTACGTGCACATTACCCTGGTGCAGCCCTACGGCCACACCCTCAACGACCTCCCGCTGCGCCTGTACGGGGTACAGCGCGTGCGGGTGGAGAACCCGGGGTCCCGGCTGATTCCGCAGCTCCAGCTGCCGGAAAAGCTGCATCCGGAAGAGGAATTCACCCTCAAAGTATCGGAAAAAGACGGCCGGCCCATGACCTATACGCTGGCCATTGTGGACGAAGGCCTGCTGGATTTGACGGCCTTCAAGACACCGGACCCCTGGGCCCGCATGAACAAGGTGGAAGCCCTGGGCGTCACCACCTGGGACCTGTACGACGACGTAGTGGGCGCCCGGAACGGGCGGCTCACGCCCCTTTCTGCCATTGGCGGTGACGAAGATGCCGTCCGCAGCGCCCGCAAGGACAACCGCTTTAACCCGGTGGTGCTGTGCTTTGCACCCCGCACGGTGGCGGCCAAGGGCACGGATGTGGTCAAGGTGAAGCTGCCGCAGTACGTGGGCAGCGTCCGCGTGATGGTGGTGGCGGCCCACGACGGCGCCTTCGGCAGTGCCCAGAAGACCGTTCCCGTGCAGAGTCCGCTCATGGTGATTAGCACCCTCCCGCGTCAGCTGGGCTGCGGGGAAGAGGTTGCCGTGCCGGTGAATGTCTTCGCCCTGGAAGAGGGCGTCAAGGACGTCACCATTACCCTGGAGGCCGATGGCCCCGTGGAGCTCGCAGAGCGCGTGCAGCGGCTGCATTTCACGGGCGCCGGAGACCAGCTGGTGCGCTTTAAACTTCGCGCGCTGGGAGAAGAAGGCGTGGCACATGTACGGGTAAGCGCTTCCGGCGCAGGCCACAAGGCCAGCGAAGAGGTGGCCCTGCCCGTTGTGAACCCGCAGGCCCGGGTAACGCGCGTGGAGCGCTTCTCCCTGGCCGCCGGGGTGAGCCGGCCCGTCCCTGAAGGAGAGCTTCAGGTGAGCGTGTTCCCCGTTCCGGACGCCCACGGCCTGTACGCCACCATGCGGGACTACCCGTACGACTGCACCGAGCAGCTCAGCGCCCGCGGGCTCACGCTGGTGAACCTGCTGCCGCAGCTCAATGAGGCCGATGCCGCCGAGGCCCGCACCCTGGTGCCCCAGCTCATCGCCCGCCTCTACGCCCGGCAGAACGCCGACGGCGGCTTCAGTTACTGGGGCGGCGGCAAGTCCGACAGCTGGGTATCGTCCATGGCCGGCGTACTGCTGGTGCAGGCGCAGAAGGCCGGATTCGAGGTAAACGACGGTGTTGTCAAGGCGTGGAAGGCCTATCAGGAAAAGCTCTCGCAGGCCTACCGCATCGCAGGCAACTCCCTGTTCTCGCAGGCCGATGAAGCCTACCGCCTGTACAGCCTGGCCGTGGCGGGAGCATCGTCACAGGCCGGCATGAACCGCCTCCGCGAAGGGGCGGGGCTCACGCCGCAGGCCCAGTGGCTCCTGGCCAGCGCCTATGCCCTAAGCGGCAAGGCTTCCACGGCAAATACCCTCCTCAATGGCGTAGGACGCGATTTCCCGGAATACAGCCCGTACAACCTCACCTACGGCAGTGCCACCCGCGACCGCTTTGCCGCACTGGAAGCCCTGGTGCTGTGCGACCGCATGGGAGAGGCCATGTCCCTGGCGCAGGAGCTTACGGCGGATACCCGGTTCTCTACGCAGGAAACGGCCTTTGCCGCCGTGGCCCTGGCCCGCCTGTTCCAGAAGGCGCCCAACCGGGAAGCCCGGACGGTGCTGGAAAATGGCGTACTCACCAACAACAGCGAAGGCACGGTGTACGTCACGGTAGCTACACTCACGCGTGAGGCCCAGCCGGCGAGCAGTAATGGCCTGGGCATCGAGGTAAGTTATGAGAATGCCGATGGCACGCCGGTGAACCCTTCAGCCCTCAAGCAGGGCACCCGCTTTACGGCCCACATCAAGGTGCAGTCCAAGCAGGCCGGCCGGGACCTTGAGAACCTGGCCCTGAGCCTGAACGTGCCCTCCGGCTGGGAGATTGTAAACGAGCGCATGGCCGGCGGTGCCGATGACGGCTACGACCACAAGGACATTCGCGACAACGCCGTGCGCTGGTACTTTGCGTTGCCCGCCGGGCGGTTCAAGACCTTCAGCGTGCAGCTGCGGGCCGCCTACGAGGGCCGCTTTGCGCTGCCCGCCACCACGGTAGAGGCCATGTACGAGCCCGCGGTCCAGGCCGCCACCGCCGCCGGCACGGCGCTGGTCCAGCCCTAGTCGTCCTTGAAAAAGGGCGAAAATAAGGATGAGAGGGGGTTTTGAGCCCCCTCGTCCTTAAAATCGGGCAAAATTAAGGATGAGAGCAGGTTTTTGGCACTCTCGTCCTTGAAATCGGGCAAAAATGAGGATGAGAAGGATCATATGGGGCGTTGTGGCCGGGCTGGGGGTGGCCTGGCTGTGCTGCCTGCCGCGGGAGCTGTTCCGGGATGTGAGTTACTCCACGGTGGTGGAGAGCGCGGAGGGAGAGCTTCTGGGCGCACGGATTGCCGCCGACGAGCAGTGGCGATTTCCGCCCTCAGACACCGTGCCGGCGCGCTACGCTGCCGCACTGATCCAGTTTGAAGACCGGGCCTTCCGCTGGCATCCGGGCGTGAATCCCGTAGCGCTGGTGCGGGCGGCCGTGGCCAACCTCCGGGCCGGGCACGTGGTGAGCGGGGGCTCCACCCTTACCATGCAGGTCATTCGCCTGTCCCGGCAAAAGGAGCGCACGCTGTGGCAGAAAACCATTGAGGCAGTGCAGGCCACCCGCCTGGAGCTTCGCTATTCCAAGAAACAAATTCTGGCCCTCTATGCCGCCCATGCCCCCTACGGTGGTAACGTGGTAGGGCTGGAAGCGGCTGCCTGGCGCTATTTTGGCCGCCCGGCCGCGGAGCTCTCCTGGGCAGAGGCCGCTACGCTGGCCATCCTGCCCAATGCGCCCGGAACCCTGCACCTGAGCCGGGGCCGGGAACAGTTGCTAACCAAACGGAACCGACTCCTGGGACGACTCCTGGAGCATGGGGATATGGACCGGGACACCTATGAAGCGGCCCTGGAAGAGCCGCTACCGGGGGCTCCCCTGCCCCTGCCGGCCTTGGCGCCGCACTATGTAAACCGCTGTCCGCAGGGGGAACGCACCCGCACTACGCTGCGCATCGGCTTGCAAAAAGCCGTATCTGATGCCGTTGACCGGCGTTCCAATGACCTGGCGGCGGAGGGCGTGGCAGACATGGCAGCCGTGGTGATAGACAATGCCACCGGAGCCGTGGTGGCTTATATCGGCAATGCCTGCATGGACCGGGAACGGCCGGGGATGCAGGTGGATGTGGCGGCACGGGCACGCAGTACCGGGAGCATCCTGAAGCCGTTTTTGTATGCGGCGGCGCTGGAGGAGGGAGTGATTCTGCCCCGGACGCTGCTGCCGGACGTTCCCATGAACCTCGGGGGCTTTGCGCCGCAGAACTTTGACCGCCAGTTCTATGGGGCCGTGCCGGCGAGTGAGGCGCTGGCCCGCTCGCTGAATGTGCCGGCGGTGTATCTCCTTCGCTCTTACGGCGTGTCCAAGTTCCATGCCCTGCTCAAGGAGGCGGGGCTGAGCACCCTCACGGAGGCGCCGGAGCACTACGGGCTGTCGCTCATCCTGGGCGGTGCGGAGGCGCGCCTGGACGAGGTGACGGCAGCGTATGCCGGGATGGTGCGGTTCTATCAGGGGCAAAGCGAGGCCGATTTTGCCCCTCGCTTAGCGATTGGGTACACGCTGGAGGCGCTCAAGGAGGTGAATCGGCCCGATGAGCTGGACTGGCGGCTCATCCGCTCGGTGCGGAAGGCGGCGTGGAAAACGGGCACCAGCTACGGCTTCCGCGATGCCTGGGCCGTGGGGATGACCCCGGCCTATACCATTGGCGTATGGGCGGGCAATGCGCAGGGGCAGGGCGTGCCGGGGCTCACGGGCGCCCGCGCCGCCGGGCCGGTGATGTTCGATATCCTGAACCTGCTGCCGGAGGAGGAGCGGTGGTTTGAGATGCCCGGCCAAGCCGGGCATGACGGGGGGCAAGCCGGGCATGACGGGGGCGTCACCCCCGGCTCCGACCGGGGGGCTGCCTGGGTGGCGGTGTGCGTGCAGTCCGGGATGCTGGCGGGGCCGGAGTGCCCGGAAACGCAGGACATCCTGATCCCAGCCGCAGGGCTGGAAACCGCCCCCTGCCCTTACCACAAGAACGGGGAATTTGTGCTGCCGCCCGCCATGGAATGGTACTACAAGCCCCATCATCCGGAGTACACGGGCGCGCGAAAAACACGGCAGGAGAAGGCCATAGAGTTCATTTACCCGGCCTCCGGCAGTACCCTCACCCTCCCCCGGCAGTTAAACGGCCAGGTGGAAGGTGTGGTGTTCCGCGCAGCGCACCACCAGACAGATGCCACCCTCTGGTGGCACATGGACAACACGTACATCGGGGAAACCCGCTTCCTCCATCAGCTCCGCCTGGCCCCCGCTCCCGGGAAGCACGCCCTCACGGTGGTAGATGGCCAGGGTAATACGGCTTCAGTGGTGTTTTACGTACGCTAATCCCTGCATGGGATTTTTTGCATTCTTGTAAACTATTTGTATATTTGTGAAATGCGCCAAGAATAAACCGATATTTACAATATGGTAAGAAAATTCCTGAGCCTTCTTATCACCCTGCCGTGCACACTGCTTCTGCTGCACGCCCAAAACAATGCTTACGGGATTGACGATCAATGCTACAATCTTTTCCGCGAGACAGAATCCCTGCATGGGAAAGAAGGCTTCAAAGAGGCCAATGCCGCCCTCCTGGCAGAGGCACGGAAAAAAGGCGATACCAAGGCGGAAACCCTGTACTATGTGGAGCAAATGAAGGACTTCACGCAGAGCAAGCGCCTGAAACCAGTCACGGAAGAGGATGACGCCCGGCTCAACCAGCTCATGGAGGAGCTCAAGCAGAATGCCCAGAAAAACGGCTACAACCAATATTACTACTACGCCTATGAAATGGCGCAGACCTACTTCTACAACCACGACAAATTCTACAGGACCATGGAACTGGCGCAGGAGATGCAGACCTACGCCAGAGAGAACGGGGACGAATACGGTATGTGGATGGGAACGCGGTACCTGGTGTCGCTGTATGTAGCCCAGAACGACTACCTGTCGGCCAAAAAATTTATTCTGGAGGCGCTGAACATCTTCCACAGCAGCACGGACCCTACCGTAAAACGGCAAAGCGTATGCCGGCTGTACTGCGACCTGTCCGACACCTACCCGATCGGCCACGACTCCGTACGCATCAATCTCAAAAAGGCGGAGCTGGCATCCAAACAGCACCTGGACACCCTGCGCTGTCATTACCAATGGGCTAAGCTGGCGGCCTTCGACAAGGACATCAAGTCCTACGAACAGCACCGTGACTACTGCCGGCAGGACCGCCTCCTCTTCCAAATCAGTTCCACGGCACAGCAACTGTTCAGCCGCATAGACTCCCTGGTTTATGGCTATGGGCTCAAGGACATTAATTTTGACTACTACACCACGCGCCTGCGGGAAGTCAAGTACACCGCCAACATCGCGGAGGTTTATGGCTTCAAGGACCTGGCCTTCGAGATAGAGAAAAGCCTGAATGCCTTCAACGAGCAAAAGATTTCCCAGACCAACCAGTCGCGCCTGGTGGAGATGAGCGCCCGGATGGGCAACAACATGCTGCAGGCACAGGTAACGGCCCAGTCCATCCAGATGCGCCGCACCTCCATCCTCCTGATGATCCTGCTCACCATCATCCTGCTGGGTACCCTGGTATTCCTGCTCTTCTATATCCGCAACCTCCGGCGCACCAACGAGAAAGTCCGGCTGGCCGATGCCGCTAAGACCCGCTTCGTCCAAAACATGAGCCATGAGGTCCGCACCCCGCTGAACGCCATCGTGGGCTTCTCCCAGCTGCTTTCCCTCCCGGACGGCAGTTTCCCGGAAGCGGAGAAAGAAGAGTTTGCCGCACATATCGTGAACAACTCCAAGATGCTCACCATGCTGCTGGACGATATCCTGAATGCATCGGCCATGGACAAGGGCACATACAAGATTACCTATGAGCCCGGAGAACTCCACCGCATGGCGCAGGCGGCTATTTCCAGCACCGAGCACCGTTTGCAGCCGGGCGTACACATGTTATACGTTCCGGAGCAGGAGGAGCCGTTCACCTTTGTCACGGATCCCGGTCGCGTACAGCAAATCCTGATTAACCTGCTTTCCAACGCGTGCAAACACACATCGGCCGGCGAAATCCGCCTCACCAGTTCGTTAAAGGCCAACCCGGGCTATGTGACCTTTGCCGTAACCGATACCGGTATGGGCATTCCGCCGGAACAGGCAGAGAAAATTTTTGAGCGCTTTGCCAAACTCAATGATTTTGTGCAAGGAACCGGCCTGGGACTGAGCATCTGCCGGGATATCGCCGACCGCATGGGCGCCAAAGTGTACCTGGACACCGCGTATTCCGGAAAGGGCGCCCGTTTTATTTTCCAGGTGCCCGTGGAGCCGACAACCACTCTTGAAAACATTAAAAACCAATAACATGACACCAATTTACGCACAAGCGCACGACTATTCCGCGTTCAATGTCCTGGCTGTGGACGACATTCCCCTGAATCTGATGTTGGTGCAGAAGATGCTGGGACGCTTCAACTTTGAAATGCGCACCGCCTCCGGTGGCCAGCAGGCGCTGGATGCCGTGAAAGAGAAGAAACCGGACCTGATTCTGCTGGACCTGATGATGCCCGGGATTGACGGATTTGAGGTTCTCAGACGCCTCCGGGAGAATCCGGAGACGGCGGACATCCAGGTTGTCATCCTGAGCGCCCTCAACTCCAACGAGGACGTTGTGAAAGGCTTCAATGCCGGTGCCAACGACTTTATCATGAAGCCCATCATTATGGAAAAGCTGCTCACGTGCGTAGTGAACCAGCTCACCATTGTAGAAAAACGCTCCAAGTAGGTCCGTGCGTCGCCGCATCCTGCTCATACTGGTGCTGCTGACGGCCCTGGCTAGCTGGGGCCGGGCCCAGATTGTGAACCGGCTGCGGGTAGACCAACCCACCTTCCTGCGGTATGCCTACTGCCGGATGCAGGAGTTCAATCCGGACAACCTGGCCACAGCAGATTCCCTATACCGGGAGGGCATGGCCCAGAACAACTTCCGCTACAAATGCCTGGCGCTGTCACTGGCCTACCCCGTGCACTTTGCGCAGGGAGAATACGAACAGATGGATGCCGCGGTAGCCGAGCTCAAAACCCTGCTCGCAGACCGCAAGGACCTGAGGGAATTCTATTTCGCCACCCTCCACGAGTATTGCGAGTTCCTGCTCCAGTGCGACCGCATGCCGGATGCCATGCTGGAGGCGCGTGCCATGGAGCGTCTGGCCCAGGCGGAGAAAAAGCCGGTAGGAAAGATGTACGCCTACCGCATTATCGGCCTTATCCAAAGCTACCGGAACAACCCCTGGCTGGCCATTGAGAACCTGGAGGAAGCGGTCCGATACACCCGCGAAGCCCGGCAGGAGCAGGACCTCCCCAACCTCTACATCCTCCTGGCGCAGGAAAACGTCAAAAGAAAGCATTTCGATGAGGTGCAGGCCTATTGCGACAAAGCCCAGGAATATGCTTCCTTCTTCCCCATCGTGGACCTGAAAATCCGCATGACCAAGGCCCTCCTTTATCATGCACAGGGGGACCATACCGCTTTTATCAAGGCCTACAAAAACTTATGCGCGGACCCGCATTACACCCTGCAGGCAGACCGGCTGTCCAGGGACCGGCTGGACATCACTTACCTTGTGCTTAACGGAGAACTGGAAAAGGCGCTGGAGAAGGCCGGTACGCTGGAACCGCTCCGGGAGCGCCTGGCGCAGCAGCAGGACATCTACGCCCGGATGGGCCTATACCAGGATGCCTACAGCCACCTGGAGCAGCTCATGAACGAGAAAGATTCCGTCTACATAAAAGTCCAGAACGAGGACCTGGCCATCCTGGATGCAGAGATGGAAAACGCACAGCTGCGGGAAGAAGCCCAGCGCCTGGAAGCGCGCAACCAGATCACCATCCTGCTAGGCTTCCTGCTCATGTTTGCCCTGGCCTTTGTGTCCATCCTGGTTCAGCAGTGGCGGCTAAGGGAAAACCTAGACCAAATGCGCCACAAAAATGCAGAGATGCTGAAAAACAGGCAGGCCTACCGGAAATTGCTGGACTCCCAGGAGGCCCAGAATGCCTGGCGAATCCAAATGTTACAGAACAGAACCACCAATATACTCACGCAGGACTATGAAGATATCCTCTCTCTTTAAAAGCCATAGCAGCGAACTGCTTGCCCTTGTCTTTTTCCTGGTAGGCTCCTCCCTGAGCATGCTGGGCCTCATCCAGCGCATTCCCCTCATTCTGGGGATTGCGGGCGTGGTGATTCTGGTGGCCGGTCTGTTATACTTCTGCCTCAAACTGGTATCCGAACGCGCCTACAAGGAGTATTACAAGGACAGCTATGAGATTGAGCATGAGACCATTGAGGACGAAATCCGCAAATCCATGCGCTACCACCGGTACCAAGAGGCTGTTCTGGCCCGCTATGAGAGCGCCTGCCGGGACCTGGGCCTGGTGGACGAGCAAAAAGACTGGCTCCTGGACCTGCTGATGGCAGAGAAGAACAAGGTGGACAAAGAATTGGATGCCCAGGACGGCGGGCATATCTAGGGGGGCGTCTGGACAACGAATACATTGGGAAAACATACCCTCACCGTGGTGGACGATGAGGGTAACAGCGTTTCCGTAAGGTTCAGAGTGACGGATTTATCCTGAGCTTGTCGAAGGAAGATAGTGGTAAGATAGTGGTAAGATAGTGGTAAGGTCGATGGTTCGATGGGCTCACCATAAATGGCCGATGATAACTCAGACGTCTTCCGTCAGACTTCAGACATCCTTAGGTGTTCCTTTAGTCCTCCTTTGGTGTTCGATTAGAGGTTGATAGAGCAAAAATTGGCGATAACGGCTTAGCCGCGCCGTTTATTCTCCTCCATCAACGCCAGCAACTCCTTAAACCTCTCCACCCTATCCAGCTTCAATTCTCCAGCGGCATAGAGCTTCTTGTTATGCTTGATCCAATTGAGTGAAGGATTACGCTTATTGTTCTCAATGAACGCAACCACATCATTGTATTTCAACAGCCACTTTTAATTTTTCCTCCCTTCACTCTCACCTCACCCATACTCTACCCATACTCATTGAGTAAGCCTGGAGCGAGCCTAGAGTATGGCTAGAAGCAGCTTAGAGTATGCCTAGAATGTATACGTCATCGTTCATCGGGTCCCCACCAATCTTATTCCGCACCACTCCTGAGAGCGTATGAAAGCTCTTTCGCATATCCGTCGGCTCGCTGTAGAGCCAGTAGCGCAATCCGCCGTCCAAACTAAACATGGGTGGATGACGCTATGATGATATCCTTCAACTCACGGCCACTCAGGTTGCCGCTTATCCGCATCATCGTTCCGGTGGGAGTTCTTTTGTTTTCCGCTCCTTGATCTGGCAGGCTTTATGGGATTGGGAAGAAAAGATCCTCCTGATACCAATTGTAGGAACTCGCCGCTTGGCGTCATAAAAGCTCCCGGCGTTTATCCCAAGTTCTGAAAGACGCTGCTTGTAACTGATCTTGGTCTCGTCGCAATAGTGATAATCTGGGCGACCTCTTCCTTTGTCATCATGGCTAATAAGTCTTTGATGCAAAGGTAGCCACTACCAGGCAGTCCTAATAGACGTGGTTTATCGGCTTACTTTATGTAAGGTTAACACTTTTCGCAAGATGAAAAAGGCCTCTCCGAAGAGAGGCCAGAGGAATGATACAAGACCGTTCTAATAATAGTTTTATTCCACGTACTCCACCGTCCAGCCTTCCGGAACAATCTTATTCCATGTAGTTCCGTAATTTCCAACGGGATTGAGAGATTTGTCCAGGTAGATCGTACCGGACGAAGCAACGCCGGCGCACCAGGTGGTGCCGTCGGAGATAAAACAGTCATCTCTGTAATTTTCCTTACCGAGCATCTTGATGCTACTGATTTTTGCGCAACCATAAAACATTCTCTGGTAAGCCCCCTGAGAAAGCTTCGTTGCCAAAAGTTCTGGCGCATTTTCCAGTTTGGAACAATTGTAGAACATATTGCGGTAGCAGGTCTTTCCGAGGCTTGTAGCCGGTAGAGTCTGAGGTCCGTGTTCCATATTCTCGCAACTATCAAACATGGACTTATAGCCATTCTCTACTACAGTAAGCATCGGAATTTCAAGATCAGAAGCATCAATTAGATTCTTTTTAGCCTTGAAGAAGTCTATAAATTTACCGGTAACAGTAGTGCCATCTGACTCGTAATCATCACCGACAATGAGAGACGCAATGTTTCCACCCACTTTGAAATTCCCTCCGGTACACTGTAGTCCACTAATCTGCCCACTACTCTGCCAGTCAGTCTTTTTACTCTTATTTGATCCTACAGAAAAACTTACCTTCTGACCAGCAGCTAAAACAATCTCCCAATTTGCCGTGAAGTCGATCCATCCGCCATCGTCAATCTTATATTTGCCTGCGTTCTTAAGTGTGACGGTGCATTTTCCTTCAATGGCTTCGATATAGAAGAACCTGTCAGGTATCTCCTCCGCATTCTTGAAGGATACCTCACACTTATCAAAATTCTGGTTTTCAACCCCAATAGTAGTAGCACTATTGGACTTTGTGGTTTCAAAATAGCAATTGAAAGTACACTCGTCCCGGCTTGCCGGCTTAAGAAGATTCGAGTACTCTTCCCAAGTGAGCGTTCTAATAAAATGTTTGCCATCACCAATGTCACTGGGTTTCAAACTCTCGTCCGATGGTATCTTGGGCTGAAGGCTAGCATCCTTGGTTTCTATACTGAAATTCAACGGGAACATGGATTCCGGAATTTTTGAATAGATAGTTATTCCGACAGTTACGGGTGTACCTGTTTCTCCAAGCACCGGATTTGTACAAGAAACCGAAATAGGATACTTGTTCTCAAACGCTGCGCTGCCTTTTTCAAAATACTCATTATATACCCAGACGGTTGTGGCGTTACGGTCTTCGGTAGACCTAAAATAACAGTAGAATGTGCGAAGTCCTCCGCTTACGCCCAATTCTGAGAATTCCTCCCAGGTTAATGTACGGATATAGTAGAATGCGGGAACATCTTTGAAATCTGACTCAGCAGTAGCTATAGAACGCCCCGAGACCACTGGCATATTAATATTTTTCTTTACATCCGGCGTCAAGGTTCCGGCTTCGGGCTCAACGATAAAATCCAAAGGAAACATTGATTCTGGCAGTTCAGAAGGAATACTAATTCCTACTTCGACGGGAGAATTAGTGGCAGTCAAAACCGGATCAGTACACGTGACCGCCAAGGGCTGCTTTTTCTGCAGTGTAATTTCCACCTCCCTGTAAAGTCGCAAATCCTGGGGGTTACCAGGGTTGTGACCGGTTATCTTAATCTTTTGGGTCTTGGTCTCATCCAGTGGTTTCACTGTGTTAAATCGGATGGTCCGGATTCCCTCCACGCCGCCCACCGTGGTGGCAACGTTCGGGAAGAAAAAGCCCCTTTTGGGGACCCGGTTGCCGTTGTTATCGTAGAGGATGAGGATGTCGTCTTCTCCCCCCTCCATAGGCACAAGTTCAACCCGCACTGCAACGGTACTACAGTTGGGGACATCTGAATATACATCGTTGAAGAAACGTGCATACAATTCGTAGTAAGAGCCTTCTTCCGCCGGACCGCTATAGGTCCTTGTCATGAACGGCTCCACAACGAGGCGGGTGGTACCGTTGGAAATGTCGGAAAGATGTCGCATCGAAACATCGGCCGAGATATCTTTTACACCGGAAGAAACAGCGGCGAGTTCCGGTGTCAGAACACCCTCCGAAGAAATACGATGTAAAACGATATTATAGCGGAAGTTCCTGTAAATGGGGTAGTATTTGGAAACCGTCTGGCCACCTTCCACCTCCGTTTCCATCAGGTCCATACGATAGAAGTACCATTGGTCGTCATCCTCGAATTTGCCACAAATGATAATGAAAGTGGGCCCTATCTTATCTGTCGGAACACCACGTTCATAAATGTAGAAGCCCTGATCGTCATCATCTTCATCGTACAGGAGAACACGCCCTTCACTTGTATCGGGATCCTCAAACTCGGAAGCCGGCGGAATGATGTCATTCAAGGCCACATTAGAAGGCATATTGCCGAGGTACTGGATATCACCGTCCAATTGCTCGAAGGAACTCTTTTCATAGCCGCTTAAATACGATTCAGCAGGATTAAAGTCAAAGCCGTTCTCCGGATTCGACACATTAGTGCGGAAAGGCACCACCGAACCCCGCTCAGGGTAGTAGATAACGGCATAACTATGAAGCTTAAAATTGTCGGACTCATTAGTAATTTTAATCTTGGCAAAGTTCCGAATCAGTGGCACATACTGGAAGAAAGCCAACGTCTTATCAGACGGGACATAATATCCATTTGCATCCTGAACAGGACCGGTAACAGGGTCTATCTTAGCTTTAATCGACGGCACAACCAGTTTCTGCCAGTAGGCCTGCTTTTTGTCAAAGGACAGAATATTCGGGAGACTCTGGTAGGAATAGGATCCCGTAATGAGCTGATTTTCATCTACATTTCCCAGAATATGGATAGTGCGGGCGAAATCGGACAACTCCAATTGAACACTAAACTTGTATAAGGTAGTTTTTCTGTCTCCTTCGCTAAGAGGGTATATATTTTCCGGGATTTCGACATTTTCTTCGATTTCCACAAGCTTGGCCTTTCTAATGTACTTAATGCTTTGGCTGCCACCGCAAACAACCAAGTACATTTTTTCCGGGTCCAGATAGGGAGTGTCAGTAATGTTACCATCGCCTTCTTCCAAAGATTTCGTAGCGGGAAGCACCGAGATATCTGGCACGGAAAAAGTTATGGTGACGGGAGCGCCTTCGAGCGAATCATCCACGGCGCTGCCTTCCTGCTCGAATTCACTCACACAGGACACTGCCAGGAAAAGGGCAGTTAAAAGGTATACAATCCACTTTCTCATGGTTCTCTATCTCCCCATACGAATTCATTGCGCGGATCCCACTGCTCATCACCCCAAAACCAGGAGTCATAGACGCAGCGAAGGAGTGCGGTCGTGGCCTCTGGTTTATCGCTCACCGTGCCAGTGCCTTTGTTTACATTTACAACGCCGTTGGCAGACCAGTAGTCTCCACTGAACATTGATTCAAAAACTCCCTTTGCCGAGAGTTGGGCGATGAATCTGATTTCACTTTTGGTGGGAATGCGCCATCTGCCACCAGGGAAGCCGTCTTCCTGATAACCTGCACAACGGTATTTTGCGTGAGCCTCATCGATATTGCCGTATTCCGTACCTCCCAACTTAGTTGAGATTCTGTAAGCAGGAGCAATCATATTTTTCGTTCGTGATGATTTCTCTGTAGGACGATAATATTTTAATGGTCGCTCTTCTCCCGTCCAATACAACGGCGTATTCACATCGCCGCTCACAACGCGAGCGGAAGAAAAGTTGGAATATTCATGACCGGTCTTGTCGGGAAGAAGTTCTTTTTCGGAATCCTTGTTGCTGTTATTCACAAAACTGTAACCTAGTACGGGCTTTGTGGTATCGTAGCCATCAATACGAGGATCGCCAATCACGAATTCAGAATTCGAGGGCAGCACTGTCACGTTAATCCTGAAAATATTGCGTCCGCCGCCGGTGTACCATACGGTACGCCACTGCATTTCCGCCCTGTTATTGTCGGTGGAAAGTTTTTTGTAGGGCTCAGTTTTGTCATCCCCAGTCCTGATATAGCGTCCACCGTCAATATAGACGTATCCCCAGGGATAATTCAGCCAGGGTTTATCTTCAGTTTTAGGATAATAGGGTTTACCGCCGTTGTCGCTGGTTGCCCTGATTTCGCTGTCTGAGTTCATACAAGACTCTATATAGATTCCCGGGTACTGAATGATGGTAATGTGCTTCACGTACTCGTTGTAGGGAGAAACACCAGGTGTAAGGTCGTCGTGGACGATATCAAACTCAATGGTGTAGGGAGAGTAATCGAGATCGACCTTGGTGTAGTCGTTTTGAAGCTCATGGGAGAACTCTATGGTAGTAGACGTGTTGGACAGCCAATTGGAAGGCTCGTATTTTTCCTCCCCGCCATGGTTCTGGTCGTAATAATCAAGATAATAGGATCCGTCTTCATCCTTCCGCACCCAGGCGTGGTATGTGGAGCTGTACTTGTCCTGCTCTGCAACTCCTTCCTTAATCACTCCGTAAAATGGCCTTCTAGCTTTCACTGTACCTTCCACAATCTTGACATCGTGACTGGAAAGGAAAGGGATACTCAACTTGGCCAAATTGTTGAGGGTCTTGATTTTTGTGTCCACGGAAAGGTAGCGCGCTTTGCTGATGACAGCATACTTATCGATAGGCACGTCCTTGTTCTGCCAGTCCAGGATATAATAGGTAGTAGGAAATAGATAGGCCTTATCCTCGTCCGACTCTGAGCCAAGAATAGACACATCGATGTTAAAGTGGTACCAATTGTTCCGTTCCAGACTACTGGTCGGCAGGATTACTTTGTAGTAGTACTTGCGCCGGTCGTATGAATACCCATTCTCCTCCTTGCGGCGCCAGTCCATCTCCAACTTGAGATAAGGCTGCGCGGGCAGGGGCTGTGTGTAATCTGGCTTCCCGTTGGACCATTTCACGGGGTATGAATACATCGGATAGGTGTTGTAGTAAACTTTTTCCCCTAATTCCGGATTCTTGGGAGTCGTGCTAAGATATGTCTCCCCGTTGTCCTTGAGGAAAGGACGCCTTTGATCGCTGTAGGTAAAATACTCCGGAGAGGTGTTGTTTTTGCTGGATTCAGTGCCGAGAGTAACATTCTTGGCTCCATCCACGAGATAGATGCGCATAGTATGCAGGACCGGCACCCAGATTTCTTCCGCCTGATTATCCGCGCTTTTCAGGTTCACCTGGTTTGCGACGGAGATGGCAGTAGTCATCTTGGCAGCGAAGCGCCGTGCATAAATGGTTCCGCTGGCGCTGGTAGAGGCGGACTCATTATAGGTAATGAGTGTCTTACCATCCATCAAGAAATTGTTCTGGATGAAATCTCTTTCTGTGGCGGCAAAATCGGTAACAATGGCTATATCGCCCAGCTCTGACAGAGAAGAAGTGCTAGTCAAAGGTTCCCCGTTATAATTGACAACAGCATAGACGGTAGCTTTTAAATCCTTCTCCGCTATAAATATTTGCTCAGCCACAACCCGGGGAAGCACTAGGGTGAACGTAGCCTCCCACTTATCTCCTGTGTGTTTTACCGGGTCTTCGTCCAAATCCTCCCGGTGATGATAGACGGCTTTAGCATCTTCATCTGGGGTTTCGCCAGGATAGAAGAAAAAATCGACGGACTTGATGAGATTCTCGTTAAAACGCGTTTCTCCTTCCTCCGGGGTTGATTTCGTTAGCGAGGGATCCTCGCAGCAGACGGTAAGCACGAGACCCGAGGCTGGCTTTTCCAGCTCCAGAACATCCTTGCATCCCGTTACCAGAAGCAACGGAAGAACAAACAGAATATGAAACCACCTCCTCATCACTACTCGTTCCAATTTTGTTTGAGGATAATCCTGTAATAGTCTATGGATTCAGTGTCCAGGTCAATCCAGCGCTTGTTGTCTCCAATCTCGACACAGAAATGCAGGTCGATGTAGTTTCCTTCCAACTCCTCAGGAGTATGGGAACCCGGGTTGCAGGTAATGGTAAATTCTATCTTGCAGTCCTCATTTTTTCCTTCTTCTTTATTCGGGTAAATGACCTGCGAGAGCGGCGTAACACTGAAAATGCCATCCACCTTGGTATGTCCTTTGAGAGCACCTGCAACGGGCACCACATGCAATTTTTGTCCAACCGGCGTGGCAATAAGGATGTCACCTTTAATGGTGTTGACCTTGTCGTTCAGCGTATGCCAGAAATAAATATCATAATAGCCGTCATCGTTCTGCACCTTTTTATACGTTTTAGGATCGTTCTCCGGAATCGTAAAACGACGCACCACATTAACAGTCTGTGCGGTGAAGTCAAAGTCATAAGTGCTCTTGTCCCACGGAAGGACTACAATCTTGAATTGCAAGTTCTTGGTAGCCTCTGCAAAATAGGCGTAGAGAATCCAGGAGTGATTCCGGCTAAGTACATCACCCTCCGGCATAGAGAAAGTAGCCAACTCTTCGCCTTCTCCTACATCATAGACGATAGTGCCAGAAATAAGCTTATCCGTTTCCCGGATATAGATGGGGCCTACCTGGGACGATGCCGCCACGGCCTCATCCAGGCGACTTTCGTATTCCTGGGCGGATTCGAGCTCATGCCCTTGACTCCGGAACAGCAATTGGTCCGGCTGCTCGGAGATGCTTAGATCACTGTTTTTTATTAGCGGATCGTCACCCTCTCCGGCAAGGACCGTCTCAAGCGGGGTGTACCCGTCAATCTCGAAAAGATTGTCAGTGGTGCCATACTTGTGGTCAGTGAACAACTTTTCCGACGCAGCAATCTGGCAGCCCGTGGCCGTCCCCCCGAATGTAATGCTCTTGACCACGCAGGCCGCATTTTTGGGGACTGCTGGGTCTGTATCCGTAGCCGGAGTCCCCTGCTGGCAGAAGACAAAACGAATCTTAGACACAGCGCGGGTGAGGGTCACGGTAGAAATATTAAGAACCGGATATCCACCGGTTACCGTTACTCCCTTTAGCACGCCAGACATAGGCAGCCCAGTTGATGGAACGCTCCTAGTTAGAGGCGAATTGCCAAAAGTGTTTCCAGAGATGACAAGGTTATCAAGAGTTTCGCGTGAAGTTTTTTTTGTTAGGTCAGGATGACCGGCCGAGGCAGCATTAGCCACAGCATATACGTCAACTTTGGTTCCCTCCTGGCTCAGAAGGGCGAACATCTCACGGGTTAAGGGCAATCCAAAACGAGTGATGGCTCCATGCGAAAGCCCCGTATTAGTCAAATGTTCAGTTGCGAATTCTTTGTAACCCACTAGCTCTCCATCGTCGTTAACAAAGGCCCAAAGATGCAGGGAACTAAAGATTTTCTCGTCGTCAAGGGCTCCCACATACCCGGTTTCAGCTTTGGTGAGAGCAATCTCGGGGATATATATGCTTACGGACAGCTCCGCAAATGTCCCTTCTTCCAGATTGGAATGATGGCAAGATACAGCTAGTAATGCCGCCAAGAGCATTACTAACATCTGTTTGTTATTCATCATCCTTTTCATCTTCTTATGCATTAGAACGGAAGCTTGATTCCGCCAGGTTCAACCTGGCGCCAATCCATCTCTACGGAGACACCTATTTCCAACTGCGGATCCCTGAGGTCAGGGACAGTATTGTAGGCTTTTTCAAGACTAGCCACCCGAATTTTAACAGTAGTCTTGTGGTCGGAGTAGAATACGCCGGGGATGTTTTCCTGCGCCGGTTGGGTTCCTCCATCCGGCTTAAGTTCACCGGCCAGATAGAATCTGCTTCCAGGCTGAATAAAGCCTTGCTGACAACGGAAGGCAGAGGATGTGTTATTCTCGAACTCAAAGGCGAAATGAACGGTCTGGTTGCTGGCAGTAGGAAGAACCAAAGTCTGTACGGAAGTCTCGCCACCAAGAGTGACGCCACTACTGATCTTGTTGTCGTAAACAAACCAGGCGGTGGAAGTAGCTTGGGGGGAGAAACTGAAATCTACATCTTTCTGATCGCCGATGACGATTCCCTTCAGAGGACAATTCACAGCAGCAGCGGCGTTCTCCCCGGGTTCAAGGAAGCAGAACTCTACAAGAGCATCTCCATATTGCATCTGGTCCATGATGGCAACAGCCCGAGTATCCGATGTGACGCTTGTCCCATGGGTATAATAAGCAAGAATTTTATCCCAGGTGCTATTGTTGGGGTCATATTGATTTCTATAACTCTCATCCGCGGAAGTCTTGATTGCACTGTTGGAATAGTACCACAGGCTGGGCGGATAACAGTATTGCGAAACCGGGACCAACGAGACATTCACATTCTCGATAAGCCTTACAAAACGGTGTCCATTCCACCACATTCCGACAGTCCCTTCCGGGACTCCGTAAGAAACGGGGAATTTGCTACCGACCTCAGAAAGGGCAGACTCAAGCTGGGAGAGTTTGGGCATTAAAGCATTGATTGCATCCGGATTGGTACCGCTATACTGAGAAACGGCTCCCAGGATACTCTTCTGCATATAGTAAACGGTAGGATACGAGCAGGCGAAAATCTCATTCTCCGTGGCAAATACATCCAGAAATGCCAGAATTTCCACTTCTTCAAATGCCTGCAACACCTCCACCACGCCGTTGAGCGCAGCAATAAGTTGATCTGCCTTATCGTTGATTTCTTCAATGTCGGACGTCTCCAAAATGGCCTGGAGACTAAAAGAGATGTCACTTGATGTCTCTGGATCATCCAGCCCAGAGGGTTTCAACACGCCGTTTTTATGTCTACCTTCTTTCGTAAGTACTTCTCCGGAATCGAAAGCCTTACCGTATGCCAATACTCGATTGGTACTCAAGGGAACTACGACGAAGTTATATAAATGGGAATGATTATTGGGGACCAGCCCTGTCTGGCTGATAACCGGATTGTTGATATATACATTTCGGTTTCCAAGCCTGGTGTTTCCCATACTTACAGGAATAGCAGACTCTGTCTGAAAAGGAATGACATACACCTGTTCGATTCCCCGAAAGCTGGCTTTATCCTGGGTGATGTCAGCCGTCATTTTAGTCTGGGCTTGAGGGATATCTCCTGTTGTTCTAAGCGATAGAGCAAGGGACATTCCCTCATCTCCGGCATCTTCATTGACAGACTTGTGGGCACAACCACTCCCTCCCCATACTGATAGTATAAGAAGGAGAAAGATGTGAAAAAGCCCGTATGATGCTCTCTTATTCAAAATAACGTACCCAAATACAATGCCTCACTAAATCTCTACATCAACTTCCAACCCGGGATCCCAGTCCAACGTAACCGATACGCCCACAGTTGGGTCTGCGGGAGAAACAGTACCATTTTCATACACGCTGGCCGTCAAACATCTCAGCTGTCCGGGCAAGACGGGTTTTTTCAAACTCAGGAGCGTTTCCGTTACCGTGTTATCCCTCAGGGTTGCGTATACGCGGAACTGCCAAAGGGTCTGGTCGGCATCGTCTGTCACGAACGGGTCGTCGGTATCAATGACTATCTTTGTGTCGGCGTCCGTATCTGTCGCGGTCTTGGAAGGGAACGTTACTGAGACAAAGCACAACTTAGAGGAAGTAACATCCGACAAATCCAGCTTGTCCGTACGGAAAACCGGCGTGTATTGATAACGATAGGTACTGTCGGCGATGTCGAAGTCTGTGGCAAAACCGGCCGTATAAACCTTGATATCCTTAATATGGCTGCCCAACGTATCCAGGACCAAGGCTGACGCACAGTTAACCATATAGAGCCGCACATCAAAATGCTGGTCTACGCCTTCTTTCACATCCATGGGGAGGCGAGCCGTGAAAATACCCTTCCGGTGGGATGACAAGGTGTCGGCCACCTGCTGGTGCAGATGGGACCTATTGCACAGATTGTCGTCCTCTAAGCTAACATTTTCACATCCTTCCAGATTCGCCACGCCTAAGTGCATATACCTGCGAACAGGAATGTACAGGGTATAGCTGGAAGCATTGTCATTCATGATATGCTGCTCATGATGCAAACGAGCAGCTTCTTCCCCCACATCGTAGAAGGAAAGGTCTACATCGTGGGCGTAGTCCGTAAAGATATCGGACAAATAGGTTTTCAGTGCCGTGGCCAGGGCAATATCGGTCTGAAGTCCCAACTGCGTCTGCAATTCTGTTGTCATGTTGGTGACCAGACGCAACTGATAGTCTATGCGATAGTCGGTCTCGCAGTCGCTCAGATTTTCGTCCACGAGGCTGCAGCCCGGCAGGACTGCAGCCGCGAGGAACGATAATACAATATGTTTCCAGGCTTTTTGCACGAATACAAGTTATCAAGAAGATTACTCCAACCAGCCCATGGTTACATCGAAGGCCAGACCGGGTGTCCAGCTCATATCGATGGAGACGCCCAGAGAGATTTGGCTGGAACGTAAATCAGGAACGGTCATATAGGCGTGTTTGAGCGCGTCAATACCCAAAATCAGGTTTGCCTTAGTCAGATAATCCTGCATAAATACACGAGGAGCATTAATGGTTTCTCCCGTGGCAGGATTATACGGCGGGTAGCAATAATACTTACGGTCCAAAGTGGTGAATGCAGTAGGATTGACGGCTCTTGCCGCAGTAATGGATTTAGCAAGATCCAATTTACCCAGCAAATAGAAAGTGCCGCCATGGCGAATAAGGTTCATTTCACCCCAGAAGTCATCTCCTTCATTAAGCAGTTCAATGCCCACATAGACATCACTCTGCTCAGACGCTTTCTTTTCGGGGTCATAGTTATCCCAGACAAGCGTGTAGATGGGAGACGTGGTCAGTCCTACCTCGTAGTCGGTTAGAACCTTATCATAAATCATCTTATCGAAAGGATTATTGTCGTATGTAAAGCCGTAGAATTTTTCTTCGGTAGTATTATAACCGCTTTCTTCGTACACGCTTCCATCCGGCTTGCGGATAAAATTCCAGCCCATCTTATCACACTGGCCACCGACAATAATACCTGTTACTTTGAAGGACGATGCGCTTTTTGAATTAATGGAAATCTCCGCATCTTTTTCTCCAGAGTGCAGTGCTGCATTATTGTCCAATAGATAACCTTTCTCAAGGACTTTATCGCTATATCTAACTGTGGAAGCTAATAGGGCCGTACCGTAATTAATGTTATTGGTCATGGCCACACTACGGGTATCGGAAGCCACTTTTGCGTTGGGAGCCCAGTCAGTCCATTTATCCTCAGAATCCCAGGCATCTACCGAGGAGGGATAATCCCCGGACTTCTTTTCATGGTTGGATGTACGGATAGAGGAGTTGCCGTAGTACATGAGTTCGGCCGGATAGCGATAATTTTTAATAGGGAAGGTAGCCTTTCCAAATCCGTAGGCAGGGATATCTTCCGTATATTCAAACTTATCCACAGTATTGCTGGCAGATGTAATTGTGCTAGTCATGATCGCCGCCCCATAAGGCAGTCCTACATTCGCAGGAAAACCTGGTGTCTTATTCTCAGAATAGAGGTAGTTTTCGTCCAAATATGACAAAACAACGCTACTATACTGGGTCCATTCGCTAGGAGAGCAATTCTGTTCACATGCTTTCTTAAGATAAGTCACGTCAAAAGCGCCACTTTCATCCTTCACAAAATCTAAAACACCCTTCTTGAACTGGAAGAATCCATAAAAATGACCATCTTTGCCATCTCCCACCATTCGTTCATCAATTTGAACGGCGAGCAATTGTGCTACTTTCTCTGACCAACCTGTAGGCTCGGCATTTTTGGCACGTTCAATAATAGAATACAAATCCTGCATAATACTTAGGACAGCCTGAGCGCTCCCCGCGCGCAATTCCTTCAAACCACTATCGCTTTCCTTGATTTCAATCAACGAATAATACGCGTTGCCCAGCACTTCGCCCAAAGCTGAAAAGTCCATATATACCGCCTTATCAGCGGGGCCTCCAGTCTTAACTACTTTATTGGGATTGGTTGCTTCGTCGTCATCTATCATATAGCGATACATCGTTCCCAGTTGCTTCCAAGAGAGTTCGCCAGCATAATACACATAATCTGTTCCTCCCACCGTTTTGGTGTCCTGGTCCTTAGGATTTGCAGGAAGAGCTTCTTCATCTTCTGCAGTGGGAGTGGGCCACCAGAAGCCATAACTGCGGTTAGTGGCACCGGTAGCAG
Organism: uncultured Bacteroidales bacterium; assembly: GCA_900317845.1. GTDB lineage: Bacteria > Bacteroidota > Bacteroidia > Bacteroidales > UBA932 > Cryptobacteroides. Next base: position 28,731 of record ONII01000018.1, read on the forward strand.
GGACAAAGAATTTTGTTTCGTCTATCAGACCCGATATCAGCAAATACGACATCATCCGGGAGAAAAAGAACGAACCGGCATCAAACGCGGCTTTATTCTCAAGTCTGGGTTGCAGAGAGAAGTAGAGAGATGTCAAATCTTTGGCATCTCCTTTGCTTTCAACCTTGCCTTGAAGATCATCCGATTCAGTTTTAGCCGCCTTACCGTAAAGCACTACCGCGTTGGTTCCCAACGGGAGCGCCAGTTCAATTGTACGGGAAGATTTCTCTGATGATACTGCACCCGCAGAAAAGAGAGTGCCCAAGTTATAGTCACGACTGGACTCCACAGGCTTTTGATCCCGAACAGGAGAGAAGAAGAACGTCCCGTGTTTTTCGCTGCTATGAGATAGCTCATACGTAAGCAGGTGCACATCCGTCATTCCCAGGAACTCGGGATTATCACCAGCTTGAGCATATTTGGCCGTAGTTTTGGTATCTTTACCTGTAGAAGTAGAGACATTGAGTACAAAATCCGTTCTCACCGTTTGGGTGTCCGGATCGTAGGTGGGGTTAGGGTTGGTTTTCACCAAATCATTCTCCCGCTGACAAGCCGTCAGTGCCATCAGCAAAATAGCACCCAAGACGGGAATACTGTGTTTTTTCATGGTATTCATATTATATTGTTATTATTATTCATTCATTTCACCAATAATGACTTCATTATACGTAATTCCCTGTTTCCATTTAATATCCACAGAAAGACCTAATGTAAGAGAACTAGCCCTCAAATCCGGAACAGTAAGATATGCATACTTAAGGGAATTCGGACCAAATTTAAACGTTACGGTTGTTTTATAGTCCTGAATGAAGACACGAGGAATCCCAATGTAATTCCCTTCACCATCATATTTGTACGGGGGAATTACATAGCCATCGTTAGGCCAGGTGACAGTCTTTCCAGCAGGATCCAACTCACCGATGAGATAAAAATAACCTCCCTCTTCAATCAAGTTAAAGTTGCCATAAAAAGCCGAACCGGTACAGTTCTGGAACTCCAAAGCGACATACACCTTGTCCTGGCCGAAATTACCTACTGTTCTTGCGAGATAGCCAGATTCGCTATAATTGTCGAATACAACAGTATAATTTGGAGTAAAAGTAGAGCCATCACCGAAAGGAATACTTGGACTGGCAATTGCCTTATCATAAATAAAGCCAGTAATCATTTTGTCTTTTCCTGGAGCTTTCATGGGGAGGAAATCCCACCCCACATTCTGAGTCTGCCCACCAATTACAACACCAACGAGCTTGAAACTGCCATCTTTAACTGCAACTCTTTTATCAGGCTCACTTTCTTCGGGCAGCGTTCCACCGGCCTCACGCTTTTGTACAGCATGATTGTTATCCAGCATAGATCCATCTTCTAGGACCTTTGCATTATAACCCACCTTCGTTTCCAGCATAGAGACGCCATAGCGAATGGGATATTTCATAGCCACGCTGTGCGTTGTGGATTCCACATGAGTACCTTTCCAATCATCCTTAGGTGTCGTTTCTGACGTTTGTTTAGCCCACTTATCGTCGTTCACCCAATCTTTCACTGACTCGGGGTAGTCATCCGTCTTGTGATCCAAAGAGGACGTGCGTATCGGAGAATTGCCAAAATACAAGAGTTCTGCCGGATAATAGTAGCTTTCGGCAGAATAGCCGTTAGTAACGTCACCTTCAGGGATACCGCCTACAGCACTTGTATTGAAATACTCGGGGTAATAGAAACAATAATTTTCTGCATTGAATGAAATATATGCAGCCCCATGCATAATTTCAAAATTATCAGGGAATTTATTCAAACTCAACGGGAGAAACTTAGTATTAATCTTTTTGTTCTCGCTTGATTTTAAATGCTCAATTTCAGCAGAAGTGGGTTTTTTACCGGTGGCAAAATCATTGTCCGGCCAATAGATATCTGCAGCAACTGCTTGGCTATCAATGGTACCTCCAATCAAATGGGCGCCAACTTCCTGAATAGGCTTAAAAGCCACGTCTGTTACCGGTCCACCATTGCCAGGGACAGTTGCGGAGAAATAATATGATAAATGATTATGCACCCTCGTCGCAAAAATTTTGGCCACAGCTTCCTCCTTCGAAAGGGACGTAGCACAACGAATCGAATTAACAACAGACCACAAATCTGTAATCATATCAAGGATTGCTACGCCAGAACCAGCGCGAAGCTCTGTCTCTTTCGTTGTTGGATTGTCGAAAATCGTGGTCATCTCTTTATACAGATGCCCCAATTTCTCTTCTAAGGGGAACCTGTCAAGCTCTGAATTTACGGGACTTTTTCCCGTATCTGTCGACCCATTCTGCTTGTAATACATGGACCAATAAAGATCAGGATAGTCCTCTTTTTTCACTACAAATCCATCAACACTTATGTCTTGTTTGTCGGTGGCCGTCGTCATACTCGTATTCATAATCACCGTTAAGATGCCGGCAAGAACCTTCTCCATGGCGTAAAAGCCATCTGAATCCTGAAGCCTCTTCCCAAGTTGGAAATTACCCGAGCCCACCGCTTCTGATACCGTATAATCATCCAGATATCCGTAATAATCCTTCGCAGAGATATCACCTACATCAGTTCCTTTAGGAGCACGACCATACAAAAGAAGCGTATTGGTTTGCAGGGGAAGAGACATTTCAATGACACGGCGAGGGCCATTATCTGCCGGAACCAACTGTGACAAATTATATAACCTGCTAGGAGAAGCATCAGCCTTTAGAATCTGCCCGTCGTTTGAAAGGGTATAAGACATGAGTCTAGCATCGACAATACCTCGGAATTTGGGTGAATCTCCTTCCTGCACTGCACTGGCAGCCTGTTTCGTCTGAGCAGAAGAGTTGGCAATGTTAAAAACAAACTGCGTGTTCACCTCCTTAACTCCCTTTCCGTTTTCCTGGCTCACCACTTCCCTCTGGCACCCGGTCAGGGCAGCCAGTACTACGGTAGCCATGATTAAAATGATTAAGCTCTTTTTCATATGCTTTTCATTATTTATTATTATCTTTCATTACTTCTTTCCAGGCCTCATACTCCTTCCGGGCAGGGCCGTATATCTGTGTTCCCCGCAGGTTCTCCCGCGCCGCCTCCGAGCCCTGCTGCGCCGCACGGCGCAGCAGCTCCAGGGCACGGGTTTCCTGGTCTGTATCTTTCTTGTCCAGCGCGGTGAAATACAGCGCCACGCCGTATGCGTTCATGGCCTCCGGGTCGCTGAGCGTGCAGGCCATCAGTTTGGGATCCTGCTCCACCTTGGCCACCACCTCCTGGTAGCGCTTGGCTTTGAGGAGCTCCATCACCGCATGGTTGAAGGTCTCCGTGGCCGGATCCGGGGCATTCCCGTAATACACGCGGATGTAGCCGGAGTTGCGCTGGTCTCCCAGCAGGTTCTCCGCCACCTTCTTGTACAAAGCCGGTTGCGCTTTTATACGGCGCTCGCGTTCATCTGCATCGCTAACCTCATACACAATGTCCAGGAGGGTTTTCACTTCCTCTGCACTGAGGCCTTCGCCGCCGTCCGGGATGGCTTCCAGCTGCGCACGGAACCAGTCCCAGGCTTCCCCCTTGCCCTGGTAGTCAAAGTTGCGCATGCTCACGAACGTGCGCTCGTTGAAGTACTTTGCAACGGCGCGGGCACGGGCCTGCGCAAGGGTGTCGTTGGCGTCCTGGGGGCCGTCGATGGAGGCAAGGCCCACGATGGATACCAGCACCTCACGGGTGCGGCCTTCGTCGCGTACCTTTTCTATCACCGCCTGAATGCGGTCCAGCGTGGCAGCGTTGTTGCCAAAATTCCGGTCCAGATCCTTGCTGTTCACTGGGAAGGTCACGTACTGCAAGCTGTCCTTGCCGGGACGGGTGAGGTAGTCGAAGGGCCGATAGTTCTCGATGGGAATTACCCAGGTATTCTCCTTGGAAAGGACGTCGCCCGTAGTTGCCGGAGCCTTCACAGGACCCAGTTGCACCACAAACGCTACCGGAGGGGTGAGCACCGTCAGGGTGTCCCGACCGCTCACAACCATGCCCGGCTTGGGCCGTTTGTCCTTGGCAACAGGATTCCAGGCTATGTTCACACCCAGCTTGGGCACCACGGCCGGTTTGCGAACCTCCCCCAGCTTGGTGCCGCAATGCGCACAATCGTACTTGTCATAGGCCGCCAGACCGGCAGCCACACCTGCCTCTGCCTCTATGCGGATGTACTGCCCCAGCCACCAGCTGTAGCCGGCAAACAGGCCACCGCCCCAGAAGGAACCCTGGACACGGTGGTTCTCCACCTCCGGATACATGTGGAAGGGGAAGGTGACATTCCCCACATTAAAATGCGTATAGATGGCGTCTCCCCCGACAAAAAAGCCGTCGTACACCTGGTCGAAATAATAGCGCACTTCCGGAACCACGGCGTAGTTACGCCAGTGACGTGTGTTCTGAACATTATCATTGTCCCAGAAGAGCCAGCGGGGCCACGTCTTGATGCCGGCATTGAGGCCCAGGGAAACGTGTTTTCCCACAGGAAATTCCAGTCCGATATTGGGCTCCGCAAGGGCATCCCACAGCAGGTTGGTACGCACACTCATCCCAGGCCACCTTTTAACCGTATCGCGCGGCTCAGAGGCAGCATAGGCAATAAAAGATATCGCCAACCCAAATAGGAGAAGTCCTCCTTTTCGAAGCGGCCTGTTCACCATAGTTTAATAATTTTTAGTTTGTTTATGCTTGACAATTAATAAGAAAATCCTTACCTTCACCAACCCTAAACAAACTGATAAATCTCTATCTTTTCTATCCGTCTCTTCTCAAGAGATGGTGTTTTTTGCAACTAAATTTCTGCAAAAATAATTTTAAAATTTCTAAAAAACAAGCTTTAAACCACTTTTATGGCATCTTTGGACCATTTTAGTTGCGTTTTATCCCTTTCCACTCATTAAAAATTCCAAAATGGAGGCGTTCGCGGCATCCAATTTTTCCTCCTCCATGGACGCCAGATAAATGCGGGTCGTCTTCTCTGAACCGTGCCCCAGGGCCTCACTGATGATGGCCACCGGTATCCCCATCTTATACGCGTTACTGGCCCAACTGTGCCGGGCCACATAGGTGGTCAACTGGATGGGTGTGGTTCCCAGCAACTGGGCGATGTCAGATTATACAGGAGCCATTGATTGGTAACGGGCATAGCCACGCCATTCCAGGTCTGGTACTACTGCTCGTCGACGCCCGTTGTGTGGATGAAAGAATCGGCAATAAGGTGTTTCTTCATGTGCTTTTGAGCCCATTTTAACATGCCGAAACAAAGCAGCAGGATAGCCAGGGCAATGGCGCCGCCCAGTTCCGGCGTCACTTCCTGCGACATGGCAATCCAGTCATATCCGCCATGCAGCAGCACCGGGTACAGCCACATTTTGAGGCCGGCCAGCGGAGCGCGATAGCGGTCAAAATAGTGCAGGGAGAAGTAGTAGCCCATCACCACCGCAAAGCCAAAGTGGCCGGGAATGGCCGTGAGGGAACGGCTGATACCTACCGTAACCCACTGGGAGCCGGAGCCTATCAGGTATTCCACATTCTCAAAGGCGGCAAAGCCCATGCCCACGCATACGGCGTACACAATGCCGTCCATGCGCTCGTCAAAGTCCTTGCATTTGCGGAGGAAGAACCACAGCAGAACCAGCTTGGCGGTCTCTTCCGGGATGGCGGCGCCAAAAAACGCGCTGCGGAAGGCATCCATGGTAGTATGAATTTCCTGCGGAAACAGCCCCATGTGCATAAAGGGGACAGAGATGAGCAGCGAAGCAAACACCGATGCACCTCCGTAAAAGAAGGCCTTTACCAGATTCCTGGTGGGTTCCCGCTGCAGGCTGTCCTGCGTGTATACATAATAAATCAGGATTAGGGCTGGCAGCACGGCCAAAGCAAGTACAGATAGCATAAGTTCACAGGTTTAGACTTGCTAAGTTACATATTTTTTTTCAATTCCCATCCCTTCCACTTTCCCGTTAAAGCACACCTACCCTCGCGAGAATGCCCTCTGGGGCCACACCCTGTGCTTTAATCACTCTCCAGGGGTAAAAAAATTTGTAATATCAAAAATTCTTCGTACATTTGCATCCCCTTACGGGCGGTTAGCTCAGTTGGTTCAGAGCACCTGCCTTACAAGCAGGGGGTCACTGGTTCGAATCCAGTACCGCCCACACCCCCAAATAGAAGCATCGACGCCACCACGTCGGTGCTTCTCTCTTTCTTCGACCATCTCACTTTCATCTCCACCTGTTTTTACAACCTACTTTTGACATTGACCCGTAAAAACACGCTAACGAGGTAGAAAACTGGAATGATGTTTGCGTTTATAATATAAATGTTATACATTTGCATTATAAAAGATAATACCTATGCAAACAGCAACCAGTAAAATTCAAACAGCTTTCCGTTTCGATTCCGAATTGCTACGCCGGCTTAAAATCAAGGCAAAGCGTGAGAACCGGAGCCTGAATAATTATGTGGAGACTGTCCTGATGGAAATCGTGTACGATGAGCCCAATGAGGAAACCATCGAAGCAATAAAAGAAGCCAAGAGTAGCGACAAGCTGGAGAGCCTGGATATGGAGAAGTTTGATGAATATGTAGCTAACTTGTAGTCCATGGACCCTCGGCGACACAATTTTGGTGGCCGCTAAGCGGTGGAGCTAACGACCTGCAACCGTGAGGGCGGGATGATAGGCGGAGTTGGCGCGGTAGTGGGGGGCGTAGAGGGACTCGATCTCCACCACGGGCGCCTGGAAGCGGCCGGCCTGCTGCACGTAGAAGGTCTCGGTGAGTTCCGTGTTCTCCTCCGGGTAAGAGTCAAAGTAATACTCTGTGGCAGAAGCCTTTACATTCCGATATCCCTGCGGGACAAAACCCCACACAAAGCCGGAACGGAGCGGGCGGATGAAGCCATAGCCCACATGTCCGGAGAGTTGCTGCACCGGCTGCAACGAGGCCTCGCGACCCGCCGTGAGCCTGACGAAGCTGCGGTTCTCCCCGTTCCAGATCTTGTACTTCACCACAATCTTATCCCCCACGGCCACCGGGTCGCCGGGCTTAAGCTCCACGTCACTCCCCTCTTTATAGAACTTCCGCTCCAGTTTGAAACCGTTGCCGGCCGCCTTGATGTCCTTGAACGGGGCCCGATACGTTCCGGACAGCGCCAGTACGCGGGTGTTCAGGACCGCCGGAGAGCCATCCAGAATGGAGGTAATGGCGTCGATGTACGCCGGCTCGGTGTCCCAGTGCTGGGTTTCCTTCTGCAGCATGAGCCAAAGGCGGATGCCGTCGGCAATGGCGGCAGGAGATTCCCGGTCGGAGCCGGGAATGACGGATACTGCCAGCAGATCGCACAGGAGGGCGTGGGCGTAGGCTTCGCTTTCCATGAGTCCGCGCCAGGGCATGACGGCGTTGGGATAGTAGTAGCCGCCGGAAGGATGCGACACAGCATATTCCACCAGCGACAGCAAGTCTGCCTGCATGGATTTTTCCAGTTTGGCGCGGGTGCCCAGCAACACACCCCAGGCCTGGGCCAAGGCAATGCCGCCTTCCCGCTCCAGGAGGTTCCGGAGCGTAAGCAGCCGACGGCTCTTCTCCAGGATGCGACCCTGCAAGCCCCGTCCGTCCTTCTTACCCGGCGTCAGATAGTCCTTGGCCCATTTGGCAAACGTTTTAAAACGTTTTTTATCCGTTTCCGAAACGGGTTTCACCTGGAAGGGCACATTCGCATACAGTGCACGCACGTGCAGGTACTGGGCATCGGAAAGGCCGCCGCACCAGTACGGACGCTCGGCGCCAAACTGCACGGTGTCCAGGTATTTGACGGCCGATGTCATCTCCGGCACCTCGAATCCACGGTCGCGCAGCTTGGCCATCCGCTCCAGCATTACGGCCGTGATGGCCGGCGAGGAATGCATGCCTTCGAACCAGCCGAAGCCACCGTCTGCGTTGCGGCAGGAGAGGATCTTCTCCAGAAGAGATTCCCGGTCAGGGCCGGGAATGACCCGGTCGGAGCCGGGAATGACACCGGTTCCGTCATGCCCGGCCTGACCGGGCATCCCCAGCCGGGAGGCCAGGAGAGAAACGTACCAGGCCTCGGAGAGGGAGAGAACGTCTTTCCCCTGGGGCACCACATGGGAGGGAATGGCGTCGCGGACCATATCCAGCACAGTGATTTCACGAAGGGTGGCGGCCGATGCCGGCAGGTTCACGAACTGCGAACGCAGGTGCTGCAGCAGGGCCTCGCGGTCCATGCCGTCCAGCAGCACGGCCGAATGGGCCTCCGTAAGGGTTTGGGCCGAGGGGAGGACGGGGACGGTCACCTGGACGGCGTCGGAGAATTCGGCGGCCTTGAAGATTGCCTTCAGGGTGAGAGATTCCCGGTCGGAGCCGGGAATGACGGAAGGGGCGGTGATGCGGAAGCGATGGCTCACGCTGGCGCCGGGTTGTACGGTCACGGGCACCATCTGCGAGCTCACGGGCTTACCGGGCTCGGAGAGCACCAGGACAAGGGTTCCTGAAACCGGCTTGTCGGAAATGCTGGACACGGTGACGGCCGCATCGTACACATCGCCCTCGTACAGGAACCGCGGTTCCACCAGGCTCACCTTCACCGGAATAGAAACCACCATCTCATTCTCTATCAACGCATTATGCATGGCAGCGTCGTGCGCATAGGCCCGTACATAGAAGGTCGATAACTTATCGGAAGTCTTGAAGCTAAAGTTCAGCGTTCCATCCGCAGAAGGCCGCAGATGCGGCTGGAAGGTGAGCGCGCTGGCAAAGTCGGTGCGCACGGGAACATCGGCATCGGCCTCTCCCCCGGCCATCTTGTCCGCCCTGCCGTAGGCCACCACGGCATCGGCCTTGCTGTCGGCAAGCTCTTCCGCGGCGGCATATTCGAGCTCCACATCGGAAGCCATGGGCGTAGCGTTCATCATCATCTTACCGCCGGCACGCATCAGGATGGGACGGAAGCGATGCTCCTCCCCTACCACCCCGCACACGGGCGTAATCCAAATCTCCGGCACGCCATAGTCAAATGCGCTCACCTGCGGCCAGTCATTCTCCGCCACGGCATCCAGGCTCTTGTCCCAGGCCGCCACCAGCACCTCTGCGTCAGGTGCGGTAGTAAGGGCAAACGTGTACTGCGTGCCAGGATAGGCTTTGTCGTGGAAGCGCGTAAACTGCAGCGGCAGCGTATAGCGGCTCTTTTCCCGCCGATACTCCTGGTCATAGCTCACGGATGCTCCGCCCAGGAAGTAGAACACCTGCAGGCGCACGGCATCCGGCCAAGCCTTCCCGTAGGCGAACGAAACCTCCTCCAGATGACCATCGGCAACAACAACCGACTTATAATCAAGCAATTGTTCGCCGTCGCCATACACCATCACCTGGGCATAGGCGGTGCCCTCATTGGTGCCGATACGGGCGCTCACCGCCCCGCCATCGGCCACCGTTGCCGCGCCCGGAATAAACACCCGGCGGACCTGCGGAACCAGTTCGGATGTCTGAGGCAGGAGGCAGAACACGGCAAAACGCTCCTCAGCGCTCGCCTTCTTTCCGCCCTTGCTCTCCCCTTCTACGCGCGCGTGTACCTTATAGTATCCACTGCCGGGCAGTTCCACGGAGAAACTGCTCCCGGACTGCACTTGCCCGGATGCCAGCACTGAGCCACTGGCCGTAAGCACCTGGAAACCAACCGGTAACGGGACCACATGGCCATCCTCGTCCAGGGCTTTCAGCGTCATGCTCAGGGTCTTATGCAGAATCGTAAAACTGGGGATATACCGCTCTTCCCCTTCTTGACGGACGGCCTCCAGCTCCACCGGGGCGGCATCGTCCACGGAAGCGTCAATTTCTACCTCGTCGCCCACATAGAAGCCCTTGCCAAAGCTGCGGGTTTCCCCGGTGAAGTCTGTCACCGTGACGGCGGCATGGTAATAGCCCGTTTCGCGAGTGGGGAAGGCAAAATGGAAGCTGCTGCCGGCATCGGCCTCCTGCTCCCCTTCAAAGACCGGCGAACCATAGCGCTCCACCTTCACGGCAACACGTGCGCCGGCGAGGCTGTGGCCGGAGAAGCTCTTCAGCCGGCCGCTCACGGGAATGCTGTCCCCGGCCATGTAAAATTCCTCCAGCTTGTCGAAGACGAGTTCGTAGGTAGGAAGCACAAACTCATCGACCCGGAAAGACTCGTACGCAAGCTCGTCCACTTCCAGGGCAAACAGGCCGTTGCGAAGGCCTTTAGGCAGCACAAAACGGCCCGATACCGCGCCAAACGCATTGGTGGTAAGTTTTTGACTATTAAGCCGATTGCCCTCGGAATCCAGCAGCCGCACCTCCACGGAACGGCCTTTGCAAACCGCGAAGCTCCGCGCCGGATTCCCTTCAAACACCACCGCCTTGAAACGGACGGTGTCGCCGGGATGATACGCCCCCTGATCCTTATAGAGGTAGCACTGCGTGGAACCCTTGCCTGCATATTCCACGCGGGGTTCCCGCAGGCTCACCGGCCGCGACTTCCGCTCGCCGCTCACCGCCACCACCTCATAATAGCCCTTGCCGCCCATCTCCTTGACAAAGGCCGATGGCAGCGTGGTGAAACCGCTGAGTTTGAGGGAGGTTTTGGCCACCTCGCGGTCTCCTTTCATCAGTAGCAGCGTCACCTTGGAAAGGGGCTCACCGCTCTTGTAGTCGGCCACATAAACGGCCGGTCCGCGGCTGTCCGTGCGCGAGGCTATAGACAGCGTATACTGCGTGTAATGGGTCTGGGCCGATAATTTTCCGTTCACCGCCTCCACGGTATAGTCTCCGTCTACGAGTTTGGGCAGGGCCACAGAGAGGGTGTCCCATACGTAGAAGCTTTCCTTTTCATTCTTTAACTTCCAGGTTTTCAGGGACTTTTTGCCCTCCCGGAGCGTAACGCCCACCCCGGGGAGGTTGCGGAGCAGCACCCGGATTTGTCCGTCCGTCACGCTCACCGCTACATCGCTGGCCGCAAGCGTGCCAATGAGGCTCTCCGCGCCATGGCAGGCATCGGCGATAACGGCCTCCGAACCGGTATAGGCCTGGCGTTCCTTCTCCAGCGCACGGGCCGAGTTACACAGCGAAGCATAAGCGGCGCTACTGCCCTTCTGCGCATCCAGGTCTTCTTTCCGCATCTGGAGTAAATCGGCCTTGGGGAACAGCGAAACGGCTTTCCCTTCATATTTTTTGGCAAGAAGGCCCAGGGCCTGCCGCCGCTCCTCCCACTGCTCCTTCGGGTAATAGCGCGAGCGCACGGCATAATAGGCCAGGGCGGCCTCCGAGGGATATCGGCCCTCCACTTCCTGCGACAGGGCCTGGTAAATCGCGTCTTTTTCCGAGACCGAGCGGCTGGAAAGCAGGCGCCATAGGACATACTCGCGGTCGCCAGCGATAAAACGCGGCAGGGCGCCGCCCAGATACCCGCCGGCATCGGCATAAAATCCGCTTGTCCGGCCTTTGAACCCGTCCGGGTGGGCCTGTACGTACGCCCACAGCGCCTCCGTAGAGGCATATTGCCACCGGCTCATCCACTGGAAAGTGACGATAGGCTCGTCAAAGGCGGCTATCTCCTCTTCCAGAGCCTTGTTCAAGGCATCACGCTGCTTCCAGTCCCGCCGCTGGACAGTGCTCACATACAGCGTAGCGGCATCGTAAAAGTCCAGCGGAAGGTGCTGCTGCAGGGCCTCCTGCTTGATTTGCGAGAGGACCTGGGCTTCCAGCTGCGGGCGGTCCGCCTTATGGGCGGCGTCGTATTTTTTCCAAAGGGAGGTTAGGCTGTGACCGTCATTCATGGGCTGTGCAATAGCAACGATGCCGGCAAGCAGCGCCAGCATACAAGTGAATCCTATTTTCTTCATAGTATCGCATTCTTTGGTCCTGTGAAGAACAAGAACAAGTATCGTACCTATTTGAATAGAGGCAGTGCCTCCGCCACCACAAAGGTGCTGCCGCCAATGTAAATGAGCGGCGGGGCCGGGGTCTCGGCCGATGCGCTCCGGCTCAACTGCGTGGACAGGTTCTGGGCCAGTTGAACGGCCATTTGCACGGCAAGACGCACGGAAGTAAAGGCATACGCACGGGGCGTCTGCGGGGCGCGGAAGGCATTGAACCGGCGCAGGATTTCGTCCGCCGGGAGGGCGCGGGGCGTATCCGGGGCCGTAAAAATATAGGTAGCATCCTCCGGCATGAGCGGCAGGATAGCGTCCAGGTCTTTATCGGCCATAATGCCGTACACCACAATAAGCGACGAATACGAGCCGCCCGCTACCATTTCCTCCAGCTGATGGAAATTGTGCTGCAGCGCATGGGCGTTGTGGCCGATATCCGCAATAACGTACGGCTGGGTGGAAAGGCGTTCCCATCGGCCATGGAAATGCATATTACGGGCCGTATGGATGATACCGTCCATGACGGCGGCATTGTTCCGGAGCGGCGCAAAGGCGTCCTGCTCCCGGAGGATGTCCACGGCGGCAAGCACCGTCCTCAGGTTCTTCTCCTGCACCTTGGCCTGCAGGTCCATCTGCCGGAGCATCTGCGCGTGGCTTGCCCACAGGGACGGTTTTACCCTATCCGCGAAGGTGAGCGGACAGAACATCCATGCAATCTCGCCAAACACCGAAGCGGTTTCCTCCTGGAGTTCCCCTACCAGCGCCGGAACGCCCTCCTTGAAAATGCCCGCCTTTTCCGCCGCGATTTCCGGCAGCGTATGGCCCAGGAGCGCGCAATGGTCCAGGCCGATGGACGTGACAACAGTCAGCTCCGGCTGCTCAAGAATATTGGTGGAATCCAGGCGTCCGCCAAGGCCCGTTTCTATGATGGCGACATCCACCTTCTGTGCGGCAAACCAGCTGAAACAGAGACCGGTAGTGATTTCGAAGAAGGAAAGCCCGTGCGCGGTAATCCAGTTCATCCACTGCGTGAGGAAAGTAAACACGTACTCCTTGGGGATAAGCTCCCCGTTCACGCACATGCGCTCGCGGAAGTCGATAAGGTGCGGCGAGGTAAAAAGGCCGGTCTTGAGGCCACAGGAAGCGCAGGCCGATGCCAGCATGTTGGCTACCGACCCCTTGCCGTTGGTGCCGGCCACATGGACGCTCCGGAACTTGCGCGAAGGGTTGCCCAGGGCATCCTCAAAGGCTCGCATGCGCTCCAGTCCGGGTTTATAGGCACCCGATGTAAAGCCGTCTTTTTGCACCGAGGGGAATCGGTGGAAAATATCTTGAACAAGTTGCAGATACGCTGCTTCTGAATAATTTACTTCCATTACTTCGCAAATATACAAAAAAAGCGCGTTTGTAGTTCTGCCGATTTTTATGTAATTTTGAGCCATGACAGATTTGCTTCATAGCAATTATATCATAGACGGGGTGCAAATGACCCTGTCTCCGGAGCGCATGCTGCGGGAGTGCACCGTGGAAGCGCCTGCAGAACAGGATGCCCCCGCGGAAACCCTTGCCGATGAAACCCTGGACCTGCGTCCGGACAACTTCCAGTTCAAAGAGAGTTCCGTGGCCTCGTATGCCAGGGCCATCGGGGAAAAACGTGTTTTCCCGCTGCCTTTCGCGGCATCTTATACCGCCGGGAAGGTGGCGCAGGCCCTCGTGGATGCCATCTGGATGGCCGGCCACTTCCGCCTGGGGGATCTCACCCTCAAGGCCGAGTGGAAGTGGAACTGCAAGCAAATGGGAGACGCCGCCGCATTTTATCACTCGGTAGAAAGCGCCTGCGACTATCTGGACGCCATGGGCGTCAAAATGGACAAGTACAGCCTGTGCAGCGGTGCGCCTTCCGTGAGTTTCAAAGCCCTTACCATGGCAGAGGAAGATGCCCCGGAAGAGGAAGAAGTGTCGCTCCTACGGGAACTGCCGTTCCGTACCGCCAATCCGCGCATTTCCCGGAGGCGCAAGGCATCGGCCACTTTTGTTCCGGAAAAGAGCGACTGGCTGCTGTACATTCCCTTCGACCCCTGCGATTACCGGCTGGGCGGCAGTGCGCTGGCACAGGCCGTGGGGGCGCAACCCAGCACCGCGCCGGACATCTCGGATGCAGACTATTTCATTGACTGCTATGAGGTGGTGCGGGAACTGGTAGAAGACGGCGTGGTAAAGGCCGGCGCAACGGTGGGGGATGGCGGGCTCATGACCTGCCTTCGCAAAATGGCCGGCGGCGGCACTGGGGCAGACATCAGCATCCAGGGCGTGTGCAAGGCGTACGGAGAGGATTCCCAGGTGCGGGTCCTCTTTGCAGAAGTGCCGGGCGTGGTGTTGCAAATTGCCGATATCGACTATGACTATGTAGACGCAGAACTCATTCTGCAAGACGTTGTATACTTCCCGCTGGGTCATCCTGCGCCCGGGCGCTCTTCCGTGCGGCTCACCGAAGCCGTAGAAATTCCGCAAATCCTTGAGTCTCTGTTAAATACGCTGGAAGGAGAAGATTAATGGCCAAAATCTTTGTTCTTGACACCAACATTATCCTGCACGACTACAAAAGCGTGCGGCATTTCCAGGACAACGACATTGTGATTCCCATTGCCGTCATTGAGGAACTGGATAAGTTTAAAAAAGGCAACGACGCCCTCTCGTTCAACGCGCGTGCCTTCATGCGGGACATCAACAAACTCACAGACAAACAGGCGTTTGGGCCACGCGGCGTTCCGCTAGGCGGCAAGCTCGGGTACATCAAGATAGAGCCCAACCACCCTTTTGCGCCGGAGTTTCAGGACCTCTTCCGGGACGATATCCAGGACCACCGGATCCTGTCCACCGCCATGTGGGTGCGGGACCAGCATCCGGACCAGTTTGTGGCGCTGGTCACCAAGGACATCAATTTGCGCCTCAAGGCCAAGGCGGCCGGCATGGAAGCACAGGATTACCTGCGGGGCCGTGTGGACAATGAGGTCATGGAAAGCCTTGAGCGTGAAGTGGTTGTGGTAGAAGCATCGTCAGAGGCGGTGCAGCGCCTGGCCTACGGGCAGGACAACTGCCTGCCGTGGAAGGAGGTTGCCGCCAAGGAACCCCGACCCAACCAGCTGTACAAGTTTTCCCTGGGCGGGGAAACCATTTGCGGCCGGTACGACGCTTCCCGGGGCGTGATTGCCCTGGTGCGGGCGCATACGGCCTATGGCATCCGGCCCCGCAACGACGAACAGAAGTTTGCGCTGGACGCCTGCCTGAACCCGGCCATTCCGCTGGTATCGCTCACCGGCGGCGCCGGCACAGGCAAAACGCTGCTGGCCCTGGCGGCCGCGCTGGAGCAGGCAGAGGACTACGACCAAATTATTCTGAGCCGGCCCACCGTGGTGCTGGGTGGCCAGGACATCGGCTTTTTGCCCGGTGACCAAAAGAGCAAGATGGGCCCGTACGTGCAGCCGCTCATGGACAACCTGGACGTGATTAAACGCTGTTTCAAGCCCGGCAGCAAGCAGGCCCTCAAGATTGAGGCCATGCTCAAGGATGAACGCCTTTTGATTTCTCCCCTGGCCTATATCCGCGGCCGCTCCCTGGGGAAGGTGTATTTCATTGTGGATGAGGCCCAGAACCTCACCCCGCACGAGGTAAAAACCATCATCACCCGCGCCGGGGAAGGCACCAAGATGGTCTTCACCGGCGATGTCTTCCAAATTGACCAGCCCTACCTGGACCAGTGGTCCAACGGCCTCACCCACCTGGGAGAGAAAATGGCTGGCCAGCGGCTCTTCGAGCACGTCTTCCTGCGCAAAGGCGAGCGCTCTCCCCTCTCCGACATCGCCGCCAAACTGCTGTAGCGCCTCCCGCCGCCAGCACCGTTTGCCGCGATTACCGGAGCGAAGCGACAAAGCCCCTTCCCCGAGGGAAGGGGTTGGGGATGGGGTAACGTGGATAAAAAAGGTTGTGGCCCGAAAGGGTCACAACCTTTATTTTGCGAAGCAAATAGGGTTGGCCCTATTTGCTTTGGCTGATCTGGGCCTGGGCAGCGGCGAGGCGGGCGATGGGCACGCGGAACGGGCTGCAGGACACGTAGTCAATGCCAATGGTGTTGAAGAAGAAGATGGACTCGGGGTCACCGCCGTGCTCACCGCAGATACCGCAGGTGAGGCCGGGGCGCTTGCTGCGGCCCTTGTCCACGCCAATCTTCACCAGCTGGCCAACGGCCTTCTGGTCGATGTGCTGGAACGGGTCGCCATCCAGGATCTTGTTGCCAAGGTAGTCACCCATGAAGGTGCCAATATCGTCACGGCTGAAGCCGAAGGTCATCTGGGTGAGGTCGTTGGTACCGAAGCTGAAGAATTCTGCAGCGCGGGCCATGCGGTCTGCCGTGAGGGCGGCGCGAGGGATCTCGATCATGGTACCGAACTGGTAGTCAATCAGCTGGCCGGACTTGGCCTCTACTTCTGCCTTGATGCGGTCGCAAATCACCTTCTGGAAGCTGAGCTCACGGGCGCTGATGGTCACGGGGATCATGATTTCCGGGTGCGGGTGCAGGCCTTCCTTCTGGAGTTCTGCGGTGGCAGTGAAGATGGCACGATACTGGGTTTCTGCGATGAGCGGGAAGCTCACGTGCAGACGAACGCCGCGGTGACCCATCATCGGGTTCACCTCGTGCAGGCTCTCGCCGCGCTTCTCCACTTCTGCGACGCTGATACCCAGGTCTTTGGCCAGTTCTTTCTTCTTTTCTTCGCCCTGCGGAACGAACTCGTGCAGCGGCGGATCCAGCAGACGGAACACAACCGGCTTGCCATCCATCACGCGAAGGGTTTCCTTCACGGCGGCCTTCATGTAAGGCTCCAGTTCTGCAAGGGCTTCCTTGCGTTCCTCGTCCGTGTTGCAGAGAATCATCTTGCGGAGCTTGGAGAGCGGCTGCTCGGAGTTGCGGCCATAGAACATGTGCTCGATACGGAACAGGCCGATACCCTGGGCACCGAACTTGAGGGCGCGGGCGGCATCTTCCGGAGTATCGGCATTAGTGCGGATACCCAGCTTGCGGAACTTGTCGCACATGCTCATGAACTTGGCAAAGAGCGGGTTCTCACTGGCGTCCATCGTCTCGATGGCACCTTCATAGACCAGGCCCTTGGCGCCGTTCAGGGACAGCCACTCGCCTTCCTTGAAGGTCTTGTTGACACCGGCGAAGGTGACGGTCTTGTCCTTGAAGTTGATCTTGAGGGCGTCGCAGCCCACGATGCAGCACTTACCCCAACCACGGGCCACCAGGGCAGCGTGGGAGGTCATGCCGCCGCGCTC
Source organism: uncultured Bacteroidales bacterium (assembly GCA_900317845.1). Lineage (GTDB taxonomy): Bacteria > Bacteroidota > Bacteroidia > Bacteroidales > UBA932 > Cryptobacteroides. The sequence goes on from ONII01000018.1 coordinate 46,028, forward strand.
GGTGAGGATACCCACAGAGGCGTGCATGCCGTCGATGTCTTCCGGAGAGGTTTCCTCGCGGACCAGGATGCACTTTTTACCAGCCTTCTGGAAGGCGATGGCATCCTCGGAGGTGAAGACGATCTGGCCTACGGCACCACCCGGAGAAGCGGGCAGACCCTGTGCCAGCACGGCGGCCTTCTTCTCGGAAGCGGGATCCAGGATGGGGTGCAGGACCTCGTCCAGCTGGGCGGGAGCCACGCGCATCACGGCGGTCTTCTCGTCGATAAGACCTTCCTCTACCATATCTACTGCCATCTGCAGGGCGGCCAGACCGGTGCGCTTGCCAATACGGCACTGCAGCATCCAGAGCTTGCCTTCCTGGATGGTGAATTCAATATCCTGCATATCCTGGAAGTGGTCCTCCAGGTGCTTGCGGATATCGTCCAGCTCCTTGTAAACCTCCGGCATGGCGGTTTCCAGGGAAGCCAGGTTCTTGTTCTTTTCGCTCTTGGTGGCTTCGTTCAGCGGGTTGGGGGTACGGATACCGGCAACCACATCTTCGCCCTGGGCGTTGATGAGCCATTCGCCATAGAACTTGTTGTCACCGTTGGCCGGGTTGCGGGAGAAGGCCACACCGGTGGCGGAGGTGTCGCCCATATTACCGAACACCATGGACTGCACGTTTACTGCCGTGCCCCAATCGTCCGGAATGTGCTCGATTTGACGATAACGGATGGCGCGCTTGCCGTTCCAGCTCTTGAACACGCCGCCGATGGAACCCCACAGCTGAGCCATGGCATCGTCCGGGAATTCTACGCCCAGCACTTCCTTGATGCGGACCTTGAAGGCCTCGGCCAGGTCTTTGAGCTGGTCTGCGGTGAGCTCGGTGTCGCTCTTGTACCCGTTGGCTTTCTTGACTTCCTCCATCATGCGGTCCAGCTGCTGGCGGATGCCCTGGCCATCGGCGGGCTCAATGCCCTCTGCCTTTTCCATCACAACGTCGGAGTACATCATGATGAGGCGGCGGTAGGCGTCGTAAACGAAACGCGGGTTGCCGGTCTTCTTGATCATACCCGGAATGGTCTTGGAGCAAAGGCCGATATTGAGGATGGTGTCCATCATGCCCGGCATGGAGCTGCGGGCGCCGGAGCGGCAGCTGACAAGGAGCGGGTCGTTCTCATCACCGAATTTCTTGCCCATGATTTTTTCCGTAGCTTCCAGTGCTGCAGCTACTTCCGCCTTGAGTTCCGGGGTGTAGCCGCCGCCCAGCCGATAGTACTCGGTGCAGCATTCGGTGGTGATGGTGAAACCTGCCGGAACGGGCATGCCCAGGAGGTTCATCTCTGCCAGGTTGGCGCCTTTGCCACCCAGCAGCTCTCTCATCTTGCCATCGCCCTCGGCGTGCTTTCCGCCAAAGCGATAGACTCTTTTCTTGATTTCTGCCATAAGAAATTATATTAGGTTTAAAGTATAATTGCGCGTAATCATGCAAATATACAATTATTTTGACAAAAATGGAAAAGATTCTTTACTTAGGGGCCGATTGAGGAGGATCGCCGGTCCAGCCGGCAATGTCCCAGGGGGTGAAATCGTAGGTAAGCGCTTTGCCGTAACAGTGCTCGTAACAGGCTACTTTGGCCTGATAATCGGCCTCGCACATGGCAAAACTGTTCTCTCTTGGACTTTTGGCGGGATCCGGGAAAATGGGTTCCAGAACGTGGAGAATGAGTTTTACCTGCTTAAACCGGGGCGTCTGCAGTTGCAGCAGGTCCTGCATCTCCACGAAGGTGGGGATAACGGGGACGTTGTACTGGGCAGCGAACAGAAAGGCGCCCCGCTTCTCCGGGCGGGGTTTGCGGTAATTGAACCACATCTCCTGCTCGGGGTAGATTAGAACGAAGTGGTTCAGGTCCAAATGTTTACGCATGAGCTCGCGAAAGGGGCCGCTCATGTACGACGGCTCCGGGATGAGGGGGATGACGTCAATGTTGCGGAGCACGAAGCCGTTCAGGCCGGGCATCACGAAGTTGGTCCCCTGGCTGATGGCGACAAGCCGTCCGTGGCCGGTAGTTTTTGCCAGCGTGCGGTGTACGCCGTTATCAAACGGATTAAAATGGTTGCTAGTGACGAAAGCAGGGCCCTTTAGGGACGAAAGTTTATCCAATCCCCGGATTTCATTGACGCATTCGCTGTAGCGGCGGACCCAATAATCTACAATGAGGCGGGCAGCCCGGTTCTTTAGCTTAAACAGCGGACTGTCCAGGGTATTAACGTAGGCTAGAATGTTGTCTTGTAGCTTTTGGGGCTCCCATACGGGATCGAAGGGCTCGGTTTTGTCATTCAACCGCCCCTCCGCCGCCGCTTGGCGAATGGCAGCAATGGCCTGTTCCCGGCCAGGGGGCACTAAGAGCATAGGCGGAGCGTCTGGTGGCTGGTCATCAGCGTGCGGAACGACACCGGTGCCTCAGTGAGCCGTCCGGCCATATGAATCAGCTTCTTAATGGCAGCCTTATAGTTATTCATAGCGTTAGTGTCTTGCAGGAAGGCCCGGCGCAGCGAACGGATTTCTGCTTCATAGCCGGAGAGAGCGGCGTATTTCCAGAAAATCTCGTCGTAAGGGACGCTCTCGTTGAGCCAGGGTTTGGAGGCCAGGTTAAAGTGGACGATTTGCGGGTCATCCATGTGGCGCAGGCACTCGGAGGGCATGGCGTTCCATTCCGGATCCAGGTAGTGGATTCCATACCGGCACAGGGCGTTCAGGTAGTCCTGGTCCGGCGCAACCGTTTCCAGCCCGTATTGGGACACCATCTCCAGGAAACAGCCTGCAAAATTCACCTCACGCAGACGCTTGCTATTGAGCAGAAGTACGCCGGAATTAACATAGTTTTGGTGGTCAACGCCCACATATCTGTCAATATAGCGCATAAACGGAGCGATTTTCTGAATGGAATAGTCGGCAACGGCACCCACCAGTTTTGTGCCCAAATGCTCCTGGTAAAGCTCTGAAATATCGCCCGGGACCACCAGATCGGCATCCAGATAAATGACCTTGTCATACTGCGGGAACAGTTCCGGGATAAAGAGCCGGAAGTAAATGGTAAGGGAAGCAAAGGCGTCAAAGCAGTGGCTTTGCAGCTGCTTTACCCCGGGAAGGGTGGCCATTTGCTCCGCCAGCGGGTAGAATTTAATGATAAAGCCTTCCTCCGCGAGGGCGGAAAGCCGGTCTTTGTTCTCTGCCGAGACATCGTCGGTGAGAATATGTATATGATAGGTATAGCTCCTGGAAGCGTTGGCCTTGATGGAGCAAATTGCAGTGGCCAGGAACGGCGAATAGGCGTCGTTCACTGAAAAAAAGATGGGAATGACGGTTTTCATCTTGCGCTGTTTTACTTGGTTCGCAGTGCAAAAATAGGGGATGCGCAAGGGCCTGGAAAATAAATGTTGCAGGGACGAACGTTTGGGGGCAAAAACACGTATATAGGGACGAAAGCACGAATTTTGGGACGAAAATAAAATTATTTGTATCTTTGTCCCAGTAAATTTGGGACTTATGAAAACCCTGGCAAGAACCTTTTACAAGATCCAGCCCACTGTAATGTTCTTTACGGTGGTCCCCGTGTTTTACTTCCTGTTTGTCCTGGCCTATAACCCGTTTGGAATCTCGGATTTTCTCTCCGCAGGGCAAGGACGGTATACCCTTAACCTCATAATATGCACACTCATCGTCCTGGGTGTCATGGCGGTTTCTCGCATACTGCTCTATTTACTGCGACGTTTGCTGGACCTGAACTGGTCACTCTATATCCTTTGGTGCACGGGAGAAGTGGTCGTCATCGGCCTATTCATGTCCATCCCCATGGGGATCGGCTGGGCGGGTGTACACACTTATTTCACCACCATGAGCCTCTGTGTGCTATATACCGCAGGCATTCTGGTTTTTCCTTTATCCATTCTCTCCATGGCCGTTCAGTTGCATGTGCTTGGGAAACAAGCCCGGCTGGCTCCCACGGTGGACGAACGCACCCTCATTCGTTTCTACGACGAACAAAAGCGGCTCAAAATTGTACTCAGTTCAGAAGCCATCCTATACATAGAGTCGGAAGACAATTACGTACACATCACTTACCTGGATAATGGACGCATTAAGGAATATACCCTCCGCTCTTCCATGCGCGCCCTGGAAGATGCCCTGGAGCGGCATGGGCTGGTGCGCTGCCATCGCTCCTTCTTCCTGAATCCTGCACACGTAGAATTAGTCCGCAAAGATGCCATAGGCTTTGCGCTGGCGCAGCTGGACCGGGAAGAAGTGAAGCCAATCCCCGTTTCCAAGCGCTATTATGACGCACTCACCGCTTTGTTGTAAATAATTGAACTTTAAATGGTTAATCTTACACTTTTGAAAATAAATTATTTTATTTATCAGAAATTGTAAGAAAAGTTTGTTTTTAGAATAAAAGATTGTAACTTTGCTATGGACATCGAAGTGATTCGAGTCCATTTGTTAAGTTCGTTTTATATACCTGAACGGCACCCTTGGGGAGGGGTGCCGTTCCCTTTTACGGTCTTATTTCAGTTTGGCAGCCACCTTGGAGAAGACGACGGTGGCAAACTGGATGCGGCCGTCCGAGCCGATCAGGTAGGTGGCGGGAATCCACTTCACATGGTAGGACGTGCCCACAACGGACTCCTTCTTACCGGAGGCATCGAACAGCTGCACACCGCCCAGGGCATTTTCATGCACATAGGCCTCAAACGCTTCCACTTTCCGGTCAAAGGAGACCGACACAAATACCACCTTGGAAGGGTCTGCAGCCGCCTGAGCAGCCTTGAGCTGAGGCGTTTCCTCCCGGCAGTCCGGGCACCAGGAAGCCCAGAAGTGCAGGACCACCTGTTTGCCACGGAAATCGCTCAGACTCACGGACTTGCCATTAATATCTTTCAACGTAAAAGACGGCGCCACCGTGCCCGCAGCGAGCAGGTCTTTCCCGTACACCACGTCCGGGTCCTGAGTCTCCTGCGCAAAGGCCGCCACCCCTATCAGGAGCGCGGCCACAAAAGCGAAGATGTGTTTCATAGGGAACTAATCTGCAAAAACATCCATAACGGACGTGGGCTTGCCACCCGTAGTGAAGGCACCCATGCCGTACGCATTCCACCAGCCGGACTGGCTTTGTCCGGTGAGGCGTTTGAGTTCATCGGGCTTGGTATAGACCTCCGGACGCCAGGAGCCATCCACCTGCGGCTCCCAGTAGAATACACCGGCGCAACCTTTAATCTTCTTTATCTCATCCACAAAGGACTGAAGCAGTTGCTTGGCCGTAGCTTCTCCGGCCGGAGTTTTCACACCCACCTCAGACACCATAACCGGCACATTCAACGAGCCGGAAAGACTGCGGATACTGGCAACAGCACGCGAATTGGCCGTGGCTGCATCCAGCTGCGTTTTGCCGTCCCAGGCTTCCTGCGGATAATGCGACAAGGCAATCATGTCGAACTTTCCGCCCTGCGCCTTGAAGCTGGAGAACCACCAGCTGGCATGGGAAGCGTCAAACGCATTATTGATATGCGGCATCACCAACGCCTCCGGATAAACAGCCTTGGCGGCATTGTATCCGGCCATATACAGCTTGACAAAACCGGCAAACTCAGTGCCCTTGTTATTATAGTTCAGTTGCCCCAACGGGAACAACATGCCAATCCGCGTCTCGTTGCCAATCTGAATCCAGTTCACGGACACGCCGGCATCTTTCAGGGCCTTGAGCACCTCTGTAGTATGGTCTGCCACGTGCTGGCTCATCTTGTCCAGACTGCCTTTGTCCGCCTCCCAGGCAGCGGGAATCTTCTGGCGGGAAGGGTCCGCAAAGAAGTCACTGTAATGGAAGTCCACCATGAGCGGAAGCTGCGCTGCGGTTACCTTTTTGCCCACAGCGACTACATCTTCCTTGCTGCTCCAGCCCTTGTACGGATTAACCCACACACGCAGGCGGATGGCATTGACGCCGCAATCCTTTAACACATCCAGCAGCGCCGCCTGGGTGCCGTCTTTTTTCACAAACTTGCGTCCGCCGGCCTCCATCTCGGAGGCCCAACCAATGTCCGCCCCTTTTGCGAACGTGGGGGTTACTACAGAAGCCTCATCTGGATCCACCACAATGGGAGGATCCGGCGTAACAGGGTCGTTACTATTGGCCGGCTTACAGGCAAAAACGGCAAACAAGGCTACCAGGAGTACAATTTTCTTCATGGCGGCAAGTTAGCAAATAAAAGGGGAAAAACAAAGCATCTCAGCGGTAAAGTTCCCGCAATACCGCCAGCGAGCGCACCTGGATGGCCGATTCCGTATGATACGACAAATACTGCAACAAACTGTCGCAGAGCGCATTTCGGGAGGAACCGGTGAGCGGAATGAGCATGCTCTCGGAAAAGCTCGCCTGCAAAAAAGGTTTGAGCTCCTGCAGGTGTTCCTTCGCGAACGGGGCAATGTCGTCAAAGGTGGGCCGGAAGCCCAGCGCCCCCGCGAGTTCCACGAGGAAACGGATGTGGAAATTGGAAAAATCGGCCTCCAACGCATTGAGCGTGAGGATGGAGCCGATACACCATTCGTACAGCCCTTCCTCAAAAACGCCCTCCCGGACGGTGCGGAACAGCACCTCCGACAGGAACAGCGTCATGGTATTTTTGTGCAGGTTGCCGCGGATGCCGGACAGGCCGTCCTTGAGCAAGATGTTCCGGAGGCTCCAGAGGGTAGATTTGGGATTTTCCACCACATCGGCCTCCAGGATATTCAGCGGCAGGAAAAGGGCCATGGCCGATTTTTTCCCGGGCCGCACCAGAAATCCGCGCCGGCCGTATTCCCGCGAGAGGGTGTGCACCACTACCGCGTTCTCCCCCACCTTGGTGGTGGCCAGCACTATGAGCTCAATGCTGTTCACGAAGGTATTCCGCCATGGCGCGAAGGGCCTTGCTGCGGTGCGAGATGGCGTTTTTCACTTTGTCGCCCAGCTCCGCATTGGTCTGCGTATAGCCTTCCGGGACAAAGATGGGATCATAGCCAAAACCACCCTTCCCATGTTTTTCCGTGGCGATATGGCCTTCCATCACGCCGTCGAAAAAATGATGTACGCCGCCCACAATCAGCGTCACGGAGGTGCGGAAGCGGGCGCTGCGGGTAGCTTTAGCCGTGCTGATGCCGTTGGTACGGGCCATGGCGGCCTCTTTCTCGCGACGGGCCATTTCGCTCAGGAGCTTGTCCATGTTGGCATTGGCGTCGCGCTCCGGACCGGCGTAGCGGGCCGTTTCCACGCCCGGGGCACCACCCAGGATATCCACCTCCAGGCCGGAATCGTCCGCGAAACAATCCAGCCCGGTCTTTTTATAAATATAGTCTGCCTTTTGTTGGGAGTTGGCACGTAAAGTGGTTCCCGTTTCCGGGATTTCTTCTGTAATTCCTACTTCTGCGGGGGTAACGAGCTCAAATCCCTCGCCCAGAATGGCGGCTGCTTCCTGAAGTTTACCAGGGTTGCCCGTTGCAAATACAATCTTCATAATACATACTAATTAACCGCCGCAAAGTTAGCACATTTTTTGTTAACTTTGCGCTGTCATGAAACGAATCGTACTGTTTTTCACCGCCATTGCGGTGTTTTCGCTGGGCGCACATGCGCAATCCAAGGACTTCTCCCTGGGGAAATGGGTAGAAGTGAACAACGCCATCCTAAAAGAACTCAACCGCTCCTATGTGGACTCGCTGCAGGTGGGCCGCATCGAGCGTGCCGGCATCAATGCCATGCTGGAAGCGCTGGATCCGTACACCTTATATATCCCGGAGGAGGAACAAGAGGACTTCCAGATGATGCTCAACAGCGCCTACGGGGGCGTAGGAGCAATCATTTATAAGCCGGATGTGCAAGGGAACGTGGTTATCAACGAGCCCTACGAAGGCTCCCCTGCCGCCCTGGCGGGCCTCCGCTGCGGGGATGAGGTCGTCGCCATCGACGGACAAGCCGCCGCAGGGCTCACCAGTGCCGAATGCAGCGAAAAGATGCGCGGCAAGCCGGGCACCACGGTAGTGCTCACGGTCAAGAAGTTACGCGCAGGAGAAAGCTGGAAAGCCGGCGACGTGCTGGATGTTCCGGTAGTGCGCAAGCGCATCGTCCTGCCCTCGATGGAATACGCCGGCATGCTCAACGAGGCCGACGGGTACATTTACCTGAGCAAATTCACGGAAGGCGTGGGGCAAGAGATCCGCGACGCTTATAAAGAGCTGAAAACCAAAGGAATGAAGCGCCTGGTACTGGACCTTCGCGGCAACGGCGGCGGCATCATGGGAGAGGCCGTGAACATTGTCTCGCTGTTCATCCCCAAAGGCTCGGTGGTGGTCAGCGCCAAGGGCAAAGCCGCCACGGAGCAGGTGTACAAGACCACCACAGACCCCGTAGACACGGAAATCCCCATCGTGGTACTGGTCGATAATGCCTCGGCATCGGCCTCGGAAATTGTCTCCGGCGCCCTGCAGGACTACGACCGCGCCACCATCATTGGCACGCGCACCTACGGGAAGGGCCTGGTGCAGAGCATCCGTCCCCTGCCCTACGACGGCCAGCTCAAGCTCACCACCGCCAAATATTATACCCCTTCGGGTCGATGCGTGCAGGCCATCGACTACTCGCACCGCAACGAAGACGGCTCCGTGGGCCACATTCCGGACTCGCTCACGCACGCCTTTACCACCGCCCATGGCCGAACGGTACGCGACGGCGGCGGCATCACCCCGGATTTCATTGTTAAACCGCACAAATACTCCCGCCTCACCTACTCGCTGGTGTACAGCGGCGTCATCGAGCAGTACGCCCTGGACTATGTACGGGCACACGAGACCATCCCTGCCCTGGAGGACTTCCATTTCACGGACTATGAGGAGTTTATCGCCTTTGCCAGGGACAAGGAGTTCGACTACCGCTCGTCGGCCCGGGCCCTGTTTGACGAGATGAAAAAGTCGCTGGAGGAAGACGGCCTCACGGAGGCCCTCTCCGGTGAGCTGAATGCCCTGCAGAAGTCCCTGGAGATGGACAAAGAGACGTTCCTCCGCCTCAAGAAAGAGGAGATTGTGCCGTTTATCGAAGAAGAGATTGCCGTGCGCTACTACTTCCAGCAGGCCGGCATCCGGGTGCGGCTCCGCTACGACGACCAGCTCCACGAGGCCCTGAAGCAGCCCGCCATCCGCCGATAGGCCGCCCGTACTTCGTCATTGCTGGCGGTGGGCAAAATCTCCAGCACCGCATAGGCCGATTCCGCATCCCGGTAGAACATGGCTATTACGGAATTGACATCCGAACCTCCTAGCCGAATCACGGTTCCAATAGCCTCCAGCACACTTTTCTCCGATTTGGAGAAGGTGCCGTCGGACGTGGCAATCTGGACCAGATAGTGGAAGAGTTGCAGCCGCTGGGAATAGTTCATGTTGGCGGCAATCTGGTCGCCCACCTGGTAGATATTCACCTCCCGGGCGTTCAGCTGCTCCAGCATGTGCATGGCCTGAGCTGCAGCATCGTCCCCGAAATTGCGACGGAAGAAGACCCGCACGCAGTCCAGCTCTGCCGGATGGATTTTGCCATCGGCCTTCATGACTGCCGATGATAACACCAGCAGACTCACAAAAAAGCTGTTCCGCTGCTCTGTGGCGGAATAGGTGCGCGTGCCGCCTTTAGGGGCATCTCCTCCGGGAAGCTGGTGAGACGCGTCAATATACTGTTCGATAGCGCTTCCCAGCAGGAAGCCAATCAGGCCGCCAAGAGGGCCAAAATAGGCCCATCCGAGTACGCCGGTTATCCATTTGGTTACACCCATTTGTCAAAATAATTGTTTCCCGCGCTGTTACAAAAGTCGGTCCCGGCCCACGCAAACTGACAAAATGTCGGGGCAAATCGGTAAAAACAGCAGAAAAAACGGCTAACCGCAAAATCTGGTTGGAATTAAGGGACGCCGTTGAGAATCTCTGTGACTGGTTTCATCTTGACAGGGACCAAATTTAAGTTTCGCAAGTAGCTAAAAACGAAAAATATTTTTTAACTTTGTCCTGGTGATTTCGTAGATACGAAGTATATGAAACGACTTGATACCCTTCTCCTTCCCCTGGCCGCCATGCTGGCCATCCTGTCCTGTTCCAAGAAGCAGGAAACCACACTC
>ONII01000015.1 GCA_900317845.1 uncultured Bacteroidales bacterium
CCTGTTCCCTTTCTTCGCCGTCAAAAACGGACACAACTTTGCCAAGAGCATCCTCGGGCAGATGTTTGCCTGCCGGAAGGATATGTTCTACCGCTTTCTGGCCAATGCGGACATCAACTGGCGTCAGATTGTGTACAGCTTCAATCGCAGGCTCCTTAGGCGCATTGCCATGCGTAGTGACTCGGTTAAGAGCAAAGAGCCCCGCTGCCTGATTGCTGATGACACTGACTTCCCGAAGACAGGCCGTAAAGGCGAACTGCTGGGCCGCGTCTTTTCCCATATTGAACACAAGAGCATCCTGGGCTACAAGGGTCTGTTCCTCCTGTATACAGACGGAAAGACACAGACCTTCGCAGACTTCACACTCCAGGGTGAGATGGGCAAGAAGCCGGCCAAGCCTCAGGGCTTGTCCCAGAAGCAGTTGGATGCCAGATATAGCAAGGAACGCGATACGGACAGCCGTGCGGCAAAGCGTGCAGGAGAGTACTTCCAGAGCAAGATTGACAACCTTATCTACCTTGTCAAGCGGGCCATCCTGGAAGGAATCCGTTTTGACTACCTGCTTGTGGATAGCTGGTTCACCAACAAGGAACTGGTCCAGTTCGTGAAGTCCAGACACATAGGCTGCCATCTTCTGGGCATGATCAAGATGTCTAAGACCAAGTATGACACGACCGAGGGGGCCATGACGGCGAATGCCATCATAGCCAAGGAATCCAAACGGAAGGGTCATGTCAAATACTCCAGACATTATCGTTTCTATTACTGTGAGGCGGTGGCAACCTTTGCCGGGACACCCGTTAAACTCTTTTTCTATCGCAATGGCCGCAAGGGTGAATGGAATGCGCTGCTTTCCACTAATACCGCCCTTGGTGCCTATGAAGCGTACAAAATATACTCTATGCGCTGGGCTATCGAGGTCTCGTTCGCTGAAGCCAAAAGGCTTCTGAACCTTGGCAAATGCCAGTGCCGCGACTTCGCGTCCCAGATTGCATCCATCTCGCTCTGCATGCTCCAGTACAACATCCTCGGATACGTCAAGCGGTATGAGTCATACGAGACCATCGGTGGCGTGTTCCGTGATGTGACGCAGGCTTCCGTAGAACTGACTGTCACCGAGAAGATCTGGGGCATCCTCATGGAGGTTATCCAAACCATCGCTGATGCCTTCAACTTCGACCAGGACGAGATGATGCGGGCAGTCATAAACAACAATAACAAAGAACTCAATGCCGTCCGACGAGCCTTTGAGGCCCTACAATTGGCGGCTTAAATCACTTGCGAAACTTAAATTAATAAAAATCTCAATTATTTTAACCTTGTTTCGTGATTATTTTGTAATTTTACTTGTCAAAAATGAACAATATGATGCTTAATCATTTCCTCCGGCCTGTCCGGTTTATTCTATTCGGTGTTTGCCTGATATGTTGTACCCGGAAAGAAACGCCTGTCCAGTCATTGGAAAGCGTCCAGTTCGCTGTCCCGGAAAAGATGGAAATCGCCTATGGCGCCAGTACCATTTCCTTCCGTGTACAGTTTTCCAAATCGCCTTCTTCCGGCGACAACCTGTCCTTGGGAAGCCTGGGCGCCTGTCCCATTCTGAATATCGGCACAACTTCCTTCGATGTGGACATCAGTTCCCTGTGGGGCCAGTCGTTCGGCAATGGGTTGTACAATGTGACGCTGCACCGTGGAACCGCCAGCCGGAAGATGGGGCAGATGCAGGTGATAATAAAGGCCGATGACGCAGAGGAACTCAAGCCTGCAGCCGGTGCCACCGTTTACGGAAAAGTGATCTGTGGCGGTGAGGGCGTCCCGGATGCCGTAGTGTCCGATGGCATCAATGCGGTGAAGACGGACAAGGACGGAACTTATCAGCTCCCGTCCAAGAAGTATCACGGATATGTGTTCGTGAGCGTACCTTCCGGGTATGAGCCCTCCCGTAGCGGCATCCTTCCCGTGATTCACCGGCAACTCTCGGCGGGCGTCAGTACGCCTGAACGGGTAGACTTCACCTTGAACAAAGCCGTCGGCCAGGAAAACCACACCATGCTCATGCTGGGCGATATCCACCTGGCCAACCGCACCGACGACCGCAAGCAATTCAGGGATTTTGTGACCGATATCAACAGTTACGTCTCCCAGGCTACAGGTAAGATTTATGGAATGACCCTGGGCGACATGACCTGGGACCTGTACTGGGAAACCAATAATTACGGATACAGGGAATACCTGGCCGATGCGCAGGCCATCACCGGCCTTACCATTTATCAGACTATCGGCAACCATGACCACAGCATGTACCAAACCGGGGATTTCAATACGGTTAAAGAGTACAAGGAAGTGATAGGGCCCACGTATTATTCCTTCAACGTAGGCAAGGTTCACTACATTGTGCTGGATGACGTGGAGTGCACCAATGCCACCCCTACTACGGACAATAATGGAAAGGCCTGCTACGTAAGGGATTACAATGCTTCCCTGGTCCAGGACCAGCTGGAATGGCTGGCTAAGGATCTTTCCTTCGTTCCCGCCTCCACTCCGCTTGTGGTCACCATGCATATCCCCCTGTACAAACAGGGCGGGAGCTACCGCTTCGACAGCAACGGCTCTCAATTCGAACACATCCTCAAGCCTTATAGCCGGGTTCAACTGTTTACAGCCCATACGCACACGGTTTATAATGTGGACAAGAGCAGCGACACCCACATCTTTGAGCACAATGCCGGCGCCATCTGCGGAACCTGGTGGTGGAGCGCCAAGGAGACGCCCGGCATCCATATCGGCCAGGACGGTTCTCCCGGCGGATATATGATTCTGAAGGTGAACGGGGACAGCTTCACCTGGCAGTTCAAACCCACCGGCGGTTCGGTCAACGAGCAGTTCCGTGCCTATGACCGCAACCAGATTCACATTACGGCCGACAAATACGTCGCTTCCGGAGATGCGGCGCATAAAGGTGACTTCGAGCCCGGACTTTGGGCAACGGCTTCATCGGCCAATGAGGTGTACATCAATGTCTGGAACTGGGACCCTTCCTGGCAGGTGGAAGTGACAGAGGGCGGTACGCCCCTCACGGTTACCCGGGAAACCCAGATGGATCCGCTGCACCTGATTGCCTACACGGCCAAGCGGCTGAACAAGAACGCCACGGCTTCTTTCCCTACCGGTACCAACAACCACATGTTCAAGGTAAAGGCTTCGTCGGAGAATTCCACCCTGGAAATCAAGGTCACCGATGGCTTCGGCACGGTGTATACCGAGTCCATGACGCGTCCCCGCGCGTTCTCCATAGACACCTATAAACATTTGTAGATTGTGACGGTTATTCTTCTTTATCATCACAAACAGAGTATCGTTTGTATCTATTAGAAACTTACATGCGGTATCCCGACCAATTAACTTTATTTGATTCAACGATCTGCAATTATTGGAGCCATGTGTCTTATCACATGAATTGGGGATGGGCAGGACAATCTGACGGATATTATGATGATCCAAATGTGACAACAAGTGGTATAACATACCATTTCACAAGTGATCGTAAGGATTTATTGATAACTCCATAGTTTATTATATATGAGAATAAGACTATTCATATTGTTCTTGGTGATTATCCCGTTATTTGTTGCATGTCAGATGAAGAAGGAGGGGGGATATCAGTTTCGTCGGGTATATATACTTGAAGGAGAGAAAATTATTGATGCTCAGAACCATGAAGTACAGTTTGGTTTGGAAGGTGGTCAGGTAACGCTCGAATATGTAGGTCCTTCTTCATTCAGTATTGTTGGATTGAGCGCAACTTCTGGTGTTATAGTAGAAACAGTTGATAATGCTAAACCTTTGGACAATACGTTTAATGACGATAGAGATTCATACACGTGGGTTATGCAGACTGTATTAATCAATGCCAATCCGACAACTTCTTTCAGAAAAGTCCAATGTTACGTGGTTTCAGATGCGGCAAATGGATTTGCTGCACCACTGACGATTATTCAATCGAATTGATGCAATTCGCGTCCCCGCGCGTTCTCCATAGATACCTATAAACACTAACCATATTTATTTATTAACCAAACATTACCTATGAGACAGATCAAACGAATTGCTGTTTGCCTGGTCTTGGCCCTGGGAGCGCTTTGGCAGCTTCAGGCCCAGAACCGGGCCGTTAACGGCACTGTCCAGGATGCGTCCGGACAGCCCGTTATCGGAGCCGTCGTCATGGTCCCCGGCACCACCAATGCCGTGGTCACCGACGCCGATGGTCATTTCTCGATCCGTGTAGGGGCAGGGGACGCTTCCCTGGAAGTGTCGTGCCTGGGCTACACGGGACAAACCCTTCAGGTCTCCGCCGCTCAGGCTACGGTATCGGTTACCCTCCAGGAGGATACCATGATGCTGGAAGAGACGGTGGTGGTAGGTTACGGCGTACAGAAGAAGGTGAACCTCACCGGCGCCGTCACCTCCGTAGACACCAAGGAACTGCAGGACCGTACCTCCCACAGCCTTACCAACATGCTGCAGGGCGCCGTTCCGGGCCTGAACATTTCTACCAGCTCCGGTAACCCCGGCAGCGTGGGCTCCCTGAACATCCGCGGTATCACCTCCATCAACGAGGCCGAGCCGCTGGTACTCATCGACGGTTCCGAGGGAGACCTCTCCCGCGTGAATGCGGCCGACGTGGAGAACATCTCCGTAATCAAGGACGCCTCTGCCGCAGCCATTTACGGTGCCCGTGCCGCCTACGGCGTCATCCTGGTCACCACCAAAACCGGCACCGAGAAAGGCGGAAGGGCCAAGGTGCACTATTCCGGCCGCTGGGGCTGGGAAGAGCCCACGGTTTCCACCGACTTCGAAACCCGCGGTTACTGGTCGGTGTACACGGTGGACAAGTTCTGGGCTTCGGACGCCGGTAAAAACTACACCACGTACACGGCCCACGACATGGCCGAACTCCTGGCCCGCGTGAACGACAAGACCGAGAATCCCGCCCGTCCCTGGGCGGTGCAGGAAGTGCGCAACGGCCGCAACCAGTGGATATATTATGCCAATACCGACTGGTACCACGAGCTCTATAACGACAAGCACCCCGTCCAGCAGCACAGTATCTCCGTCACCGGTGGCAACAAGGACATCAAATACTATCTGTCCGGCGCCTACGACCGCCAGAGCGGTATCATCAAGATGAATCCAGACGTGTTCCAGAAGTTCAACCTCCGGGCAAAGATAGACGCTCGCCTGAACAAGTACATGCGCCTGTCCAACAACACGTCCTTCTACAGCAGCTCCTACAACTATCCGGGCGGTAGCAGCATCCAGGACTCCTTTGCGTATGCTTCCCGCCATGCCCTGGCCAGCTTCCCGCTCCAGAACCCGGACGGCAGCTGGCTGTATGCCACACCCATGATTGCCGGCAACTACAATGTGGCCAACGGCCGGCATCTGCTGTTCGCCGAGGGGAAGGCCCGCAACCAGCAGAATCGTTCCGACTTGTCCAATACGACGGAACTCAAAATTACTCCGTTCAAGGACCTCACCATTACAGCCAATTACACCTACAGGCTGTACCAGAACCGCAATCAGTACCGTAGCGTAAACTTCAAGTACCGCCAATACCCTGACGCCGACTATGAGTATTACACTACCGGCGCCGGTGAAGACGCCCTGCAGGAGACCATCACCACCAACCAGCGGCACACGGCCAACATCTTTGCCACCTACGACCACACCTTTGCCGATGCCCACCGCCTCACCGTGACGGCCGGCTCCAACTTTGAGGTCTGGTCCAGCAAAGCCGTGGGCGCCATAGGCAAAAACCTGCTATCGGAAACCCTGAACGACCTGAACCTGGTGGGCCCGGATGCTACCGGCAACGTGCTCACGGAAGTGTCCGGCGGGCAGAATGAATATGCCATCGCCGGCTTCTTCGGCCGTATCAATTACAACTACAAGGAACGCTACCTGTTGGAGGTTTCGGGCCGCTACGACGGTACGTCCCGCTTCCGCAGCGGTCATCAGTGGGGTTTCTTCCCGTCGGCCTCCCTGGGCTGGCGTATCTCGGAAGAACCGTTCTTCCAGCCCGCCCGCAGCCATGTGGACAACCTCAAACTGCGTGTCTCCTACGGCCGGCTGGGCAACCAGGTGGTTCGCACCGCTTCCGGCGCCCAGAACTATTACGCCTACCTCCGCGAGATTTCCATCGAAGACTTCAAGGCCTACTCCTTCGGCGAAGGCACCACCATGGGTAAATATGCCACGCTGGGCGCTCCGGTGGACGCCAATCTTACCTGGGAAACGGCCGAGCAGTGGAATGTGGGCGTAGATTTTGCCGCCTTCAAGAACCGCCTCACCTTCACCGGTGAAATTTATCAGCGCAATACCCTGAACATGCTCACCGCCGGTCCGGATTTGCCGGCCGTGTATGGCGCGGCTTCCCCGCAGACCAATGCGGCTGACCTCAAGACCCAGGGCTACGAGCTGTCCATCGGCTGGAGAGACCAGTTCTCCCTGTTCGGACGTCCGTTCGGCTATGGCGTCCGTGCCACGCTGAGCGACTATCGTTCCTACATTACCCGCTTCAACAATCCCACCAAGTCGCTGGCCATGTCTTACTATGAGGGCATGCGCCTGGGCGAAATCTGGGGCTTCGAGGTGGACGGCCTCTTTGCCAGTGACGAAGAAGCGCAGAAGTACACCACCGAAGTACTGGACTGCAGCGGGTACATCAGCTCCCGCATGACCGGTGGCTTCCTGGGCGGCGACCTCCGCTTTGTGGACCAGGACAACGACGGCCATTACCAGATTGACGAGAACGGTCACTATGTGCTGGACGCGAACGGCAACAAGATTCTGCTGCCGGAAGATCAGTGGCGGGTGAACACCCTCTCGCTGGGCTCCAACACCGTGGACGACCCCGGCGACCGCAAAATCCTGGGCAATGCCCTGGCCAGCCTCCAGTACGGCCTCACCCTGAGCTTCGACTACATGGGCTTTGACGTGCAGGCTTTCTTCCAGGGAACCGGTGACCATTACTGGTATCCGGCCGGCATGAACTACATGTTCTGGGGCCCGTACAGCTATCCGTACGTCTCCTTCCTCCAGCGCGACTTTATCGACCGCGTCTGGTCCGTGGAGAATCCTAACACCTACTTCCCGCGTCCGCGCGCCTATTCCTCTACCGGCGGCGAGCTGTCCAAGGTGAACAGCCGCTACCTGCAGAACATCCGCTACCTGCGCTTCAAGAACCTCACCGTAGGTTACAGCCTTCCGTCCAAGATTACCCGCAAGATTGGCATCGACAAAGTGCGTGTGTACTTCTCCGGCGAAAACCTGGCCTACTGGTCTCCGCTCAAGAAGAATACGCTGTACCTGGATCCGGAAAGCGCCTATACGCGTAGTGGAACTGGCAATTCTGCCGCACAGGATCACATGAGCTATCCCTGGCAGAAGACCTTCATGTTTGGCGTAGAAATCACTTTCTAAAAGAGGGAGGACAAGACCATGAAAAGATATATTTTACCTGCTATCGCAATTATTGCCTGCCTTACCTCCTGCAGCAAGTTCCTGGACCGTACGCCCAAGGACACCCTGGCCCCGGAGAACTATTTCCGGAACGAGACCGACCTGCAGCTGTTCTCCAATACCTTCTATAACAACCTGCTCAACAAGGAACCGTACAGCGAGCAGAGCGACCAGCTGGTGTGCCTGAACCTGTCGGCCTTCCTGCGCGGCGGCAATTCCCGCACCGTTCCCAACAGCGGCGGTGGATGGGGAAGCGGCTCCGGCGCCTGGGGCGACCTCCGCAAGATGAACACCCTGCTGGAATACATCGGCCAGTGCGAGGACAAGGATGCCGTGGTGAAGTACACGGCCCTCACGCGCTTCTTCCGCGCCTACTTCTACTTTAACATGGTGGTACGTTTTGGCGATGTCCCGTGGATTGACGAGCAGCTGGAGTCCAACTCCGACAACCTGTACCGTCCGCGCGACAGCCGCGAAGTGGTGATGGGCCATATGCTGGATGATATCGACTATGCCATTGAACATCTGCCTGCTGCGGTGAGCCCCTATCGCGTGAACCGCTGGACGGCGCTGGCCCTGAAGGCCCGTTTCTGCCTGTTCGAAGGCACCTTCCGCAAGTACCACAGCCCTGCTGTACATCCGGAAATGTACGTGGTGGACCTTCCTGCCGACAGCCGCAGCGCCGCCGACTACCTGGGTCTGGCCGCCGCTGCCGCCAGCGAAATCATGAAGGACGGCCCGTACACGCTGGCCCAGGTGGACGACTACCGTAAGCTCTTTGCCAACGTAGACGCCAACAAGAACGAATTCATCCTGGCCATCAAGAACGACCAGAGCCTGCAAATCTGCAACAACGCCACGGCATTTGCCATGATGCCCACCCAGGGCACGCCCGGCTTCACGCGTAAGTTTGTAGCCAGTGTGCTCATGGCCGACGGCACCCGCTTCACGGACCAGGCCGGATGGGAAACCATGCAGTATGTGGACGAGATGCAGGGCCGCGATCCCCGTCTGGCGGCCATCACCGTATGCCCCGGAAACGTGTGGCTGGGCGACGAAGCCGTCAGCCCTACGGACCTCGGGTGCAGCGTCACCGGTTACCAGGTGGTGAAGTTTGTGATGGACAAAACCCTCCCGGAATGGGGACGTGTGGACAAGTCCTACAATGACATGCCCGTGTTCCGCTATGCCGAGGTGCTGCTGAACTACGCGGAAGCCAAGGCAGAACTGGGAACCCTTTCCCAGGACGATGTGGACGCTACGGTGAACGCCCTGCGCGACCGCGTGGGCATGGCGGCTCACCTGGATATGGAGACGGCCAACGCCACCCCCGACCCGTACCTGCTGTCGGAGGAATTCGGCTACCGGAACGTGAGTGGCGCCAACCAGGGTGTTATCCTGGAAATCCGCCGCGAGCGTGCCCTGGAGCTGGCCATGGAAGGCTTCCGCCTCACCGACCTCCTACGCTGGAGAGAAGGCAAGTGCCTGGAGCAGCCCATCTACGGCATGTATTTCCCCGGTGTGGGACAATACGACCTTACCGGAGACGGAACCCCGGACATCTACCTCTGGCAAAATGTGGATCCCAAGACCAAGGACATGACCGGCTTCGAGCTGGGTGTTTCCACGGGCATTGAACTCACGGAGGAGACCACCGGTTTCGTATACCACCACGGCAATGTTTCCCGCAGCTTCAACGAAGCCCGCGACTATTACTATCCCATCCCCACCAAGGAACGCCAGCTCTACCATGAGAAAGGGGTAGACCTGAAACAGAATCCGGGTTGGGTAGACGGTTTGAGCTACTAATCTATTAGAAGTTTATGAGTATGAAAATGACCAATATACTGAGGAGCGTTGCGGCTGTCTTTTGCGGAGTCCTGCTGTGGGGCTGCCAGCAAAAGGAGCAACTGGGCGAGGCCCGTGCCGTTGCCGCCAGCGAGACCTATGTGGTCTTTGACGCCAAGTCTGCCCCGGAGAAGGTACTGTCTGTGTATGCCGACGGTGCCTGGGCCGTGGATGTGGACAGCGAATGGATTACCGTTTCGCCCATGCGGGGCGCCGGTGCAGGGGAGATTACCGTCTCCGTTACCGACAATGTAACCGGTACGGTGACCGACCGTCCCCGTGAAGGAATCATCACCCTGCAGGGCGGCTCCGTGGAGCGCAATGCCAAAATCATTGTTCACCAGAACGGCGACACCTACTATGGTGTGCAGGAGTATACCCTGGCGCAGCTGCGCGAACTGGAGGTGGACGATGTAGCCAAGGTGGCGCAGGCACAGGTTGTGGCCCTGTCCCAAAAGGGCTTCATCGCCTCCGATGCTTCCGGCTGCCTGTATGTGCAGGGAACCGGCGTCAAGCTGGGCGATGTCCTTGCCTTCAACGGCAAGCGCATCGAAGTGAACGGCGCCCCGGCCTTTGAGCTGGACGAATGTGAGGTGAAGTCCCATTCCGAGGTGGTTCGCCCCGAGGCCAAGGACATTACCTCCATCCTGCCCACCTACGACACCGCGGTGGCCGAATACGTGTCCCTGTCGGCCTCGCTGGTGGGGACCAATATCTGGATCAGCGCCGATGTCCAGATTCCTGTCCTGGACCCGCTGGAGAGCCTGGAGCTGAGCAAACTGGATTTGCACAAGGTGGTGCTCAAGGGTTATGGCGTGGGCCTGTCCATGCTGGTGACCTCCGTGGAGGACCAGGGGGCGGACGAAGCCTTGATCCCGTATCCGCTGCGCTTCCTTGTGCGCGTGGACGGCATCAATTACACCTCGGCCACCTGGAGCGCGACCAGCCGCATCCAGCCGGTGCAGGGTCTGGGTTACATCGAGTACGTTCCCTTCGACCTTGCCACTACCGACGGCAACCAGAAATATAAACTGGATGTCTCCGACAAGAGCCCGCGCGTAACCGGTCCCTGGCCGGGCGACTACTGGCTTTTCTATGGCAACGGTGCCATCAAGGCCGGCTCCGAGGTGCATATCGCCTTCGAGGCCCGTACGTCGGCCACCGGCCACAAGTTCTGGATCCTGGAGTTCCTGGACGGCTCCGAATGGCGTCCGGCAGGGGAGACCTTCACCACCACCGAGCCCGGTGAGGAAGTGGTGTACACCCACGCCATGAATGCCGACGGTGCCACCAACGTGCAGGCCGACCAGGTGGTGAAATACCGCAAGAACACCGAGCATGCCCAGTTCCGCTTCCGCTGCGTTGCCAACTGGCAGGCCAGCGGTGCCGGTAAACTGGCCGCCCGTAACGGTGGTTCGGCCCGTCTCACCGTTACCGATGTGGCCGATGCTACCTACCAGCCCACCATCGAGATTCTCAAGGAGGGCAACGGCGTGGAAAAAGATCCGGTGTATGCCAACATTGAGGTGTCCACAGAACTGCTTACCTTCAACGGCACGCCGGGTGCTCCCAAGACCATCACCGTGCAGTCGGACTACGACTTCACCGTTTCTACCTCCGCCGACTGGCTCAGCTTTGACGTGGCGGAAGGCCTGGCTGGGGAATCGGTAGAGATTCAGGTAACCTGCGCCCAGAGCGAACTTCCGGAGCTGCGTCAGAGTACCATCAAGATTGTCTCCGAAGACTCCGAGAAAGTGATTAACGTGGTGCAGAGCGCCGCCGGCCAGCAGCTGGATCCGTTCGTGAGCGTTTCCGGCGGCAACAAGGCCGAGGTCTTTGAAACGGAAGGCAGCATTACGGTGAAAATCCAGTCCAACGTGGAGGTAAGCTATGAAACGGCAGACAGCTGGATTCAGGTAGAAGCCGTTCCCGAGACGAAGGGCCTGGTGGAATGGACGGAGTACATCGTGAGCTACCAGGCCAACGAACTGCCCGATCCCAGAACCGGCGTCGTACGTTTCTTTAATGAGGAAGAAAAGGTAGAGACCCTCTTCACCCTGGTACAGGCCGGTAAGGAACCCGAACCCGAGTATCCGGAAGGCGTGTTCTTCCAGGATGACTTTGAGTGGCTGGAACCGTATATCCAGGGCTGGATTGCGGCCAATCCCGACGATGCCGACAAACTGGATCCCGTGGGCGCCGGCGACCAGGCCACTCACGCCCAGCCCAATGTCTGGAATGTGGCCGAACTCGCAGCTACGGCGGGCGCCGAACTGGAGAAGCGGGGATACACGGACCTGAACAAGGACGCCAAGACCCTGTACATGCAGAAGAACTACTTCAAGATGGGTGCTACCAACAAGCACACCGGACTGCAGTTGCCTGCCATTAAATTCGGTGCTTCCCCCGTGGATGCCGAGCTCAGCTTCGACTGGTGCGCGCACATGACCGGAAAGGGTGTCATTGACAATGTGACCATTACGGTAGAGATTGTGGAAGGCCCCGGTACGCTGGCCGATAACGGTACCCAGGTCTCCGCGGAACTCTCTACCACGCAGGAAAAAGGCAAGCTGGAATGGCAGCATGCCAAGGTGAAACTGGTGGGCGTCACCGACGACACCCGTATCCAGATTCATCCCACCCACTACAAGGACGGCGCCGGTGCCTCCCAGCAGCGCTGGCACCTGGACAACATCAAGGTGGCCGAGCCCGAACCTGCCAAACCTGCGGTAGGCGATGTGCTGTGGGAGGAATGGTGGCAAGGCGGCGCCGCTGGCGATACGCCTTCGGCCTATCAGGAGAAGGAGACGTGCTCTACTGTAGTATTTGGCGAAGGAAATGTGGTTTATTCGCAGAATTCCGCCAGCACAAAGCTCTACGACGACGCTCTTGTATTCTATAACAGCAAGGATAACGTCACCGACGAAAAGTACAGGTACAACCTGCTCGTTACGAAAGGAAATGGTTTCCTTGACGTGAACGGCATCCCCTGTAACGGCGTCAAGACGGCTACGCTTACGTACCGGAGCAACTCCAAGCTGGAAGGAAACCATCAGGTGACCAGCACTACAGCCGGCGTCACCATTGGCGAACTGTCGGCTACCTCGGTCCCCAAGCAGGACCTGGCCGATAAGAACACCTACACAGTTACCTGTACGGTCACCATCCCCGAGGGAACCAAGACACTGGATCTGTGCATTACCAACATCAATGCCAAATCCAACATCCGTGTCGATGGCCTGCAAGTGGTTGTGACTGAGGTGCAGTAGTTTAAGTTTGCCGCGTTTGCACGGAATGTGCCTTTTACGGTACTCCAGATGCAAACGCGGCAATTAAAAAAGCCCTAGGGCAGAAAGCGTTGCCACGTTTGCAAGAAAATAGCGTTTCAGGCTATTTCAACTGCAAACGTGGCAATTCTTACGAGCGGCGCTCTTCCTTGAGGGTGAGGCCCATGAAGAATATGGCCAGGAGGCAGGCGGCTACCAGCAGGAGGAATGTCCAGCTCCAGCCGAACTGTTGTGCCACCCAGCCAATCACGGTGTTGGCCAGGATGAACGTGCCCAGGAAGTAGCCGAAGAAGCCGGTAAGGCCGGCGGCTGTTCCGGATGCGTTCTTAGGGGCCAGGTCCAGCGCCTGTACGCCAATGAGCATCACCGGCCCGTAGATGAAGAAGCCAATGCCGATGAGGCTGATAATCACTACGCTGAGGTTGTCAATGAACACCCAGTACAGCAGGATGAACACCAGCACCAGCCCCATGAACAGCATGGTGGGCAGGGCCCGCTTCCCATGAAAGAGTTTATCCGACAACCAGCCGCAGAGCAGTGTCCCCGGAATGGCGGCGAATTCGTAGGCAAAATAGGCCCAGCCGGCACTCTTGAGGTCAATTCCTTTCTCCGTTAGAATAGTGGGTGCCCAGTCCAGGCAGCCGTATCGGACCATATACACAAACGCGTTGGCCAGGGCGATGTACCAAAGGAACTTGTTGTTGAGCACGTACTGGAAGAAGATTTCCTTGGCGCTCAAGGTTTCCTCATGCTTTGCGGAGTAGTTCTTGGGGTAGTCGTTGCGCCAGGCTTCCACCGACGGGAGTCCGCAGCTTTGTGGCGTGTCGCGCAACAGCAAATACGCTAGGATGGCGATAAACAGCGCTACCGCGGCGGGAAAAGCAAACGTGCCGATGAGGAAGTAGAGCTCCGTATGTGCCCCGTAAAACCAGCTGCCGAACCAGATGGCACCATAGGTGGCCATGGGGCCTACCAGTGCACCGCCCACATTGTGCGCGCAGTTCCAGATACTCATCATGGTACCCCGCTCATTAGGCGAGAACCAGTGCGTCATCACGCGGCCGCAAGGAGGCCAGCCCATGCCGTTGAACCAGCCCACCAGGGCGTTGAGCACGCCCATCACCAGGATGGCCAGGGCTTTGTGTTCCGCGCCGATCAGCTGGATGGGGACAATCATGAAGCACATGGAAATGGCCGTAAGGATGAGCCCCACCGGCAGGAAGACGCGGGCGTTGGAGCGGTCGGAGACGCTGCCCATCAGGAATTTGGACAGGGCGTATGCTGCAGCGTTCAGGCCCAGAACAAAGCCCAACTCGGTTTTGTCGAAACCCAGCGGCGCCATGGCCGGGATGGCCATGGACAGGTTTTTTCTCACCAGATAGAATCCGGCGTAGCCAATGAATGCGCCGATGAATACCTGCAGCCGCAGGCGTTTGAATTTGGCGTCGGCCTCAGGGCCGGTCTGTGCCGGCAGATAGGCCGGCTGTTGCATGAATTTCAGCATCTCTCAATACGTATTTTTCATTTCCGAGCAGACAAAACTTTTTCGCTCCCCCTTGTGGGGTAGAAAAAGTTTTCGTCTGCGAAGGGGTTATTCCAAAGCTTCGGCGAGGATGGATATGGGGTTCATGACGGGATAGCCGGTGGACATTTCGATCTGCCATTTGCAGGTTTCGCAGTCGCAGGCGACCACCTCCGGATTCACCGCCTTGATTTGTTCGAACAGTGGGGCACCAATGGCCTGGGAGGCTTCGTAATTCTCCTTTTTGAAGCCATACGTTCCCGACATGCCGCAGCAGTTGGAGGCCAGCATGGTGAACTCCACACCGGGAATCATGCGCAGTAAACGCTCGGAGAACACCCCCCAGCCCAGTTTTTCCAGGTGACAGGGCGTGTGATAGGCCACCTTTTTGTGATAGTCGGCCCTGAATTTGAGCGTTGCCCCTTGCTCCAGCTTCTCGTAAATGAAGCGGGTGGCCATGAGCAGCGAGTCCCGTACCGCGGAATTGTCCACCTTGAGCAGTTCCGGATACTCGTCCCGCATGGTGAGCGTGCAGGTGGAAGAGGTGGTTACTACCTTGAGCCCCCGGGAGACCGCTTTCCCCAGCACTTCCACATTGTGTTGGGCGTGCTTGGCCGCTTCCCGCGCCATCCCGTTGGCAATCATGGCGATACCGCAGCATTTTTCATCGTCCAGTAATTGAACGCCCACGCCCAGGGCGTTGAGCACCTTCACCAGGTCCTTGCCAAGCTGCGGGTAGTTGTAATTCACGTAGCATCCGTGGAAATAGGCCACCTGCTCCGGGAACGCCGCCTGCTCCTTGCTGCGCCGTTTGAGCCAGCCCTCGAAACTGCGTCCGCTGTATTTGGGGAAGGTTCTCCGGTGGTCTATATCCAAAACCATATCCAGCGTCTTTTTGGTGACACCCAGATCCGTAACGGCATTGACGATGGGGGCAAACGGTCGTGCCAGCTTGCCCATGAAGTCCGTGGAAGCCAGCATTTGGTCCCGCAGTTTGGGCGGATGCGTATCGTACTTGATGCGGGCGCTCTGGATAAGGTCCGCCACCTTTACGCCGGAGGGGCAGGCCACTTCGCAGCGCTTGCAGTTGAGGCAGTACTTGAGCGCATAGTTGAAGAAATACGGGTCCTTGAGCCGCAGCCGTTCGCCGTCCGGGCCGGCCTGCTTGGGGCCGGGGTACAAGGGATTCACTTGTAGCACCGGGCAGTAGGCCGTGCACACGGTGCACTTCATGCACTCCTCGAAGTTATGCGCGCTGGTAGTATATTCTTGTAGTTTCATCGCTAAAGATTCTTCGCTTCGCTCAGAATGACAGGAGTTGCAGGTTCTTCGTTGTCATTCTGAGTGCAACGAAGAATCTGATCCACTACGGCAAAGGCGCTGTTAATGGCCAGTCCGGCGCCGCTGCCTAGTTCCGGCCGGGTGTTTCCAAGGATGGAGCCGATGGCATACACATTCTTCAGCGCCACGCCCTCTTTAACAGCATGCAGCTGCGCATCCGTTTTTACGCCATAGCCCATGTACGGCTGTTCCTCCGCAAAGGCCGGATTGTACCAGTTGTTGCGGTCTTCCGGATGGTCTACATCCAGGCCCAGGATGGGCTCCGAAATCCGGAACGGATTGGACCGGAGGCCCTTGGAGAACAGGCCGCCGGTGGCCAGGATGAAGGAATCGGCCTCTAAATAGTGCGCATCCAGATTGTTGGTGGCGATGCTGTGCACCACGCCCTCGTGCTCGTGGGCACGGATGGCTTCGTCGCCCATCAGGAAGGTGCCGCCCAGGAGCTGATAGCGCCTTCGCAGCTGAATTTGCGTGCGGATGCCGGGCACGGACGGAGGCATGGTCCCGGCAAATACCACGCGGGCAGGTAAGGACTGCCGGATGCGTCCCGGTACGGTGGTGTCCGACAGGCCGAATACCTGCGGCAGCACCACGGTGTCCTCGTCCCGGAGCATGAGCCGAATCTCCTGCACCACCTTCTCCCAAATGCGGTCCATGCTGCGGGCAATCTGCACCGAGCGCATTTCTCCGTGCGCTTTGGTGTTGTCCAGATCCGGCAGGCTCAGGAAACGGATGCGGCATTCAATGCCATGTTTTTCCAGG
Organism: uncultured Bacteroidales bacterium; assembly: GCA_900317845.1. Taxonomy (GTDB): domain Bacteria; phylum Bacteroidota; class Bacteroidia; order Bacteroidales; family UBA932; genus Cryptobacteroides. Next base: position 16,282 of record ONII01000015.1, read on the forward strand.
CCTTCCGCCAGGAAGGAGGAGAAAAAGTCATGGTAGCCCAGGAAATTGACAATGAGCACCCGCCTCGCAATTTTAGCGTTGGGAAAAATGTCGATATCTTCCAGCGAAAGCGCGGCCTTCTTGAACGTGCCTAAGGGCATCAGGCGCACGCCTTCCCGGTAATGCACGCGGATGCCGGCGGCAGAAAACAGCGCTGCGAGCCGCTCATCAGGTTCTTTCAGGCTCTCGAATGTCCCGGAGAAAAAGTGCAGGGCGTTCTGGCCCATGGAGACGATGGCGGTGTTTTTCCCCGCTTGCTGCAGGGCAATCCCGGCAATCATGCCAGCCAGGCCGCCTCCCATTATAACAGTGTCAAATTTCATTTCATGAAATATAAAATGTTCACGTTACCCCCTCCCGAAACCCCTCCCCTCGGGGGAGGGACTTAAATGCCCAGAACGTGTTTATAAATCCATTGTGTGTATTCTGCTTCGCGGAGGGTGTCCCCCCAGCCGATGGGGAAGTTGCCCTTCCAGCGCTCCTGCAGGAAGTCCGCCAGGTCTTTCCGTTCCCGCTCCACGCATCCGTGTGCCTTTGCCAGCAGGCCTGCGGCGCGGCAGGCGCAGAATTCCCCCTGACAGGTGCCCATGCCCACGCGGGTGCGTCTGCGAAGGTCCGTCAGGGTAGAAACGTCCATACGGTCGATGGCGGCATTGATTTCGCCCACCGACACTTCTTCGCATTCGCAGATGAGGTCATCGTCCCGCCGGTTGGCCGAACGGATGCGGCTGGCACGGGTGCCCATGCGCGATGCGGCGGCCTTCTGGGCCGTGGTAGGGGACTCCCACACCTTCTGGGCCACGGCTTCGTACGATTTTTCCTCCGAGCCGGGCAGGGGAGTCTCTGCAGTAGTACAGGCCTTGTTCACCGCCAGTTTCCTGCATACCAGATCCGTGGCGATTTCCGCCATGAGCCGGTAAGTCATGAGTTTGCCGCCGGTGATGGTGATAAAGCCCTTGAGTCCGTCTCTTTCTTCGTGATCCAGGCATACGATGCCGCGGGAAATATTGCGCCCGGAAGGGTCGTCGTCTGCGCTCACGAGCGGACGCACACCGGCATAGGCCCGTAATATGCGTGTTTCCGAGAGGGAAGGAGCCAGTTTGGCGCCTTCGGTGATGAGGAGGGTGACTTCGTCCGGGGTAACCGCGACGTTGTCGCATTCCTCAAAGGGAATGCGGGTAGAGGTGGTGCCAATGACGCAAACGGTGTCTCCGGGCACCAGGATATCTGCATTGGAGGGCTTCCGGCAGCGGTTGATGACCATGTTGTTCACGCGGTGTGCAAAAATGAGCAGGGCTCCCTTGGCAGGGAACATGCCCACCCGCACGCCGGCCAGTTCCGCAATGTGTTGTCCCCAGATGCCGCAGGCGTTAACCGTAATGGGGGCATAATAGTCTGTTTCCTCGCCGGTCTGGTGGTTCAGGGTATGCACGCCCTTGATGGTGTTGCCCTCTCGGATGAAGCCGGTGACTTCTGTGTGCAGACGCACCTGCCCGCCGTGGAGTTTGGCATCCAGCATGTTGGCGGCGCACAGGCGGAACGGATCTACGCTGCCGTCGGGAACCTTCACGGCACCAATCAGGTCCGGATTCACGCTGGGTTCCAGGCGTTTGGCCAGCTCCGGATCGATAATCTCCGCTCCAATTCCCGCTTTCTTGCAGGCGTCTACGAACGTTTGCTGATAGCCCAGGTCATCCTCCGGCAGGGTGATGAACAGGCCGTCGGTTTCGTCTATGCAGTGGGCGGCAATCCGGCGCAGAATCATGTTCTCGCGGATGCATTCCTCCGCGCTCTCTGCGTCGTTCACGGCGTACCGCGCTCCGGAGTGGAGCAGGCCGTGGTTGCGCCCCGTTGCTCCGGTAGCAATGTCCGAGCGTTCAATCAGGAGCGTGCGGAGGCCGCGCATGGCGCAGTCCCGCTGGGTTCCGGCTCCCGTGATGCCGCCGCCGATGATAATCACATCAAATTCGTTGGGATTCATGTATGCGTGCTATTAATCACTACAAATTTACCCATTTTTTTGTAGCAAAACAAATATTCCCCTCACCATGTGTCATAAGGCCTTAGGCCCGTTTTTTTTGTGACAACTATGTGTTTGATACTCCGCTATTTATACAATAATCCTCGTTCAAAAACTGAACGAGGATTATCTTGTAAGTAGTTGTGTAACAGCGAGTTGGTTGTCACACGAAAATGCCAGTGACTAGGCCATATCGGCGCGAGCCACGGCGTCCTTGTAGTACTTCTGGTCCACGAAGACGTCTTCCTTGTACGGGTTGATGTGACGCTTCTTGGAAACGGCGATGATGTAGCAGATGGCCACGCAGTTGGTTACCAGGGCCAGGGCGCTGATGACAATCATCATGGTGGGGTTGGCGGCCACTACGGAAGGATCCACGGTGGTGCCTACGGTTGCGGCTTCTCCGCCGGCTACTTCATACAACTTGGCGATGGTATCCACCCCTTCCGGATAGAGCACGGGCAGGGTAGCCCAGCTGAACCACTGCTGACCGTTCTTGAAGGTCTCCTGGAAAAGGGGGAATACCTGTGCGAACATGCACCAGATGGCCAGGGTGTTGGCGCGGTTCTGGATCCAGCCGCCACGGTTCCAAAGGAGAGCGGCCACGGTAGGGGCGAGCAGAAGGGCGATACCGCAGTACCAGCTGTGCGTAGGCAGGCAGTTGTAGGTGTAGGCGAAGTTCCAGATGTCGTAGATGAGGATGTACACCCAGGTCATGTCGGCCCAGATCATGTCCTTCTTGTCCTTGGAAGGATACACGTTCCACCAGGCGGTCATGCACATGATGTTGATAAGACCGGCCACGCCGTTCATCACATTGTGCCAGCCACCGTACTGCCAGACGCCTTCGGAGGTGAGCCACCACTTGTTCCAGCCCATCACGGCGCTCTCGAAGTCAGAGACGCAGGCGATGAGGATGTTGATGCCCACAATCACAAACGGGAAGGGTTTGAACCAGTGCTTGGCACCCACGCCCCATTTGTATTTGATCATCATAAAGCCGATACAGCCGGCGGTGGCGGCATACAGCTTGGCATAGTGGAACCAGCCCTGCATGTAAATGTGGGTCTGGTTTTCCAGGGCCCATTGGGCACCGCTGCGGACACCCCACCAGATGGCCAGGAAGTAGGCCGTGAGTGCCAGCGGCACTACCAGGAAGGTGATGATACCGCCCAACTTGGTGCGACGGGCGAATTCGTTGAGGAGGATGAGGCCCAGCAGGACCACAATCAGCATTCCCCATTGAGAAAGGGCATTAGCCCCATACACTTGGAAAAACATAATTTAAGGTTTTAGATATAAGATTTAGAATGTGATTTCAGTGCCACCCAAATGCCCCAGGCAGCGGTGAGGGCCAGGGCCATGGGCACGCCCACGGTGAGGACTTCGCGCCAGAGGATGGCCGCGCCGCCCGTCTGGCCGAGAGACGTAAAGAAGGGGAAGGTCCAGGTGAGTTCCCCGTTGATGATATGGTCTACGATGAGCATGAGCGTGCCGCCCCAGAGCATTTTCTCCAGGTCCGGCAGATGCTGCAGGTAAGGGGAGTTTCCTTTGAGTCCGCTTTTGCGGATGGCGGTTACCGCGATGGCTTCCACCAGGGGAGCAATAAAACAAGCCATAATTCTAATTGTCAGGTACTTCTATTTCTTTGATTTCTATTTCGTTGCCCCGCAGGAGGTAGGTATGTTCACTGCCACAGTGCGGGCAAATCTTGCCGTGCGCCACCGTGCCGAATTCCGCATGGCAGTCCTCACAGTATGTCACGGCCGGAATGGTATTGATTTTTAACTCGGCACCCTTCAGCAATTCCTCCTTGTCCGCAGCCCAGCGCCAGCAGTCCTGCAGGTAGTCCGGAATAATGGTGGATACCTCGCCAATATTCATCACTACCCCCGAGACCTTGCTCACAGCATGCTCCAAGGCCGCCTGCTTAACGTCCCGAATAATATAAAACACAATTCCTAATTCGTGCATTCCTTTTACCTCCACAGACTAAACTATTTTCTACCCCCAAAAGAGGGGGAGCGAAAATAGTTTGTCTGTTCCGGTATCATTATTATTGTAGATTTGTAGAAGAGGTATAGGTCCCAAAAACCGTAGCCGCCCATGGCTTCGTGAATGGGAGGGGCCCGCGGCCGCAGGCCGTGGGAGGGATAGGACCGAAGGTCCGTAGTTTTTGGAACCTGTACCTCTTCTTCATAAATATTTCATTATTAGTTCTTTGTGGAGCGGATAAAACTTTTTCGATCCCTTTACGGGTAGAAAAAGTTTTGATCCGCGACCTTTTCAAAAAAACTTAGCAAAAAGTTTTGATCCGCGACTATTTTTGTTTACTGAACAGGATTTTGCCGGTGCGTTTGATCATGTAGGGCAGGATGCCGGAGAATTTGTCCTCAGAGGTGCGCATGACGCTGGCTTCCGGATGGACACGGTGCAGGTGAATGGCATCGAAGCCGCACTTGGTGGTGCAGATGCCGCAGCCAATGCACTTGTTCTCGTCCACCACCGACGCGCCGCACTTGAGGCAGCGGGCCGTTTCCTTACGGACCTGCTCCTCCGTGAGCGTGCCGTGATACTCCGCAAACTTGCTCTTGACGGGTACTACGCCCGGATCCTGGCGGGAGCCGTTGTCGTAGCTTTCCACCACAATATCCTGCTTGTTGAGCTCGATGAAATCCCGCCGGTTGCGGCCGATGGTCATGTGACCGCCCTGCACAAAGCGATGCAGGGACTCCGCAGCCTCCTTGCCGGCGGCAATGGCGTCAATGGCGAACTTGGGACCGGTGAAGACGTCGCCGCCCACAAAGATGTCCGGTTCCGCCGTCTGGTAGGTGAGTTTGTCCGCAATGGGATACACGCCGCGGAAAAATTCCACCTTGGTGTCCTTGAGAAGGTCTTTCAGGATAACCGTCTGGCCGATGGCGAAAATCACCAGATCCGCCTCAAGGGAGATGGTCTGCGATTCGTCGTACTCCGGGGCAAACTTGTGCTCTGCGTTGAATACGGAAGTGCATTTTTTGAAGACGATGCCGCTCACCTTGTCCGTGCCCAGGACCTCCTTGGGCCCCCAGCCGGGATTGAGCACCACGCCGTCTTCGCGGGCCTCTGTGCGCTCCTCCAGCGAGGCGGGCATAATATCCTCTGTCTCAAGTGATAACATAGTCACTTGCGAAGCACCGCTTCGCATGGCAACGCGGGCTGCGTCAATAGCCACATTGCCGCCGCCAACCACTACCACCTTGCCGGAAACGGAAACATTTCCGCAGTTGGCTTTGTGCAAAAAGTCGATGGCGGTGGTGGTGCCGGACAGCGTTTCTCCGGGGATGCCGGGCAGGCGCCCTCCTTGGCAGCCGATGGCCACGTAAAAGCCCTTGTACCCTTGCTCGCGCAGCTGGGCGATGGTGATGTCCTTGCCTACCTCCACGCCGGTGCGAATCTCTACGCCAATCTCGCGCATGATGTCAATCTCCGCCTTGATGACGTCCTTCTCCAGCTTATAGGAAGGAATGCCGTAGCGGAGCATGCCGCCCGGCTCCTCATTGCGCTCAAAGACGGTGGGCTTGTAGCCCATGGTGGCCAGATAATAGGCACAGGAGAGGCCGGCAGGTCCGCCGCCGATGATGGCAATCTTCTGGGGCCAGCGCTCCTCCACGTTGGAGCAGATGTTTACCTCCGGCACAAAACGCGTTGCCGCATGGAGGTCTTGTTCTGCAATAAATTTCTTTACGGCGTCGATGGCGACAGCCCGGTCGATGGTGCCGCGCGTGCAGGCGTCTTCGCAGCGCCGGTTGCAGATGCGCCCGCACACCGCCGGGAACGGATTTTCGCGCTTGATGAGCTCAAGCGCCTCCGTGTATTTGCCCTCCGCAGCCTTCTTCAGGTAGCCCTGGACGGCAATGTGGGCGGGGCAGGCGGTTTTGCAAGGGGATGTACCGGTCTCGTAGCAGTTGATGCGGTTTTTGTCCCGGTAGTCCTCCGTCCATTTGTGCTCGCCCCAGGCTTTGGCATCCGGAAGCTCGTGCTTGGGATACTGGATGGGACCGTTGTGGGTGCAGAGCTTCTGGCCCAGTTTGACGGCGCCGGCGGGGCAGTATTCCACACAGCGGCCGCAGGCGACGCAGTTTTCTGTCTGGACCTCCGCCACATAGGCGCTGCGGCTCATGTTGGGCGTGTTGAACAGCTGCGAGGTGCGCAGGGCGTTGCAAATCTTGACGTTGCAGTTGCAGATGGCAAAGATTTTTCCTTCACCGTCAATGTTGGTTACCTGGTGCACAAAGCCGTGGTCTTCCGCCTTCTTGAGGATGGCCATGGCTTCGTCGAAGGTGATGTCGTGGCCACGACCGGTCTCCCGGAGGTAGTCTGCCATGTCACCCACGCCGATACACCAGTCCCGGTAGTCGTCCGCGCAGCCTTCGTCCAGTTTTTTACGGCCGTAGCGGCAGCTGCAGATGCCTACGCCCAGGTGCCCTTCATACTTTTTGAGCCAGTAGGAGATGTGTTCGATGTCGACAGACTGGTTCTCCATGGAAATGGCTTTTTCTACGGGAATCACGTGCATGCCGATTCCGGAGCCGCCCATGGGCACCATAGGGGTGATTTTCTCCAGCGGGAGGAAGGTCATGCGCTCGAAGAACATGGCAAGCTCCGGATGCTTGTCCATGAGCTCCACGTTCATGTTGGTGTATTCCGCGCTGCCGGGAACGAACATCGGTACCCAGTAAATGCGGTCCTTGCGCTCAAACGTGGTGCCGGGGTCCGGGCCCTGGCCATTGGTGTAATGGTCTCCGTAGTCATATTCCAGCATGCCGAAATAGGCCAGTTTGTCCAGCAGGGCATCGAAGTCTGCTTCCGACGAGGCATAATGCTTCTGGCGGTTGAGTTCATGGAGCTGGTCCCGGGTCCAGTGCTTGCGCACTTTGAACGGATTGCCGGGAAGCATGTCCAGGAGCAGGTCCAGCGAGGCTTCGCGGGTGATGGGATCCATCTCGTCCTCGAAGATACAGGCCAGGCCCCAGTACTCCGGTGCCTCCGTGGTCATTTTGATTTTGCCGGGAACGCGGTCCGTGATGTGGCGGACCAGCTTAATGAGCTTGGGATTGGGGTTTTTGTCACCAAAGTGCTTGGGGACAAACTTTTTGGACATCTCAGGCATATTGAAATCTTTTTATTGTTGTTTCCAGTCTTTTACGCGCTCCAGCAGCCACCCGGCAAAGGCTTCTACGCCCTCGCCGGTTTTGGCGCAGATAGGAATCACCCGGGCCTTGGGGTTGCGCATGTGGATGTACTCCTTGCATTTTTCCAGGTCAAAGTCAAAGTAGGGGAGTACGTCCATTTTGTTGATAACCACTACGTCGCAGATGGAGAACATGAGCGGGTATTTGAGCGGCTTGTCCGTGCCTTCCGGGACGGAGAGAATCATGGCGTTGGCCACGGCGCCGGTGTCGAACTCCGCCGGGCACACCAGGTTGCCCACGTTTTCCAGAATGACCAGGTCCAGCTGGTCCATGGGCACGTTGTCCAGGCCCTGGCGCGTCATCTCTGCATCCAGGTGGCACATGCCGCCGGTGTGCAGCTGGATGGACGCGATGCCGGTGGCTTCCTTGATTTTGATGGCATCTACGTCCGAGTCGATATCGGCCTCCATTACGGCCATGCGAAGCTTGTCTTTGAGCAGGCCGATGGTTTGGATGAGGGTGGTGGTTTTGCCGCTGCCCGGGGAGGACATGAGGTTCAGGAGAAACACCCCTTGGGCTTTGAGCTCTTTTCTTAAAAGGGCGGCGTCTTCGTCGTTATTGGCAAAGATGCTCTTTTTGATTTCGATTACTTTTACGGGGTCCATGAGGGACGATGTGGTTAGTTTAGTTTTAGTATACAAAATTACGCCTTTTTCGTTATATTTGCAAAAAGAAAAACGCAGAATCGTACCATGAGCAATTTCACAGAACCGCTGAATAACCTTGTAAAAGACGGGGAGCAGTATGTTAACGCACAAATGGACTCCCTCAAACTCCACAGTATAAAAGGCCTTTCCATGGGGCTTTCCACCGTAGCCTCCCTGCTCCTTATTTTTATCCTGGGCAGTGTGCTTCTGCTGGCACTCTCCTTTGCCCTTGTTATGTGGCTGGGCCAGCTGTTGGGAAGCTATGTCTTGTCGGCCTTCATTGTGGCGGGCGTGCTGTTTATTGCCTTGGTTACGTGCCTGCTGCTGCGCGAACGTTTGTTTAAAAACACCTTTGTAGGTCCCCTGAAGGACGCTCTGGCGCCTTCTGTTCCGCTGAAGGAGGACACCCTGGATGCCATCGACGCCGCCCTTGTGGTGAACCAGGTGCAGGTAGATGCCGCAGAAGAGCAGCTCGCCGGCGGTGTGGAGCAAATACGGGAATTCTATACCCCCAGGAACATTATCAACCACGGCTTGCAGCAGCTCGGGAACCAGACCGCCCGCTCGGGCTTCTCCGTTGGCCGCATGGCCGTTGGCATGCTTCGTCGTTTCATTCAAAAACACTAGCCATTGGAAAACATTATCACGCAGCTGAATGCCATTGTCTGGAACCCCGTGCTGGTGGTTCTTCTCATTGGCGCCGGTCTCTATTTCTCTGTCCGTACCCGCTTTGTGCAGGTACGGAAATTTTCGACCATGCTGCGTTCCCTGTTTTCCAAGAAGCGGGATGGAAACGGCATTTCTTCCTTTGAGGCATTTTGCCTGGCCCTTTCCGGGCGCGTCGGCACCGGCAACATTGTGGGAGTAGCCACGGCCATCGCCTTTGGCGGCCCGGGCGCTGTGTTCTGGATGTGGGTGGTGGCCTTCTTTGGCGCATCCACTGCCTTTGTGGAATCTACACTGGCGCAAATCTATAAGTTTCAGCACAGCAGCGGCTACCGGGGCGGCCCGTTCGCATTCATTGAAAAAGGACTGGGTATCAAGTGGCTCGGGGTTGTTTTTGCCATCATTGCCGTTGTCTCCAGCGGACTGTTCCTTACTACGGTGCAGGCCAACGGAACCTCATCGGCCCTGGCCAATTCGTTCCCTGTGGTTACCCCGCTTGTTTCCGGCATTGCCCTGGCGGTGCTGCTGGGACTGGTTGTGATTGGGGGCGTCAAGCGCATTGCCGTTGTGGCCAGTGTCATTACCCCTTTTATGGCGCTGGGCTACATTGTGCTGTCATTGGTGGTGGTGGGTATGCATATCCATGAGGTGCCGGCCGTTTTCAGTGCCATTTTCAAAGGGGCATTCGGCCTCAGTCCCATATGCAGCGGTATCCTGGGTTCCACCATCGCCATGGGCGTCAAGCGCGGTATTTTCTCCAACGAGGCCGGGCAGGGCACCGGGGCCATCGTATCGGCCGCAACCGACGTAGAGCATCCGGCCCAGCAGGGCCTGGCACAGTCGTTTTCCGTGTATGTGGATACCCTGCTGGTGTGCACGGCTACGGCGCTCATGATCCTTACCTCGGGCACCTACAACATCCTGGACGGCCAGGGCGGCATGCTGTATGCCGGCGCCCCGGAGCTTGGGAACAATTACGTGGCCTATACCCAGTCTGCCGTAGATTCCGTATTTCACGGCTTTGGCAGCCGCTTTGTGGCGGTGGCTATGATTTTCTTCGCATTCACTACACTCCTGGCCTATTACTTTTACGCAGAATCCAGCATCATCTACCTGTTCCAGGGCAAGAGCGCCCGCCAGGAAAAGTGGGTCATCCGTGTGCTCCAGCTCCTCATGCTGGCGGCGGTGGTGTTCGGTGCCATCCACGAGGCCGACTTTATCTGGCAGCTGGGGGACATTGGTGTGGGCCTGATGGCCTGGATTACGGTGGTGAGCATCCTTATCTTGTGCCCCAAGGCTATCCGTTCCTTGAAAGAATTTGAATCCAAAAAATAATATAATACTATGCCGCAGAATTGCCTCTATTGCCAGAACAAGGAAGCGCTGGATGCGCTCATGATTAAAATTGCCGATTTGTCAGTCTCTACCCTGTACCTGTTCAAGGAACAGACCCACCCGGGCCGCTGCGTGGTGGCCTACAAAGACCATGTGGGCCAGCAGTTCGAGATTCCGGAGGCGGACTACGTGCAGTTTATGCTGGATGTGCGTCGTGTGGCTATTGCCATCAACAAGGCCTTTCAGCCGGCCAAAATCAACTTCGGCGCCTATTCAGACACCCTCAAGCATGCCCACTGGCACATTGTCCCCAAATATGAGGGAGGTCCGGAATGGGGCGGAACCTTTGCCATGAACCCCAAGCAGACTTATCTCTCGGATGCCGAATACGCAGCAATCATCGACAAAATCCGTCAGTATCTTTAGGCTCTGCCTGGAGTGTAATTTGCAATACTAAAAAAGATAAACTATGTCAACTGCAGCCCTTGCCTCCCGGAAGTATTCCTTTGGTAATTATCGGACCTATTTAGCCGCCATTGCCTTTATTGGCGGCAATATCGTGGTCCCTCAGCTATGCCATCTTATCCCCAATGGGGGGCTTATGTTCCTTCCCATTTATTTCTTTACGCTGGTCGCGGCGTTCCGCTGTGGCTGGAAAGTAGGTTTACTCACGGCGGTGCTCTCGCCGGTGGTGAACTGCCTGTTGTTCGGCATGCCGCCCGTGGCTTCGCTGCCTGCTATTCTGGTGAAATCCCTTACCCTGGTTGCCGCGGTGGAGCTCATCTCCCGCAAAATGGACTTCTCGCTGCTTTCCGTGGCGCTGGCCGTGCTGGCATACCAGCTGGTGGGCATGACGGTGGAATTCTTCATGGACTTCAACTTCATGCACGCCATCCAGGATATCCGCATTGGCTGGCCGGGCATCCTCATCCAGATTGTGTGCGGCTACCTGGTCATTAAAGCCCTCCAGCGCAAATGAAAGGCGTCCTGAAGAGCTTTCTTCTGCCTGCAGATTTTTATGCCGATGATGTCCGGGACATTGTCGGCAATTGCATTCAGCGCTACGGGGAGGAAGAATGGCGGGCGGTCACGCTCACCAACGAGATTCACGGGCACCTGGGCATTTATTCTACGCTCGGCGCCAAGATGGGCATCCGGGCCCGGGAACTGTTCCGGGAAAGGGGTGCGGAAGGGGAGATGCAGATTCTGTCTTTTGCCGGAAGCGTGCCTCCCGTCAGCTGCCTGAACGACGGCCTGCAGGTGAGTACCGGCGCCTCCATGGGGCACGGACTCTTTGCGGTGTCGGCCCAAAATCCGGTTTCCGTACGGGCACAATTTACTTGTGGTAATGCTTCATTTGAGCTACGGCTAAAGCCTGAATATGAGGTGCTTATTAGGTCAGATATTGAGAGAGGCGTGGCGCAATTCGGCCACTCTCCGGCCTACTGGAATTATGTCCGGCAGCTGGCGCTTTCCTATTGGCGGGACTGGGACCGGACACAACTCTTCGAGGATGCGTAAGGAAAAGTATACTCTGCTTTTGGCAATGCTGCTCCTGGGGGGGACGGCAGCTGCCCAGGAACACCGTCAGGATTCCACGGATGTGTTCTATAAACACCTGGAGCTCAAAGAGATAGTGGTTACAGGCCTGGCCGGTGACGCAAAAATGAAGGAAATGAGCGCGCCTGTATCGGTGGTGCGCCCGGCAGACCTGGCCGCCCGTGCAAGCGGCAATATCATCAGTGCCATAGCGGCGGAACCCGGCGTGAGCGAAATCACTACCGGCGGCGGCATTTCCAAACCGGTTATTCGCGGCATGGGCTACAACCGCGTAGTTGTGGTGAGCGACGGCATTCGCCAGGAAGGCCAGCAGTGGGGCGATGAACATGGCATTGAGGTGGACGGCGCCGGCGTGCATTCCGTAGAAATCCTCAAGGGACCTGCCTCCCTGATGTACGGCTCAGACGCCCTCGCCGGCATTATTATCTTCCATCCGGAACCCATCCGGATGCCGGGTACGGCGGGGGGCAGTGTGTCCACGGAATACCAGACGAACAACGGCCTGGCTACTTATTCGCTTGCCACGGACGGCAACCTGGGCGGCTGGGTTTGGGGCGCCCGTTTCTCGGACAAATACGCCCGTGCCTATAAAAATGCAGGGAACGGCCCTGTGGCCAACTCCGGTTTCCGGCAGCGGGCTGCCCAGGCTCTGGTGGGCAAAAACGGCTCCTGGGGCTATTCCAGGCTTCGGCTCAGCTATTTCCACCTTACGCCCGGCATGATAGAAGGGGAGGGCGACAACTTTGGCTATACGCCTGCGCTCCCTTTCCAGCAAGTGAGGCACTATAAGGTGGTGTCGGACAATACCGTCCGGCTGCCGCTGGGAAACCTGAAACTGCTTGTGGGCTGGCAGATGAACCGCCGGCAGGAGTTTGAAGAAAGTCCCGCGGAACCCGGTCTGGACTTCCGCCTAAACACCCTCAATTATGATTTCCGCTGGCAGGCCACGCTGGAGCATGGCTGGAAACTGGCTGCGGGCCTGGCCGGCATGGGCCAGAAGAGCGACAACCTGGGCGATGAGTACCTCATTCCCGCCTACGGCCTCTTTGACGCCGGTCTCTTTGCCACTGCCACCAAAACGCTGGGCCAGTGGACCCTTTCCGGCGGTATTCGGGCCGATCTCCGCTGGCTGCACAGTGAGCCGCTGGAAGGCCGCTTTGAGGCTTTCAGCCGCCGTTTCCCGGGCATCAGCGCCAGCCTGGGCGCTGTGCGTCCGCTGGGCAAGTATTTTGTTATCCGCGCCAATGTGGCCCGCGGCTTCCGGGCCCCCAACCTGGCTGAACTCGGGTCCAACGGCGAGCATGAGGGCACCTTCCGCTATGAGTTGGGTAACAAGGACTTAAAGCCGGAATATAGCCTGCAGGGAGACCTGGGCGTAGACTTTACCTCTAAATACATCTCTGTGCAGGCTTCTGCCTTTGCCAGCCGCATCGACAATTACATTTTTGCAGCGCGTAATGGTGAATGGGCCGATGAAGGCCTGCCGGTGTATGTGTTCCGCAGCGGCCTGGCACAGCTTTACGGCGGAGAGTTCGGGGTAGATGTGCACCCGCTGCATCAGCTGCACTTGAGCAGCGCGTTTTCCTGTGTCTATGCCAGTGAGGCCGGCGGAGACAACCTGCCGCTCATCCCGGCCCCGCGCCTGTTCTCGGAACTCAAGTGGGAAATCAGCCATGGCGGCAAGGTGTTCAACAATGCTTTTGTTGCGCTAAACCTGGACTGGAACCTGCGTCAGGACCGTTTCTATGCCAGGGACAATACGGAAACGGCCACGCCGGCCTATCTGCTGCTGGGGGCATCGGCCGGAACGGATGTGGTCATTAAAGGGAAGACGCGTTTCTCGCTGTACATTATTGGCACCAACCTGACGGATGCGGTGTATGCGCCGCATCTGAGCCGCCTCAAGGATGCCGGTATTTATAATATGGGTCGAAATCTTACTTTTAAACTGGTGGTGCCTATTTAGCATTCGGGGAATAGTGCTATCTTTGCCGCATGAAGACGAACACGAAACGGACTTGGATTGCCATGATACCTCTGGCGGTGCTTATTGTACTGCTGGTTTTCAATATCTCCATCTTTGGCTCGGATTCCATTCTGGGAGCGTCTCAAGTGGCGCTCCTGGTGGCTTCCGGGGTATGTGTAGCCCTCTCCATGTGGCTCTATAAAACCCCATGGGAGCAGTTTGAGGGGACTATTGCCAAGAACGTGGGCAGTGTGGCATCGGCCATCCTGATTCTTTTCCTGATAGGCGCCATTTCCGGTACATGGACCATGAGCGGGGTGGTTCCGGCGTTCATTTACTATGGGCTGCATTTGATCAGCCCCAAGGTGTTCCTCCTCACGACGTGCATTCTTTGCGCCTTGGTCTCCGTGATGACGGGCTCCTCCTGGACCACCATTGCTACGGTGGGTGTGGCGCTGCTGGGGATTGGCCGGGCGGAGGGCTTTTCAGATGCCATGACGGCGGGTGCCATCATTTCCGGAGCCTATTTTGGCGACAAAATTTCTCCGCTGTCGGATACCACCGTGCTGGCATCGTCCCTAAACCGGGTGAAGCTCTTCGATCATATCCATTATATGTATCTGACTACGGTGCCGTCGTTCGTTATTACGCTCATTGTGTTTACGGTTCTGGGGCTGGTGCATGGCAGCGGGTCTGCGGACCAGATTCAGGTCTATACCACTACGCTGGCCGCGCGATTCCATCTTTCTGCCTGGCTCATGGTAGTGCCGGCCGTTACGGTGGTGCTTATCTGGCGACGGAAGCCGGCACTCATGGTACTGGCTGAATCGGCCCTCGTAGCGGCGGTGGCGGCTCTTCTGTTCCAGCCGGAAATTGTCCGGGAAATAGGCGCGCGGGTTACTGCAGGCGCTACCGGGAGGGTGTATTTTGCCGGGATAGTGGAGATGGTGTATAATTCCGTTTCGCTGGAGACGGGCGTTCCGGAAGTGAACCAGTTGGTGAGCACACGCGGCATGCTGGGGATGCTCAATACCGTGTTCCTCATCGTGTGCGCCATGTGTTTTGGCGCCACCATGCAAGGCAGCGGCATGATTGGGGACCTGTCCCGCATTCTGCAACCGTTAACGCGTTCCAGGGCTGGCCTGGTGGGTTCTACGGTGGTTACCGGTACGGCGCTCAACGGCATTGTGTCGGACCAATACCTGGCCATTATCCTTACCTCCAATATTTATCGGGATACGTATGAAAGAAACGGATATGAAGCGCGCCTATTGAGCCGTAGCGTAGAGGATTCCGCCACAGTAACATCTCCGCTGTTCCCCTGGTCCAGTTGCGGGATGACCCAGGCTACCATCCTGTCCGTTCCCACGCTCGTATATGCGCCGTTCTGCCTGTTCAATATCCTCTCGCCTTTTGTCTCTTTCCTGCTGGCGGTGACTGGGTGGCGGATTGTGCGGAGAGTGACGGAGTAAAAAATGCCGCCTTCCTTTGTGGAAGACGGCAAGACATCAAAAAGTCCTGAAACTTATTTTACAGAAACTTTGCGATACTCTTTAGCTGCTTTCTCGAGGGCGAGGGTAGCCTTGCGGACGCGAGCCTTGGCGGCCTTGTTGTCAACCTTGTCGATGTCGGCGGTGATAGCAGCGATCTGAGCCTTGATTTCAGCGATGAGCTTTTCCATTTGTTTTGTGTTTTAAAGTTAATATTTGGTTTTATTTGGGTTTTCTTGCGCTAAATTACTCATTTTAAGTGAATAAACAAGCGTTTTGTTCCAAAAAAAGCGAATTTTTGTGTGTTTTGAGGCGTTTTTTGCCCAATTGGGGGCTTTTCCCCCTTAACGACTTAGTCTTTAATCATTTTCTTGGCCAGCATACCCAGGAAGAATCGCTCGGAGAAACTCAGCGGTTGAATGTGCCCCAGCAGGACAATATCCAGGGCGGCAAAGCGTTTGCAGGTTTTGTTGAAATCGGCCACGTTCTCCTCGCCGGCATAGGCTTTGGCAAAGGTATCCCAGAACCGGACCATTTGCTGGTCCGTCATGTGTGCAATGTCCTGCACGCGCTTTTGACGGCCGAAGATGTTGCAGAACAGGTAGAAGTGCCCCAGGTCAAAGTACGGTGAGCCGTGCGTGGCTCGGCCCAGGTCTATCCAGTAGGCCTTGTCATCGGCAAGGATAATATTGCTGAAGGTGAAGTCTCCGTGCAGGAGGGTGGGGGTATCTTCCACGGTGTCCAGGAAGTCCTGTACGCGTTTCTGGGCCTTGGCGCTGAGCATGGCCGACTGGGCCACGGCCTCCGTCATCAGGGTTTTCATGGAAGGAATGGCCTTTGTGCCCGCTGTGCCGGTGGCATGGAACTTCTTGGCAAGTGTGGCCATCTGCAGGGCGTAGTCGTCCAGATGCTCCGGGTTGTCATGGCACAGTTTGGCAAAGGATTTTTTCCCTTCGATAGCCTGGCATAAGATGGCGGCCCGGCCGTTCACGCTCACCAGTTCTATCATCCGGGGCGTGGAGACGCCCAGTTCATAGATGGCCTTGGAAATGTTGAATTCCTGCACAAGGTCATCGGCCTTGGCAAGCTCTAAGTAACTTTCTTTAAGCAGAACGCCCGGTTCTGCCGGGTTGATGTATGTGGCGCCGTTTCCGCCTTCGCCTACCTTGGTCCATTGGGTGATGTCAAGTTCTTTCATACTGTAGTAGTGCTTCGCATCCTTCCAGAAGGTCCTGGAAAGTGGTTTCAAAATCTCCGGTGTACCAAGGGTCCGCTACGTCGCGTCCTACGCCGGTATAGGACATCATGAGGCGGATTTTGCCTTCCGGGTCCTCTGGAATAATACGCTGGATGCGCCTCAGGTTGGAAGCGTCCATGCAAATGATCCGGTCAAAGCGATTGTAGTCTCCCCGGGTGACTTGCCTGGCCCGTTTGTCCGGGCTGAACCAAACTCCATGTTGGCTCAGGCATCTTTTTGCCGGCGGGTAGATGGGACTGCCAATCTCCTCCGTGGAAACCGCTGCCGATTCAATGAAAAATTGCCCCTCCAGGCCCTTGGCCTTTACCAGCGCCTTGAGGATAAACTCCGCCATGGGGCTACGGCAAATGTTTCCATGACAGACAAACAGAACCCTCATGTGATATTGTTTTGTTAGCGGCTACTAAGTTACAAAAATAATGATTAACTTTACCATGTAAATGCTTAGTGCTATGAGAAAATATGTCATTCTTGGCCTTGTCGGCCTTCTTACCCTTGCGGGATGCAAGAACGTTAAAACCACTGATATGAGTAATTCCAACTCCCTTCAAGAGGTGGCCGGACGCAAGAATTTCGGTCCCAACCACGCCCTTGTAACTACGCCCCAGCCCTGCGTCATGATTGCCACCTGGGACAAAGACCACAACCCGGACGTCATGATGGCCGCCTGGGCCGGACAGTACGACCACAACAAAATTGTGATTTCCCTTTCTAAGCACAAAACCACTGAGAATCTGGAACTTACAGGCGCGTTTACGGTTTCCTTTGCCGATATCCGTACGGTGGCGGAATCCGACTACCTGGGCCTCGTGAGCGGCAATCAGGTGCCGGACAAGGTGGCCAGGGTGGGCTTCACCATTACGCCCAGCCCCAACGTGGATGCACCTATCGTCAATGAATACCCGCTCACCCTTGAGTGCAAGGTAGTCAGCTGGGCCGACGGCATCCTGGTAGGGGAGGTCGTGAACCAGAGCGCAGACGAATCCATCCTTACCGACGGCAAGGTGGACCTGGCCAAACTCCAGCCCATTGTGTTTGATGCCGCCGGCATGTGCTACCGCGCTATAGGTGAGGTAGTTGGCGGCGCCTGGAACGCCGGCAAAAAGTTTACGGAATAGGCGCAGCCGGCTACTTCTTGAGAAACTTATTGTATCGCGCTATTTCTGCCTCCAGGGCTGGGGCGGGAAGGGGCGTGTCTGAACGGAAAATTTCCACCTGGGGCTCACCGGCGGGCACGGACCAGTTGCCCACGGCCTCGCCGTCTACAAGGAGCACGGGCCAGAAGATGCCGCGCTGGTTGTGGGCGCGGTGGCTGTGGTCCGGGTGCAGGGCAACGTGCCGGCTCTTGTACCCAATCAGATACTCGTCATAGGAGGGGAGCAGGGTCACGATGCCGCTGCGAAAGCCGCGTGTGCGGCTGTCCCGGTGCCGATAAAACGTGAGCTTATGCCATCGTTCCGTCATCAGTTCCCCCTGAATGGCATCCAGCCCCTGTTTGCACTCGCCAATGTTGAGGCCGCTCCACCACACAAAGTCTTCCAGGGTGGCGGGGCCGTGGCTGCGGAAGTACTTCCGGGCCAGGAGGGCCAGGGCTTCCTCCCTTGGGAGGGGCGCCTGCCCGGGCAGTTTGGCGCTTGCAAGGGCGTAACTGTGCTTCAGGGGGAAAAGGTCTCCGCTGCACAGGAGCCCGGAGTATTCGCCCAGGCGGATGTGATAGGAGAGCCGATGGTCGTCCATGACGATTCCTTGCTCCGCGAGCGCCGCAGCAAAATCGGCCTTAAAGGCAATGCGATGCTGCTCCAGGTAGTCGCTGAAAAGTTGCTGGACGGTGTCCTGTTCGGCCGCGGGAATGCTCACGCCGTTTTGTTTCATCCAGCCTTCCAGCCCGCGCAGGGCGTTGGTGCGGCACAGCGACAGCATCCAGCGCCAGTCCTCGCCGGCGACCAGCTGCCAGGTGGTGCGGAAAAGGTGCCCGCGGACAATTTTACCGGCATTATAATCCTTCTCAAAGGCCCGGGCCGACGGCCGCCTGGTGCGCATGCCCACCGCCCAGCGCATCATCCGGTACTCCTGCGCCTGCATGGCCCCCAGCCACTCCACCACTTGATAGGGCGTAGTGAACTGGGGGCAAATCAGTTGCTGGTTCAGGAGCCTGGCGGAAACCGGGTTCATGGGGCTACGAGCAATTATCGACCGTGTAGGTCATTTTCATGCCATTGTACTCGAAGAAGGGGACGAATTACTGCTCGTCAATGGCATTTTTAACGTTGGCACGGAACTGCTTCAGGTGATTCTCTACCCGGTTGATGCCGAAGAGGGCCAACAGGTAGGCTACGCCGGCAGAGATAATACCCAGGCCGATGATCCAGGAGAGTGCGGTGCCGGCTACATCCGGATTCTTGAGACCCAGGAAGCCGAGGACGGCACCGGCGATACCAAGAAGCAGCACACTCCACCAGGCGGAGAAGCCCAGCTGCTTGTAGTCAAAGCTCTGGACAGCGAGGATGATGCCTTCGATCAGGACCCAGGAGGCAAAGATGATGGGCAGGGAGATAGTTACAAAAAGATTGTGTCCCAGGAAAATGATACCGAGCAGAATTTGCAGGATGGAGGACAGCATGCGGGTGCCGCTATTGGGTAGGAAAGCCTGTGTCTTGAAGGTGAAAATGAGCTCTGCGATACCGCTGACCAGGGTTAAACAGCCAATCATCCATGCGGTGGAGAACAGCGTTGCCGCGGGGTTGGCAATACAGACGATGCCCAGGACGATAAGGAGGATACCGGCAACGGCCAGAAGGATTTTAGTACTTGTTTTAATCATAATTTATAAGCGTTTAGTGTTAAATATCCATCATGCAAAGATAGCATAAACTGCCCTATAACCGTCATATTTTGTACAAAAATTACCTGGACGATTATGCGTAATGTATTTCCATTCGTCGGCGACGAAGTCCCGGCTTACCGGCTGCCGTGCAC
This sequence comes from uncultured Bacteroidales bacterium, assembly GCA_900317845.1. Taxonomy (GTDB): domain Bacteria; phylum Bacteroidota; class Bacteroidia; order Bacteroidales; family UBA932; genus Cryptobacteroides. The sequence continues at coordinate 35,473 of ONII01000015.1, forward strand.
GAAGTTTTACCAGATATAGGCCCTTCTCTCCTGGGGAAGGTACAGTTTGCAGTTGCGGTCCACTCCGAAGAGATCGTACCAGAGGTCACAGTTCATCACCACGCCGTTAACCCTCAGGCGGGCGTGTGAGTGGACGTCCTTTTCCGGGAACTGAGCGAGTTTGGTATCGCTGTACTGGACCCTCCATACATAGGCATAAGACTCGAAGAACTTCCTCAGTTGCTCATTATAGGTTTCGCCGGTATAGCCATCGGCCGTAAGACGGGCCTTGTAGGCATCCAGGGCAGCGTGGAAACCGCCAAGGTCTGCGATATCCTCCGTCTGGGTGACGTCCCCCTTGGAAAAGAGTGAGGGCTTGCGGACAGGGTCTATCTCCAGGTGGCTGTAGCAGGCCACAAGCTTGTCACGGCGCTCCTCGAAGGCCATTTTGTCGGCTACCGTCCACCAGTTGTGCTTGTTGCCGTATTTGTCGTACTGGGAGCCTTTGGTGTCAAATCCGTGGGTGAATTCGTGGCCGATAATCACGAACATCGCGTACTCATAGGCCGCCGTGACGTTTTCCGGAAGGGTGGGCGGAAGCATCAACGCCGGATAGATGAACACGGCGTTACACGTAGGATCGTACATTGCGTTCATAAGGGTAAGGTCCGCGGGAATAAAATCATTGGTGGACGGTACCGCACATGTAAGCATAAAACTGAACATATCTTTGCTGCCCAGAAGTTTGCCCTTCATTTCTGCAATGCCGCGATTTCCGCGGTAAACGGCCTCGGCCAGCGTAGCACAGTCCGTATACTTTGCCACGCAGTCCTCATACCACTGGTCGGGGAAAGCCACGTTAAGGGCGCAGTAATCCAGTTTGTCAATGGCGTTACTCTTTGTGGTCTCGCTCATCCAGTCAACGTTCTGGATGCGTTTCCTCAGGGACTCCTTGATTTCCCTGGTAATGCCAAGGTACTTGTCCTTGAATTCCTTACTGAGGAAAGTATTGGCAAAGTGATAGGACAGGGTATAGGCATTGGCAAATGCAGCAGTATTCCGGGCCTCTTCCTTAAGCTGTTCCTCCGAGAACTGGTCAAAGTATTTCCAGCAGTTGTCAATGATAGTGAGGAGTTCCTCAAGTGACTTCTGACCCATTAAGTCCCAGAAGACAGCCATGCCCGGGTCCATCACAAAGAGTGAGGGATCCACCCCCATACCCTTGATGATAAGGCTCAGGGCCGATCCTTCCTCTCCTGCCTTGGTCTGGGCAATGGGAACAAGCGTTGAAGGATCGATCTCTCCCGGAGGCAGGGGGACACTGGAAGACTCCAAAAGCGGCAACAGATTACCCATAAGTTTGCCGTCCTTCCATACCAGACGCCATGCCTGGAAAAGCGTACTTCCCCACACGGGGTTACCCTCGGCAATCAACTTTCCAATGGTGATGAAGGCCTCCTCCTTGGTCTTGGGCTGGGGGAAGCGGGCCTTTTGGGCGTCGATAAACGCCTTGGAGGCCTCCGGGTTCCCGGAAGCCGCTTCCTTGAGGCTGTAGAATTTTTCAATATCCGGGACCTTGGTCCGGAGTTCCTTAACGCGCGCCTCCATAGCCGCAGCCTGCTCGTATATCCCGCCCACGGCACTGGTGGCGGGAATGGGCGTATTCTTGAGCCAGGTTCCGTTGCAGTAGTCGTAGAAATTGTCTCCGGGCTTTATGGAAAGGTCCTTGCCGGCTTCGGCGCCGGAAGGCAGCGGAAGCGGATCCGTTGCGGACACCGGTTCTTTTGTGCAGGAAACGATGAGCAGCGCCGCCATGCCGGCCGTAAGGAGCGTACGTAACTTCATGTCTATCATAAGTTTATTTTCTCAAAGATAATAAGATTTTCCCAATTGGACAAAATAGCGGAAAAAATTGTAAATTCGCGTCTGTTATTTGTAGAACCATTCGCAAAATGCCCATGAAACTTAGAAGTGCGTTTTTATCCATTTTGGCTGCGGTAGGGCTTTGTGTCCAGGGTGCTGCTCAGGAGGTTCCCGCGCTGGACAGTCTGCTGTATGAAGGGTCGGTGCGCTATCATTACCTTTTCATTCCCCCTTCGCTGCTCCCTGAGCGTCCGCTGGTTGTGATGCTGCACGGGTATGGCGGAAAGGCCGAAGGGTATCGGCCCGAAATGCTCACGGCGGCGAGGGAGGAGGGGTTTGCCGTCTGCATTCCGCAGGGATTGAAGGCGCCCAATGGCAAGACCGGCTGGTACGTGGGCTATCCGGCCCAGGAGGGGATGCGCACCGACGACGATGCCTTTGTCTGCCACCTGGCACGGGAAGTAGCACGGAAACACGGCCTCCGGACGCTTTTTCTCACGGGCATGTCCAATGGGGGAGAGATGTGCTACCTTATCGGACGTAAGGAGCCGCGCACGTTCCGTGCCATCGCTTCCGTCGCTGGTCTCACAATGAAATGGGTGGCCGATTCCGTGGCGTTCCACGGTCCGGTCCCTTTCATGGAAATCCATGGGACGGCCGATAAAACCTCCCGTTGGGAAGGCGACCTTGAAGGTCAGGGCGGCTGGGGGGCTTATCTTCCCGTAGAGGATGCCGTAGCGGCCTGGGTGAAGGAAAACGGTTGCACGCCCTGTGCGCCGGAGCCGCTGCCGCTTTTGCACGAAGATTCCCACCCTGTTGTCCTTCACCGCTGGGAGGGCGGCACCCCTGCTAACGGCCTAGCCACCGAGGTCCTCCTTTACGAAGTCCAGGGTGGCAAGCACAGTTGGGCGCTTAAAGATATGGATACCTGCAGGGTAATCCTGCAGTTTTTCCGCCGATGGCTCAATGCCGATGTAGACGGTTTACATAATTAAAAGAACCAAGCAATATGAGGAATATGAAGAAAACGCTGGCCATGCTTTTGGGGGCGCTCCTGCTGATTGCCTGCAAAAGCCAACATGTCGATGATGAACCCGCTAAGTACGATACATTGACGGATGTGAATCTGGTTTTAGAAGAACTCAAGGGCCGTGACGTGGTCCTGTTTGTGGCCGACCAAGATGAGATTTCTCCTGCCGAAGTACCATTCCCTGTTGTTTTCACCGGGATGGGCAAGATGCGGATGTTCAGCGGTCTGGTGAAATGGCACGAAACGCTGCCTGAAGGAAGCCATCCCGTCGTCCTAAACATTGGCAGCGCCGGGTCGGCCAAATATCCTATCGGCACCATTGTCAACTGTACCCGGATCTTCAACGGCGGCTGCGAGTTGGTGCATGATTGCATTGACCTTCCGGGCGATGGCGCCAGTGTCTTTTCCGGGGATTATTTCATGAGCACCCAGACCTTCAGCCCGGAGCAGGTGAAGGCGCTTTCGCAGCAGTACGACCTCTTTGACATGGAGGCCTACGCCGCGGCGCAGTTCTGCAAGATGTACGATATCCCGTTCTACTGCCTCAAGGCGGTTTCCGACAATTTGGACGGAAACCTGAAGGACTGGCGCTCCATTCTTGCCGATATCCGTGTCCGGTTCACGGAGTTGTTGTGGACAGGGAAGGCCGAGGATTCGGCTGAATAAGGCCACCATCGTCAACTGTCCCCGGATTTTCAACGGCCTGAAAGTAATCTTTCGATGCACCAGGCAAATGCCCTGGCCAGCCGGCTTTCGTTGTCATTGAAATGACCACCCTGTTCCCAGAAAAGGGTACAGTTATCGGCGCCTATTTGCTCTTGTAGCAGGCTGTGTTGCGTCCTCAGGCAGTTGCCAACGCGCGCAATGGCCTGATTCTTAACGTGTTCCTCCTGGTTTCCCAGGCTCAGATAAACCATATCGGCCATGGGCGCATGCTTCTGCGCAAACGGAATCCAGTCCTTGATCCAGACAGACGGTGAAGCCGCTGCAACGGCTTTGAAACTGTCCGATTGCGCCGATGCCCATAGGGCGAAGAGACCACCCAGAGAATAGCCGCCAATAATAACAGGCAGTGGACCATAGCGCTTTTGCAATTCCGGAATCAGTGACTCAAGGACGTATTCCAGGGTGTCCTGCCCGTGTTTTCCGGCCTCCGGGTCTCTGGAGATATTGTTGTCGGGCCAGGGCATGAGGTCTATCATCCAATCCGCCAGCTCAATGGTGGCCAGCACAAACGGGACGCGCGAGCGTTCCGCAATCTGTCCGGCCTCTGCCTCAAGCGTCGCATTCTCATGCCGGGCCGATGGCTGAATGAGCAGACATCCCGGTTTGTCAGACCCGAACAGCCTGCACTTTCTGCCCGATAGGGTGAGCTCTACTTTTTTCACAGTGCTAGGATAGCAACGATTTCTCGGCCACTAATTTAGTCATTTTTCCCGCTCCCACCAACTCCCCGTCGCACATCTTTTGGCAGTCTCGCCGCCCACCATTCCCTATGCATCGGTAAATCTACGGCTCTGTGATCACGTTCTCATGGCTGTAATACTTGCTTGTGCCAAGCTGCTGCGCAAGCTGAAATAATCGAGAAAAAGTCGTAAATTCACAGCCGATATGAGCACTACCAACGAAAAATACGGCTGTTATTGCAATACGCAAAGACACCGAATTATTCTCTTCCTGGCTATTGTCCTCTTCTACGGCTGCCGCAGTGGCGCTCCACTGTCGGCCCCGAGGATGGCGGATGGAATCCTAGTCCCCGAAGACACGCTTTCCCTCGGTCTTTCCCGCTGCGAGGGCGCAACGTGGGCGGAGGTCCACCGCTCCGACGGATACGTCAATAACGCCGTCATGACCCGCTTCAAGGGACGATACTACTGCATGTGGCAGGAGTCCGCAAAAGACGAGGACACGCCCGACACCCGCATCCTGTACGCGACAAGCGCCGACGGAGAGTCATGGGAGGTGCCTTCCACGCTCGTTCCGCCCACGGAGGACCACTTCGCCTCGCCCGGAGGATGGCTTCCCCGGGGAGACTCGCTTACGGCCCTGGTGAACTACATCTATGCGCCCGACCGTTCGGCCGGAGGGAGCGCCTATTTCATCTCTACCGCTGACGGGCAGTCATGGACAGCCCCAAGTCCCGTTCTCATGGCGGACGGGACGCCTGTCGGGGGTATCTTCGAGCAGGACCCGCTGCGCCTTCCGGACGGTAGGACCGTCGGAGCCGTGCACTTCCGCCCGGGGACGACCCTCTGCCCGGTCTATACGGACGACCCCTCCTGTGTGAGAGGATGGGAGAAAGCCCGTTTCCCGGAAGGGGAGGGAACGCCCCTGGAGCCCAGCCAGTACCTTGCCCGCGACGGGCGTCTGGTCATGCTCTTCCGGGACCAGCAGTCCTCCTTCCGGAAGCTCTACGCCATCTCGGACGATAGGGGTGCATCCTGGAGCGCGCCCCGCCTGAGCAATATCCCGGACTCCCGCTCCAAGCAGTGCGCCGGAACGCTCGCGGATGGACAGGCCTTCTGGGTGGGTAATCCCACCGGCACGAAATCCCGCCGCGCCCTCGTGCTGGCCCTCTCCGAGGATGGCTACCGCTTTGACAGGGCCTGCCTTCTCGCCGGTCCCGGGGACCTGCCCCTGCGAAGGAAGGAGGGGCGTTATAAGACGAAGGGGTACAATTATCCCAAGGCCTTTGTCGAAGGGAACACCCTCTGGGTCGCGCTCACCGTCAACAAGGAGGATGTCCGGGTTGTGCGGGTCATCCTCGGCGAACTCGCGCCTTGCGCCCACTAAATCTTCGACACGTCCACGGGCGAGTACACGACCGTCAAATGGGCCCCCAAGGACAGTCTTCCGCTGCCTTGCTATTAGTCTCGTAGAAAATATGTAAATTTGTCTGGCTAAACTGAATTCATCATGGCAAAAGACAGAGAATCTCCTTACGGAAACGTCACCAAAGATGGATATAAAAAGTAGTTCCTATGATAAAGATGTACGTCATGCACACCTGCCCCGACTGCGAATACGTGGAGAAGCAGGTGGAAGGCAATCCCGATTTTGAAGTGATCGATATCGGAAAGCACGTGCGTAACCTGAAACAATTCCTATGGGCGCAGCTTGCAGCATGGACGGTCGCGGATGCTAATCGGTGAAGGTAATAAAACTTTGTATCATGCCTGTTAACCGTACTCAAGGAGAAGTCTGCAGCCCGGCCCTCAAGGACCAGGAGGGCATGCTCCGTCTGATCAAAAAGTATCGGCTTATCCCTTTTTTCGTCAATCCGGTCCCCGGCTTCTCCATCGAAGAGCATACGCCGATCGAGTTATGGTTCACGGAGGAGAATCTGGGCCCATGGGACTGGAAAATCGAATGCGTCCAGAGCGGGGACATCGCATACGGGAAGTTCCTTTACGGCGGCAAGGCCGCCTTCGCCACGGTTGACGTTTACCGGGAAATCATCAACTGGCGGCGTTCCCTGCCCAAATATCGGCCTAATGCCCATCAGCAGAAGGTGCTTGAATACCTGGATGAGCACGGCAGCGTTTCCGTTCCGGAAGTACGTGAATTGCTGGGGATAAACAAAGCCGGCGCAGATGCCGTGCTGGCCAAGTTGCAGATGCAGGCGCGCCTCATTACCGGCGACATCACGCGGGTATACCGCGGCCCGGACCTTAAATACAGCGGCTGGCAGCGGAGCAGTTTCTGCACGCCGGAGGCGTTGTTCGAAGATATGGATTTCCCTTTTCCCGGCTACAATCCCCGGACGCTCAATTCTTCATTGACACCCGCCGAATCGCTGGAATTCCTCAAGGAAACCATCCGGGAGTCGTGCGGTGATGTCCCAGACAAAGTGCTCATGAAAATCCTGGGATGACAGGAGAACTGACTGCGCTTTTGAATTAGATGGAGTTTTTAAGAGTACAATTTGCAAGTTTGTCAATAAATTGCTAATATTGCATAGTTAAACAATTTATGCTGTGAACAATGCCGGAACTGCATTCAATAGATTTCGATATGATCCAGCGTTTCAGCGAGGATTTGAAGCGGGAGGTCGCCTCCTGGGCGAAGGATCCGTTGTCTTGGGAAGATATGGTCGCCCAGTACCAGAGGCTCCATACAACCCAGAATCAGAGTTAGAAACAGCCATGGACCAAGAATCCGACCTGGAGAACTGGGCTCGGAAAAATGGTTGTTGGCATATACATCCTCAGGAATACTACAAAAGCCTCGGTTACCAGTTTTATGGTTTCGGAGGTGAAGCACAGGTGTATGCAGAAGGGGATGTCTTTGTTCATAAAGTATGCAGGACTGGCCAATATGACAATCTTGTCCGTTTCTTTGACAGGATAGTTATTCAGAATACTCTATGTCCTCAAGCTTCTCTGGAAGTAGAGGGCTTTGGTCGTGACCTGCAGAATGACTTTGTCGTTCTTATGAAGCAGCGTTTCTTCCGCCAGGCGCATAAAATGAGCGAAGATGAAATCTCTCTGTATATGCGCTGTCTTGGCTTCTGGAAACTTGTAGAAGAGCCCTATCACACCGTTCGCTTCTATTCGGACACTGTGATTGCCGAAGATCTTCACCCCGGAAACATTTGGATGACCGGTGATAATAATGTGGTTATTATCGATGGATCTTTCAAATTTAATACACCCGGTCTCGGTCTTGGCGGCAAGTTTGTCTACTAAAACGGATTACAGTACTCGTTGGCCGCCTTTGGAAACAAGTACCTGACGGCCTTCAAATGGATATTTGTTTTCATAGACCGCCACGAACTACTTTCCTATCAACAGCTTTGCAAACCCCTCCGGCAAACACACGTTCTCCAGGCCGACAGCATCGGCAAATAGGGGAGCAATCTCCTTCTCCTTGAAGCCTGCTATTCCACACCCTATACGCGTCACATAGAAGAACAGCTCTGGGTGCTCGCCAGCAAACGAAACGAACTCATCCGTGTACGGTTTAATGGTCTCAACGCCGCCCTGCATGGTAGGAATAGCATAGCTCTGACCACGTAGGCCGACACCGCATCCCAGTACTGCGCCAAACTTCTGGAAAGCCACCCACGCAGCGCCGCCGCCGTGCATGCCTTCCAGGTTTGATCCGAATACGAACACCTCGTCCGGACGAAGCTCACTGATGCGCTCCGGGGTGAACTCCGGACGCTCAATCCCATTATAAACTCTAGGTTCTTTCATATACGCGAAGGTACGAAAAAATACCGGAACAACCGTGGGAATTCTACGGCTCAGTGACAACGTGGTCATGATTGCAATAAGCTATAGCGCCTTTAACAAGAAGAACCAGAGCGCCTAAATACAGGGCAACGGAAATGACAATCTCGAACATAGCACAACAGTTTTAAATCTGCTGCAAAGCTAGTTCGAGAAAATGCCAAACCGTTGCCCATGCTAGGAAAAACTCAACAAGTCGAGTGAAAACTGGACAATCATAAAATAAACTCCTAAATTTGTCAAATTCTTACAAATCTAAGAGTTTTCTTCGGAAATCCAAGAGATTCGATAACATTCAGCCCTTAAACACACGCGGGTCAAAGAACTCCGCATACCGGGCATTATGTACCATAGCCTCACAACTGGCCTGAATCTTGTTGCTGCTCTGCGGTATGACTCGATTTGTAACGCGACTCTCTGCCATCTGGCAGGGGCTTCTGCGCAGCTTCCGGGATTTCCCCGTGGAAGCCTTCATCTCGATTGCGGCCTTCACCCTGACCATCCTCTCCGAAGAAGAGGTAATCGCATCAGGGTTCCCGATTGTTTTCTTCTTCCCGCTTGTTGTGCTCTCCTTCAGTTTGCACCGAATGGCCGGAAGGGAGGGGAGCCCCGCATGGAAGGTCTGCTACCTTGTGTCGGCACTTCTGTGGATTCCCCTTTATGTCTGGAAGCCGACGTTGGATGAGGCCGGAATTTTCGTGACGTATCTCCTTTCCTTCATCCTCCTGTTCGCATCGGTCGGGAGGCACAAGGACAATGCACATTATGCGGAGACCATCCTCCATTGTCTTTCAAAGGGCCTCGCTGCGGTCCTTGTAGCCGGCATCTTGTCGCTTGCACTGCTCGCCATCACCGCTTCGGTAGATTACCTTTTCCTGTCCTCGCACCTTGGGGAGAAGTGGTATATCTATCCGCTGCTGCTTATCTGGATGGTCATCGCCCCGATGCTCTGCTGCTCGTTCGTATCGGAGCCCCCGGCGCAGTGGAAGGACCGCCGCTTCCTTAGCATCGTTGTCGATTATGTTCTTACACCGGCCCTTCTCATCTACGCAGTCATCCTGTATGCCTACATGCTCCGTATCCTTTTCCAGTGGCGTCTGCCGGATGGCGGGGTGGCCTATCTCGTGGGCGGTTTTGTCGGCGTCGCGCTTTCGTGCCGCCTGCTGCGGGAGCAGCTTTCCACGCATCATTTCAACGGGTTCTATCAGTACCTTCCGTATGTAAACCTCGGGCCGCTCGTCCTGTTGTGGGTGGGTGTCGTCCGACGCGTCGGAGAGTATGGCCTCACGGAAATGCGGGTGTATCTGATTGCGGTTTCCCTCCTTCTGACCCTTTTCACACTGATGCTCCCATCGCCCCGGACACGTTCGTACTACCGGATGAGCCTCATTACCGGATGTGTAGCGATTCTGCTGACGTACATTCCCGGCATGCGGGCCTGTGACCTGGGCCTTTACAGCCAGCGCGCGCGGACGGATGCGGTGCAAGCGGACGACGGGGATATGGAACGCCCGGAGGTGCTTGACGATGTAGTCCCTTCGACGTGCTATGAGCTGGAGGAACCCGTCCCGCTGAATGAGTATACCCTTTTTATCCCGGAGGGCAGCTATCACTACTACGAGGACAGTTCCGTAGCCATATTCTATGAGGACGCTTCGCGTGAGAAGGAGCTGCTCCGCTGCGAGATTGCCGCGCGCTTGGATTCTCCCGATGCGGAAAAACTCATCTTCCGAAATGAGCAATACCAAGCCGTCTTCACGCTCATCACTGACTATCAGACGGGCACAGGCCCCAGATTCATCACCGGGCAGCACATGCTCTATGCCCGCCCGTGATGTATCATCTCGGTGTAAAGAAAAGATATTAACCCCAATCTTATTGCAACCAATAGTATGAAAAAGATACTGACTATTCTGCTTATCATAGCACTTTCTCTTCCCGCCGCCGCGCAGGTAGGCCGGTACAAGAGCCTCAAGACCATCTATCCCGGGTACTCCCTCAAGTTCGACACGGCAAGCGGGGAGCTCGCCGCCATGCGCCTGGACGAAGAGACGGGTATCATGAAGGAGGAGATTATCTCTGAGAAACAGAGCCACGGGAACAAGGTGGGCCGATATGAGCTTCGTCGCAGCGCCCGTCTCGCTACCTACCAGATTTTCGACACGTCCACGGGAGAATACACTACCGTCAAATGGGCGCCCAAGGAATACGAGGCGGATAGGATTGGCGACCAGGTGGATACCGCGGTCTCCAAGACGATAGACAAGATCAAGCGCCTCCTGCGTGGCCTCGAAGAGAGTCTTGAGGACCTCGGCCGATCAACCCGCGACAGCATCATCGAGGTCCAGGCCCCCAAAGACAGTATTTTGCGGCCGCAATATAAGATATAAACGCCCACGTCTCCTTGTTTGGGTTTCGGGTCGTTCCAGCGTCTGCAGCGTTGGAGTGGTCATCGTCCGTGATGGCCAGATAGTGGATTCTTTCCTCCGACGCTCAGATTCTTCTCGATTCCTCTTTATCTGAGCCCTGAACTGTTCGTGCGATAAGGGATGCTTAGACATTTCTTCGACCTCCTTCTGACACGCTTCCGAATATTTCCTGTGGGATTCGTTAAAATACTTTCTCATGGCTCTGTGGTTTTAGATGCAGTCCATATACGGCTGTTCACACCCAGAAGTTTCACAATCCCGGGACGTATTTCAAAACTTTTTTTTACACATTACTTATTGGATTTGATTTCCAAAATACGTACTTTTGTTAAGACAATGTAACTTACAGAATATGAATGTTCCTGTTTTGCTTCCAGATTATATGCAGCCGTGGATGACAGATCCCCGTTCCTGGATGGTTCTGCTCATCGTAGGAATTGTAGCGGCAATCCTCATGTGGTATCGTAATTACTGGGTCAATGCAATAGGAATAGTATTGAATATTGCATTGATTGCAGCTTTGGGATGGTATGTTTGTGCGATGGGCTACTGGGAGGGTAGCTGGTTCCTTGCCCGATCTCCGGAGCAACCCCTATGGAATTGGATTCTTAGAATAGCCCTCATGATACTGTATCCGGCCATATCACTCATCTTCCGTCCTGGCCCACACGGAAAGAATGTACATCCGGACAGCACAAAGATGCGCTGGGGCCAGTTTAACATACTGGTCATCGCTATTTGCCTGTCGTACCTCGCCAGTGTTCTGATGATGCATTTCTGGGAATGCAACGTATGGAGTGTTGTGGCATTTGCCGCTCTCCCCGTTCTCTATATGCTTGTCCTCCTAGGAAAGGCACATGTAAACTTCTCTTCTTTATTTACGTGCATCCCGGCAAGCATAGTTGCTTCGCTGACCCTTGTTGGGGTAATGAGACAATCCATCGCCGTGTCGGCGATATTTGCCTACATTATTTATGGAATAGTTCTGGTTGTTGTTATCGTTGCCTTTGCCAAGATTGGCAGTGCACTCGGCCTTGATAAGGAAACCAAGACCATCGGTACGTCTTCTTCAGGAGGAACAAATACCTCTTTTGACGTACGCGCATTCGGCCAAGCTCTGGAGTATGTCCGAAAACACGGATGGTAGTAAAACAGCAGGGGTCCGATCTTGTGTTTTCTGCATAACCGGCCTCCGGAATCTTTCTGGATAACCGTCCCGTGTGCGAAATTGGAATTTGTCTGTTTCGCAGGGAAATAGTTCGACCAACTCCGTTTAGTAATGTGTAAAAAATATGTTGCATCAGTTGGCCGGTTTGACGAGGTAATTCCACTTTCCGAGTTCCGGTGCGAAGCTTTTCCGCCTGAACAAGGCCAAATACGTGGAGATGAAAGAAGAAGGAAATAAACTGGAATTCTGACTATGAAACGCGATTACTTTGAAGGGGCCGAT
>ONII01000005.1 GCA_900317845.1 uncultured Bacteroidales bacterium
TATTCAGAATTGTTTTGCCCTTTGCCCGCGGCAGGCGCTGCATGCCCGCACGCTGGGCTTCACCCACCCCGTTACCGGGCAGCGCCTCCACTTTGAGGCGCCCCTCCCCGCCGATATGGCCGCGCTCATTGAAAAATGGAGACTGTACACAGCCTCCATGTAGATTCTTCGCTTCACTCAGAATGACAAGCTAGAACGGACGGCGGCCGCCACCAGGACCGCCGGGACCGCCCTGGCCCATGCGGGCGCGCATTTGCTTGCCGGCCTCACCGAAGTTCCCGAAGCGGTAGGTGAAGGAAAGCATGATGTAACGGCCCAGGGTGTTGTTCAGCACCTCCTGGTGATAGTTGGCGGTGTCGCTCACCATGAGGTTCTTGGCGCGGTTCAGGATGTCGTAGGCCTTTAAGGCCAGCGTGGCGCGGCGCTTGAACAGCGGCGTGGAAACACTGGCGTTCCAGATGAACTGTGCCGGCGGAGCGGAGGTGTAACCGTTGTACCAGTTGTAGCTGGCATCGGTAGAGAGTTCTACCCCGCTGCGGCCAATCGTCCACTTGAAGGAACCCTCCACCTGGTTGTTCCAGGTGGCGGCCACGGCGTTTTGCACCGTGTACCAAGGCTTGTTGAAGCGGGTGCGGCCACTCACAATCACCTCAAGGAAGTCGTTCCGGTACGTGGCGCGGAGACGCTCCGTAATGCTGAGCGAACGGGTGTCGTTGGACAGGAAGTCCTTGGCCCACTGCTCGGTGTTGTCCACAAAATAATGCTGGTGGAACTTGGCATAGTTGAAGTCTTCGCCATCCCAATAGCCGGTCATGTCCAACTGCGACGCGCCAATGTAGCTGCCGCTCTTGGAATAGCTGGCGTTGGTCATGTTGGAGATGGAGAAGCCGCTCTTGGCAATAGGGGCGTTAATCATGAGCCGCACATTGGCATTGTACGAATTCCGGCCATTCACGGGGAACGAATACTGGCGGCCGGTGACATCGTACCACATGGCGTTCACGATGGGATTCTGCACGGCGCCACCTTCCAGGTGCACACGGGCGGTAAAGAAGGTTTTCTTGTTGGAGAACTCAATGTCCGAACGCAGGCTGTGGCTGAAGTACGGCGTCAGGTACGGGTTACCCAGGGCCATGCTCAGCGGATTGGAATTGTCCAGCACCGGCATGAGCTGGCTGGTGGAAGGCTGTGCGCTCCGTCCCCAATAGAACAGGCGGATGTTGGAATTGTCCGTGAAGTCGTAGAACAGCATGGCGCGCGGCGAGAAGTTCCAGCGCTTGTCCGTATACGTTTTGCCGTTGGTATAATTATAGGTATTGGTAGGAATGGCCGCTGCACCTAACTGTGCACGCAACTTGTCGTTCTGGTACATCACCGCCGCGCCGATGTTCTGCGTGAGGCTGCGGTTGGTGATTTGGTTGCTGTAACTGGGGTCCTTCCATTCCAGGTCCGTGTCGCCGGTGATGGGATTGATGGCCGACGGCTGGTAGTTCATGAAAATGGTGCTGAGGGTGGGAATCCCCTGCCAGTAGTCGAACGGATTGGCGCTGTTGTACACATCCTTTACGGTCTCGCTCTGGGACCAGCGGATGTTGTAACTGCCTTCCAGATAGAAGTTAGCGCCCAGGGGCTCCGTGTACACCAGCCGGCCGCCTACGCTGCGGTTCTTGGAGCTCTGGTCGATGCGCTGGTTTACAATTTCCGTCACGCCAGGCTCGTCATCCACATAATTGGAATTGGTGAGCGACTGGTTGTAGCCCCACAGGCTGTTGTTGGAGATGTTCCAGTCCACATTGGCGCTGATGGTACGGCCGGGCATGCCCAGACGCTGGCGGAACAGGAGGAAACCGCGGGTCTGGAAGTTCCGGTTGTTACCGGAATTGTTGGTAAAACCGTTGTTGGTGCGATTGCTCTTGACATCTTTCCAGGTGTCGAACACCGACTGCTCCAGGTAGCTGCCCCTGCCGAAGTTGAACTGCGGCTGGAACAGGATGGAAGTGTTCTCGCTGAACTTGTGCTCCAGGCGCACGCCAAAGCGGTGGCCGTCCGTGAAGCGGTGACTCTTGCCGTCCGTGTCCGAGTACAGCGTACTGCCATCGGTCAGATAGGTTTCTTTATAGGCATCCTGCGTCACGTCCACGATGGAGCCGTTGTACAGGTAGTTGCCGCCCAGGTCCATTTTCTTGTCCAAGAGGTCCCAGTTGCCGTTCACACCGCCCATCCAGGAGGTGGTGATACCGTTGGAGCGGCCCCAGCCACCGCCACCCATACGGCCCATGCCGCCACCGCCGCCCATCATGGAGTTCATCATGGAGCCGGAGAGGTCGTTGAACCCACGGTTGTTGGTGTTGTTGCCATTGAGGATGACGCTGATTTGGCTGTCCTCCGCAAAGCGGCCGCCCATGGCCGCCGCCTGCCAGCGGGGTGCATACGTACCACCGGCTGCGGGCAGGTCCACGCCGCCGCCCACCATGGCATTGCCAAACAGGCCGTTCATCATGCCCCTTTTCACGGAAAGGTCGATGACGGTTTCTTCTTCGCCGTCGTCAATGCCCGTAAACTCTGCCTGCTCGCTCTTTTTCTTCACCACTTTCACCTTCTCGATGAGTTTGGCGGGGATGTTCTGCGAAGCCAGCTGAGGGTCGTCTAGGAAGAAGGTTTTACCGGCAATGGTAATCTTGGAGATGGTTTCTCCGTTGGAGGTGATGGTGCCGTCCTCGGACACCTCGATGCCCGGGAGCTTCTTCAGCAGGTCCACCAGCATGTTATCGTCGCTGATTTTGAAGGACGATGCGTTGTACTCCACGGTGTCCTTCTTGATAACCACAGGGTTGCCCACGGCGCTCACCGAGGCGGCATCCAGCACCTGCTGGTCCTGTTCCAGCTTGACGATGCCGAGGTTCAGGTCGGCCTTTACCTCCAGCGCCTTGACATAGGTCTTGTAGCCCATGATTTCCGCCTTGAGGGTGTATTTGCCGCTTTTCACCTTCTCCAGGAGGGCATGGCCGTCCCCGTCCGACAGCGTATATTTGGGCTGTCCCTTTTCCGGGGTAAGCGAAACGGTGGCGAAACCAACAGGTTCCGCATTGGTGGCATCCTGCAACTGGAGGGTAATCTTGTAATTCTGCGCGCTCAACGCAAAGGCCACAAACAGGCCGGCGAGGGCCGCAACAAATTTTCTAACCATAAGTTCTTTTATACTAACCTTCTTTTGACACCTTCCCGGCGTTCAAGTTTAATCCTATTTGGAAATTCTTTCCGGATGTTCTTTCAGGAACTGTTCCCAGCCGCCCTTGCCTTTGGGAACGGCAACGGGACGGGAAGTCTCGAAGTGATGACACAGGGCGATGGCCAGGGCATCCGTGGCATCCAGGTGCCGGCTTTCCAGCTTGACGCCCAGCGTTTTTTCCAGCATGAGCTGCACCTGCTCCTTGGAGGCGGCGCCGTTCCCCACAATGGCCTCTTTGGCCTTTCGGGGGGCGTACTCGGTGACACTTCCCACGCCATACTCCTTGGCGGCCAGGATGGCGGCTCCCTGCGCGCGGCCCAGTTTGAGGACCACCTGCGCATTTTTTCCGTAGAAGGGGCTCTCGATGGCCAGCTCCGTGGGGTGGTAGTTGCGGCACACCTCGCTGATGCATTCGTAGATGGACTGGAGCTTGGTGTACGCATCCGGATCTTTCCGCAAATCCAGCACGCCCATGTCCACGTAGGAGGCCTTTTTGCCCTCTACGCGGATGATGCCAAAACCCAAAAGCTGGGTTCCCGGGTCTATGCCAAGAATGACGCGTTCCATAAAGCGGCACAAAGATACGATTTTGCGCGCGGATTCGCAAGGGACTGATTATCCGTGCATATCCTGCAAAAAATGTTGCAATGAAACATCTGTTGCATCAAATGAAACATCCCTCGCTGGGGGTTGCCAGAATTACACCTTATATTTGCGAGCGCAAAAACCACTGCACCCGGACACGGAACTACTTAACCACTATTATATGTTCAAACTAAAGTCAATTTTACTTTCGGTCCTCCTGCTGGCCGGCTTTACCGCCTTCGCCCAGCAGATTACGGTTACCGGTGTGGTAACCTCTTCGACCGACGGCTACGGTGTCATTGGCGCCGCAGTCATGGAAAAGGGTACCACCAACGGTACGACAACGGACTTTGACGGCAACTTCACCCTCACGGTGAAAGAAGGAGCCGTCCTGGTCTTCTCCTCTATCGGTTACACCACGCTGGAACTCCCCGCCCAGGCGCAGATGTCTGTGGTGATGGATGAAGACTCCCAGCTTCTGAATGAAGTGGTGGTCACCGGTTATACCGTTCAGCGCAAGGCCGACCTCACCGGCGCCATCTCCACCGTGAATACGGAAGACCTGGCCAAGCAGAACGAGAACAACCCCGTGAAAGCCCTCCAGGGACGTGTCCCGGGCATGAACATCACGGCCGACGGTTCCCCTTCCGGTGCAGCCACCGTGCGCATCCGTGGTATCGGCACCCTGAACGACAACGACCCGCTGTACATCATCGACGGTGTACCAACCAAGGCCGGCATGCATGAACTCAACGGTAACGATATTGAGAGCATCCAGGTGCTGAAAGACGCCGCCTCCGCTTCCATTTACGGTAGCCGCGCCGCCAACGGTGTGATCATCATCACCACCAAGCGGGGCAAGGACGGCAAGGTAAAAGTGGACTTCGACGCCAGCGTCGCTGCACAAACCTACATGAACCGCATGCAGGTGCTCAACGCCGAGGAATTCGGCCGTGTGATGTGGCAGGGCTATGTGAATGACGGCCTGAACCCCAACATGAACGCCCTGGGTTATGTGTACGACTGGGGCTACGATGTCAGCGGCAATCCGTCCCTGAACAGCGTGAAAATGAACAAATACCTGGATGCCGCCGGCAAAACGCCCGCCAGCGACACCGACTGGTTCAAGGAAACCACCCGCACCGGTATCATCCAGCAGTACAACCTCTCGCTGAGCAACGGTTCCGAACGCGGAAACTCCTTCTTCTCCCTGGGTTACTATAAGAACGACGGTATTATCAAATACTCCGACTTCTCCCGTCTGAGCGCCCGTATCAACACGGACTACAAGCTCCTGAAAATTGGCGACCGTCACATTGTGACCATCGGCGAACACTTCACCGTGAACCGCACCTCCGAAGTGCAGGCTCCCGGCGGATTCCTGGAGAACGTGCTCCAGTTCAACCCGTCCATCCCCGTTTACACCACCGACGGTGAGTTCGCCGGTCCTGTAGGCGGCTACGCCGACCGCGAGAACCCCCTCGCCCGCCTCAAACGCAACTCCGACAACCGTTACTCCTACTGGAGAATGTTTGGTGACGCTTTCCTGAACATCAACCCGTTCAAAGGCTTCAACATCAAGACCACCTTTGGTATCGACTATGCCCAGAAAGAGCAGCGCATCTTCACCTATCCCGTAACGGAAGGTACCGTGGCCAACCCTACCAATGCCGTGGAAGGCAAGCAGGAGCACTGGCTCAAGTGGATGTGGAATGCCGTCGCTACCTATAATATGGAGATTGGCAAGCACCGCGCCGACTTCCTCCTGGGTACGGAAATCAACCGTGAAAAGGATACCTGGTTCAGCGGCAAGGCCTACGACTTCGCCGTCCTGAATCCCGACTACATGTGGCCCAGCGCTGCTGTAGGCGAGGCAGAAGCCTATGGAGGCGGCGGTGGATTCACCCTGGTTTCCTTCTTCGGAAAAGCCAACTACAACTTCGCAGACCGCTATCTGGCCAGCGTAACAGTCCGTTACGACGGTTCCAGCCGCTTCGGCCGTAACAACCGCTTCGGTCTGTTCCCTTCCGTCTCCCTGGGTTGGAGAATTGACAAAGAGTCCTTCATGGAAGACGCCACCTGGCTGGAGAACCTGAAAATCCGCGCAAGCTGGGGTCAGACCGGTAACCAGGAAATTTCCAACATTGCCCGTTACACCCTGTATGAGAGTAACTACGGCGAAGCCGGTTTCGGCGGACAGAGCTATGGTACCAGCTACGACATTGAAGGCACCAACGGCGGCAAGACGCTGCCCAGCGGCTTCAAGCGCAACCAGCTGGGCAACGACAACCTGAAGTGGGAAACCACCACGCAGACCAACGTCGGTTTGGACTTTGCCATGTTCAAGAGCGCCCTCTACGGTTCCTTCGAAGCTTACTACAAGAAGACCACCGACATTCTGGTGTACATGCCCGGTATCGGTGTCATGGGTGAAGGCGCCTCCCAGTGGATCAACGCCGGCGCCATGGACAACAAAGGTCTGGAATTCAACATTGGCTACCGCGGTGAGGTAGGCGACTTCCAGTACGACCTTGCCGGCAATATCGGCACCTATGACAATAAGGTAACCAAACTGCCCGACACCATTGCCGCTGCCGGTACCTTCGGCGGAAATGGCGTGGAAAGCGTTGTGGGCCACCCGATGGGTGCACAGGTCGGTTATGTGTACGACGGCATCTTCAAGAGCCAGGAAGAAATTGACAATCATGCCCTTCAGAATGGCGCAGGCCTGGGCCGCATCCGCTGGAAAGACCTCAACGGCGACGGCATCATCAACGAAAAGGACCAGAAGTGGATTTACTCCCCTGTTCCGGCCTTCACCTGGGGTCTGAATATCTACCTGCAGTACAAGAATTTTGACCTCACCATGTTCTGGCAGGGTGTCCAGGGCGTAGATGTAATCAGCGACTTCAAGAAGCAGACCGACATCTGGAGCGGCCTGAACATCTCCAACCTGAACAAGGGCCGCCGCATCCTGGATGCCTGGAGCCCCTCCAACATGGCTTCCAACATCCCGGCCGTAAGCACCATGGACAACAACAACGAAAAGCGCGTGTCTTCCTACTTTGTGGAAGACGGCTCCTTTGCCAAACTGCGCAACATCCAGGTGGGCTACAACTTCTCCAAACGCGTGTGCGAAACCCTGCACATGAGCCGCCTGAGAGTGTACGTATCGGCCCAGAACCTGCTCACCATCAGAAGCAGCAAGTTCACCGGCGTAGATCCCGAGAACCCGAACTTCGGCTATCCTATCCCTACCAACGTGACGATGGGTCTCAATGTTTCCTTCTAATGCACTATCGACTATGAGAAAGTATATTTCCATCCTATATATGGGCCTGGCTTGCTGCATGATTCTCTCCTGCAACAAAATGCTCTCCGAGCAGGTTCCCCAGGCGACGCTGAGCGATGAGCAGGTCAAGGACCCTGCCAACGCGGAAGGCATGGTGATAGCCGCCTACGCCGTCTTCACCTCGGCCGAGGATATCAACTCCTCCTTCTCCATGTGGAACTTCGACGTACGTTCCGATGACGCTTACAAGGGCGGCAACGGCACCAGCGACGGCGACGTCTTCCACCAACTGGAAATCCAGCAGGGTGTCCTCACCACCAACTGGAACATCAACGACATGTGGGTCCGCCTGTACAACGCTCTTTCCCGCGTAAACAGCGCCATCGCCCTCCTGAACGAGTGCGACGACAGTTTCGCGATGAAGCAGCAGCGCCTGGCGGAGATGAAATTCCTTCGCGGTTACGGTCACTTCCTTCTCAAACGCCTGTACAAGAACATCCCGTTCGTGACCAACCCCAGCCTCACGTATGACGAGTACAACGCCCTGTCCAACACCGAATATACCAACGACCAGGGCTGGCAGGTGATTATTGACGATGTGAAAGCCGCCTACGATGTGCTGCCGGAAGTGCAGGCCGAAAAAGGCCGTCCTACCAAAGCTGCCGCCGCCGCTTTCCTTGCCAAGCTCTACCTGTACAAGGCGTATCGTCAGGATGACGCCCAGTCCAACAAGGTGACTTCCATCAATACGGAAGACCTGAACAAGGTGATTGAATACACCAATCCGTCCCTCTACGCCAACTACGGCCTGGAAGAGGATATCCACAACAACTTCCGTCCGGAGGAGATGTACGAAAACGGCAAGGAGAGCATCTGGGCCATCCAGTACTCCCGCAACGACGGCTCCACCTACGGCAACCTGAACTGGAGCTACGGCCTCATCGGTCCCAGCATCGACAATGTTACCGACGGCGCCTGCGACTTCTACAAACCCAGCCAGAACCTGGTGAACGCCTTCCGTACCG
Source organism: uncultured Bacteroidales bacterium (assembly GCA_900317845.1). Classification (GTDB taxonomy): domain Bacteria; phylum Bacteroidota; class Bacteroidia; order Bacteroidales; family UBA932; genus Cryptobacteroides. The sequence goes on from ONII01000005.1 coordinate 8,132, forward strand.
GTGCCGACGGCCTGCCGCTCCTGGACACCTTCAACGAGAAGAATTACACCTTCGCCGACAACGCAGACCCGCGTCTGTTCCTCACCGTGGGCATGCCCGGTCTCCCCTACCTGTTCAACAAGAACTTCATCCAGGATGAATCCAAGCAGTGGAGCCGCGGTAACGGCCTGTACGGCTACTACATCAGCCTCAAACAGAACGTAGATCCCGCCCTTGTGGGTGAATACCTCATCAAGGGTTCCTACTGGGCCTCTTCCATGAACCGCATCGTCTTCCGCTACGCCGACGTTCTTCTGGAGCGCGCCGAAGCCTATGCCCAACTGGGTGAAAGCGGCAAGGCCATCGAACTGGTGAACCAGATTCGCAAACGCGCAGCCGGTTCCATCCAGATGTTCTCCGACTATCCTACCCGTTACGGGGTAAAGATTTATGCCACCCAGTATAACGGAAGCTATGACAAGAATGCCGCCATCAAGATTGTGAAGATGGAGCGCCGTCTGGAAATGGGTATGGAGAGCGAGCGTTTCTTCGACCTGGTCCGCTGGGGCGATGCCGCTACCGTCCTGAACAAATACTTCGCAGAGGAGGCTTCCAGCTGCACCATTTACAGGGACGCCCACTTCACGGCCGACAAGGACGAATATCTTCCGATTCCGGCCTCGCAGATTGCCGCATCCAACGGCCATTATACGCAGAACATTGGTAACTGGTGATAATCAATGCATACCATGAAACATAAATTATTCTATATTGCAGCTGCCTTGCTTTGCCTTGCCGGCTGCGCCAAGAAAAACGTGAGCAACCTCAAACTGAGCGGCGACTGCCTGGTTCAGTCCATCTCGCTGGACAATTTCGCCGGAATTGTAGATCTGCCCACCCGCACCATTGTGGTACGTCTTCCGGAAGTCTACGCCACTTCCGAGATGGAAATCACGGAACTCACCCTGTCCAAGGAGGCCACCTGCAATGTCACCAAGGGTCAGGTACTGAATATGGACGCTCCCAAAGGCCTCCATGTTGTCAACGGCGACGCCGCCATTGACTGGACGCTGAGCGTCCTGCACGACGAAGCCCGCATCCTGCACTTTGTCCTGAACGACATTTATACTGGCACCATCGACCAGGAAGCCAAGACCATTTCCGCCTTCGTTCCCAAGTCGGAAGGGATTAACGCACTGGTCCCGACCATCGTCATCAGCCAGAACGCCACCATCACGCCGCTTTCCGGCGTGCCGCAGGACTTCACCGAGCCCGTGCAGTACACCGTGACCAACAACTCCGCCAAGAGCGTGTACACGGTGAATGTGACGGCCATCGACAAGCCCAAGGCCCTGTTCATCGGCGAGCCCGCCAACATGAACGACCTGGATCCCGAGGCCGGCGCAGCCTGCCAGTGGATGCTGTCCAACGTGCCCGGCGCCCTGTACACCAGCTTCGCCGACCTCCAGGCCGGCACGGTTGAGCTGGATGAGTGCAAGATTATCTGGTGGCACTACCACATGGACGGCGGGGTTGACGGTCACGACAACTTTGTAGCCAAGGCGCCTTATGCCCTGGATGCCAAGAACCAGCTCCGCGCCTACTATGAGAACGGCGGTGCGTTCCTGCTCACCCGCTACGCGACCAACCTTCCTTCCTTCATCGGCACAACCGGTGACGACGAGTGGACCACCCCGAACAACTGCTGGGGCCAGAACGAAGACAGCGCCGAGCGCTGCTGGGGTCCTTGGGACTTCAATATCTTTGGTGGCCAGAACGAGCATCCGCTCTATGCAGGCCTCATCGCCGGCGACGATCCGAACAAGGTCTATTGCACCGACAACGGCTACCACATCACCAACTCTACAGCCCAGTACCACATCGGTACCGACTGGGGCGGCTATGACGACCACGCAGCCTGGGAGGCCCGCACCGGCGGCAAGATCCTGGGTGTGGGCGGTGACGGCGCCGTTGTGGCCTGGGAGTATCCGGCCAAGGACGGCAAGGGCGGCATCATCTGCATCGGCTCCGGCTGCTACGACTGGTATTCCTACATGTTCGAGCCCGAATATGAGGAGCACTTCCACAAGAACATCGCCACCATGACGCAGAACGCTATCAACTATCTGACCAAGTAGAAGTTATGAATACAATTTTCCACTATATCACTTTAGCCGGCGTGGCCCTTGCGGCCACCCTGGCTTGCACCAAGGAAAACTATGGTGACGCGCCCAAAGCCTGGGACGAGACCGGCGAGTACTTCGCATCGGCCGACGAAAAAGGCTTCAGCACTTACTACACTCCCGCCATCGGCCGCGTAGGCGACCCCATGCCTTTCTATGACACCAAGGCCGGCGAATTCAAAGTGCTGTATCTGCAGGAGTTCGACAACAACGCCACCTATAACTTCCACCCCATCTGGGGCGTGAGCACCAAGGATGGTGCCTCCTACACCTCCCTGGGCGAAGTCCTTCCCTTCGGCGCTTCCATCTGGGAGCAGGACGCCGCCATCGGAACCGGCTGCTGCATTTACAACGACGCCGACCAGCTGTACTACCTGTATTACACCGGCCACAACGGCAACTGCACCAACCGTGAAGTGGTGCTGCGCGCCACCTCCCCGGACTTCAAGACCTGGACCAAGGATTACCTCTGGGCCCTGAAGGGCGACGATTTTGGCTTTGCTAAGGACGACTTCCGCGATCCGCAGATTTTCAAGGCCGACGACGGCAAATGGCACATGGTTATTTCCAGTAACCTGCGCTTCGCCGACTTCGTTTCCAACGACCTGAAAGACTGGACCCTTGTGGGCGGATTCAACATGGTTTGGGACCGCATGTGCGAATGCCCGGACGTGTTCAAGATGGGCGACTGGTGGTACTTCATCTACAGTGAAGGCTACCGCGCTCCCTGGAGCCGCAAGGTCAAATACATGATGGCCGACTCCTGGGAAGGCCTGAAGAACTGCTTTGGCGATCCGGGCGCCCACTGGCCACAGGATATGCACGAGGGCGTGCTGGACAGCCGCGCATTCTATGCGGGCAAAACCGCATCGGACGGCGAAGACCGTTATATCTGGGGCTGGTGCCCTACCCGTACCGGTGCCACCATCTTTGACCGGAACGTCAATGTTGGCGCCGCCAGCGAACCCAACTGGTCCGGAGCCCTTGTCTGCCACAAGATTCTCCAGAAGGCAGACGGCACCCTCACCCTGGGTGAAGTGCCCGCTATCGCCGACAAGTACAACCAGACCAAGACGCTGAAAGTGATGGCTTCCAATGGCTTCACGCCCGCCAATGGCACGGACGGCAAACTCTCCGGCGACGATGCCTATGTGCTGTACAACCGCCTGGGCGCCCACAACCACATTGCCTTCACGGTGACAACTTCCAACAAATGGGACAAGTTCGGCATCTCCCTGGTACGCGGAACCGACTCCAAGAAGTACTACACCATGGTGCTCAATCCCGAATGGGATGAGGCGGTTGCCCGCAAGGTGAACTTCGAGGAAGAAGGTGAAGAAGGCAAAGGCTTCGTTGAAGGCATCGACGGCTACATTTTCGCCCGCCCGGAGGACAATGTGTACAACATCGACATTTACACTGACAACTCCGTCGTTGTCATGTACATTAACGATGTATGCGCCTATACCCAGCGTATTTACGGTATCCAGAAGAACTGCTGGAGCATCAATAACTACGGTGGCAACATCACGGTATCCGATTTGGAAGTTACCCAGTATTAATTCCGGAGTTTTTTAGCTAACTTTGAAGCATGAAAAGACTCTTAACGCTTTTGGCTCTGTTGCTCCCGGTGGTTGCCGGGGCACAGGGCCTTACCATTACCCATCTGAGTGAAACCCACAGTATGGTGCAGGTGAGCGGTCACAACCGCTACATCCTGCTCCCCGTGCAGGAAACGGCCCAAGAGGCTGTTGTAAAGGTGTTGTCTAACGGGACAGTTGTCCTCAAGGCCAATGTTTCCCTGGCTATTGACAAAACCGACTACCTGGTTCCGCTGGACCTGGGTGAGTGGAACGGCAGCAGCATCCTGCTGGACATCACCATGCGTCAGGGCCGCGGCGTGCGCCGGGATCCTTCGGACGATGTGTGCTGGAGCGAGATGACCACAGCCTCCGCTTTCAACTTTGCCAACAAGGAGAAGAAATACCGTCCTACTTACCACTTCTCTCCCGACTGGGGCTGGATGAACGACCCCAACGGCATGGTGTACAAGGACGGAGAATGGCATCTTTTCTTCCAGTACAACCCGTACGGCAGCTTCTGGGGCAACATGCACTGGGGACACGCCGTTTCCAAGGATCTGGTGCACTGGGAGAATCTGGGCATTGCCCTGGCTCCGGACGATTTGGGCGCCATTTTCAGCGGCAGCGCCATTGTGGACAAAGAGAATGTGGCAGGTTTCGGCCGCAATGCCATCATTGCCATGTACACCTCCGACGGCGACAGCCAGACCCAGAGTATTGCTTACAGTAACGACAATGGCCGCAGCTTCACCAAATATGCCGGCAACCCGGTAATTATGGCGGAAGACACCCGGGATTTCCGCGATCCCAAGCTGTTCTGGGACCCCCAGAGCAAGCAGTGGAAGGTGATTCTGGCCGCCGGACAGGAAGTGCAGTTCTACAGCTCCGACAACCTCAAGGACTGGACCTACGACAGCAGTTTTGGCCTTGCCTATGGCAACCACAACGGCGTTTGGGAGTGCCCGGACCTGGTTCGCCTGCCCTTCGAGGGCAAGGACAAGTACGTGCTCATCCTCAACATCAATCCCGGCGGTCCCTTCGGCGGCAGCGCAACGCAGTATTTCGTGGGCAGCTACGACGGCAAGACCTTCAAGTGCGACGACCTTCCCACCGTTACCCGCTGGATGGACTATGGCAAGGACCACTACGCCACGGTTACCTGGAGCAACGCCCCGGATAACAGGACCGTAGCCATTGCCTGGATGAGCAACTGGCAGTATGCCAATTCCGTCCCCACCACCCAGTTCCGCAGCGCCAACTCCGTCCCGCGTGACCTGAGCCTCATCCGCAGGGGCAAGGAAGTCCTCCTGAAGAGCACCCCTTCCCCGGAAATGGAAGCCCTGCGCGGCACGCCCGTTCAGTATAGCCTCTCCACCGCCCCGGTAGAGCTGTTCGACACACCGCAGCGTGCCTATGAGCTGGTGATCCGCTTCAATCTTCCCAAGAAGGAGGATGTCACCTTCGTCCTGTCCAACGAGACCGGCGAGCAAGTGGTCTTTTCCTATAACGCCGCGGTGCAGACCTTCTCCATGGACCGTCGCGGCAGCGGCACCGTGAAGTTCTCCAAGTCCTTTGCAGCGGTTACTACCGCTCCCACCACCGTGGGCGGCAAGATGGAGCTCCGTCTCCTGGTGGACAGCGCCAGCATCGAGGCCTTTGGCGAAGACTTCTGCATGACCAACCTGGTGTTCCCCGCCTCCCCTTATAACATCCTTAAAATGTACGGCAACACCAAGGCCGACGTAACCCTTTATCCGATTGCAAAATGAACAAGAAACTGCAACTGATACCGGTGATGCTCTGCTTCTTTGCCATGGGGTTCGTGGACCTCGTGGGCATCGCCTCCAACTATGTGCAGCAGGATCTGAACCTGTCAGACTCCGCCGCCAATATCTTCCCGTCGCTGGTCTTCTTCTGGTTCCTCATCTTCTCCGTTCCCACGGGCATCCTGATGAACCGCATCGGCCGTAAAAACACCGTGCTCCTGAGCCTGGTGGTAACGGTGATTTCCCTTATCCTGCCCATCTTTGGTGAGAGCTACGGCCTCATGCTGGCCGCTTTCTCCCTGCTGGGCATCGGCAACGCCCTCATGCAAACCTCGCTGAACCCGCTCATCACCAATATCATCAAAGGGGATAAGCTGGCCAGCACCATGACCTTCGGTCAGTTTGTGAAGGCCATTGCTTCCTTCATGGCTCCGTACATTGCCATGTGGGGCGCCACTGCCGCCATGCCGTCCTTCGGCCTGGGTTGGCGGGTGCTGTTCCCGGTGTATGGCATTATCGGCATCCTTGCGGCCCTGTTCCTGTCCCTCTCCCCCATCGAGCGGGAGCAGGTGGCAGACAAGGCTTCCGGCTTTGTGGCTTGCTTCAAGCTCCTGGGGAAACCCATCGTCCTTCTGAGTTTCCTGGGCATCATGTGCCATGTGGGCATTGACGTGGGCACCAATACCACGGCTCCCAAGCTCCTGATGGAACGCGTGGGCATGACCCTCACGGAAGCCGGTTTTGCTACCAGCCTGTACTTTATTTTCCGTACCATCGGCTGTCTGAGCGGCTCGTTCATCCTGTCCAAGTTCAGCCACCGGAAGTTCTTCCTCTTCAGCGTGGTCCTCATGGCCCTGTCCATGTGCGGCATGTTCTTTGGCACCACCAAAGCCGTCCTGTATGTGGCCATCGCCCTGGTAGGTTTCGGTAACTCCAACATCTTCTCCATCGTGTTCTCGCAGGCCCTGCTGGCCGTTCCCGAGAAACAGAACGAGGTGAGCGGCCTCATGATCATGGGCCTGTTCGGCGGTACCGTATTCCCGCTCCTGATGGGCTTTGCTTCCGATGCTGTCGGTCAGGCCGGCGCCATCGCCGTAATGGCCGTAGGTGTTGTGTATCTGTTCACTTATCTGAGTAAAGTTGGTAAATAATTATGAGTAAATTCGTTATAGGTATCGGGGAAGCGCTGTGGGATATGCTTCCCGAGGGAAAGAAGCTGGGGGGCGCACCCGCCAACTTCGCTTATCATGCCAGCCAGTTCGGCCTGGAAGGTCTTGCCGTGAGTGCTATCGGCCAGGACAAGCTGGGCGAGGAAATTGTGGAAGCCCTGGAGGAGCATCATCTGCCCTACCACCTGGACCGCGTGGAATACCCTACCGGCACCGTGCAGGTAAGCCTGGACAGCCGCGGCGTTCCGCAGTACGAGATTAAAACAGGCGTTGCCTGGGACAACATCCCGTACACCAAGGAACTGGCAGAACTGGCCAAACAGTGCCAGGCCGTTTGCTTTGGTTCCCTGGCCCAGCGCAGTCCGGTCTCGCGGGAGAGCATCGGCCTGTTCCTGGATGCCGTACCGGAAGATTGCCTCAAGGTGTTTGACATCAACCTGCGCCAGGACTTTTACAGCAAGGAAGTGCTGGAGGCCTCTTTCCGCCGTTGTGACATCCTGAAAATCAACGACGAAGAGCTGGTGGTGATGGCCCGGCTGTTCAATCTGCCCGGCCTGGCCCTGGAAGAGAAATGCCGTTACCTGATCAAGGAATATCAACTCAAAATGCTCATCCTCACCTGCGGCGTGAATGGCAGCTACGTCTTCTACGAAGGCGGCATGTCGTTCCTGGACACCCCTAAGGTGCAGGTGGCGGACACCGTTGGTGCAGGCGACTCCTTCACCGGTGCGTTCGTTGGCTCCCTCCTCACGGGAAAACCCGTCACGGAAGCCCACGAGACTGCCGTCAAGGTATCGGCCTTTGTATGTACCCAAAGCGGTGCCATGCCCATCGTTCCGGATAATCTCAAGTAAATGAATAAAAAGCTTTTCCTCCTCATATCAGTGGTACTTCTTCTCACCGGTTGTTCCGGTGGGAAGAAGTCGCTGGTTATAGGCGTATCCCAGTGCAGCGACGATATCTGGCGCACTAAACTGAACGATGAACTTTCGCTCGCAGCCCGTGTGGAGGGCGTGACGCTGCGTTTTTCATCGGCCGATGACGACAGCCAGAAGCAGATGGCCCAGATCCGCCGCTTTGTGGCGGAAGGCGTGGACCTTCTCATCATCTCGCCCAACCAGACGCACACCATTACCCCTGCCGTAGAAGAAGCTTTTGACGCCGGTATCCCGGTCATCCTGTTCGACCGGAAAATCGACTCGCACAAATACACCGCCTTCATTGGCGCCGACAATGTGGAAATCGGGCGCATCATGGGGCATTATATGGCCGATTTCCTGGGCAAGAAGGGCCATGTGGTAGAGATTCCGGGGCTGGAGGGTTCCTCCCCTGCCGATGACCGCCACAAAGGCTTTGCAGAGGCACTGGCGCAGTATCCCGGCATGACGCTCACCGTGGCGCCGTACGGCGGCTGGCTCAAGGAAGGCGGCTACGATGCCATGGAAGAAGTGATGGCCCGCGGTATCCGGCCCAACGCCGTCTTTGGCCAGAACGACCGCATGGCGCGGGGTGCCCGGGAAGCGCTGGGCAACCCTGCCGATATAGCCTTCTTCGGGGTGGATGCCCTGCCGGAAGCCGGCCTGCAGGAAGTGATTGACGGAGAGCTCACCGCCTCCTACCTGTACCCCACCCGCGGCGACCTGGTGATGGAACTGGCCCTGAATATTCTTCGCGGAGCGCCCTTCCAGCGGGAGAACCTGCTGGAAAGCGCCCTGGTAGACAGCCGCAACGCCCGCATCCTCAAGATGCAGGAAGCGGAAGTGGCCAATCAGCGGGCCCATGTGGAGAACATCAACGCCCGGCTGGACACCTTTCTGATGGAATACAACACCCAGCGCATCATTATGTGGCTGGTGATTGCCTTTGCCCTTCTGGTGGTCCTCATTGCCGCCCAGTCCTACTGGGGCTACATACGCACCCGGGAGCTCAAACAGAAAGTGGAGGAAAGCACCGCCGCCAAGCTGCGCTTCTTCACTCAGGTGAGCCACGACCTCCGGACGCCGCTCACCCTGGTGGCCGGTCCGCTGGAGCATGTCCTGGAAGGCCCGCTGTCAGCGGACCAGCAGCAAACGCTCCTGATGGCGCGCCGCAATGTGACCGTTCTCCAGCAACTGGTGAATAACATCCTGGATTTCAGAAGGATAGAGAGCGGAAACCGTCCGCTTAACGCCTCCCGCTTTGACCTCCCCGCCGCCGTGCAGGAATGGATGGGCGGGTTCAGCGGCACCTCCCAAAGCCTTACCTACGAAGGCCTCCCGGCCCTTACCGTCGAGGCCGATATGCGCCTTGTGGAGCGGGTGCTGTTCAACCTCCTGGGCAACGCCATCAAGCACACCCGGCCGGACGGGCACATCACTGTTTCCGTGAAGCAGGAAGGAGCATCGGCCCTCCTTTCCGTTGCCGATGACGGAGAGGGCATCCCGCCGGAAAAACTGCCGTATATCTTCGAGGAATTCTACAAAGCCAATGAGTCCAGTAACGGTACCGGCATTGGCCTGGCCCTGATTAAAGCCGTAGCGGAGCTGCACAAGGGCAGCGTGAGCGTGGAAAGCACGCTGGGCAAGGGCTCCACCTTTACCCTGCGCCTTCCGCTGGTGCAAAAAGGCGCCAGCGTGAGCGAAGGCAAAGCGGCATCGGCCTATACGGAGCGCTACGAGGAGACCTATCTCCGCGAGGACAGCCACAAGCAGGAGGCCGCCAGCCGGGTGAGCGAAAGCGACCGTCCCACCATCCTGGTGGTGGACGACAACGCAGACCTTCGCCGCTTCATTGGCACACTGCTGGAAGGCGAATACCGCATTCTGAGCGCCTGCGACGGCCGGGAGGCCTTGGAAAAAGCCACGCGCGAACTGCCGGACCTGGTGGTATCGGACGTGATGATGCCCGTCATGGACGGCCTGGAACTTTGCAAGGCGCTCAAGGGGCAGCTGGCCACCAGCCACATCCCCGTCATCCTTCTTACCGCCAAATCGCTGGAAGACCAGCGCGCGGAGGGCTACGATTCCGGTGCCGATGCCTACATTTCCAAGCCCTTCAGCGAACGGGTGCTGCTTTCGCGTATCGGCAACCTGCTCAAGAGCCGCATCCTGCTCAAGGAGCATTACCTGGAAACCGGCGAAAGCGCCGCCCGGCCGCAGGAGAATGACTTCCTTTCCCGCTTCCGTGCGCTGGTCCGCGAGCATCTGGGAGACGAAAACCTGAGCGTGGAGCAGCTGGGGTCCGACCTGGGACTCTCGCGCGTGCAACTATATAGGAAAGTGAAAGCCCTTACCGGCTACTCCCCCGTTGAGCTGGTGCGCATTACGCGCCTGAAAGCGGCGGAACAGCTGCTCAAGACCACGGACAAAACCGTAGCGGAGGTCGCCTATGCCGTTGGCTTCGGGACACCGTCTTACTTCAGCAAATGCTACAAGGAACTCTTCGGCCATGTCCCGGGAGAAGAACGCTAGGTTTTTGCTGCGGAAAAATTTGTGATTCTGAGAATTATTCGTATCTTTGCAGTCCATTTTTTGAGATGACCGCTAAGCTCTAGCAAGACCCGCCCGCGAGGGGCAGGCGCTTACGGCCCAAACTTTAACAAGTTTTTGTACAATGTACGCAATCGTAGACATTGCAAGCCAGCAGTTTAAAGTAGAGGCTGGCATGGATATCTTCGTGAACCGCCTGCAGGCCAAGAACGGAGAATCCGTCGAGTTCGACAAAGTGCTCCTCGTAGACAATGAGGGCAAAGTGCAAGTGGGTACTCCCTATGTAAAGGGTGCCAAGGTTACCGCCACCGTGCTGGACGACGACGCCAAGGCAAAGAAAGTGCTCGTGTTCAAGAAAATCCGTCGCAAGGGTTTCCAGACGCTCAATGGCCATCGCCAGAAGCTCACCAAAATCCACATCGACGCTATCGCTTAACTTTTAAAGGAGAAACAGATTATGGCACACAAGAAAGGTCAATCCAGTTCCAAGAACGGCCGTGAGTCGCATTCCAAACGCCTTGGTATCAAGAAGTTCGGCGAAGAAGTCGTAAAGGCCGGCAACATTATCGTGCGTCAGCGCGGTACTGCACACAACCCGGGTCTGAACGTGGGTATGGGTAAAGATCACACCCTGTACGCCCTTATTGACGGCACCGTCAAGTTCACCCGCAAGCGTGAAAACAAATCTTATGTTTCCGTACTTCCCTTGGAGAACTAAGACATGTTAACCCTGAAACTTTTACGCGAGTCTCCGGATTTTGTAATCCGGAGACTTGCTGTTAAAAACTTCGATGCCAAAGACATCGTAGCACAGGTTATCGCCCTGGACGACAAACGCAAAGCTCTCCAGACAGAGAGCGATGCCCTCCTGGCAGAACAGAAGAAAGCTGCGGCCGCCATTGGCCAGCTCATGAAAGAAGGCAAAAAGGAAGAGGCCGCTGCCGCCAAGGAAGAGGTCGCCAACCTCAAAGCCCGTTCCACGGAGCTGCTCAAAGAGGCCGACGAAACCATCGAGGCCCTGCAAAGCCAGCTCGTCCTCCTTCCCAACCTCCCCTATGAGCTGGTACCGGAAGGAAAAGGCGCAGAAGACAACCTGGTCGTGAAGATGGGCGGTCCGGAGGTGAATCTTCCGGAAGGTGCCCTCCCCCACTGGGAACTTGCCAAAAAGTACGACATCATCGACTTCGACCTGGGCGTCAAAATCACCGGCGCCGGTTTCCCTGTATACAAAGGCAAGGGAGCCCGCCTGCAGCGCGCCCTCATCAACTTCTTCCTGGACCGCAACACGGCGGCCGGGTACAAGGAGGTGGAGCCGCCCGTAATGGTGAATGCCGCTTCCGGCTTTGGTACCGGCCAGCTGCCGGACAAAGAAGGCCAGATGTACTTTGCCAATCTGGACGGGTTCTACATGGTTCCCACCGCAGAGGTTCCCGTCACCAATATCTTCCGTGACGTGATTCTTCAGGAGGACCAGTTCCCCCAGAAGCTGACGGCCTACACGCCCTGCTTCCGCCGGGAAGCCGGTTCCTACGGCAAAGATGTGCGCGGCCTCAACCGCCTGCACCAGTTCGACAAAGTGGAAATTGTCCGCATCGAGAAGCCGGAGAACAGCTACGCTGCCCTGGACGAAATGATTGCCCACGTGGAAAGCCTGGTGAATGCGCTGGGCCTTAAGTACCGCATCCTGCGCCTCTGCGGCGGCGACATGAGCTTCACCAGCGCCATCACCTATGACTTTGAGCTGTGGAGCGCAGCCCAGGGCCGCTGGCTGGAGATTTCCTCCGTATCCAACTTCGAGAGTTACCAGGCCAACCGCCTCAAGTGCCGCTACAAGGACAAGGACGGAAAAACGCAGCTGGTTCACACGCTGAACGGCAGTTCCTTGGCCCTTCCCCGCGTAGTGGCCGCCCTGCTGGAAGACAACCAGAAAGACGGGTACATCGAAATCCCGGAGGTCCTGAGGCCCTACACCGGCTTCGACCGCATCGACTAAAAAATAGTCTCGGAAATTACTCCGAGACTTTTTTTGTGAAGATTTCCATGCCCTTGGTGGCGACATCCTGGATGAAGGTGACCCGCGGGTCTGCAAGCGGCACCGGTTTAGGGTCGATCACGTAGATGGGACATTCGCCAGGTGCGTAACGATACAGCCCGGCTGCCGGATATACCTGCAGGGACGAGCCCACGATCAGGAGGATATCGGCACTTTCCACCAGATTGATGGCTTTTTCAATGTTGGGAACGGCCTCACCGAAGAAGACGATATGCGGGCGCAGCTGGCTGCCGTTCGGCGCCAGGTCCCCCAGATGAACGGCGCTGTAGCCCACGTCCACGACCTCGGCCTCGGAGGCCGTACGGTCATAGATGCCGTTCTCCGGACGCATCTTGGTGAGTTCCCCGTGCAAGTGCAGCACGTAGGAAGAACCCGCGCGCTCGTGCAGGTTGTCCACATTCTGGGTAATCACCGACACCTTGTACTGCTTTTCCAGCTCCGCAATGGCCACATGGGCCGCATTGGGCTTGGCATCCTTGAGCTGCGCCCGGCGCTGGTTGTAAAAATCCAGCACCAGCTTCCGGTTGCGGTACCAGCCCTCGATGGAAGCTACATCGTTCACATTATACTGCTCCCACAGGCCTCCCGTATCCCGGAAGGTAGCAAATCCACTCTCGGCCGACACCCCAGCCCCTGTTAATACAACAATGTGTTTTTTCATAAGTTTTGAGATTTCTCGACTCGCTTCGCTCGCTCGAAATGACAAAGTAGTGCTCTTTCCGAGCCGACAAAACTTTTTCGCTCCCCTTTATGGGGTAGAAAAAGTTTTCGTCGGCGAGGATTTACGCAGGTAATTCAAAATAGTACTTCTTCACCCAATACTCGAACAGCGGGTCTTCCAGAGACGGGACATCGTTCTCGTCAAAGGTCAGAACCTCCTTCTTCATGAGGGCGTCCTTTACCCGCTTCACGTTGGCCGACGAGTTAAGTCCGTACTTGCGGATGATATCGGCCGAACTAAAACGGATGCTGCCCTCTATGGTGGCCCGTAACAAACTGATTTGATGGGTGGTAAGATTGCTGACAATACTCACGAACTGCGGTTCGTGGATGGCGATGAGGCAGTTCAGGGCATCTACCAGCATGGGCTCCATGATGTAACCGCGGCTCATGGTGTCACAGATGGAGGCGAACTGGTTGATGTACCAGACATTCCCTTTGAACAGACGGCACGTCCCCACAACAAGGTCCTGGTTTAATACTTTGCCACTGGAGAGAAAACCACGCTGCACGTGGTCCACAATCTCGTGCTCGTCTATCGGCGAAAGCCGTACACGTGCCACCACCCTGCTAAACAGACGACTGCCCTCGAAGAGGGTTTTCATCGCATTCACCGCAGAGCCGCAGAAAACAAAACTGAAGAGCTTCCGTGCTTGTTCCTCTCGAAGAACCGCATCCAGCGGGCGCAGGACCACATCCGGATCGTCCAGATAGCTAAGGCACTGGAAATCGTCCAAAATCATAATCATGCGGTCTCCACGGTCTGCCGCCACGCGGAACGGCAGGCGCAGCATGGCCAGTACATCCTCTCCATCCAGTTCCCAGTTCAGGGAAATCACCTGATTGCGCTCGGAATAGGCTACCGGGTCGAACACGAAATGCGTGCCCGCCAGATAACGCTGAACCAGGTTCCGGATTTCATCGGTGGTAAAAGCCACCATCTTGAGCACCGTGGCACCCAGGCGCAGCAGGAAGTCTTCCGGCGTGCGGATATTCAGGGCCGAAAACTGCCCCACCGTAAAGGCCCTGCCCCCCAACCGCATGGTGTACAGTGCTTGCTGGATGAGCGAGGTTTTCCCGGATTTGGGCGGTTCATAAATGGCCACGTGCTCCCCCTGGGAAAGCAAGTTTCCCAGGAGAGTCACGTCTGCCTTCCGGCCAATGAAATGCTTGCCGGTTACGTATTGGGCATATGGAAAAGGCGTGTCCATTATTGGGCAGGAACTTCTTCAGCGGCAGCGGATTCGGCCTCCGCGGGAACGGCTTCTGCAGCAGGCGCCTCTTCAACGGCTTCCACAGCCTCTTTGTAGCAGGAGAGCGGGCTACCCATGCCGATAGGAGCCAGCACATTGCACAGCCATAGGGCTACGCAGGCCACCACGACAAGGCCACAGAAGCAGCCCCAGAATTTGCGGACATTCGCCTTCTTGCGGGCCTCGGGATCCACAGCGGTGAGCTTGGGGAACTGAGCCAGCGAAGTGAGTGTTTTGCCAAACTTGGCACGTACCAGTGCAGCGGCGTTAATGGCCCAGCCATTGGCATTGAGCACCGGACCCAGGTCGCGGCGGCGGATCTTGCGCCAGGCGATGAACATGGACGGGCCGCTGATAAGGAGCATCAGGACACCCAGAATCAGCAGAATCTGCCAGAAGGTGATGCCCTTGAGGGCACTTACGACACCGGCCAATGCAGCACCGACAAGGCCGACAGCCATACCGATGGCGGCAAAGATACCGGCAAATTTACCAATGTCGAACGGAACGGCCGGCGCCTTTCCTTCCGTAGCGGTATCGGCAGCGGAGGTGAGACCGGACATGGATTTCTCGTTCTTTTCCGCCGCTTTTTTGTCTATGCGGTCGTTGATCATACGGGCCAGCTTGCGGTAAGGCGTCCAGAAGGCCTGGCGGATGGAGATGGGGTTATCGACAATAGCGACCACCTTGGCGGTATAGTCGTTGCCGTCGCGGTCGTAGAACACGGCGTTTTTCCCTTCGCGGAGGCCGTCTACGTCACCGTCCGTGAGCACGGCGGCAATGTTGAAGCTCTTGCCCAGTTTTTCGCTGGTGCAGGCGCAGTACAGGATGTACATGCCGCTGAGCGAGGAAATCTCCGGAGCGGGGCCTGCCACCTTGACGCACAGGTCCGTGCTGCGCTGGTCAATGTACAGGCGGCCGGCCTGGAAGATGGCTTTGCGCTCAGGATCGTAGAAATCGGCCAGAACCACATAGTTGTTCAGGAAGCGGTAGAAGTGCTTGTTCAGGCGAAGCACTTTGTCCACTTCCTCGATGGAAAGGGCGTTGGCTTCCTCGGCCTTGTCCTTTTCCAGGAGTGCCAGCAACGCGGCTTTTTTGTCTTCCTTGAGAATAGCATTCACGCACTCCAGGCCCAGGGCCTCCACCTCTGCACCCTTCTTGGCGTCCATCCAGGCCACGTACGGGGCGAAAGTGCCCAGAATAGCAGCCCATTCGGCCTCGTCAAGGGCCTCATTCTTAATGCCCACCAGGCTTACAACAGCGTCGATGGCGCCCTTCCAGGCGGGGTTCACGGCCTTCAGGACCAGTTTCCCGTCTGCGGCGGGCTTGGCCAGCGGCTGCAGGGCAATCTGGTCCGTCGCGGCGGCCAGGTTCCCTTCGATGGCGGCAATCTTGGCTACGCTCACGTCCACAGCCTCTGCCGATGCGGCATCGAAGCCGATGAGCTTGCAACGCATGAAATAGTCCGCTACCTTATCTTTGATGGCGTTCACCGCGGCAAGGGCGTCCGCCGTTTTGTCTCCGTAGGGGAATACGTCCTTGGTGCCGGCGGCCATCCAGGCCTGGAAGTCTGCACAGGCGGCGTAGAAGGCCTCCACATGCTCTGCCGTGATGCCCGGCACACCGCTGCGGTCTATGGCCGATGCTATGCCGGCGATGGTCTCGATGAGTTTGGCCGTAGCTTCGTCCGGGGCACTGGCGGGCGTGATGATGCCGTCCCCGTTGAACTGCGTCTGGGCAAAAATCTTCACATTGTCCGCTGTGTCTTCCAGCGAGATGCTGTCCTTTTCCAGTTGGAGGTTCTTCAGGATTTGCCGGGCCGATGCCTGCAGGCGGGCGCCGTCCGGGTCCTCCGTGTTGAAGCCGTCCAGGGGCAGGCTGTCGTTCTCCTTCAGGAGGTCATCGGCATTCTTGAGGATACGCGTGAGCCACTGGGCGGTTTTAATGACTTCGTCTACACGGATTTTTCCGTCTTTATCCACGTCAATGAGCTTGAGCGTGGTTTCGTCGAATTCCAGGCCGCTGGTGGGGCAGCTCAGGACGGTCCACAGTTTGCGGTCCAGCTCTCCCAGATGGCGGATGTCTTCCCCGCTCTGGATGTTAACGCGGACCGTTCCGCCCACAGAGGCGAACTTCCAAGGATAGGAGGTGTTGGCAGGTTTTTTCATACGTATAGATTTAAGATAACATTCTTGTTACCACAAATATAATAAATAATTTTGTGCATTTCCAATTTTTTTCTACCTTTGCAGTCCATTTGAAAAAGAGAAAACAAAAGGAGGTGTAAAAGCATGATCATCGTACCCATCAAAGAAGGCGAAAACATCGAGAGAGCCCTGAAGAAATTCAAGCGCAAATTCGAAAAGACCGGAGCCGTCCGCGAGATGCGTTCCCGCAAGAACTTCGAGAAGCCTTCCGTGAAAAAGCGCATGGCGCTTCAAAAGGCTATCTATGTTCAGCAGCTTCGTCTCAAAGAGGAGCAGTAATTGCCTTTCCCCCTTTTTTCAATAACCGGAACCCCGCAGGGCTCCGGTTTTTTCGTGCCTCTCCCCTTTTGTCAAAGGTTGGCGTGCGGAAAGCGGAGCCGCAATCATTGACAGGGATGGGCGGAAATGTTGGGAGAAATTATTATCTTTGTATGCTATGAGCGAATACATTGTGTCGGCCCGGAAATATCGGCCGGATTCTTTCGAAAGCCTGATTGGCCAGGATACCATTGCCAGAACGCTGTCCAACTCCATCCGGAGGGGGCAACTGGCCCATGCATACCTTTTCTGCGGCCCGCGTGGCGTGGGGAAAACCACCACGGCGCGCATTTTCGCCAAAATGATCAACTGCGCCAATCCGGGGCCGGACATGCAGCCCTGCGGGGAATGCGAATCCTGCGTAAGCTTCCAGGAGGGCCGATCCTACTGCATCCATGAGCTGGATGCCGCCTCCAACAACTCCGTAGAGGATATCAAAACCCTCATGGAGCAGGTGCAGGTGCCGCCGCAGGTAGGAAAGTACAGCGTGTACATCATCGACGAGGTTCACATGCTCTCCCAGGCCGCCTTCAATGCCTTCCTCAAAACCCTGGAGGAGCCGCCGGCACACGCCATCTTCATCCTGGCCACCACGGAGAAGCACAAGATCCTGCCCACCATCCTGAGCCGCTGCCAAACCTACGACTTCAACCGGATCAGCATTCCGGACATGGTGCGGAACCTCCGTGGCATCGCCCAAAAAGAAGGGGTGAACATTGACGATGAATCCCTGCACGTGATCGCCTCCAAGGCAGACGGCGCCATGCGCGACGCCCTCACCATTTTTGACCAGACGGTGGCTTTCTGCGGCACGGATGTCAAGTATGAAGACGTCATCCGCAACCTCAATGTCCTGGACTACGAATACAGCTTCAAACTGGTGGACGCCTTCCTCGGCGGGGACTATGCCACCGCCTTCCTGGTGCTGGACGAGATTCTTGCCAAAGGGTTCAACGCCCTGCACTTTGTGGGTTCGCTATCCAGCCACCTCCGCAACCTGGTGGTGGCCAAAACCGGCGGACTGGAGCCGCTGCTGGAGCTTCCGGAGTCGCTGAAAAAACGCTATGCAGAGCAAGCCGGCCGCTGCTCGCACCAGTTCCTGTACGATGCTCTGGGCATCACCACCTCCTGCGAGAGCGGCTACAAGGCAGCCGTGAACCCGCGCCTGCACATTGAGTTCGCCCTCATGCGGCTGAGTTACCTGGTGGCAAAGCCCGCCGCACAGAGCACCGCCGTATCCCCGAGCCCCGCGCCTGTCATTTCGAGCGCAGCCGAGAAATCTCCTGCCACTACACCGGCAGCTGCTGCGCCGCGCCGGCGGGCGGCCAAGAGCGGCTCCGCCCTGTCCATGAGCGCGCTGCTGGAGGAAAAGCCGGAGGAAGCGGCTCCTGCAGAGGCCGCGGCACAAGATGTCGCCCTCCCGGCCGATGAAACCGTCCGCCTGCAGTGGAAGGAACTCGCCAAGCAGTATGAGAACCGTCCGCGCCTTGCCAGTATGCTGGCGAGCGGCACGATAGACGTCCGCGAAGAAAATGGCGTCAAACTCATCGACTTCCTGGTCCTCAACGACGCCCAGAAGCAGTGGGTGGAAGAAAAGCTCCTGCGAGACCTGGAAAGCCGGGTTCGCGACCTTCTCTCCTGCCCCAAGATCAACATCCTGGTGTCGGTGAAGCCCATGGACGAGTCGGCAGAAAAAGTACCCTATATGCCGGAGGAAAAAGCCAAGGACCTCATGGAAAAGAACCCGGACGTCCGCGCTTTTGTGGCCGATTTGGGCCTGGACACTAAATAGAGTAATAGGCATGAAACTCAGAGCAGAAAAGCTTGTCAAAAAATACGGCGTCCGCACAGTGGTGAAGGGCGTTTCCATGGAAGTTGAACAAGGAGAGATTGTGGGCTTCCTGGGACCTAACGGCGCCGGGAAAACCACCAGTTTCTACATGATTACCGGGCAAATCAAGCCCAATGGCGGCCGTATTTTCCTGGACGACGACGAAGGCAATACCGTGGAAATCACGGAACTGCCCATGTACCAGCGTTCCCAAAAAGGCATTGGCTACCTCCCGCAGGAGGCTTCCGTGTTCCGGAAAATGTCAGTAGAGGACAACATCCTCTCCGTCATGGAAATGTCCAAGAGCACGGCAAACATGACCAAGGCGGAGCGCCTGGCCCGCATGGAGCAGCTCATTGACGAATTCAACCTGTCCAAAGTGCGAAAGTCCCTGGGCATCCAGCTCTCCGGTGGCGAGCGCCGCCGCTGCGAAATTGCCCGCGCCCTGGCTGTGGATCCCAAGTTCATCCTCCTGGACGAGCCCTTTGCCGGTGTGGACCCCATCGCCGTGGAAGACATTCAGTACATCATTGCCAAACTCAAATACCGCAACATCGGCGTCATCATCACGGACCACAATGTGGGTGAAACCCTGGCCATCACCGACCGCGCCTACCTGCTCTATGAGGGCGTTATCCTGCAGGCCGGCACCCCGGAGGAACTGGCCGCCGACGAAGATGTACGCACCAAATACCTGGGCTCCGGCTTTGTACTCAAGCGCTCCAAATCCGTGGAACGCGCGCGCCGGGAAGTAGAAAACGAGCACCACGTTTAAGTTTGGCACAGCACTTGCATTAAGCTAAACCGGTTAATAGTTGGTTTAGTTAATAAATAGGTAAAAGAAAAACCGGAGCCCTTCTCAGGACTCCGGCTTTTCATTCTGTGCACGCAGGCTTAGCGGGCGCTACGCACCTTAGCAGCTGCACGCTGTGCAGGGGCCACCTTGCCATTGACCGCGGCATTGTTGCCGGACTGGGCACGCTGGCCGCCAGCCTTGGCCTTGAAGATGTTCACCTGCTTCTGGACCTTGGCCGGTTTCACGGCCTTGGCAGCCTTAATCGCCTTCTGGCCCGCCTTCACATTGTTCTTCTGCAGGGCCTTCTTGATGGCGATGTCGGCAGCTTCCGGTGTAGGATAGACGGCAGAATCCACCAGCAGGATAGAGCGCAGGGAGAACAGGCTGCCTATCTTATTATCACCATTATAGATGGGGAACGAGATACCATCGAAGGTAATGCCATACTTTTCAATGTAGCTGCCGTACGGAGCCAGAGCCACAATGCCATCGGACACCCAGGAGCCTATCAGGCAATAATTTACATTGTCGTAGGAATCGCCATTCGTGGTCAGGTAGTCTACCTTCATGACACAACCGGCAAGGTCCCCGTCCGTAATTTCGCGTTCAACCGTGTGGCTGTAGATATAGCCATTGTACAGG
Organism: uncultured Bacteroidales bacterium; assembly: GCA_900317845.1. Classification (GTDB taxonomy): domain Bacteria; phylum Bacteroidota; class Bacteroidia; order Bacteroidales; family UBA932; genus Cryptobacteroides. The sequence goes on from ONII01000005.1 coordinate 28,099, forward strand.
TCGAAGACAACGGCATCGTTCACCTCATATAATTCCCCAAAGATATAGGACAGGCCGGAAATCTCCAGGAGGTCTTCTCCATCGGCGTCTTCCGTATCCTTTACAGTGAGCGGGCCAAAGTACTGGCGCTCGGTGAGCCACTCCTGGGTTTCATAATCCTGCAACAGAGCATAACCGTCCCAATTGGTACCGGTAAGCTGATCCATGGTAAGTTCTGCAGTGAAGTCGTCGTCCGTATAAGGAAGTTGCAGCGGATCAAGCTCCGTGCCGGGCTCTAACCAGGTCAGGATGTCCGGGATAGTGGATACCGCGCTATTGGTAACATAATCACCGTTTGCCAGGGTAATGAAAGTGAACATGACAAAGAGCGACTTCCCGTTATTTCCGGGCTTCACATTGAGCTGACCATTGGCAACTTCCGCCTTGAAGATGGCTGCAGGGCTGGACTCGCTGAGCGGGTAGAACTTGTAATCGCTGTCGATACCCTGAAGGACGATACCGTCGGTAGCCGTGCCGGCAACCACCTGCTCAGGGAGAACCAGGCGGCCCTTCTCGAAGTTGGCCACAACGTTGTAGCCTTCTTCCTGACCGGCAATGCCTGTAATGGCATAGGTCTTCCCGTTCTCTTTTTCGGAAACGGTGTACACCTTTGCGCCCATCTGCCACTGGCCAAGGTAATCGGCATAGGCAGCGTTATAGTCTTCCTCTACAACGGCCCCCTTCTGGATGGTGCTGCCGGAGAACCACACAGCCGCGTCATAGTTGTACTCCTCGAGGTCTTCGTTGTAGTAAACATAGGCAAATCCCTCAAGCGGACCATACTCATCGGATTCGGGACGGAGATCTGCCGTGCCATCCTCATAGAAGCCCAGCGTAGCGATGAGCGGAGTCTCCATGAACTCGCTGTTGTCATAGAAGCCGCCGAACATGCTTGTGTACACAGCCACAAAGTAATCCTGATAGGTGACGCCTTCATTGGTCCACTGGGAAAGTACCTGGTTGGAGAAGGTAACTTTACCGGTTTCCGCGTTGTACTCGGCAACGGCCAACTGATCGCCGTACGGGTCGATTCCGCTGATATTCTCTACGCTATAGCTTACGCCGGCTTCTTTCTCCACGAAGTTCCAGATTTCAGAGATACCGCTCTCACTTGTGAAAGTCCACTCGCCCAGGAAGTCTGCGTAGGCGGCTTTCTTGTGCGGATCCTCCTTTACGAACTCCTTCATATAAGCCTTTCCGGTGAAGTTGGCATATTCATCCAGGCCTACCGCAATGATGTAATAGCGGCCATAGTCCAGTTCGGCAAAATAGGACTCAAAGTTGCCGGTATAGGTGACATTGGCATAAACCGAATCATACGATCTGCCATAGATAAGCATGTACTGGGAGATGGTGTACTGGGCGTAGTTGGCCTGATAGTCACCCGCCCAGGCATAGAGGGCTTCCTTGCTGCTGAAATCCGCATCCAGTTTATCTGCAGAGAAGACATTGAAGGTATAGCGGCCGGGGTCGGCCGTCTTCATACCCACAATCTCGGGATAACCTTCTGCGGCATAGGGAGAGTTGCTACCACCGTAGTACAGTTCCCAATCCGTGGCTTCCGACATGCTGAATTCGGTCACGCTTTCCACCAGGACGTTGACCACGGTGCTGTTATCTTCCTGCGGAATGTTGTTGATGGCCCAGCCCGTGAAGCTGACATACTTGCCTTCCAGGCTTTCCAGCTTAAGGCTCTCTGCCGGTTCCACAGGAACGAACGTGCGCGGGAAATCAGCGATACCTTCAATGACATAGGCGCCATCCACAGCCTTCACCACGCCGAAGTTGGAGGTGAAATAGTTGTAGTCGCCCCAGTCGTACCAGGAGTAGTGCTCCTTGGGATCCACCACGGCGGGAGCAACAGCTGTGTTCGCGATAACGTTTTCTGCAAGCAGTTTATTGAGCCCATAACCGGTCTCGCCGATGATACCGGTGATGTCGTACACCTTGCCAGGCTCTACGGCAATGCCGTCCATATTCATCTTGAACGTACCGTCCGTGATAATGGCCGTTTGACCGGAAGCAGCCACAACGGTGATGCCGTACACGGTCACCTCCGTACCCTGCGGCGTATAGTAGGCCGACTCAAGGTCTGTCGTGCCCGTGGAGACCGGTGCCTGAACAATGAGCAGGCTCTTGATATCTTCGCCTGTAGCCTCGTCCTTGATGGAAATGAGGGCCGAACGATACGCGTTGGCTTCATTGGGCTTTACGATAAACGACACATAGTCCTCGAACAGGGCCTTGGTGGCAGGATCCACGCTCACCCACTCCTGGGCTTCTTCTTCAATCTCAATCTTGTAGGCCACGTTGGAAGCGATGAATGCGCCGATGGTTCCGCCTTCTACCGGCACCACGCTACCGTCCAGGGCGGCAAGAAGGGTGGTAGAGGAGAACACCAGACCGCGGATGTCGGTCTTGCCCTTGCCATTGGAGGCAAATACCAGAATCTTATAGGTTTCGTTGCCGTTGGCGCTCACGTTTTCAATGGCGATGACGCCTTCGTTATAGTCTTCCTCAATGAGACGGGCCTCGAAGCCGGGCGTTACCGAAAGAAGACCCACTTCGATGTTATCTCCGGGCTGCGCGCCCACAATCGTGTACTCGATGTAGGCGGTGTCGCCCATCAGGATTTCCAGGCCTTCTTCGGGCAGAGCGAACTGCAGATAGAAGGGGTTTTCCTTGGCCAGGACGATGGTAGAGCCGTCGGCCAGTTTGATGGTAACGGTGTCAAAGGTCTCTTCCAGGGCGAAAGCGGGTACATACTCGCCGCTCACCGGAACAGCCACCCAATTGCTGCCATCGTAGGAGACATACCACAGGCCGTCTTCGATCTTGAAGGCGGGGCTGATGCCCACCACCGGGTACGGAACGCCGGCTGCATCCTTGGCCACCTCTCCGTTGATGGTCCACACATAGGTACCTTCCACTTCTGCGATACCCACAACGGGAGCAACGGCATCCTTACCATTGGTAAGCGTTGCCTGCTTTCCGTCGGAGAAGGTAATGACATATCCGTCTGCCGTGGTAGTGACGGAATTCACGTACACCTTGCCCTGCAGGGCAGTAATGAGGGTCTGCAGGCCGGGAACAGTCTCATCGTTGAGTTTTTTCACGGCCTCTTCCAGCTTGGCGACGCGGGAACTGAGGTCCTCCACCTTCTCCTTGAGGGAAGACAGATCCTGTTCCTTGGCGCAACCAACCGCCAACAGGGCTACCAGCACCGTTGACGCAAGAATCCATAATGCTTTTTTCATATTATAATAAAGAATAATACATTACTAACCCGGGTCCATGCGGAGACAAACGGTACAATTTTAAGAAGATTTTTTTTAAAATCAAAACAGTACCCTACCAGATGAAATCAGCTTTTAACGCAGTAAAATGGCACATTCTTTGGCTTTTATAATTTCCGCCTTGAGTTTCACTTACAGATTGTAAGGAAGTCGGGCACGATTTCCATAAATCAAAAGTGCCGAACAAAAATGAGGCTGACTCGAAAGTCAGCCTCAAAAAGAGAAGGTAAATTCGCTTCGATTACTTGGCCAACCGGGCACGGAACTCTTTTAGAGTGATGATCCTGGCGTCCTTGGCGGGAGCTTCTACCTCCTGCATGGATTTCAGTTCCACCTTGTTCATCTTCTTGGGAGCAGCAGCGGGGGCATTTGCCTTTTCAAGGGTATTGGGCAGATCAAATACAATGGCATCATCTCCTTCCCAATCCCAGATATCGGTATAGTTACCCACCAGACCGAACTTGGCGTAGAGCGTCTCGTTGTCATAAGAACACGTGCCGGGCACTACAGAGTAGGTACCGTCTTCGTTCTTAACAAAGGAGGCCAGCTTGTCATCAGTAATCCATTCTACACCTTCTTCGGCAGGCTTACCTACCAGATAGTAGCGATACTTGTGGCCGTCATTGGTATAATCTTTACCACAATTCTGATAGCCGTAGATATCCACATTGCCCTTAGCCATGTCATAGTAGGCATATAGAGTAATATCCAGGGTGGGATGCAAACCGGTGATGGTGTATTCACGGTCGCTGTTCTCTACAGGGGTGATGGTGATCACACTGTCTCCCAGTTTCCAGCTGCCACCCCAAGCCAGATAGGCCTCGGAAGGATCGGTGCGGGTACCATAGCCAACATAGTACCAGTTATTCACTTCATTAAATTCGCCAGTTTCCACTTTAAAGGTATTAAGTGCCAGGTACCAGTATCCCTCATAACCTTCAGCAACATTCAGGGGAGTAAAACGGAATCTGTCATTATTCATTAACTGAATACTGCCGATGTCCTGTCCGACTTGTTCATAACTGACTTCAACTTCTACACCTCCATTTTGCTTCCAGTAACCATTCATGTTATCTAGAACCTGGACATAATAGCCATCTTCCCGTTGTTCGGGTGTATACATATCCTGGCTGGGAATAATCACAAGACCCTTCTTCTCGTCGTACTTGAATTCAAGTTCGGCATTCCAATCCCAGAAAAGACCGCGGGCGGTATAAGTCTGGCCGGCTTCTTTCTGTTCAAGTTTAATTACGCCATTATAAGTCTGCCAGTATCCCAGATAATTCTCATACGGCACAGGCTCGCGCTTGAAGTTCTGGAGGAGATACTTGCCGGTAGGGAAGCCGTTCTCGCCCAGTTCAATGGCCAAGACAGCCAGATTATTGGCAAGGTCTGCGTTGTAGAAACTATACTTCCGTTCGCCGGTAAAGGAGTACCAGCTCAAAATGTCTTCCATGGTGTAATATCCGACATTAGAAAGGACATTATAGACAACCATATCGTCCATCATGGATTGTACATCCTCGGGAGTGACTTCTTTTTCCTGGTCAAATGCCCAGTACCAATAATGCAGGTTTTCCGGAGCAGTAACAGTTGCCGTCCAATACTTGTCGTTTTCGTAGCTGATGGTAGGATTGGCATCCAATTCCATCACCTGGACATGCGTGGCGATAACATGAATGGCATATACCTCAGGATCCGTTTCATCCTGGATATAATACAGCTTGTATGAAGGCATGAGGACGTTCTTGCCCACCAACTCATCCAGAGCGAAGGCAGCATCGTCAATGACGAAGGTATACTTCTCGTTGAGAGGACTCACAATGAAGAATTCCTCACCTTCTTTCTGCAGTTTACCATAAAGGATAGTAGGTCTTCTGTTCTGATATTGACTCATCTGCTGGTACCTCGACTGATAATTGTATGCCACAGGTTCTACTTCAGAAGAAGCATCCTGCACAGTTACATCAGTAAGCCATACATCATTATAACCGCCTTTACTTACAGCAAGTTTTTTACCGACAAAACTGTAAACCTTACCAGCCTCCACCTCTTTGTCCAGCTTATCAAGAACGAGGATATGAGAGCCTGAAGTCGTATTCTCCGCGTCAATCACAACAGCCATATTCTTACTGGCAGCGATGACGGTAAGGTTGTTGGCCTTTACACCTTCTGTAACGTCTGCGAAATTATACTTAACATTGTATATGGCGGTAGCTTTGTCGGTAGCCGGCTCCTGGAGGACGTAGAATTCCTTGGCCACTCCACCCCAATCGTCGTAGATTACCCGTACAAAGCCATCGCGGTATACATTGGTCTCATTGGGCGCGATGGTGATGGTACCAGTCCACTCGTAGTTGGCCTTGGTTTTTGCAGCCGTAATCCAGTCCACGGTGGTTACCACGGTAAACGGATCGTTGGACTTTACTTCGAAGGCATATTCGCCACCCGCTGCAGCTTCCAGGGCTACGTCAAATACGGCGTCGATGGTCTTGGAGGTAACAACAATCACCTTGGTGTCCGTCTTGCCCTTGCCATTGGCGGCATGAATGAAAATCTTATATTGGCCATCGCCCCAGTTGCTGGATGTGATTTCAATCACACCCTTAGTAGCATCGGCCTCATCGGGAACCACCTTTGATTGCTCGAAGGCCCAATAATTCGGCGTAATATTCAGGATATCTACCAGGAGCTCATCTTCTGCAGAGGCGCCCTTGACGACATAGTCGAATTTGAGGGTTTCCCCGGAGTAAATATCCGTCGTTTCCTGCTGGGGAGTAATGACCAGGCAGAAGACCTGCTCCTTAGGGATGACGATGGTGGATTCATCGGCGAAGGTGAATACATAGGCGACCTCGGTTTCGGTGATGATCACATACTCCGGAACAGAGCCAGTTACAGGAACTGCAGCCCAGGTGGTACCGCCGTCTACGGAAACCTCCCAAACACCATCGGTGATACGGAACTGCGGGGCTACGGCACCGGCACCGTCTTTACCATCTTTACCGTCGGCACCATCCTTGCCGTCCTTACCGTCGACACCGTCCTTGCCGTCCTTACCGTCTTTACCGTTGGCGCCGGTGACAGGGATGGGCTTCTGGTTGGCATCCAGGAGGAGTTCGCCGTTCACGGTCCAGCAGTAAACACCGTCTACGAGCTTGACACCGATAACGGGAGTCTGGCCGTCGGCACCGTCTTTACCATCTTTACCATCGGTACCATTGGCGCCATCCTTGCCGTCTTTGCCATCGGCACCGTTGACACCGTCTTTACCGTCCTGGCCGTCCTTACCGTCGACACCGTCCTTGCCGTTGGTGAGGGTGGCTTTGGTTCCGTCGGAGAAGGAAATTACATAACCGTCGGCCGTAGGGGTGACGGAAGAAATGCTCACCTGCTTCTGCAGCGCTTCAATGAGGCTCTTCAGACCAGGAATGGTGGTGTTGTTCAAGTCCTGAACGGCTTTCTCCAAAGCGGTTACACGCGTGTCCAGGCCATCAATTTTTTTGTTGAGAGCAGTATCGTCATACTTCTCGCAACCCCATGCAAACAGACCGACAACAGCGGCTGCAAGCAAAGCTTTAATTGATTTACTCATGCGAATAATTTAGTTAGTGGTTAATGATTGGCAGTTTTCCGATCTCGGAGTGGACCATTTTTTTGTATATAAACTTCTTATTTACTATTTTAAGGGTCATTAAAACGATAGCACGAATGCGGACCGCTAGAAGCAAAATGAAAAACTATGGGTATATCCGTGTCAGCACTGATAAACAGACGGTTGAAAACCAGCGGTACGAGATTAGCCAGTTCTGCAAACAGCAAAATTTGGACATAGACGGATGGATTGAGGAGACCATTTCAGGCACCAAGTCCTATGATAAGAGGGCCTTGGGAAAACTGTTGAGGAAGGTCAAGTCCGGCGACCTGATTATCTGCTCCGAATTGTCCCGGCTGGGACGAAACCTGTTCATGATCATGGAAATTCTGAGCGTCTGTATGAAAAAGGGCTGCCGCGTGTGGACCGTAAAAGACGGATACCGGCTGGGAGACGATATCCAGTCCAAGGTGCTGGCCTTTGCCTTTGGCCTCTCGGCCGAGATTGAAAGGAACCTCATCAGCCTTCGGACAAAAGAAGCACTGATGAGGTTAAAGGAGGAAGGCGTAAGCCTGGGAAGGCCTCCGGGAGCGCATAACAAGGACTACCGCCTGGATAAAAAAGCGGCCTATATTACCCGTATGCTGGAAAATGGCGTCAGTAAAAGGGAGATTGCAAAGCGCTGCGGCGTGTCACCCAGCACATTATATCGTTGGCTGAACCAGCATAAAGAGCAAAAAATTTTGTGATTTGTAATTTTTTGCGTATGTTTGTGTGTGACTATATCGACCCTTAAAACGATACACCTGCGTACTCCGCATCACTAAGAAAGCCTGGTTTCCCAGGCTTTTTGTTCTTTATAAGATTTCTTGAACTGTGTTGTCTACCGGTAAATAATACTTGTAGAAGGCATTTTCTCCCAATTTGGAATAGCGGGCGATGAGCGCCTGAAGCTGCGGCACCAGGTAAGACGCACTCTGGTCCCACTCCGCCTCCGTACAGGCAATGCCGTCCTGCCGCTTGGCATAGGCCGGGAATTCCACCTTTAAGTTGAGCCCGGACAGGAAACGGTCCATGGCGGGATACGAGTCTATCTCCCGGAGCCGGGAAGCGTACTTGTCAAAGACATAGGAGGCATAGCGCATCTGGGTGGCTTTTCGGTTGCAGGCCAGATAGAAAGCCGTGGCCCGCGTCGTGTCCATAGGCACAAAGATATCCGGCATGATGCCGCCACCGCCATAGACCTTGCGTCCCTTACGGGTGTAATGGACGTCCGAAGTGTCCAGTTTTACGCTGTCTGCGCTGAACACTTCTCCGTCTGCATAACGGTTGTAAATGTCATAGGCATAGTCCCTTTCGCTGGAGTAGGGCTTCTGGATACAGCGGCCGCTGGGGGTGTAATAGCGCGCCACGGTGAGCCGCACGCCGGAATTGTCGTTGAAGAAGAACGGCTCCTGCACCAGGCCCTTGCCAAAGGAGCGGCGCCCCACCACAGTTCCGCGGTCGTTGTCCTGGATGGCTCCCGCAAAGATTTCGCTGGCCGATGCCGAATTTTCGCTGATAAGGACCGTAAGGCCCATGCTCTGGAACATGCCCCGGCCGTCGGCCTTATATACTTCGCGCGCGCGATGGAGGCCTTCGATATACACGATGGTATCCCCGGGCGAGAGGAAGTCGTTGGACAGCAGCAGTGCCTGGTCCATGTAGCCGCCGGTGTTGTCACGGACGTCAAAAATCAGGTGCGTCATCCCTTGCTCCATGAGTTGGAGCGTGGCCTCGTGGCACTCCTTGAAGGTGGTGCGGGAGAATTTTCCCAGCCTCAGGTAGCCAATGGAGTCCCGGATGATGAAGGCGGCATCTACGCTGTGTACGGGTATTTTTCCGCGGGTAATCTCGAAGGGAATCTCCTCCGTGCCCCGCTTGACCGTAACGGTGACCTTGGTCCCTGCAGGGCCTTTCATGCGTCGCACCATGCTGTCCTGCGGGAACTTGACGCCGGCAATCACTTTATCGTCCACCTTCAATAGGCGGTCGCCCATCTGCAGGCCCACCTTTTCCGACGGACCGCCGGCAATCACTTCCAGCACAATGGCGGTGTCGTTGGGCACATTGAACTGAATGCCGATACCGTCGAAATTGCCCGCAAGCTCCTCCTCCGAATCACTGAGCTGCTGGGGCGGCAGGTACACCGAATGCGGATCCAGCTTGGAGAGGGCCGCCACGATGGCGGCATCCGTCATCCCCTCCCGGTTGAGGGTGTCCACATAGTTCTTTTCCACCATGTCCAGCACCAGATTGAGCTTGCGCCAATCTGCATACTTGGTGCGCAGCAGATGCTGGGCTTCCCGGTAGCGGACAATCCACAGTGTAATAAGGGCACCGATGACGATGCCCAGAATCACTTGTACCAGTTGAATGAGGGTTTGTTTTTTCATTGCGCCTGTTCCACTTGAATGCCGGCCCGCTTGAGGAGGTCTATCCCGTCTGTGAGACGGTATGCATCCCGATAGACCACCCGCGAAATGCCGGCCTGGATAATGAGTTTGGCACACTCCGCACAGGGCGAAGCCGTCACGAACAAGGTAGCGCCTTCGCTGCTGTTGCCGCTCTTGGCCACCTTGGTGATGGCATTGGCCTCCGCGTGCAGCACGTAGGGCTTGGTAACGCCGTTTTCGTCCTCGCAGATGTTCTCAAAGCCCGAAGGCGTGCCGTTGTAGCCATCCGAGATAATGGTGCGGTCTTTCACCAGCAGGGCACCCACCTTCCTGCGTTTGCAGTAGGAGTTCTGGGCCCAGATTTCGGCCATGGCCAGATAGGAATGATCGAATTTCATTAGCGCTGATACAAATAGCGTTTGATACTCTTCTTGGGGGTGCGTTCAAAGTCTTCGGGCATGAGCTCGATTTTCTTGATTTGCGCGTAATTGGGCAGTTCCTGATTGATGGCCGGGAGCATGTCCGTAATGCGCTTTTTGAATTCGCTGCGGGTCATGCCGTCCAGTTCTCCCTGGTGCCAGTCCGGATAGATAAGGGCGGTGAGGCCACCGTCATCCTCTACGACCAGGGAATCCACCACATAGGTGAAGTTGTTGATGGTAGCCTCCAGTTCCTCCGGATAGATGTTCTGGCCGGAAGGGCCCAGCACCATGCACTTGGAGCGGCCGCGCAGGAACAGGTAGCCGTCCTGGTCCAGGATGCCCATGTCTCCGGTGCGGAACCAACCGTCTTCCGTAAAGGAATCGCGTGTGGCGTCCGGATTTTTGTAATAGCCCAGGCACACGTTGGGGCCCTTCACCTGTACCTCCCCGGGGATATTCCGCGGATCCGGAGAACTGATGCGGATTTCCATATTGAGCGCTGCGCGGCCGGCACTGCCCACCTTCACCTTATCCCAATGGGCATAGCCGATGATGGGGGCACATTCCGTCATGCCATAGCCCACCGTATAGTGGAAGCCGATGGAATGGAGGAACTTTTCCACTTCCGGATTGAAGGCTGCTCCGCCCAAAATCACTTCTTCAAACTGACCGCCAAAAGCATTGGTAAGTTCATTGCAGAACTTTTTCTTGATTTCTGCCCCCAAAATAGGAATACGGCGATAGTATTTGGTTTTGTCCACAAGGGGCTTGAGCTTGTTCTTGTACACCTTCTCAATCACCAGCGGAACGGCGATGATAATATCCGGATGGATTTCGCTGAACGCCTGCATAATGATTTTGGGCGAAGGAACACGGCTGAGGAAATGTACATGCATGCCGATGGTCATCTCGAAGAGGAACTCGAACATCATGCCGTACATGTGGGCCGTGGGCAGCATGGACACTACGTTCATGCCGGCCTTTAGCATGGGGCAGGCATCCTCCCGGGCAAACTGGATGTTGGAATACAGGGCACGATAAGGAATCATGACGCCCTTGGAGAAGCCCGATGTGCCGGAAGTGTAGTTGATGATGGCCAGTTCTTCCGAGCTGTCCTCGTAGTAATTGACGTGCTCCGGCTCAAAGTTATCCGGATAGCGGTGGCCGAATTCCTCGTTCAGGTGTTCGCGCACCTGGGCAAGGTCTGCCGATGCCGCATACAGGAACTTGAAGTTGTTGATTTGGACCACAACGGCCAAATCCGGCATTTCGTCAATGACCAGCCCTTCCCAAATAACCTCGTCCACAAACAGGACGCGCGCCTCCGAGTGGTTTACCAGATAGTGTATGTTGCCGGGTTTGAATTCGTGCAGGATGGGGACGGCGACGGCGCCATAGGTGAGCGCCGCCAGAAAACTCACGCCCCAGTTGGCCTGGTTGCGGGAGCAGATGGCCACTTTATCTCCCTTCCGGAGACCGCACTGCTCAAAGGCTATATGCAATTTGGCGATACGCCGGGCCACGTCCCTGTACGCCAGGGTCATGCCCTGGTAGTTGGTGAGCGCAGCCCTGTCCCAGTTGCGAACAAAGCTCTCTTGCAGAATTTTGTTAACGGATTTAAATTCCATATTCGTTGAGTAGGTTTTAGTTCAGTTTGAAATCCCGGGTGCGGCCGTCGTAGCATTCTGCCGATACGCCCTTGGAAGTGGGGGTGAGCACGGCGTCCGGTTTAATCATTTTGCCGCCATCATCCTTATTGAGCGCATCCCCTCCCTCGAACGGGTAGATGAGCGTGCGCACCGACGTACGGACTGCCCAGAAGCGTTTGCCTTTTACTTCCAGCAGCTCCGGCAGGTTCTTGACGGTTTCCGGGGCCTTGATACCCAGCCAGCCTTCCGGTTTTTGACCGTGCAGGTTGTAGCGTTCCAGCGTATTGTCCGTATGGAGCACCATGACAGTGTAGCCGCCGGCACCGGTAAAGTCATAGGCGTCCGGACCCAGCAGCACCGGTTTGGGAAGATTTACCGGGAACCCGTTCACCCAATGGCCCAGGCGGTCCAGCAGGAACAGTTTGGAGCCACCACAGAACAGGAACTGGATTTTTTTATTGTTGTAATAGTCTATGCTTTGCACACGTCCGCAGAGGGTTTCCTTGAAGGGAATGCCCCAGACTCCCTTGCCGTTTTCGTCGTTCAGGCAAATGGAGCCGTGCGTATTCTGATACAGGTAATTGGTTTGGCCCGTGGTATAATTCACTACCGGGAACAACCCCGTGGGGATTACCACAACGGTATCCCGTTCCAGCACTTGCACCTTGGTACCCTTAAGAGCACGTGTATCTACACGCAAACGGAAGGTAGGCCTCTCTCCGGACAAATCCAACGATGCCGTGGCAGGAGCGAACCCCGCGCCGCGGACAAAGTTTTGCAGCGGCGTGGCCAGGTTGGCCGCAAAAAGCTGTGCGGCCACCTCCGGAGCGTCCGAGAAGGAAGCGTAACACACAAAACCTTCCGGAAGGTCTACCGAGGCGTCTGACAGCCGGTCTTTCAAGTTGTAATCCAGGAACGACTTGTCCTGGAATAAACGCACGGTGGGAAGGTCCGAATATACCGTCCAGCGGGAGTTGATGGAGGCGCAGGTGGTATCCACCGCCTCAAATTCCTCGCCGAGCAGGAGGGCCAGACAACCCCGATACGGGTTGGAACGCTCCTTGCCCAGTTTTTGGTCCTTGGCCGAACGGACCAGCAAGACCTCCCGCTGAACCCCGTCCTCCCCCATGAACGAAGCGCTCACCACTTCCCTGGGCTGCAGCGCCTGGAACCAGGCTTCCGGCGTGAGCGGACGCCCCTCCTTGGACTTGAGGCTCTTGTTGTATTTGGCCAGGCGGCCGCAACCGTCCTCAAAGCTGCGACGGGATGCGAGCAGGGCATCGGCATCTGTCACCGGAATGGAAACGGCGGTGCGGGTATAATACGGAAGTATGTCCGGGAATTCCGGGCGGGCCACCGGCGTGTTTTGATAGGCCCGGAAGAAACTGCCGGGAGCCTCCCCGGAAAGGGCGGCACCCTTAAGCAGCACATGGTCTTTGTCTGCCTCCTGAAAACTCCAGGCGCTCCAGGCGGTTAGGTCTTTTACAAACGTGGTATGAGGCCGATACGCTGTTCCGCCATAGGTTTGCACCAGTTTGCCGGCCTGTGCATGAGAAAGGAAAACGACCGCCGGCCCTGAAACACTGCGTACCAGATCCTGCAGGTGACGTACCCCCAGGATGGACGTCTCTTCATCCATATGGCGCACGGCGGCGTTGATGAAGGTCTCTGAGCGGGAGGCCAGGAGGAAGCCGTCTTTCTCTACCGTTTTTAGGCCGGCCTTAGCAGCAAGGGCCAGGACGATGGAATCGGCCGGAAGGGCCTCTGCCGCCACCAGCGGGACCAGCGAGCCGCTGTTATGCAGGGAAACGGCTACACGCTTGCGACCCAGGGACGACAAAAAATTCATGAATTCCTTGTTGCCGGGTGCCAGAAAGCCCTGAACAAAGCCGGTGGAGTCTGCCATGAGGCGTGCGGCCTTGGAAGAGCCGTCAAAGACCATGACGGCGTTGGCATCTGAGGGAATGGCTTTGAGCACAGACCAGCCGGCCGGTGCAGGTGCCGTGGTAGAGACCTCACCCGGCGTGGTACGATACAAGCGCACCACGGCTAATACGATGCCGGACAGCAAGAGTGCAAGGGCCACAACGGCCACAACGGTAGAACGTTTTCCCATAGTATGCAAAGTTAAGGATAATTTATTAATTAGGAAGTATGTTTTTCATAAAATCTCTTGTAACTTTGCAGTGTTGTTTAGAAGAAGAAAAGATGAGCAAGAAAGTAGTTACCTTATTGTGTGCGGCACTGACCTGCCTGTGTGTTTGGGGCCAGGGAAAAGTGAACACCCGCAAGTATATCCTCAGCGATTTTCCCGACAAAATAACCCAAGTGGTTCTGAGCGGCAACGAGGTCCTGGACAGCGGCCTGCGCCAGGAAATTGTCAATTACTGGACCCTCTCCCCGTACGAATTCTGTTCCTTGGAAGAATTTGAGGAGCGTAAAACCCAGGATTTGTATTACTTCCTCATTCCGGCCGAGAGCCGTTTCAAGGGGGAAGAGGAACCCGGCGTGCTGTTCCTCACCCTGGTCAAGGGCGGGCCGGAAGCCGCGGAAGGCATCAAGGAAATGCACGAGATCATTTCCCTGCCGCTGATGGCCGCCATGGGAGGCAGCGGACGGGAACTGGTCTATCTGGGGCCCATTATTCAGGCCATCCTGGAATTCACCCAGAATGCCATGCAAAGCGAGAAAATCGCCTATAGCATGGAGTCCTGGTTCAACCGGAATTACCTCAAAGAGGCCAAGATGAAACAGATTTACCTGGCCAAGGAGGACTTGTCGGAAAGCGTGACGGAAAAAGACCTCCAGCGCTATCTGGACCAGGACATCCACCTGTGCTCGGACCAGGAGGCGGACGAGATGTTCCTCAAAGGCCGGTACCACACCCTTGTAAGTTATACGGTGGCCCCCTTCCTGCCGGAGGAAAAGGCATCCTACTGTTACAAGATGCTCTTCGACGCAGAATCCCACCGCCTATTCTACTTCCACAAACATAAAATCACGAGTAAAACCGGCGTTGGCTTCCTGACGGCGGACCTCAAGCGTCTGGCTGTTACCCGATGAAAAGCGGAGTCAGTAAAGAAGGCATCCGCTATGCCGTCCGGCAAAGCGGACGGTCGGTGGCCTATTGCGCCCTCACCATCGGCTGCGGCACCCGCTACGAAGGCCGGTATCCCGCCGGCATCGCCCATTTCGTGGAACATACCCTGTTTCGCGGCACCTCTCGCAAAAGCGCGGCGGTCATCACCGGTTACCTGGACCGCCTGGGCGGGGAACTCAATGCCTATACCACCAAGGAAGAGATTGTCCTGCATGCCACCGTGCTCAAGGAAGACCTGGGCAAGGCCGCCCGCCTGCTGTTTGAGCTGGCCACAGAAGCCACGTTCCCGGACAAGGAGATTCAGACGGAACGCGGCGTGGTGCTGGACGAGATTATCTCCTACAAGGACAACCCCGCAGAGGACGTATACGACCGCTTCGAGGAGCTCCTTTTTGCCGGCTCTCCCCTGCAGACACCCATCCTGGGAACCACCGCATCGGTCAAAAAGATAACGCCCCAGATGCTTCGGAGCTTTGTCCGGGAGCAGTTCATCCCGGAAAAGATGGTCTTTACGGTGGTTGCCGATATCGACGAAGCCAAACTGGAAAAACGCGTACTAAAAATCATCGACTATGTCTTTTCACAAAGTCATTGACAAGCGGCACCATGAGGTGAATGCAGTAATCGGGTGCAAGGCGCCGTCGCTGTACCAGACGCCCGACCGGCTGGTGTGCGCCATGCTTGCCGGCATTCTGGGCGGTCCGGCCTCCAACTCCCTGCTAAACAAGGAGTTGCGAGAAAAACGAGGCTGGGTGTACGGCATTGAATGCTCCTACACGCAGTATGCCGATTCCGGCGTTCTGGCCATCACTTTCGGCTGCGACAAGCCCAATCTGGACGCCTGCCTGGAAGCCATCCGGAAAATCCTGGCGCGGCTGTGCGAAGTCCCGTTCACGGACACTCAGCTCAAGGCCTACCGGAAACAGCTTCTGGGCCAGCTGGCCATCAGCTCCGAATCCGGGGAGGCCCAATGCCTGTCCATGGGAAAAAGCATGCTCTCCTGGGGAGAGGTACTGTCGTCCCTGGAGACGCGTAAACTGCTGGAAGCCATTACGCCCGCGCAAATACAGGAAATGGCCCAAAGGCTTTTTGCCCCGGACCATTTGTCCTCCCTGATTTATCTGTAAGGAGATACACTCGGCCTGCGGCCTCGGTATGACAAGCAGAAAAGGTCAGTTTGCGACCTCGCACAAAAACTTGATTCTTACCAGGCGAATTTCTTCTTCCGAATAGTCGCTGCCGAGGGCCTGGATGGCATCCTCCAGGGAATCGGACGCGGCCTCTTCCTTGAACCAGTCGTAAATCTCCTCCACCACTTCCGGATCCAGTTCCTCCTCAATGTAGTAGTTGATATTCACCTTGGTTCCCGTGGCCACAATGGCCTCTATTTCCGAGAGTAAGTCACTCATATCCAGCCCCTTGGAGGAGGCGATATCCCTGAGGTCCAGTTTGCGGTCTATGGACTGGATAATGAATACCTTGTTGCCGGACTTGGCCGTGACGGACTTTACTACAAAATCGTCCGGGCGCTCTATCTCGTTCTCTTCCACATACTTGGCGATGAGCTCCACAAAGGGCTTGCCAAACTTCTGGGCTTTGCCCTCCCCTACGCCCTGGCACTTTTCCGAGAGTTCCTTGACCGTGAGCGGATACACGATGGTCATATCCTCCAGGGAAGGGTCCGAGAACACAATCCAGGGCTGCAGGCCCATCTTGTGTGCCAGGTCCTTCCTCAGGTCCTTGAGCATGGCCAGTAGGACAGGGTCTCCGCCGCCACCGCCGTGCGCAGCGCCCGAAAGGTCATCGTCTTCGTCGTCCTCCCCTTCCGAGAAGGTGCGGTCTTCCACCAGCAGGACCTCGTACGGATGCTCATAGAACTTCCGGCCTTCCTCCGTTACGGAAATGAGGCCGTAATTCTCGATGTCCTTGTCCAGGAAATGGAGGATGAGCCCCTGGTGGATGACCGCCGCCCAAAAGCGGACGTCATGGTCCTTGCCGGCGCCATACAAGGAGAGTTTATCGTGGTGATAGGACTTGATCATGGCATTGGGTACGCCGGCCAGAATACCGGCCAGATGCTCCAGCTTGAAGTGCTCCGGCAGGGTCTCTATCAGTTCGATTACCAGCGCCATTTCCTCACGGCCATCGAAGCGGGCCTTGGGATGCAGGCAGTTGTCGCAGGCGCAGCAGTTATCCGCCGGATAGTCCTCTCCAAAGTAGTTGAGCAGCAGCTTGCGACGGCACTGACTGGATTCTGCGTATGCCACCGTTTCCTTAAGGAGCTGCTTGCCAATCTCCTGCTCTGCCACGGGCTTCCCCTGCATGAACTTTTCCAGTTTCTGGATATCCTTATAACTGTAGTAGGTGATGCAAAGGCCCTCCTGACCGTCGCGTCCGGCACGGCCGGTTTCCTGGTAATAGCCCTCGATGCTCTTGGGAATATCGTAATGAATCACAAAACGGACGTCCGGTTTGTCTATTCCCATGCCAAAGGCAATGGTGGCCACAATGACGTCTATTTCCTCCATCAGGAACTTGTCCTGGTTTTCTGCGCGGGTTTTGGCGTCCAGGCCGGCGTGGTACGGAAGGGCCTTGATGCCATTGATGGACAGCATCTGGGCCAGTTCCTCCACCTTTTTGCGGCTGAGGCAATAAATGATGCCGGACTTGCCGGGGTGCTGGCGGATAAAACGGATAATGTCCTTTTCCGGTTCCACCTTATCCCTTACCTCATAGTACAGATTGGGCCGGTTGAAGGATGACTTGAACACTTTGGCATCCTGGATGCGAAGGTTCTTGAGGATGTCGCTCTGGACCTTGGGCGTTGCGGTAGCAGTGAGCGCAATCACGGGCGCCGGCTGGATTTCCTCAATGATGGCGCGGATTTTCCGGTATTCCGGACGGAAGTCGTGACCCCATTCGGAAATGCAGTGGGCTTCATCTACAGCATAGAAGGAGATTTTGATGCCCTTGAGCAGGGCGATGTTCTCTTCCTTGGTGAGCGACTCCGGTGCAACATACAGCAGTTTGGTTTTCCCGGACATAAGGTCCTCCTGCACCTCTGCAATCTG
This sequence comes from uncultured Bacteroidales bacterium, assembly GCA_900317845.1. Classification (GTDB taxonomy): domain Bacteria; phylum Bacteroidota; class Bacteroidia; order Bacteroidales; family UBA932; genus Cryptobacteroides. Next base: position 45,706 of record ONII01000005.1, read on the forward strand.
GTTTTTGGAGAGCGAGGAATTCAGGAAATGGGCAATGCCGCCGTCCCCCGCCTCAAAGCCGCGGATAACGTCCACCTGGTTTTTCATGAGGGCGATCAGGGGCGATATCACAATGGCGGTGCCTTCCATGACCAGTGCCGGGAGCTGATAGCAGAGCGACTTTCCGCCGCCGGTGGGCATGAGCACAAAAGCATTGTTTCCGTTTACCAGATGCTGGATAACCTGCCACTGATCACCCTTGAAAGCATCGTAACCGAAGAATGTTTTTAGTTTTGCCTGTAAAACGGCGGGATCCACAGCCATAGCTATTGCGTTTAGTGTTGCAGGCTCAATTTACGCATTATTTCCCGAACGGCCAAATAAAATTTAAAATTATGTTTTCTTAATTTTTATGCGTAAATTTGCAGGATTAAGCGCAAACGCTTGTAAAAAAGAAACAACGTTAAAAAACAAAGTAATATGAAACTTGCAAAACTTTTTGCCGCCATTGCTACCGCTTCCGTGCTGGTAATGGCCTGCGACTCTCCCAAGGTGGAGGGTTCCAAAGAAGTGCGTGACCTGCTCCCTAGCAAGGGCCAGATTGACACCACCTCCTATCTGCTGGGCGTAAACTTCGGTCTGGTCATCACCCAGAACGGCTTCGGCGACCTCAACATGTCCCAGGTGGAAAAGGGTATGAAAGACGCCCTCAACGCCAAGGAAGGCCAGCCCATGGACTCCGTGTTCGTAAAGCAGTTCAAGATTAACCCCGCGGACATGAACATGATCATCAACTCCTACCTCCAGAAGCGCACCGCCTACGAAGGCGCCCTGAACAAGGAGAAAGGTGACAAGTTCCGCAAGGAGTTCTACACCAAGAACAGCGCAGACTCCACCGCCTCCGGTATCGTTTACCTCATTGCCGATTCCGGCAGCGAAGTCCGTGCCACCAGCGACCGCGACACCGTGAAAGTGAACTACCGCGGCACCCTCATCGACGGTAAGGAATTCGACAAGAACGAAGGCATCACCTTCCCGCTCAACCGCGTGATCAAAGGCTGGACGGAAGGCATGAAGCTCGTGGGCGAAGGCGGCAAGATCACCCTTGTGATCCCTGCCAACCTGGCTTACGGCGAGCGTGGTCCCCGTGACATCGGTGCCAACTCCACCCTCATCTTCGACGTAGACCTCCTGGAGGTTCACCCGTACGTAGAGAAACCCGCCGAAACTCCCAAGAAGAAGTAAGTCATGGCACTGGAACTGGAAGGAACGCTTCGTCAGAAGCTGGGCGTACAGTCCGGCACGTCGGCCCGCGGCCAGTGGGCCAAGCAGGAATTCATCCTGGAATTCCCGGACGGCAATTTCACCGCTCAGGCCTGCTTCACCGCATGGGGACAGGACAAAGTGGCAGAGCTGGACAAATACCAGGTGGGAGATAAAATCAAGGTTGCGTTCAACCTGAAGGCCCGCGAATACAACGGCCGCTGGTACAACGACCTCCAAATCTGGCGCATCTCCCCTGCGGGAGCCGCCGCACCCACCGCACCGGCAGCGCCGTCATCCCCGGCCCCGGCTGCGCCGTCATTCCCGGCCCAGACCGGGAATTCCGCTCCCGCCTACGAGGCCCCGGCTCCCACCCTGGCAGACATGCCCGGTGAGTCGGAAACAGAAGACCTTCCGTTCTAAAAATGCACACATCCTTGAAAAACCTTCGGTGAAAGCCGGAGGTTTTTTGTATATTTGTAGGCTATGATAAATTTAAGATATAACAACCGCTGGGTCCGGCTCATCAAAGACTTCCTCTTTGTGGCGCTTTGCTGCTGGATCCTCACCCGCAAGAGCGTCCTGGCCGTCATTGTAGGCGCCATGGGCCTGGTGTGGTATGGCCGGGATGCCTGGTATCAGGCCAAGGCCCTCTGGCAGGAAAAAACGTACAAGGCGCCACCCCGTCCGCAGGAGGACGGCCCCATCACCCAGGCCCCCGCAGACGACAAAATCACCGTCACCGACCTCACGGATGCCAAAGAGGTAGATTTTGAAAAGGAATAGTCCATGATTCCTAAGGAGACAGTAGACCTTATCCTGGACACCGCCCGCGTAGAAGAGGTGGTGGGAGATTTCGTGACGCTCAAGCGCCGCGGCTCCAGTTATGTGGCCTGCTGCCCCTTCCACAACGAAAAAACGCCTTCCTTCCATGTAACCCCCTCCAAAGGCATCTACAAATGCTTCGGCTGCGGCAAAGCCGGCAGCGCGGTGGGTTTTGTGATGGAATACGAGCACATGACCTACCCGGAAGCCCTGCGCTACCTGGCCCGGAAGTATAATATAGAGGTGAAGGAAGAGGAAGAGAGCGCCGAGCAAATCGCCGCCCGCCAGCGCAGCGAGAGCCTCATGGCCGTGAGCGAGTTTGCCCGCCAGTTCTTCTCGGACCAGCTGCAAAGCCCGGAAGGCAAAGCCGTGGGGTACCGCTATTACCGCAACCGCGGTATTGAGGACACCACCATCCGGCAGTGGAGCCTGGGCTGGGCCCCCTCGGGCAAAACCGCCCTGGTGGATGCCGCCCGCGCAGCCGGGTATAAAGACGAATATTTGGTTGCCGCCGGCCTGGCCATCCAGCAGGACAACGGGAGCCTGGTAGACAAATTCCGCGAACGGGTGATGTTCCCCATCCACTCCGTGAGCGGACGCGTCATTGCCTACAGCGGCCGTACGCTCAAGGCCGACAATCCGGCCAAATATGTAAACTCCCCGGAAACGGAAATTTACATCAAGAGCCGTAACCTGCTGGGCATTTACTTCGCCAAGAGCGAAATTGCCAAGGCAGACCGATGCATCCTGGTGGAGGGCAACGTGGACGTCGTGATGATGCACCAGATGGGCATCACCAACGTGGTAGCCTCCTGCGGCACCTCGCTCACGGAGGAGCAAATCCGGCTCATCGGCAAGTTCACCCAGAACATCACCATCATGTACGACGGTGACAAAGCTGGTCTTCATGCCGCCATCCGCGCCATCAGCCTCATCCTCAGGGAAGGCATGAATCCGCGCGTGGTGTTCCTCCCGGACGGGGACGACCCAGACTCCTTCTCCCGTAAGCACACGCTGGAGGAAATCCAGGCGTTCATTGCGGAACACGAGCAAGACGGCATCGTGTTCAAGACGGACCTTATGCTGTCGGAGGCCGGGGACGATCCCCTCAAAAAGGCCAATCTGATCAATGAGATTGCGGATACCGTAGCAGAGATTCCGGACGCCATCAAGCGCCAGGTCTATGTGGAAACCGTAGCCCGCCGCTTTGAGATTGAGACGGACATCATCCAGGAACGCGTGCGCAAGACGCGGGAAAAGCTGCGCAAGGAGATGCCCGGTCGCAGCAGGCAACAGATGCCCGGTCAAGCCGGCCATGACGGGACGCAAGCCGGGCATGACGGCGGAGCGCAGGACGGGCAAGACCCTACGTCACTACCGGCCACGACCGGCAATCTCTCCCGGCAGTTCCAGAAGCGGGAACGCATCCTGGAGCCCTCGGAGCGGGAGCTCCTGCGCTTCATCCTGCAGTACGGCCGCACTCCCCTGCAGTTTGAATCAGACTCGGACTTTTACGACGAAGAAGGCACCCAGACGGTGGCGGAATTCATCGATGCCGCGCTGGGAACGGATGATATCCACTTTGCCAATACGGCCTATGAAGCCACCTATCAGGCCTATTTCCAGGATTATGACCAGGGGCTGGAGCAGGACGCGATTGTCCGGAACCTCCTGAACGGTGAAAACCGGGAAATCGCCGGCGTTGCAGCAGACCTGGCCACGGAAAAATACGAACTCACCGTACACAACTTCTCCGAAGCCCTCACCACCACGGACTCCTGGCTGGTAAACTATGTACCTAAAGCCATCCTGGTATACCACGACAAACGCATCAGCGCCCAGCAGCAGGAGCTCAAGCAAAAGCTGAACACCCCCGGCCTTTCACAGGAGGACATGGTATCCCTGCTGGGCCAGCTTACCAAACTGAACGAGATTAAGAAAACCATCAATATCAAACTTGGAAGAATAAAGAAATGAGTTACAAAAGAACCCTTGTGACCTGCGCACTTCCCTACGCCAACGGTCCCGTCCATATCGGCCACCTGGCCGGCGCTTACATTCCCGGAGACATCTATGTCCGCTACCTGCGCATGCGCGGGGAGGATGTGGTGTTCATCTGCGGCAGCGACGAACACGGCGTGCCCATCACCATCAAGGCCCGCAAACAGGGCGTAACTCCGCAAGATATTGTGGACCAGTACCATAAGGTAATGAAAGATGCCTTCACGGGCCTGGGCATCAACTACGACATCTACTCCCGCACCACCTCCAAGGTGCACGAGAAAAATGCCTCGGAGTTCTTCCGCAAGCTCTACGACGACGACAAATTCATCACCAAGGAGAGCGAGCAGTACTATGACGAGGAAGCCAAAACCTTCCTGGCAGACCGCTACATCACCGGCACCTGCCCCAAGTGCGGCAATCCGCATGCGTACGGAGACCAGTGCGAAAAGTGCGGTTCCACGCTAAGCCCGGAGGAACTCATCGACCCCAAGAGCGCCCTTTCCGGCGCCACGCCCAAAAAGGTGAAGACCAAGCACTGGTATCTCCCGCTGGACCAGTATGAGCCCTGGCTCCGGGACTGGATCCTGGAACAGCACAAGGAATGGAAAACCAATGTGTACGGCCAGTGCAAAAGCTGGCTGGACGGCGGCCTGCAGCCCCGCGCCGTATCCCGTGACCTGGACTGGGGCGTGCCCGTTCCGGTGGATGGCGCAGAGGGCAAGGTGCTCTATGTGTGGTTCGACGCCCCTATCGGCTATATCTCCAATACGCAGGAGTTGCTGCCCCAGAGCTGGGAGAAGTGGTGGAAAGATCCTGAAACGCGCCTCGTGCATTTTATCGGCAAGGACAACATTGTGTTCCACTGCATTGTGTTCCCCTCCATGCTCAAGGCCTATGGCGACTATATCCTGCCGGACAATGTGCCGTCCAATGAATTTCTTAACCTGGAGGGCGACAAAATTTCCACTTCCCGCAACTGGGCGGTGTGGGTGAACGAATACGAGCGGGATTTCCCCGGACAGGAAGACGTGCTGCGCTATGTGCTCACCGCCAATGCGCCGGAGACCAAGGACAACGACTTCACCTGGAAGGATTTCCAGAGCCGCAACAACAGTGAGCTGGTGGCCATCTTCGGTAACTTCGTAAACCGCGCCGTGGTGCTCACGCACAAGTATTTCGGCGGTGCCGTGCCGGCCAACCTGAAGCCGGAGGCCATTGACGCAGAAACACTTGCCGCCGTTAAGCCCTGCCGGGAGGCCCTGGAGAAATACGTGGAAACCTTCCACTTCCGCGAGGCCCTCAAGGAGGCCATGAACATTGCCCGTATCGGCAACAAATACATTTCCGACATGGAGCCCTGGAAGGTGGCCAAGGAAGACATGGACCGCACGGCCAGCATCCTGTACACCTGCCTGCAGCTCTGCGCAGACCTTGCCATTGCCTTTGAGCCGTTCACTCCGTTCAGCGCGGAAAAACTGCGCGGCATCCTTCGCGTGGGCATTAACGCCGGTACGGACCACCGCGCCGGCGAAGGTACGCCTACGGAGAACTTCTACAAGCCCGGGGAGGGCAAGGCCCTGCACACGACGCCTTCTGTCATACCGAGCGAAGCGAGTGTATCTCTCACCCTTGACTGGTCCATGCTGGGCGCAGCGGAGCTCCTGCCCGCCGGCCATCAGTTGGGAGAGGCCGTCCTGCTGTTCCAGAAAATTGAGGACAGCGTGATCGACGCCCAGATTGCCCGCCTGGAGGCCATCAAGGCGGAGCGCGAAGCCGCAGAGGCCGCCCGCGCCGCAGAAGAAGCCGCCAAGAAGGTAGAGGCCCAAAAACCGGAAGTGACCTTTGAGCAGTTTGGTGCCATGGACATCCGCACGGCCACCGTCCTGGCGGCAGAACGGGTTCCCAAGACCGATAAACTGCTGAAACTCACCATCGACACCGGGATCGACCAGCGCACCATCGTCTCCGGCATTGCAGAATACTACAGCCCGGAAGACATGCTGGGCAAGCAGATTTGCATCCTGGCAAATCTGGCGCCGCGCACCATCCGCGGCATCGAGTCCAAGGGCATGATTCTCATGGCCAAGCAGGGGGACGGAAAAATGCGTTTCATCACTCCGCAGGAGGCCGTAACCAACGGAGCACAAATCGGTTAACAACTATGGATACGAATCAAGAAGGCCATGGCCTCTCCTTCCTGGAGAGCATGAGCCAGGACAAAATCCGGCACGACATGCTGGAAGCCAGCACCCACGGGCACCCGTCGCTGAATGCGCACCTGGATGTTTCGCCAGAAGTGGCTGCTGCGCTGGCGGTCGGCAGGCCGGTTGTGGCGCTGGAGAGCACCATCATCTCCCACGGCATGCCGTATCCGCAGAACGTGGAAACGGCGCTTCGGGTAGAGGCCGCCATCCGTGCCTGCGGGGCGGTTCCGGCTACCATCGCCGTTCTGGGCGGACGCCTCAAGGCCGGGTTATCGGCCAGTGAAATTGAACACCTGGGCGCCATGGGACGGTCGGTGGCCAAGGCTTCGCGCCGGGACCTGGCCCTGCTGGTGGCCCGTAAGGAGGACGGCGCCTGCACCGTTGCCACCACCATGATTATTGCGGCGATGGCCGGCATCAAGGTGTTCGCAACGGGCGGTATCGGCGGTGTGCACCGAGGCGCCGCAGAGACTTTCGACATCTCCGCAGACCTGGAGGAACTCGCCCGCACGCCCGTCATGGTGATTTGTGCCGGAGCCAAAGCCATTCTGGACCTTCGACTCACTCTGGAATACCTGGAAACCAAGGGGGTTCCGGTCATTGGTTATGGTACTTCCGAGCTGCCGGCGTTCTATACGCGCACCAGCGGACTGTCCGTGGACTATCGCGTCGATTCTCCGGAGGAGCTTGCGGCCGCGTTCCGCACCCAGTGCGACCTGGGCCTGGGCGGCATGCTGGTGTGCAACCCCATCCCGGAGCAGTATGCCATGGACCCGTCCCGCGTGCAAACGGCTATCGACACAGCCCTCTCGGACTGCCGGGCGCAAGGCATTCACGGGAAGGAGATTACACCTTTCCTGCTTGCCCGCGTATGCGAACTCACCGGCGGGGATTCCCTCGCCGCCAACATTGAACTGGTTCTGAATAACGTCCGGCTGGCCGCCCGCACGGCCGCCTGCCTGTAGCCAGTGATCGGTAATCGGCTGATATTCAGACATTTACAATATAATCCTCGTTCAGTTTTTGAACGAGGATTAGTATATAAGTAGCTGTATTATAGACGATTAACTGTCACGGCTATTTGCTCAGATTGATGAACGGGAGGGCGTTGGAGCCGTTGTAGGTGGGCAGTTTGCCGTCCCACTTCTCAATGGCGTACTGCTGGACAATCAGGGCGTTGAGGGAAGCGGCCACAACACGGTTATAGTAGGCCTCACCGTCACCCTGGATCCGCTGCGCTTCCGCCTCACCTTTGGCCTTGGCAATGGCAATCTTGGCCTCTGCCTCCGCCTCCTTCACCTTGTTCTCTGCCTTGAGGGCATTCTGCACGGCCTCGTTCTTGGCATTGATGGCTGCGGTAAGCGATGCCGGCGGGTCAATCTTGGTGGTGAATTCCCGGACGATAAACCCTTCCTGGTTCATGGATTCGTCCAGGCGGGCGCGGACCTCGCTCTCGAACTTGGCGCGGTTGGCCATGAGTTCGTCCGAGGTGTAATTGTTGGCGCAGGTACGATAGGCCTCAAAGATACAGGTGTTGATGTAGCCCATCTCCAGTTCCCGCACCGGTTTACGGTATTTCACAAAAATATCTACTGCTTTGGACTCGTCTATCTGGTAGGCCAGAGTAGGCGTCATGGAGAAGATGGCGGCATCCTTGGGGTTCACCGTAAAAGGTTCATAGGTAACCCGCTGAATGTATGTGGGATACTCAAAAATACTCTCCGTAATGGGGTTGTACCATACCCAGCCCCGGCAGGTGCCTTCCACACCGCCGCGCAGCTGCGCATTGGAGCTCCATTTCTTGAATTTGATGCCCACCGAAGCAGAGTCGATGGTGGTGCAGCAGGACGCCATTACAAAAACCACCAGCACAGTGGAGAGGAGGGCGATCCAGGACGATTTGGCAAGTTTGCTTTTCATAACACGGAATTTTATACGAATATACAAAAATTAGTAACACAATACACTACCACTCCACGGGAACTGGGGTAAGGAGCGGGCTGCGGGAGAGGTCGTTGGGGTTGGTGCCGGGCTCCCCTTCCGGGATGGCTACGCCCAGGGCGGCATAGTGCGACACCCAGTACGGAACCATGGCTCCGTCCGCCCCCTTGAAAGTCATGGGGATGGTGGTGAACAGGGGCGCACCGGTGGAGTCCCGGTAACACTCGTATACCAGCTCGCTGCAGTACAAGGCCTCGTTTCCGGGCCGGAAAGTTTGGTCGTACGGACGCCCCTTCAAGGCCTTTAAGTGGAGCAGCACATCCTCCCAGTTGCAAGCCACACGATACACCCGCACATACGGTTTACCGTCGCTGTCCAGGGCCGATTCGTCCAGAAACTGCTGCAGGGGAACGTTCCGCACCCCTTCCTCGGGGACAGACTCCCACACATCCTCCAGGGTTTCTCCCAGAATGCCCACATGGGAAAAGACACCGCCCGTGGCCGATTCAATGGCCATGGGCATGCCGCCCTCCCCTACCTGGAACAGCAGGTCTCCGGGCTGCAAAGGATTCCGGGCGCAGCCAACTAGCAGCATTAGCCCCAAAACAAAAGAGAAGTATCTCATAGTCAGTATAATACTTTATTCAAGAACAGGGCATGGCCCGGAACCGATTCACCGGCGTCCCCACGGGTTCCGGAGGCGATGAGCTCCGCCACCCACTCCGGGCTATGCTTTCCCCGCCCCACCTCGATGAGCGTTCCCACCGTGGCCCGCACCATGTTCCGCAGGAACCGGTCTGCCGCAATCCGGAAGTACCAATAATTACCCACGGAGAAGGGTATGGTATCGCAAACCGCCTCCGCTTCGCTCCGGCCCCTCCCAACTCGCAACGCGTCTGACGACGCGACTGTGGGCCCCTCCCGTCCCGGGAGAGATTTTCCCCCTATAATCCCCGAGGGGATATCTGCCCTTGCGGGGCACGGCCGAGGGTGGCCATGGGTTTGCGACACCATACCCTCCTCCGTATAATTCAGCACCTGCACATGGAAAGGGGTGTAGGGGGCCCAGAAGGCGTCGAAGACGGTGCAGATGGAGGTTTTGTTGTCGCCGCCGGTTTTTTCGAAGCAGGAAAAGTCGTGCGTGCCCAGAAGGAACTGACAGGCGGCGTTCATGGCGTCAAAATCCAGTGAGGGATAGCCGCAGAGCCAGGAGGTGCTGCGCAGAAACGGGTCTTTTTGCCTGTGAATGAAATAGGTATATTCCCGCCGACGGGCGCTGAACCGCGCGTGGAAATCGTCCGGGACAACTGACACCGAATGAACCACCACTTCGCGGGGCAGCATGGCATTTAATTTGTAGGTAAAGTCGGATGCCTCGAAGGGAAGCATTCCGTCGTAATCGAAGTGGGCAATATACCCCACGGCATGTACGCCGGTATCGGTACGGCCCGCCCCGGTAACGGGAACCTTCCGCCCCAGCAGGCGGGACAACACCCCCTCCAGGCACGCCTGAACCGACGGTGAGGAAGGCTGGATTTGCCAGCCGCAGAACGCCGAACCGTCGTAAGAAAGGCACAAAGAATAACGCATATGCAAAATTAATAAAATATATGGAATCCGTTAACATCCGTGAATTAAACGAGCGAATCCAAAAAGAGAGTTCCTTCGTGGACCTGCTCACCCTGGAAATGGGCAAAGTGATTGTAGGACAGAAACACCTGGTGGATAACCTCCTGATTGGCCTGCTGAGCGGCGGCCACATCCTGCTGGAAGGCGTACCGGGCCTGGCCAAAACCCTGGCCATCAATACCTTGTCCAAGGCGGTAGACGCCAAATTCAGCCGTATCCAGTTCACCCCGGACCTGCTTCCCGCAGACGTTGTGGGTACGCTCATCTACTCCCAGAAAAACGAAAGCTTCGAGGTCCACAAAGGCCCCATCTTCGCCAACTTTATCCTGGCCGATGAAATCAACCGTTCCCCGGCCAAAGTCCAAAGCGCCCTGCTGGAAGCCATGCAGGAGCACCAGGTCACCATTGGCGAGAATACCTTCAAACTGCCGGAACCGTTCCTGGTGATGGCCACCCAGAACCCCATTGAGCAGGAAGGCACCTATCCCCTGCCGGAAGCCCAGGTGGACCGTTTTATGCTCAAGGTAGTGGTTTCCTACCCCCAGAAGGAGGAGGAACGCCAGATTATCCGCATGAACAACGCCGGCACCTTCCCCCAGGCCCAGGCCGTGGTAAAACCGGAAGACATCATCCGCGCCCGCGAGGTGGTGAAAGACGTTTACATGGACGAGAAAATCGAGCGGTACATTGTGGATATCGTCAATGCCACCCGTACCCCCGGCGAGTACGGCCTCAAGGAACTGGACAGCTTCATTTCCTACGGCGGCTCCCCGCGTGCCAGCATTTCCCTGGCCATGGCGTCCAAGGCCTATGCCTTCATCAAGCGCCGCGGCTACGTGATTCCGGAAGACGTCCGGGCCGTCTGCAATGAGGTCCTTCGTCACCGTATCGGCCTCACGTATGAAGCCGAGGCAGAAAATGTTACGCCCGAGCAAATTATCGAGAAGATTATCAACGCGGTGATCGTTCCGTAATGACACCAGAAGAGTTAATAAAGAAAGTCCGCAAGATTGAGATTCGGACCAAAGCGCTGAGCCACCAGATTTTTGCCGGTGAGTACCATTCTGCGTTCAAGGGACGCGGCATGGCCTTCAGCGAGGTACGCGAATATCAGTACGGGGACGATGTCCGCAACATGGACTGGAACGTCACGGCCCGCATGAGCGCCCCGTACGTGAAGGTCTTTGAGGAGGAACGCGAGCTCACCGTGGTACTGCTGGTGGATATTTCCCGCAGCGGCCTTTTTGGCACGCAGGGCAAGACCAAACGCGAGCAAATTGCGGAAATTGCCGCTACGCTCTCGTTCAGCGCCATCCTCAACAACGACAAAGTGGGCTGCATCCTGTTCAGCGACCGCGTAGAAAAGTTCATCCCGCCGGCAAAGGGCCGCACGCATTTCCTGCATATTATCCGCGAAATGCTGGAATACCAGCCCCAGCACGACGGCACGGACATTGGCGAAGCCCTGCGCTACCTGACCAATGCCATCAAGAAAAAGTGCACCGCCTTTGTGCTCAGCGACATGCTGGATACCCGCTCCGATGGCACCCCGCGCTACGAAGATGCCCTGAAGGTGGCCGTAAACCGCCACGACGTCTCCGTCATCCGCGTGAGCGACCCGCGGGAAAAATGCATCCCCAACGTGGGCCTCGTGCATGCCAAAGATGCAGAAACCGGTGCCTCCCGCTGGATCAACACCAGCTCGCGCAGCGTCCGCTCGGCCTATGAGAACTGGTTCCGCACCGCAACGGGCGCAGCAGACCGCCTGCTGCTCAAATACCAGGTAGACCATGTGGATGTGAGCACCAACGAAGATTACGTGCGCAGCCTCATGGCATTATTCCACAGAAGATGATGAAAACTACTAGACGCATCATACCTCTCCTACTGCTCGTCGGAAGCCTTACAGCCGGCGCGGAAGGTCTCCGCAAAGAAGGCGGGGAAGCCTTCCTGGAGCCGCTGCAAAAACGGGACTCCGTGCTGGTGGCAGACCAGTTCCGCTATGGCGTAGAGCTCAAGGACGTAGCGGAAGGCACTCCCCTCGCCCTCCCGGAAATCCAGACAGAGAAAGACAGCCCCATCGAGTTTGTGGGAGACTGGCAGCTGGATTCCGTCAAGGTGAAAAAGACGGGCCTATATACCATCAAAGCCTCCCGCATCCTCACCGCCTGGTGGGGCGGCAGCTATGAGCTTCCGGACATTCCGGTGCTCTTCGGCGGCGACACCCTTGTGTTCAAGGCGCCCGCAGAGCCCCTGGTGGTCAATGAGTTACCCGTCGACATGGAAAGCTTCCAGGCCCACGACATCAAGGACCAGGTGAAGTTCCCCTACACCTTCAAGGAGGTGGCGCCCTGGGTACTGGGGGCGCTGGTAGTCATCGGCCTTATTTACCTGTTCATCCAATGGCTGCTTCACAGAAGGAAGGCCGTACGGGAAAAGGAAGACGCAGAGCCCGCCCACATCAAGGCCCTGCGCAAGCTGGACCGCTACCGGGGCGACAAATACTGGAAACCGGACCAGCAAAAGCTCTTCTATTCCGGCGTTACGGACGCCCTGCGGGAATACATCGTATCCCGTTATGGGGTGAGCGCCATGGAAATGACCACGGCCGAGATTTTTGCCGATCTGAAAGGCAGCGACATCCCGCCGGAGCTCTATCAGGAGATGAAGGCGCTCTTTGAGCGGGCAGACTTTGTGAAGTTTGCCAAGTACACCGCCACGGAAGAAGAAAACGCCCAGGTGCTGCCGCAGGCAATCGGCTTTGTAACAGCCACTTACCAGCAGGAGATTGCCGGCGAGGCCGGCAAGGACGAAAAGGAGGCATAAGCTATGTATTTTGAGTATCCCTACCTCCTGTTCCTCCTGGCCATTCCGGTGCTGCTGGTGCTTCGTTACCTGTACATCGAACTCAGGAACCGCCGCGTGCACCTCAGGGTTTCCAAACTGGATGCCTGGACCGCCGGCGGGCGCTCCGTTTTCGAGCTTCTCCGCCACCTTCCCTTCGTACTGCGCATCGCCGCGCTCAGCCTCATCATTGTGGCCATCGCCCGGCCCCGCTCTTCCACGCAGGTGGAAAAGGTGGATACGGAGGGCATCGACATCATGTTCACGATGGATGTAAGTACCTCCATGCTGGCCCGCGACTTTACGCCGGACCGCCTGAGCGCCGCCAAAGACATTGCCATTGAGTTCATTGCACAGCGCCCCAGCGACCGCATGGGCATCGCGGTCTTTGCCGGAGAAAGCTACACCCAGTGCCCGCTCACCACGGACCGCGCCACCCTGATCAACCTCATGAAGGAAGTGCAGACAGACCTTATTGAGGACGGCACGGCCATCGGCAACGGCCTGGCCACGGCGGTTGCGCGCCTGAAGGATTCCGACGCCAAGAGCCGCGTGGTCATTCTCCTGACGGACGGTGTAAACAACATGGGCGAGATTGACCCGTCCATGGCCACGGAAATTGCAAAGACTTATGGCATAAGGGTTTATACTATAGGCGTGGGCGCCAACGGCACCGCTCCCTACCCTGTGCAGACGCCCTGGGGCATTGAGCTGCAGAACATCCCCGTAGAGATTGACGAGGCCCTGCTGCAAAACATTGCCGACGGCACCGGTGGACGCTATTTCCGCGCCACCGACAACACCAAGCTGGCCGAGATTTACGCAGAAATCGGCCAGATGGAAAAGACCCGCACATCGGTGGATTCCTTCCCCGTTTACAAAGATTTGTTCACCAACTACGCGCTGGCAGCGCTCGTGTGCCTGTTATTGGAAGTGCTGCTGCTTGCCATCATGAGGAGGTTACCGTAATGTTAATGTTTGCCAATTACCAGTATCTGTATTTGCTGCTGCTCATTCCGGTATTCCTCGTGGGCTATGCCCTGCTGCGCTACCTCCGCGGCAAACGTGTGAAAGCCCTGGGAGACCCTGTGCTGGTGGAGGCCTTAATGCCTTCCCGCTCCCGCAGCAAGGGATGGGTGCGCATGGGACTCTTCTGCCTGGCCTTCGCCTTCTTTGTGGTGGGCCTGGCCCGGCCGCGTACCGGCGCCCGCCTGGCAGAGCGCAAAACCAAAGGCGCAGAGATTATCGTGGCCCTGGACGTGTCCAATTCCATGCTGGCCCAGGATTACTCCCCCAACCGCCTGGAGCGCGCCAAGCTGGCCATTTCCCGCCTGACGGACCGCCTGCAGGAAGACCGGATCGGCCTGGTGATCTTTGCCGGAACGTCTTTTGTGCAACTGCCGGTCACCACCGACTACGTAAGCGCCAAGATGTTCCTCGGGAGCATCGACACCGGTTCCATTCCCGTGCAGGGAACGGCCATCGGGGACGCTATTCGCCTGTGTATCAAGAGCTTTAGCGCGCAGAGCGAAAAGAGCCGCGTCATTGTAGTCATCTCCGACGGTGAGAACCACGAGGACGACGCCGTAGGTGCGGCCAAGCAGGCGGCGGAACTGGGCATCAAGGTGTATACCATCGGCGTAGGTTCGGCGGAAGGCCAGCCCATCCCCATGGACGGCGGCCTGCTGCGGGACAAAGACGGCGAGATTGTGGTCACCAAGCTCAACGAGCAAATGCTCCGGGATGTGGCCAAGGCCGGTAACGGAGCCTATATCCATGCGGGCGGCGAGGAATTCGGCCTGAATCCCATCGTCCAGGATATCCGCCGCATGGAGGACGAAGAATTTGGCAGCGTGGTGTTCGAGGAGTACGACGAGCAGTACATGTACTTCTTTGGCGTAGCCCTGCTGCTGTTTGTGATTCAGATGCTTATCGGCGAGCGCAAGCCCCGCCGCAAACTGTTCGAAGTATGAGGAAGTTTTTGTGCATAACCCTGGCGCTGTGCTGCTCGGTGGCCGTTTTCGGTCAAAAGGCCGACCTTCGCAAGGGCAATCGGCAGTTCAAGAAGAAAGACTATGCCGCGGCCGATATCAGCTACCGCAAGGCCCTGATGCTGGACACCGCATCCGTGGCGGCGCACTATAACCTGGCCAACAACCTTTACAGGCAGGAAAACCTGGACGAAGCCGCCAAGCAGCTGGAGGCCGTGCAGCTCACCGCCGGTGAGGAACCCTTCGCCGCCGATTACTATTTCAACCGGGGCGATGTAGCCCTGGCCCAACAGGACTGGCAGACGGCCGTGAACATGTTCAAGGAGAGCCTGCGCCGGCGTCCGGAAGATCTGGAGGCCAAGGAAAACTACATCTACGCCCGCAACAAGCTGATGGAACAGCAGCAGAACCAGGATCAGAATCAGAACCAGGACCAGGACCAGAACCAGGACCAAAACCAAGACCAGAACCAGGACCAAAACCAGGACCAGAATCAAGACCAGAATAA
The DNA here is from genome assembly GCA_900317845.1 of uncultured Bacteroidales bacterium. Taxonomy (GTDB): domain Bacteria; phylum Bacteroidota; class Bacteroidia; order Bacteroidales; family UBA932; genus Cryptobacteroides. Next base: position 60,894 of record ONII01000005.1, read on the forward strand.
CGACAAGCAGGACCAGAATCAGGATCAAAACCAGAACCAGCAGCAGCAACAGCAGAGCCAGCAGGACCAGCAGCAACAACTGAGCCCTCAGCAGGCCCAGCAGCTGCTCCAGGCCATCCAGGACAAGGAAAAACAGACCCAGGAAAAGGTCGATGAGAAAAAGGCCCAGGCCCTGAAGTCCCGCCAGAAGGAAAAGAATTGGTAGAGTATGAAACGAATCTTTGCAACAGCAACCGCCCTTTTTGTCGTGCTCACCGCATGGGCGCAGCCCAGCATGCGGGTAGAAGTGCACAACATTGTGGAGCAGGACGAACGCTTCAACGTGGTGTTCGTGGTAGAAGGAGAGCACGCCCCCTCGGATTTCCAGTGGGAAGCCGGTGACGATTTCACCGTGGTGTGGGGCCCGCAGAAAGGCTCTTCCACCAGCATCCAGATGATTAACGGCAAAACCACCCGTTCGTCCCAGACCTCCTATACCTATATCCTGCAGGCACGCAAAACCGGCACCCTCACCATCCGGCCGGCCATCGCCAAGGTAAAAGGCACGCAGGTGCAGTCCAATCCCGTTTCCATCCAGGTGGTAGCCAGCGGAGCAGGCTCCTCCACGCAGCAGGCACAGCCCGCGCAAGGACAGAGCCAAGGCGCTCAGCAGCAGGCCCAGGCCGCCCGCGGAGAGAGCGACATCTTCATGCGCCTTTCCCTGAGCCGCAGTTCCGTGGTGGTGGGCGAACCCGTCACCGCCACCCTGAAAATCTACCATCGGGCCAACCTGGTGGGCTTCGAGAATGCCAAGTTCCCCGCCTTCAAGGGCTTCTGGAGCCAGGAGGTGGAAACCCCGTCCAACATTGAGTTCCAGCGGGAGCAGGTGGACGGCGTCATGTACAACGCCGCCGTCCTGCGAAAATGGGTGCTCATTCCGCAGAAGTCCGGCGACCAGCCCATCGACCCGGCAGAGATTGTTTGTCTGGTAAACGTACAGCGCCGCCGCCAAAGCACCGGTTCCATTTTTGACGATTTCTTTGGCAACGACTATGTGACCACCCGCCAGCGGGTATCCACCAAAGCCGCTACCCTGCATGTGCAGGCGCTTCCCGCCGGGGCTCCGGCCTCCTTTGGCGGGGGCGTGGGCGACTTCTCCGTCAAGGCCAGCCTGAGCAAGGATTCCCTGAAAACGCACGACGCCGCGTCGCTCCTTGTCACCATTTCCGGTAAGGGCAACATCGCCCTTCTGGAAGCCCCCAAGGTGAACTTCCCGCCGGACTTTGATGTGTACGACGTAAAGACCACCGTGAACACCGACAAAAGCGGCACCACGGGCAGCAAAACCTTTGAGTATCCGTTTATTCCGCGCAGCCACGGAGACTTTACCGTGGGTCCGCTCCACTATAGTTACTATGACGTGAAGCAGCGCCGCTACGAGACCGTCTCCACCCCGGCCTTGCCGCTCAAGGTTGCCCGTTCGGCCAATGCCGGCGCACCGGCCGCCAGCCAGGGGAACACGCTGGTAGTGGACCGCAAGGGCGTCAAGAACCTGGGCGAGGACATTCGCTTTATCCGCACCAAGACGCACCTTACGGAGCCCAAAGGCTTTGTAGTATATTCCAATGGCTGGTGGCTGAGTCTGTTAGCGCTTCTGTTTGCCGGCGCAGGCTGCTGGCTGGGCTTCCGCAAGGCCGCCGCCCGCCGGGCCGACGTAGCCGGAACGCGCAACCGCAAGGCCACCCGCATGGCGCTCAAGCGGCTTTCCACCGCCCGTGAATTCCTGCAGAAAGACCTGTACACGGCCTTCTATGAGGAGCTGCACCGCTCGCTGGTGGGCTTCATTGGGGACAAGCTGGCCATGGACATGGCCGACCAAAACCAGGAAAACATCCGCGCAGCGCTCCTTGCCGGCAGCGTACCGGAAGCTACGGCTACGGAATTTGTGGACCTTCTCGCCGCCTGCGAGGAAGCCCGTTACTCCCCTGCCGCCGGCCACGATGCCATGAACGCCCATTACGACCAGGCCGTAAAACTCATTACCGCCATTGACGCATCCATGAAGAAAACGCCCCTTAAGGCCACTGCACTGGCACTTTTGCTGCTTGCGGGCCTTCCTTTTGCCGCTCAGGCGCAAACCTCCTATCCGGATTCCCTGTGGAACGCCGGTGTCCAGGCCTATACGGATGGCAACTATGACCAGGCCCTGCAGGACTGGGAAGACGTCCGCGCTACGGGACTGATGTCCCGCGAACTGTACTACAACCTGGGCAACGCCTACTTCAAGACCGGAGAGCTTGCCCCGGCCATCCTCTGGTACGAACGCGCCCTGCGGCTGGACCCTTCCGATGCCGATGTGCGCTACAACCTGGAGTTTGCCAGGGCACAGACGCAGGATAAGATTGACGAAGTTCCGGAGATTTTCTTCGAGCAGTGGGGCCGCGCACTCTGTTACCTCCTGCCCTCGGACACCTGGGCCTGGCTGTGCGTGCTCTTCTTTGCGGCCACTGTGGGCCTGGTGCTGCTGTTCCTCATGGGACGCACCTCCGGGCAGCGCCGGCTGGGCTTTTTTGCCGCCATCGTCACGTTTATCCTGGCCTTCCTGGGCTGGGACTTCGCCCAGTGGCAAAAAACCGAGGCCGAGCGCCAGGACATGGCCATCGTGATGCGCCCCGTCTCCAGCGTAAAGAGTTCCCCCTCAGCGGATAGCGCCAAGGACCTGTTCATCCTCCACGAAGGCACCCGCGTGCGCATCCTGGACAATGTTTCCAGCTTCTCCAACATCGAGCTGGCCGACGGCCGCCAGGGCTGGATTGCCTCGGGTGATATTGAGGTGATTTAAGCCTGTCCGAGCAGCCGGAGATAATCCGAATAGACGTCGCGGACCACATCGTCCCAGGAGAGATAGAGGTCCCGGTGGGCAGCGGCACAGACACGCGCGTAGCCGTCTTTATCGGCAAGGATGTCCAGGAGGGTGTGGGCGTAGGCTTCTTCAGTTGCGGGTGAGACATAACCGTTGACGCCGGGCGTAACGGTGGCGGCGGTGCGGGCACCTTCCAGGAAAACGGTGGGCGTGCCCTGGCAGGCGGCTTCTATCTGCACCAACGAATTGGCATCGTACAGGGACGGGAACAGGAAGAGCGAGGCGCGGGAGTACAACTTTTCCAGCATGGGCTTGTCCGTGAGGCCGCACATCACTACTTCTTCCGTCAGGCCCAGTTCCTGAACCAGGACGGCGAGTTTCTCCTCGTCCTGCCCCTTACCGGCAAAGAGCATGCGGAAGTTGCTAAGGCCCAACTCTTTAGCCCGTGCCAATGCACGGACGGTAAAGTCGATGTTCTTGATAAAATTGATACGGCCCACAAAGAGGAAAACCGTGGCGTCGGCCGGAATACCGTACCGCGCATTCACCTCCCGCGCAGCCGCAGCCGGGTCCGACACCGGGACATGGTCCGTGGCATTGAGCCGCACCTTGCAAGGCGCCGTGAGACCATAGTCCCGCTGATAGAGTTCTTTGATGCCGCCGTTCACGGCCCAGCACTCGTCACAGGCATTGAACACGCGCATGATGCCGTCCATAGCTATGGAGGTGCTCAGCTTGAAATGCAGGTTCTGCTCAAAATCCTGCCGATACTGGCTGTGCAGCGTGGCCACCACCGGCAGCCCATTCATCTTGGCATAGGCCAAGCCGGCCATCCCGATGGTAAACGGGGAATGGATATGCACCAGGTCGATGCCGCTCCGGATAAGCCTGGCATCAAACACAGGGTCCAGCGCAGACAGCGGGACAGAATAATCGTTGGTAAAGAACGGAAGGCTGGAGCACTGCTCCACCTGATACGGCAATGCTTTCTCTACCTGGCCCGTGTCCGGGCAAAAAACCACTACATCGCAATAGTTTGTGAGCCGGCGGGCATAGTTGTCCACCACCTTGATGACACCATCCACCATGGGATACCAGGTGTCAATGAATAACCCTACTTTCATGAGTGCAAAGTTAAGCATTTTCTTCTGGAGATGCACTTGCCGGAGAAAGGCTTTTTTTGTATCTTTGCAGATTGAAGTGATAATTAGTTAATTTTTAGTATAGTATGTTATTCCCTCTTCTTCAAGCAGACGTGCTGGATGCAGCCGTAGACACCGTTGCACAGGCCCCGGAAGCGGCGGCCCCCATCCAGCCCACCGTAATGAGCGAAAGCCTCTGGTCCATGTTCAACATGGGCGGTCCCCTCATGTGGGTTCTCCTGGCCCTGAGCATCCTGGCCATCTACCTGATCGGCCGCAAATGGTGGGTGATCAACAACGCCTCCAAGATTGACCCGCACTTTATGCAGGACATCCGTGACTACATGGGAGACGGCAAAACCAAGAGCGCCATCACCCTTTGCCAGAAGTACGACAACCCGGTGGCCCGCATGATCGAAACCGGTATCCGTCGCCTGGGCAGGCCCACCGCAGACATCCAGAGCGCCATCGAGAATATCGGCAATGTGGAAGTAGCCCGCCTGGAGAAGGGTCTTCCGCTTCTGGCCACCATCGCCGGCGGCGCCCCCATGATTGGTTTCCTGGGTACCGTAATGGGCATGGTGCAGGCCTTCTTCAACATGTCCAAAGCCGGCAACAACATTGACATTACCCTTCTCAGCGGCGGTATCTACACGGCCATGCTCACCACCGTGGGCGGTCTTATCGTAGGTATCATCGCCTACTTCGGCTACAACTGGCTCACCTCCAAAATAGGCGACCTGGTGTACAAGATGGAAAGCTCCACCATGGAGTTCATCGACATTACCATCAACGAAGAAAAGGCCGAATAACCTATGGCACTCAAAAGAAACACCAAAGTCGATGCGCAGTTCGCGGTGTCCAGCATGACGGATATCGTGTTCCTGCTGCTGATCTTCTTCCTGGTGACGTCCACCCTCATCAACCCCAACGCCCTCAAGCTCCTGCTCCCCAAGAGCACGGGCCAGGTGAACGCCAAGGCAACGGTGAGCGTGAGCATCAAGGACTGGGGGGACCAAACCTACACTTACCACGTGAACGGTGCCAAGGACCCCATCCCCTATGACCAGGTGGAAGAAGAACTCATTTACCTGCTCTCGCAGGAAGAAGACCCCACCTTCTCCATTTTCAGTGACCAGACGGTTCCCGTAGGAGAAGTTGTACAAATGATGAACATTGCCAAACGGAACCACTACAAAGTGATTCTGGCCACCCAACCCGAGTAAAGTATGCAACCTTACCAGCGCACCCGCGAAAAACGCGAAAAGAACGCCAACGTAACCGGTATCCTGGTCACGCTGGGCATTCATGCCGCCGCGCTGGTGGTGCTCTTTACCAGCGGACTCACCTACCTGGATCCCCCGCCGCCGGAGCGCACTTCCCTGCTCATCGAATTTGAAGAAGAGCCGGAGCAGGTGAAGCCCGTTCCAACCCGGATTGGCCGCCAGCCCCAGGCCGAGGAAGTGGACCGGACCAAGGATGTGGAACTGGTCCAGAAGGCAGAGGCCCCCACCGTGAATGACCGGCCCAACGTAACGCCCGCTACCAAGCCGGACCCGCACGGAGATGTGGATGTCCCTACCCCCAAGGTGGAAGAGCCCAAGCTGGACCCGCGCGCCTCGTTCCCCGGCATGAGCCAGAAGGAAAACAGCGCCACCACCCCGCACAGTGCATCGGAAGCCACGGAAGGGTTCAAGGCCGGCCAGCCGGACGGCAACACCCGGGAGGGCAAGACGGAAGGCAGTGCCAACGCCCATGTAAAAGGGCGTAATGTAGTGGGGTCCCTGCCCCGCCCCACCTACGCCTCCCAGACGGAAGGCACGGTGGTGGTGCAGGTGAAAGTGGACCAGTACGGCAACGTCACAGAGGCCATCCCCGGTGCAGAAGGCACCACCGTTACAGACAAAACTTTATGGAACGCCGCGCGTAACGCCGCCATGAAAGCCCATTTCAACATGGACGCCCATGCCCCGGCCGTGCAGAGCGGCACCATTACGTATATTTTCAAACTCAAGTAATCGACGTGAGTCGAGTAGTGTATTTATCTTATGGAAGAAAACAAAAAGCATACGCGCACGCGTATCGCGAGACGGCCTTCAGAAGGCCACGCAGAAAAAGTGGATTACAGCACCAGCCGCAGTTTTGATTCGGACGAGCGGCCCGCCCGCCGCTATTCCCAGGACCGTAGCAACGCCAATCGTCCCCGTCGTACAGACGGCGATCACAAACCTTTCGGAGAGCGCAAGGCCTACGGAGAGCACAAGAGCTATGGGGAACACAAGTCCTATGGTGAGCATCGCACCGGCGGTGAGCGCAAGACCTACGGGGAAAACAAGCCCTACGGAGAGCGCAAAAGCTACGGAGACCGCAAGCCGTACGGCAGCAAGCCGGCCGGTCGCAGCGGCTACGGCAAGCCCAGCTTCGGTGGGCCAAAACCCGCCGGCCGCAAACCGTTCAACAAGCACAGCGAGGCAGAAGCCGGCATGAGCGCCATGCTCAGCCGCAAGCCCCAGGTGAACGGCCGCTACAGCGACGACGACACCGTAAAGACGGAAATCCAGGAAGTAGTACGCCTGAACAAATTCATCGCCAATTCCGGCGTTTGCTCCCGCAGGGAGGCCGACACCCTCATCCAGAGCGGTGTGGTCACCGTGAACGGAGAGGTCGTCACGGAACTGGGCACCAAGGTGAATATCCTCAAGGACGATATCCGCTTCAACGGAGAACGCCTCAAAGGGGAAGAGAAAGTGTATATTGTGATGAACAAGCCCAAGGGTTACGTCACCACCGCCAGCGACCCGCACGCGGAAAAGACCGTGATGGACCTCCTGAAGGGCTGCCCCACCCGCGTCTTCCCTGTGGGCCGGCTGGACAAAAACACCACCGGCGTGCTCATGTTCACCAACGACGGGGAAATGGCCGAGCACCTCACCCACCCCTCCTACAACAAGAAGAAGATTTACCAGGTGGTGCTGGACGCTCCCCTCAAGGAAGAGGACCAGCAGAAGATTCTCGCAGGCATTGAGCTGAGCGACGGCGTGGTGGCGGCCGATGAACTGGAATACATCGACGCCCACGACCACCGTCAGCTGGGCATTGAAATCCACTCCGGGAAAAACCGTATCGTCCGCCGCATCTTCGAGTCCCTGGGCTACGAAGTCCGCGCCCTGGACCGCGTATACTTCGCCGGCCTCACCAAGAAAGGCCTCAAGAAGAGCGACTGGCGCTACCTCACGGAAGGGGAAGTGAACATCCTTAAAATGGGAGCTTACGTATAGCCTATGGCACACAGAGCAGGTTTTGTCAATATCATCGGCAACCCCAACGTGGGGAAAAGCACCCTGATGAACGCCCTGGTGGGGGAAAAACTTTCCATTGTCACCGCCAAGGCCCAGACCACCCGTCACCGCATCATGGGCATTGTGAGCGGCGAAGACTACCAGATTGTGTATTCGGACACGCCCGGCATCCTCAAACCCAACTACCGCCTGCAGCAAAGCATGTTAAACTTTGTGGACACGGCCATCGGGGACGCCGACATTATCCTGTACGTGACGGACGTGGTGGAAAAGGGCGATAAAAACGATGCCTATATTGAGAAACTGCGCAAGGTGGGCTGTCCGGTGGTGGTGGTCATCAACAAGATTGACATTTCCACCCAGGAAAAGGTGGTGGAACTCATGGGCTGGTGGAAGGAACAGCTCCCCAAGGCGGAGATTATTCCGGCATCGGCCCAGGAGAAATTCAATCTGGAAAGCATCCTGGAGGCGGTGAGCAGCCGCCTTCCGGAGGCCCCGGCCTGGTTCGACAAAGACCAGTTCACGGACAAGAACCTGCGCTTCTTTGCATCGGAAATCCTGCGGGAGAAGATTTTCCTCAACTACAGCGAGGAAATCCCCTACTCCTGCCAGGTAGAGATTGAAGCCTTCCACGAGGGCGAAGACCGCTATGAGATTTCCGCCGTCATTTACGTAATGCGGGATTCCCAGAAAGGCATCCTCATCGGCAAAGGCGGAAAAATGCTCAAAAAAGTGGGCACGGAGGCCCGCCTGGAAATGGAAGACTTCTTCCAAAAGAAGGTTTTTTTGAGTACCTTTGTAAAAGTGGACCCCGACTGGCGCGAGAGCCGCAAGGAACTCCGCCGCTTCGGCTACGAGTTTTAATGGTCATTCTGAGCGAAGTCGAAGAATCTAAACCCTATAGTAGTTTTTATGGCAGAAGATTGGGACGATATCAAACCCTCCCCGGAAGAGGACGACGAGGAACTGGGAGAAGACGCTGCTGCGTCGGGCAAATTTGAGAAACTGCTGGGAAGCGACTCCAGCAAGTACAAGCTGTCCGGCATGTTCAAGGAATGGTACCTGGACTATGCGTCTTACACCATCCTGGACCGCGCCGTGCCGCATATCGTTGACGGTTTCAAACCGGTTCAGCGGCGCGTGCTGCACACCATGGCCCAAATGGACGACGGCCGCTACACCAAGGTGGCCAACATCGTGGGCCAGGCCATGCAGTACCATCCGCACGGCGACGCCTCCATCCTGGGCGCCCTGGTCACGCTGGGCCAGAAGGGGCTCCTGATAGACTGCCAGGGAAACTGGGGCAACATCCTCACCGGAGACTCCAACGCCGCCCCGCGTTACATTGAGGCCCGCCTTTCCAAGTTTGCCAAGGAAGTGGTCTTCGACAAGAAAGTCACCCCCTGGATGACCTCCTACGACGGCCGCAACCAGGAGCCCACGGAACTGCCTGTGCGTTTCCCGCTGCTGCTGGCGCAAGGTACGGAAGGCATCGCCGCCGGCCTCAGCTCCAAAATCCTGCCCCACAACTTCAACGAGCTCATCGACGCCTCTATTGCCATCCTGCGGGGCAAGCCCTATGAGATTCTGCCGGACTTCCCTACCGGCGGCATCGCGGACTGCTCCAAATACAACCAGGGCAAGCGCGGCGGCATGGTAAAGGTGCGTGCCCGCATCAACAAGGTGGACAAGAGCACCATCACCATCACGGAAATTCCGTACGGCAAAACCTCGCACGCCATCATCGACAGCATCCTCAAGGCCAAGGACAAGAAGAAAATCAACATCAAGAAGATTGAAGACATGACCACCGACAAAGTGGAAATTGTGATTCATCTTCCCGCCGATGTCTCTCCGGACAAAACCATCGACGCGCTGTACGCCTTCACCGAGTGTGAGACCAAGATTGCGCCCAATGCCTGCGTCATCCGGGACAACAAGCCGGTGTTCCTCACCGTGAACGAGATCCTGGAATACGATACTTATCACACGCGGGACATCCTCAAGGCCCAGCTGGAGTACAAGCTCGCAGAGCTGGAAGAGGACTGGCACTACACCTCCCTGGAGCGCATCTTCTTCGAAAACCGCATCTATAAGGTCCTGGAACAGAACCAGATGAGCTGGGAAGAGCAGCTGCAGGACATCCTGTCCCAGATGAAGAACTACGAGGACCTCCTCCACCGGGAAATTGTGATGGAAGACATCCTCAAGCTGGTGGAAAAACCGGTGCGCAAGATTTCCAAGTTCGACACCAAAGCCCTGGACGAGAAAATCTATGCCCTGGAGGACCAAATGAAGGAAGTCCGGGACCACCTGGAGCACCTGACGGAATTCACCATCGACTGGTTCAAGGGCCTTAAACAGAAATACGGTGCCCAGTGGCCGCGCCTGACGGAAATCTCCTCGCTGGAGAACATCACCGTCACCAAGGTGGTGTCCAACAATGCCAAGCTGTACGCCAACCTGGAAGAGGGCTTCGTGGGCATTGGCCTGCGCCGGGACGAGGGCGAATACGTGTGCGACTGCTCAGACCTGAGCGAGATTATCGTCATTGCAAAAGACGGCAAATTCCGTGTCACCAAGGTGGCGGACAAAGCCTTCTTCTGGAAAGACCTGCTGTACGCCGGCGTGTTCAACCGCGGCGACGAGCGCACCATTTATAACGTCATCTACCGCGACGGCAAGGGCCCGGCCCATTACGCCAAACGTTTTGCCATTACCTCCGTCACGCGTGACAAGGACTATGACATTACGCCCGGTGCCGATGGCACCCGCATCCTCTGGTTCACCGTGAACCACAACGGAGAAGCGGAAACCGTGCGCATCCAGTTCCGTCCCAAGAAGGGCCTCAAGAAAACCAGCATGGAGTGGGATTTCAGTTCCCTCGCCATCAAGGGACGCGGCTCACGGGGCAACCTGGTCACCAAAAACGCCATTGCCAAAATCCAGCTCAAGTCCAAGGGCATTACCACCCTGGAGGGCAAGGACATCTGGTGGGATCCGGACATCCAGCGCCTCAACGAGGAAGGCCGCGGGGAACTCCTGGGGAAATTCTCCGGCGAGGACCGCGTGCTGGCCATCTTTGCCGACGGCACCTACTACACCACCTCGTACGACCTGGTGAACAAGTACCAGGGAGACGTAGTGCGCGTAGAGAAATTCGACCCTGCCCGCATCTACTCCGTCCTGTACTGGGACAATTCCGCCAAAGCGTTCTATGTCAAGCGCTTCAGCTTTGTGGAGAGCAATAATACGCCTGTGCTCTTCATTGCAGAGGGCCGGGGCTCCCGCCTGGTGGACATTTCCTCGGACCTGCACCCGCAGATGGTCCTCACCTTTGGCGGCAAGTTCAAGCACCGGGAGGCGGAAACCGTTGACGTAGAGGAATTTATCGCCAAGAAAGGCCTTGCGGCCAAAGGCAAAAAGTGCTCCAACATGGACCTCAAGACGGTGGAATTCGGGGAGCCGCTCCACAAGCCGGAAGACGACCTGGAGCCGGAAGCCCCTGTGGTGGCGGAAGGTTTGGATGAAGAGCCCATCGACATGGATTTCCAGCCGGAAGACATCGCTGCAGAACCCATCGAACAAACCGGCCAGGCGGCAGACCTTTTGAAGGACAGTCCCGCCGCAGACCAGGGCGCCGTAGATTTTGACGACTGGGAACCTACGCTCTTCTAACTTACAGGCAATCGATGATAATTTCGTCCGTGATTTGCTCCGGAGTTAGGCCGTCCGTGTCCACCGTGACATGGGCGGCTTGCGCGTAGAGGGGCTCCCGCTCCGCGAAGCGCTGCGCCAGGTGTGCATCGGCCAGGGGGCGTCCGCCGGGCTGGGTCGCCAAGCGCTCCTGAATGCACTCCTGGGAGGCTTGCAGATAGATGCAGGTGGTCTTTTCCTGCAGGATCCTAATGGCACCGGGGACCGTGACCGTGCCGCCGCCCAGGGCCAGGACGGCCGTGCTTTCCGCATATTTGCCCACCGTTTGCTCCAGCGCCTGCTTTTCCAGTTTACGAAACCCAGCCTCTCCATCTGCGGCAAAAATGGCCGGGATACTGCGGCCGGCTTTTTGGACGATTACCTCGTCCAGGTCCAGGAACGGGCAGCCCAGGGAGCTGGCCAGAAGCCGCCCTACCGTGGTTTTTCCGGAGGCCATGAAGCCTGTCAAAGCGATGAGCATAGGCACAAAGAATGGTGACGGGCAAAGGTACGCATCTTTGCGCGTATTTGCAAAAATGCCGCAGAATGGTTATCTTTGTAAGACTATGGGTACGATGGACAGACAATGGACCGTGAAAGAAGCGCCGGCGCCGGAACGCGTTGAGCAGCTCTCTACGGAACTCGGGATAGACCGGGTTCTGGCGGCGCTGCTTATCCAGCGCGGCGTGTCCACCTTTGACCAGGCCCGTACCTTCTTCCGGCCCCGCCTGGAGGACCTCCATGACCCCTTCCTCATGACAGACATGGACAAGGCGGTGGAACGCCTGCATGCGGCCATCACTTCCGGTGAAAAAATCCTGGTGTACGGAGACTATGACGTAGACGGCACCACGGCCGTAGCACAGGTCTATTCCTTTGTCAAACAATTCACGTCCAAAGTACAGTTCTACATTCCGGACCGCTACGACGAAGGCTACGGCCTGTCGTACAAGGCGCTGGACTGGGCCTCGGACAACGGGATCGGCCTGGTTATCACGCTGGACTGCGGAATCAAGGCCATCGACAAAGTGGAATATGCCCGCACCAAGGGCATTGAGGTCATCATCTGCGACCACCACCTGCCGGAGGACGAACTTCCCGGCGCCGTGGCCATCCTGGACCCCAAGCGGGAAGACTGCCACTATCCCTTCGACGACCTTTGCGGTTGCGGCGTGGGCTTCAAACTGGCCCAGGGTTATGTACAAAAGTACGGCCTGGAGTTCTCCCTGCTGGAGCCGCTGCTGGATTTGCAGGTGGTCTCTATTGCCTCGGACCTGGTGTCCATGACCGGCGAAAACCGCATCCTGGCGCACTTCGGCCTCAAACGCCTGAACGAGAATCCGCGCAAGGGCCTCCTGGCCATGATCAACCTGGCCAAGCTGGAGCCTGGGCATATCGGCATTGACGATATCGTCTTCAAAATCGGTCCGCGCATCAATGCGGCGGGGCGTATGGAAAGCGGCCGGCTGGCGGTGGAGCTCCTCACAGCCACGGATGACCGCACCGCCATCCGCATTGGCGAGCAAATCAATGACAACAACAACGAGCGCAAGTCCATCGACCGGGAAATCACCCAGGAAGCGCTGGAAATGGTGCAGAACGGACTGGCGCTGGCCACGGAAAACGTGACCATCGTCTATAACCCCACCTGGAACAAAGGCGTGGTGGGCATTGTGGCGTCCCGCCTGGTGGAGGCCTATTACAAACCCACCGTGGTACTCACCAAGAGCAACGGCTTTGTCACCGGCAGCGCCCGCAGCGTGCAGGGGTTCGACCTTTATTCCTCCATTGAGAGCTGCGCAGACCTGCTGGAGAACTTCGGCGGGCACATGTACGCGGCTGGGCTCACCATGAAGGAAGAGCATCTGGAGGAATTCTGCCGCCGGATGGACAAGTTTGTGGAGGGAAATATCACGCGTGAGGAACTCACCCCGGTAGTGGAAATTGACGCCAAGCTGGACTTCTCGCAAATTACGCCCAAATTTACGCGCATCCTCAAGCAGTTCCAGCCCTTTGGCCCCGGCAACAACAACCCGGTGTTCCTCACGGAGGACGTGTACGATGCCGGCAACGGCCGCAAGGTGGGCGCCGGCGGCGTGCATCTCAAACTGGACCTCATGCAGGAAAGCCAGCCGTACCGACAAATCGCGGCTATCGGCTTTAATATGGCCGATTATTACGAGCACATCAAGGCCGGCAATCCCATCGACATCTGCTATTCCATTGTAGAGAACTTCTACCGCGGCTCTTCCACCGTCCAGCTTCGCCTCAAGGACATCCGCGAGCGCGACGAACTCATTTAATTTACCCCACCAGCCACTTGCCCACGCGGGGAATGCGTTGAAGGAGGATGCTCACGAGGCCCACCACAACAAAGGCAGAGAAGGCTGTAGCGAGAACCTCCACAGGGGTGGTCCAGGCGCCCAGGAGGCCGTCAGGACCCACACCCAGCCAGCCGCGATAAAAGGCGGAGAAGGGCGCCAGGACCAGCATGTGCATGAGGTACATGCCGTAACCGGCCTTGGAGAGGGGAAGGAGGATGTGCCGATAGAAAGGAGATTCTTCGCTACGCTCAGAATGACAAGACCGGAAGGCCAGGGTGAGGCCCACCGTGGTGAGGACCACGGGAAGGCCGCAGAAGGCCAGCGGGTTTTCCCAGAAGACGGCTGTAGCGAGCGGACCGGTGAGTGGGAAAGCGTCCCCCGCCTGGGAAATATGCCCCAACACGCTGCTGAACAGCGCCAGAAAACCCATCAGAAACATACTCCAGCCCAGAAAACGCGTCCAGCGGTTGTTGGACAGGAACCTGCGCAGATACAACCCCACCAGCAGATACCCTACAAAACCGCTCACATAATAGAACAGGCCGAAAGGATTCCAGGCTGCCTCTCCCCACAGGGGGAACAGCGCCTGTGCAGGCAACCCGTCCGCAGCCTGGATAAGGGGCGCCTCTCCCCCGGCCCACTCCCGGATAAAGGGAATGAGCGTGGTAAAAAGCCAGATGCCCAGGTATACCTCCAACTCCCTCCGGGACACTTTTTCCGCCCAGGGGGAAAGCAGCGGCATCACAAGATAAAGGCCGATCAGCATGTACACAAACCACAAATGTCCGGCCGCATAGTTGAAGTTAAGCAGAAGACCCTTCAGGTTGGCCACCGGCTCTCCCCATACAAGGGCATACACCAGCGTCCAGAAGGCCATCGGCACCAGAACGCGCACCGCGCGGCGCCTGAAAAACTCCCCGGTGGAATAATGCAGCGGAAACTGTAAATAACTGGAGGCGACGACAAACAGCGGCACACAGCAGCGGCACAGCGCCTCAAAGGCCGACACCCAGAAGGCATCGGTGGCCGTTGCCATCCGTGCACCTTCCTCACAGATATAAAAAGGCTCGGTCCCATGGACCACCATCACCATAAAACACGCGGTCACCCGCAAATAATCCAGCCAGATTTCCCGTTTCACGCCCATTGATCGTGACATCTAATTACTTGTTTATCAATAACTTCTTGTATAATCCTCGTTCAAAATTCGAACGAGAATTATACTATAAAACATTCTATTTCAATACTTTAGCAATCACGACTTTTACAAGATATATCCTACCTCCTTGAACTTATAGTAACGACAAGGTTTGCCGGGGGCTTCCAGATCCCGGATACAAAGGCGGCCGTCGGGCTCTACGCCCTGAATGACGCCCACGTACTCCCGCTCCGTAAGATAGTCGTGATAGTGCGCCTGCACGTCTTTGTTGAACAGGTGACTGGAATAATTGGAAAACAGCCCCGCGCGCGCTTGGGCATCGAATAAATCCGGCAGCCTGTCCTCAAATGCGGCCGACAGGCGGTCCAGGCACTCCTCCAGGGAAAACGCTTCTCCCAGGCAGCGCCACAGGGAGGTGGCACTAGCCAGTTGCGGGAACTCCCGCTGGTTGACATTCAGCCCTACGCCCACAACCGCTGCGTGCACCCACTCCCCTTTCAGGCTGTTTTCGATGAGGATGCCGCAGATTTTATTTTTCCCCACATACACGTCATTGGGCCATTTGACCTTGCACCAGATGCCGAGGCTTTGCAGGAACTCCGCCACCACTACGGAAATCAGGTAATTGAGCCAATGCACCTGCGAGGCGTGCAGTTCCCCGTCCCCGAACTTTACTATAATACTGAAAGTGAGGTTTTTACCGGGCTCCGTGAACCAGGTATTGCCCCGCTGTCCCCGGCCGGCGGTTTGCTCCCGGGCGGCCAGGACGGTCATGGACGGCAGTTCCGCCAGCCGCCGCAGGGCCTCGGAATTGGTAGAGTCGATGGTGTCCAGCCAGATAATGTTCATATGAGATTTCTCCACTCGTTTCACTCGGTCGAAATGACAAGGAATAATTCACTCGGTCGAAATGACAGGATTAGAGGACCCTGTCATCTTCGTAGGGCTCGTTGAACGGCTCCAGGAAGGGATTGTACATACCTTCGCGGGCAATGGAGGTGGGCTGGCCGTGGCCGGGAATCACGTCTGTTTCCCCGGGCAGGTTCAGAAGCCGCTCCTTGATGGACTTCATGAGTTCATCGTAATCGCCGCCGTAAAGGTCTGTACGGCCAATGCTGCCGGCAAAGAGCGTGTCTCCGCTGAGAAGCAGGCTGTTTTCCGCCGAATAATAGCACACGCTCCCGCGCGAGTGTCCGGGCGTGTGAATCACCTTCCAGGCGGTGCCGGCCGAGGTAATGACATCGCCATCGGCAATATCCACCGTATTAAAGTTGTGCTGGAGGAAGGAAAAAGACGGCGTAGCGTGCGCACTGCCGGTTACATTGTTCATGGTGTCCACATCCAGCGGATGCAGGTACACCGGCACATTGTAAACGGCCAGGAGTTTGGCGACGCCCCAGAAATGGTCAAAGTGCCCGTGCGTGAGCAGGATGGCGTCCGGCGTAAGCCCATGGTCCTTGAAAAAACGTTGCAGCTGCTCCATGCCCTCCGGCGAGGACATGCCCGGATCCACCACCGTGCAGGCCTGCTGGCCATCTTCCCACAGCACTACGCAATTGGTTCCCAGCGGGTTAAAGGTAAATATTGAGGAATGTAACATAATCGGCTTTCAATTGGCATTGCAAATTTACGATAATTTTACCAACTTTGTAGAATAAAGCGCCGCACGTATGCACATAGGAATCGCAGGAAATATCGGCAGTGGAAAAACCACGCTCACTACCCTTCTGGCCCGCCATTACGGCTGGACGCCCAAGTTTGAGTCCGTCACCTATAATCCCTACCTGGCAGACTATTATGCAGACATTAAGCGCTGGTCCTTTGCTCTGGAAATGTACTTCCTGCAGCAGCGCCTGCACGATGTCCTGGAAATTTCCAAATCCAAGGACGTCATTATCCAGGACCGCACCCTCATGGAGGGCGTGAATATTTTTGTGGCCAACAACTACGCCCAGGGCAACCTCACGGAACGGGACTACAACACCTACATGGACACCTACAACGTCATGATGGAAGTGGTGAAGGAACCGGACCTCATGATTTACCTCCGCTCCGGCATCGAGCACCTGGTATACCAAATCCAGAAACGCGGCCGGGACTACGAGCAAAGCATCTCCATCGAGTATTTAAGCGGCCTGAACGAGCGCTACGAAAAGTGGATTGCCGGCTACAAGGGGAAGCTGATTATTGTAGATGCAGACAACCTGGACTTCTTGAGCCGTCCGGAGGATTTCGCCTCCATTACGGACAGGATAGACGCAGAGTTGTTCGGCCTTTTTTAATGGAATAAACTTTTTTTTATTATGCATATCGCAATTGCAGGTAATATCGGCAGTGGTAAAACCACGCTTACCAAAATGCTGGCGGCCCACTACGGCTGGACGCCCAAGTTTGAATCGGTAGACTTCAACCCCTACCTGGCAGACTTCTACGAGGACATGGAACGCTGGTCGTTCAACCTCCAGATCTACTTCCTGAACAAACGCTTCCAGGACGTAGTAGAAATCTCCAAGCAAAAAGAAGTCATTATCCAGGACCGCACCATCTATGAGGATGCCCGCATCTTTGCGCCCAACCTCCACGCGATGGGTCTGATGTCCACCCGCGACTTCGAGAACTACAGCGACCTGTTCGACCTCATGATGTCCCTGGTGAACCCGCCGGACCTCCTGATTTACCTCCGCTCCAGCATCCCCAACCTCATTTCCCAAATCCAGAAACGCGGCCGCGAGTACGAGCGTTCCATCCGCATAGACTACATCACCGGCCTCAACCAGCGGTACGAAGACTGGATCAAGGACTACAAAGCCCGGCTGCTGATCGTGGATGTAGACAATATCAAATTCGAAAACAAACCGGAAGATTTCCAGCTCATTACGGACAAAATCGACGCAGAGCTGTACGGCCTTTTCCCTACTGAATAAACTTGAGCTATGGCAGAAAGAATCACCATCATCGACTTTGTAGAGAAATACTCTCACAAATACGAAAACTTCGTTTACCTCCGCGAAAAGGTAGACGGCAAGTGGAAAGAAATCACCCAGGGCCAGACGCGTGAGGAAGCCTACCGCATCGGTGCAGGCCTCATGTCGCTGGGCGTCAAGAAGGGAGACCGCATCGCCCTGCTCTCGGAAAGCCGCGCCATGTGGATTCTGGCAGAACTGGGCGCCATGTATGCCGGTGCAACGGACGTTCCCCTGTCGGTGAACCTGGGAGAAGGAAAAGACCTGGTGTTCCGTATCAACCATTCGGAAGCCAAATGGATCCTGGTGTCCGGCAACCACCTGCCCAAAATCCGCGCCATCCTGCCGGAATGCCCCGCCGTAGAGAAAGTGATTGTCTTTGACGATACCGCCTTCGACTTCCCCTCCCTGGAGCCCAAGGAAATGCGCATCAGCGAAATCCAGAAGATGGGCGCAGAATTCCTCAAGGCCCACCGCGCAGAGTTCGAGGCCCGGTACAAGTCCATCGGCCCGGACGATTACGCCAACATCTCCTACACCTCCGGCACCACGGCAGACCCTAAAGGCATCCTCCTTACCCACCGCAACTACACCGCCAACGTGGAGCAGGGCAACTCCGTCATCAGCATCAACGAAGGCGAGGTCATGCTCATCATCCTCCCGCTGGACCACTGCTTCGCCCATGTGGCCGGCATGTACACCATGATGATTTACGGCGGCTCCATCGCCTTTGTTCCTATCGGCAAAAACGCCCTGGCAACGCTGCGTAACGTGCCCATGGCCATCTCGGAGGTGCGTCCGCACGTGATGCTTTCCGTACCGGCCCTGGCCCGCAACTTCAAGAAGAACATCGAGGGCGCCATCAAGAAGAAAGGCGGTTTCACGGAAAAACTCTTCTACTTTGCCCTGGACAACGCCATCAAATACAACAAGGAATACTACAACCGCGGAACCGGCGGATCGGCCTGGCGTAAACCCCTGGTGGACCTTTTTGACAAACTGGTGTTCTCCAAGGTGCGCGAGAACTTTGGCGGCCGCATGCGCTTCTTCGTGGGCGGCGGCGCCCTGCTGGACATTGAACTGCAACGCTTCTTCTGCGCCGTGGGCATGCCCATGTTCCAGGGCTACGGCCTCACGGAGGCTACGCCCATCATCTGCGCCAACTCGGAAGGCCACGCCCGCTTTGGTTCCTCCGGCCGCATTGTCAAGCCCATGGACTGCGTCATCCTGGATGCAGAGGGCAAACAGGTACCCAACGGCACCAAAGGCGAGATTGTCATCCGCGGAGAAAACGTGATGGCCGGCTACTGGAAGAACCCCAAAGCCACGGCCGATACCATTATTGACGGCTGGCTCCACACCGGCGACATGGGCTACATTTGCCCGGAAGACCCTGATTTCCTGTATGTTGTGGGCCGATTCAAGAGCCTCCTCATCTCCTCCGACGGCGAAAAATACAGCCCGGAAGGCTTCGAGGACAATTTCACGGAAACCTCCAAGTGGGTAAATGCCTGCGTGCTCCACAACAACCAGAACCCCTACTGCGTAGCCCTGGTGGTGCCGGACAAGGCCGCCCTGGCGGAAGCCTGCCAGAAGCATGGCCTGGACCCTGCCTCCCAGGAAGGCAAGGACTACATGCTGGATCTTATCCAGGCCGATGTAGACACCTACAAGAAGGGGGGCAAACACGAAGGCATGTTCCCGGAGCGCTGGCTGCCCAGTGCCATTGGCATCTGCGACGAGGAATTCACCATTGCCAACAAAATGATGAACTCCACCATGAAGATTGTTCGCGGCAAGGTGGAAGAGCACTATGAGGACCTCCTGAACTACCTGTATACCACAGAAGGCAAGGAACTCCACAACGAGCGCAACCGCAAGGCGCTGGCATAGTGCAAAAGGTTGGCACCTCATTTGTCAACGGTTGGTTTTTATGCCGCCAACCGTTGACATAAAATCGCCATTAAACATCACTCTACATCAATACTAATGCAAAAGGTTGGTTACTCAAAAGCCAACCTTTTGCATGTTTTTTATCGAAAAAGACTAACTTTGTAAACAGGATGAAAAGAGTCTGGCTATTATTTTGTATAATGCTGCTGTGCTCATGTGCACGGTATCCGCAACGCGTGTTCAGACAGGCGGAGACAATGCTCAATACGCAACCGGATAGTGCCAGAATGCTACTGGAGAGTATTTCCCCGGAACAACTGAAAAGTCGTACCTCAAAGGCGCGCTATGGCCTGTTATTCACCATGGCCAAAGACAAAAGCTACCAGGACGATTTGGATACGGCCCTCATTCAGGCGTCGTATGATTATTACCTGCATTGGGGCACAAAAAAACAGCGTATGCTGTCTGCATATTATCTGGGTGTAGCCAGACAGCACTACGGACAAGACATGGAGGCAACGTTGTTGTTTCGGGATGCTGAACATTTGGCCAATACGTTGGAAAACAACCGCTATGCAGGCCTCTCATGCGAGCATTTGAGTGCGCTCTACGCCCGCAATTATGATAACGATGAATCTCTCGCTGCGGCTAAAAGAGCTGTGCATTCATTTCAAAAGGCTGGAGAAACCCTTTCTGCAGATTTTTCCCGACTGGATGTTGCACGGCAATACTTCTCACTGGAACAATTCAGAAAAGCGGATAGTATTGTCGATTCCTTACTATCAATCGGTTCCGATACTAACATAGGCATTCAATATGCCCTCTATATCCTAAAGGCAGACTTATCTTACTATGAGGGTGACTATCTGACGGCGCATTCTTTTTATGCAAAAGCAGAAGAGATTGGAGGAATTATAGATGTAGGATGCCTGAGAAATGTCGCTTTATTGAGTGAACAAAATAAAGAAAGGAAGAGAACGGATAACCTTTTATCTCAGATGAACAGCCGCTGTATCACGGATGCAGACAGCGCTGCATATTATGACTGTATTCAACATGTTTCAATATTGCGTGGAGACACTGCAAAAGCATATGAAAATGTATTGAAGGTGAATGTGCTACAGGACAGGATTGTTCGTTCTCAACTGGAGCGTTCCATAGCGCATGCCCAGAAGAATTATTATGAGCAGCATTACAATCTTGAGCGGAAGAACAAGCAACTGCTGTTACTTTCAGGGGTGAGCATCATTTTAGCCTTGACGCTTATTCTGCTCATCATATTCACCGCGCTTCTCCGTCGCAAAAAACAAATCATCCTTGAGATGGCTAAAGTGAATCAGTTGACGGAGGATATCGAGGAACTTAATCAAACCCAGAAAGGAAATAATGCAGTTATTGCGACACTTCTGCAAGACAAGATAAAAGCCATGCAAGCATTGTCTGCGACTTATTTCATTTGGAGTGAAGATGCTTTCGCAAAACAGGAAGAGCATCAAGGGACGTTTACAAAAGACGAGATTCTCTCCTCATTCCGCAAGCATCTCCGAAAACTGAGGAACGATGAGCATTTTCTCAATTCGGTGGAAAGAGCACTGGACCTGTCATCCCAGAATTTGATTCATCGACTTCGAAACCAGATTAGCGGACCAGTTGTGGGGACCAAACTCAAGGAACTGGACATCCAATATCTTGTTCTCTTCTTTGCCGGATTCTCCTCCAAAAGCATCAGTTTTCTTATGGATAGTACAGAAGATGCCGTGAGGGCTCGTAAAAGTCGCTATCGTAAGTTCTTTAAGAGCATGGGAGAGGCTGGAAAAGAGTATTGCGATCGTTTAAGCTAAATCCGACCGTTTCTGTCACGCTATAAATTTATTAACAAACTAATAATCAATTGATTATTAGCTCATTTGTCACGCTCTAACCGTGGCTTCCCAGCATATGATACACTATTTTTGCGATGTGTGATTAACATCCAAAAATATGAGAAATCTATTATTAACATGTGCTGGGCTACTGGCTTCGAATGCTTTTTTATTTGCATCCGCATCCATCAGGCTGGACGATCCTCCTCGTCCAGTTATCATTAAAGACGTAAAAACAAATCCTTTTCCGCCGATACGCCCACGAGCAATTGGGACTCCCGTTATTATAGTAGACGGCGAGTGGGGGGAGATTACGGTCTCAGTTCCAGAAGTGAGCGGACTAAGCCATCTGATAATCCAGAATCTTTATACCGGAGAGACACGTGTGTATGAAGTCTCATCCGGTAGGGACAGTGTTCCAGCGCCCAACGAACCGGGCGTATGGATGGTTGCCATTGAACAAAACGGGAACAGCTTGCAGGAGGAGATCCTGATTTTGTAAACTTTTCTCTGACTTGACATCAAACTATTAATTATCAACCAAAATTATTTATTTTAATTTCTTTCTTTCTTCAATACTTCGCACAGAAATAATAAATCAATGGGAGATCCGACGCCCAATACAAGTAGGAAAAACTAATACCAAAATTCAATGAAACGTTATTTACATTATGCCATATCCGCGGTTCTGGGAATCGTCCTGATTGGCTGCCAGAAAGAAGAAACGGTTCCAGAGCCGACGAACGATGGAATTATCTTCAAATCCTACTACAAAGACGTCCTTATGACAGTTTCCAAAGGTTCCAAATTTGAAACCAAAGGCTTATCTGAATGTAAACACTATACAATAACAGGCGAGCTCAATGATGCGGAATATTCACTATATCTGGAAATTGATGCACAAGATGATGGGTTATCAATCAACAGGACCTTCTGTGAAGATGGCACTCTACTCTTTACCCAGGCCATTCTTGACGGTAAACTCGTTTCCGTTGAATTCACAGATCTTGATGAACTCTGGGGAAATGGAACAGGGAACGGTGGAGTTGTCGAAACAATGGGTGAACGTAGAAGAGGTGAAAAGTATAAAGACTGCGTAAAAAGAGTTCACAAAGATATGAAAGAAAAAATATTGAAAGCGAATGAATTCTGGTGCGACGCTTTATGGTTTTTTGACTGTGGCCATTTTGCGGCTGTCTATGCTATTGTTATGTGTAATGAATACGAAAACCAGAAGTAATATCAGCAATAAAGAACTAATCGGAAGAGACGGCCTAACGCATGTTGCGCTAATCGCGTCTCTTTTGTAAATAATAATTGATATTTTGTAAATTTTTATATACTTTTATGGAACATTCAAACTGAAATAGGTCAAAATGTTTAACCTTGCCAACTTGACAGAACAACCCCTTAGAAGTAATGAAAAAGTATCTTTTCCCTCACAGCGCACAAAGAATTGCGATTGCAATCTTTGTAACATCTATGCTAACCATGTTTGTTATGACCTTCGTTCTCCTATGGAATCATATTTCCTACAGTAGGACGTTAATTTCAGTTCTCGGCGTCACTTCACAACTATCGCTTCTGGTGGCTATCCTTTCAAAAGAAAAAATAGAGGACGAATTTATTTCATCACTTCGCTTGAATGCAGTTTCCATAGCCGCTGTTCTTGGCTTTGTTTACATCATTATACTTAACGTCATCCAAATGGTCCTGCCCGCAGAAGCATACATCTCCTTCAAGGAATGGAGGATGAATCATTTCTGGAACGGAAGATTATATATGTCCCTTGCCATACTGTATTTCATTATCTTAAAAGTTAGCTTAAGGAAAAACAGGTAGACATCGTTCCTATGAAAAACACACTCAAAATTGAACGGGCGAAGAAAAACGTGACACAGCAGGACCTGGCCGACGGGCTCGGCGTAAGCCGACAAACTATAGTTGCCATCGAATCCGGGAAATTCAACCCCTCAACAAAACTTGCGCTGAAACTGGCCGCCTTCTTCGGCTGCAGCGTCCATGAACTGTTCCAACTGGAAGAGAACGAATAATACTGCCCAATGCTACTCATTCGTAGATTATCCCTTTATGTACTTCTGCTATTTATCCCATTTGTACTAAAGGCACAACCCGAATCATCGGGCAGACAATATGAGATAAACACCCTAATACATGATTTTGGTATCGTCTATGACAACCAAGGTAAACTCAGTTGCAGTTTCGAAATCAAGAACACCGGAACACATCCATTGTTCATTATTGATATAAAAAAAGCATGCGGTTGCATGGAAGTAAAGTTCTCAAATAAGGAAATCAGGCCTGGTGAGACCGGCTCAATACAGGTCTGGTATGCCAACAACGAAGGTTCTCATCAATTTGACAAGACACTGACAGTCACATTCGCTGCAGAAACGAAGCCGCTCATTCTTCATATAAAGGGGAATGTAGTCAGAGGTCCCATAAATCCTACCAAAGATTACGTCTACAAGATTGGCAAGAGTCTTCTTATCAGTGAAAAAGAATACTCGGCCGGTATTCTGCATCCGTTTGAACAACATGGAAACATGCTCTGGTTTTATAACTCCTCTCGAAAATCTATAGAGGTCACTATAACCTCATCCAACGAATTGATTGAACTTCAACGTACTTCTTTCATTATCCCGGGAAAAACACTTGACAGTTTAGCCTTCAATTTGACCGCCAATAGTAGTACGTACGGGAAACGGCTAGACACACTGTTTATTTACGTCAAAAAACCAGGACGCATAAAGAAATATAGAAACGGACTCTGTACCATCAGCCATATTGTCGTTCCGCATCCTTCCAAGTTAAATCCTGGTCCCAAGGTTGTTCCCTCCACGAACCGCATTTCTTTAGGACCAATAAAACGCTCTCTTCCAATTCAAAAAACGTTTTCCATTACAAATAAAGGTGTCTCTCCCTTAAATTTATTCAGTATAACATGCAGCCCGAGCATAGATGTCAGCCTTAATCCTACAACACTATTACCGGATGAGACTCTCGAGCTAACGGCTACCATAACCTTCAATCAGAGACACTCACAAGAAAAAAATGTGGGCCTCATTACAATTTACTCCGACTCATCGCCCAATCCTGTCGAAACAATATACGTGACTTATCAGGTAAAACTTACCTTCAAAGAACGATTAGAAAATCTCCTACGTTGGTTTAAACGTTTTAAATAACATGAAGATGTATGAATTTCTTTCGCGATGCCAACTCTTACGCTGGGATTTATTACACAAAGAGTGCGACGGATGTGTCTATGATGCTGTCTATTCCTCGTTCGATTTCACCTATGAGGTGTCTGGAAGCAATACCACAAACAAATAGGTCCCGCCACGGGCACGTTTTGGCGGGGAAACGTAGCACTGGCGGGCCGAAAGGTCCGCCAGCGGCGTATTATGGGGCTAAAACGTGGCGGTGGAGGGACCTTTTACAGCACGTCCTTCAGGAAGGGACCGGTAACAGAATGGGGGTCCAGGGCTAACTCTTCCGGAGTGCCCTGGGCCACTATTTTTCCGCCCAGGCGGCCGCCGGAGGGGCCCATGTCAAAGACGTAGTCCATGGATTTGAGCACGTCCAGGTTGTGCTCGATGACAATCACCGTGTTGCCGGCGTCCACCAGGCGCTGGAGCACGCCCAGGAGCACGTTGATGTCCTCGAAGTGAAGGCCCGTGGTGGGCTCGTCCAAGATATACAGCGTTTTTCCGGTGGACGGGCGGGACAGTTCCGCGGCCAGTTTCATGCGCTGGCTCTCGCCGCCGGACAGGGTGACGGCGCTCTGCCCCAGGTGAATGTAGCCCAGGCCGACATCGACCAGGGCCTTTAACTTGGCGGCGATGCGGGGAACGGGTTTGAAGAACTCATAGGCCTCACTGATGGGCATTTCCAGGACGTCGTTGATGCTTTTGCCCTTGTATTTCACCGCCAGGGTTTCTTCCTTGTAGCGCTTGCCGCCGCAGACCTCACAGGCCACGTGCACGGACGGCAGGAAATTCATTTCAATGACCTTGATGCCTGCGCCCTTGCATTCCTCGCAGCGGCCGCCGGGCACGTTGAAGGAGAACATGCCCGCCTTGTAGCCGCGCACCTTGGCATCCTGCGTTTCCTCAAAAAGCGCCCGGATGTCGTTGAACACGGCCGTAAAGGTGGCCGGGTTGGAGCGGGGCGTGCGGCCGATAGGGCTCTGGTCTATCTCGATGAGCTTGTCAATATGCTCCACGCCCTCGATGGCCTTGTACGGCAGAGGACGCTCCTTGGAACGGTAGAACTTTTGCTTGAGGATGGGCATGAGGGTCTCGTTCACCAGCGAGCTTTTGCCGGATCCGGAGAGGCCCGCCACGCCAATGAGGCAGCCCAGCGGAAAGCGAACGTCCACGTCCTTGAGGTTGTTCCCCGTAGCGCCCTTGAGCGTGAGGAAAAGACCGTTTCCCTTGCGGCGCAGGGCCGGAACGGGAATGGACCGCTTCCCTTGCAGGTAATCCAGCGTTACGGACGGGCCGATGACCGCATGCGCTGCGGTATCGGCATCCATCTTTTTGCCTTTCAGAAGCGTTTGCAGCGGGGCATTCAGGCACACGTGGCCGCCATGCTCGCCGGCG
Source organism: uncultured Bacteroidales bacterium (assembly GCA_900317845.1). Lineage (GTDB taxonomy): Bacteria > Bacteroidota > Bacteroidia > Bacteroidales > UBA932 > Cryptobacteroides. The sequence continues at coordinate 86,702 of ONII01000005.1, forward strand.
CCGGGGCCCACGTCCACCAGCCAGTCTGCGCTGAGCATGGTTTCTGCGTCGTGCTCCACCACCATTACGGAGTTGCCCTCGTCCCGGAGGGCCTTGAGGGAAGCAATGAGTTTGCGGTTGTCCTTCTGGTGCAGGCCGATAGAAGGCTCGTCCAGAATATACAGCACATTCACCAGTTTGGAGCCAATTTGCGTGGCCAGGCGGATGCGCTGACTCTCGCCGCCGGAGAGCGATCCCGTGGGCCGGTCCAGCGACAGGTAGTCCAGGCCCACATCCAGCATGAACTGCACGCGTTCCCGGAGCTCCTTCAAGATGTCCCGCGACACGTTTTTCTCCCGCTGGTTGAAGCCTTCCGGGATGGTATCCAGCCACTTACGCAGCTCCGTCATTTCCATGGCGGCTACCTCCGGGATGGTCTTGCCGTCCACCCGAAAGCAAAGGGCCTCCGCATTCAGGCGTGTGCCCTTACAGACGGGACAGGTGACGGTATCCTCAATGTTGTCGATAACCCCGCCCCAGCTTTCCATCTCCGTGAGGTTGCCCTCTCCCACGCGGAAAAGGTCCTCGGAGCCAAATACGAGGAGGCTCACTACCTCGTCCGGGAGGGCGTCGATGGGGTCGTACAAACTGAAATTGTATTTGCGGGCGATGGCACGGATGATGTCGAATTTACGGTTTTCCCGCACCTTCCCCAGCGGCACGATGCCACCGTCTGCGACGGACTTGCTGCGGTCCGGAATGATGGTGTCCATGTTCACGTCCACAATGGTCCCGAGGCCCTTGCAATGGGGGCAATAGCCCTGCGGCGAGTTGAAGGAGAAGCTGTGCGGCTGCGGTTCCTGCAGGGACAGGCCGCTCTCCGGGTCCACCAGGTGCTTGGAATAGTGGGAAAGGGAGCCGGTTTCCTGGTCCAGGATGGCAACGGAGCCCTTGCCCAGATTCAGGGCGCGGCTCACGGATTCCCGCACGCGGCGGTCGTCCCCGGCGGCGGGCTTGAGCCGGTCCACCACCAGTTCTATGAAGTGGGGCTTGTATCGGTCCAGTGCCGTAACGCTTTGCAGCTCAAGGATTTCTCCGTCTATACGCACTTCCGTGTAGCCGCGTTTGCGCATTTGGTCGAAGAGTTCCCGGTAGTGACCTTTTCGGCCCCGGATAAGCGGTGCGAGGAGGTAGCATTTGCGGCCGCTGTACTGGCTCATGATGAGGTCCACGATCTGGGCGTCCGTATAGCGGACCATCTCCCGGCCGCTTTCCGGGGAATAGGCCCGGGAGCCTTTGGCATACAGCAGGCGCAGGAAGTCGTAGATTTCCGTGATGGTGCCCACCGTGGAACGGGGGTTGTTGCCGGTGGTTTTCTGCTCGATGGCAATGATGGGGCTCAGGCCGGTAATTTCCTCTACCTCAGGCTTTTCCAGGATGCCCATGAAGTGCTTGGCATAGGTGGACAGGGTGTCCATGTAGCGACGCTGGCCCTCTGCGTAAATGGTGTCAAAGGCCAGCGAACTTTTTCCCGACCCGCTTAGCCCGGTCACCACCACAAATTCCCCCCTGGGAATGGCTACATCCATGTTTTTGAGGTTGTTGGCCCGGGCGCCCCGCACCTGTATGTACTCTTTCTTTGCCATAGACCACAAAGATACGAAGAATTTGCCGAACCTTGTGAAAAAGCATAAAATATCCTAATCAGCGTTCCTATTATACTGAATCGTCCCAATTCGAAGCCCTAACTTTGCAAACCTTATGATATTGGCGGCCCTCATATCCTTTTTTCTGTCTACGCCCATCGACACGCTGGCGCCTTCGTATGCTACGGCGGCCAAGGAGGAAATGCCCGTTGGGGCGGCTGTGACGACGGTTTCGGCCCTGCAACTGAAGCAGTACGGCGTGAACAATCCCAAGGATCTGCAGGCGCTGGTGCCGGGCGTGCATCTGCCGGACTACGGCGCCTCCCTTACCTCGTCCATCTACGTGCGCGGCTTTGGCTCGCGCATGGAAAACCCGGTGATCGGCCTGTATGTGGACGATTTCCCTATCCTGGACAAGAACAGCTATGACCTGGACTACCTGGACCTTGCGTCCGTGAAGTTTTTGCACGGTCCGCAGGGCACCGCGTATGGCCGCAATGCCCTGTTTGGCGTACTGTCCGTCCGGACGCAGGCACCTGCCAGAGAGGAGATGCTACGCGCCCGGCTGGAGTACGGCCTGGCCCACCATGTGCGGGCGCAGGTGTCCTGGCACCACGGGGAACATGCCTTCAGTCTGGGCTACAGGCACTCCAGAGGCTGGTTCAAGAACGAATTCAAGGATGCCTGGGCCGATCCCTACAATGGCGGACAGCTCCGCTGGCGCTGGGACCGCAGATTGTCGGCAAGGTGGCAGATGAGTAACCTCCTGCAGGCGGGTCTGTCGGCCGAGGGCGGCTTTGCCTATGGCCTCTGGAAGGACGGCGTGCAGCATCCGGTAAGTTACAATGACGAAGGCAGTTATCGGCGCATCACTGTCCTGGAAGGCTTTAAGCTGCGGTATCTGGGAGAGAAGGTGCAGGTGGACGGCATTGCCTCGCTCCAATTCCTGGCCGACCGCATGCGCATGGACCAGGACTATACGCCCCGGAGCATCTTCACCCTGCAGCAGGGGCAGCTGAGCCCTGCGCATACGGTGGAGTTCATTGTTCGTCCGGTCCGCGAATTTGCGCACTGGAAGCCCGTGAGCGGGGTTTTCGCCTTTTTCAAATACAACCGCATGGAGGCGCCGGTCCTGTTCAAGCGCGACGGCATCCAAAGCCTCATCCTGGACAATGCCAACAAGGGCATTCCGGAGAGTATCGGCACGCTGGATATTCCTGATAATGAATTTCTTATCGGCAGTAACTTTGACATTTGCACCTGGAACGTGGCGCTTTACCATGAGTCGCACTTCCCGGTGGGCAAATGGCAGTTCACCGCCGGACTCCGGCTGGACTACGAAGGTGCGCTCATGGCCTATGACTGCACCGCTTCCCTCCATTACCAGCTCATCGGCATGATGAGCGCAGTCCGCCCCTTTACCGACCGGTACAGCGGTACCCTTTCCCATGGCGTCCCGGTACTCCTCCCCAAGCTCGCTGTCACGTACAACGGGTTTCCTTATACCAGGATATACACATCGGCCACCAAAGGGTACCGCGCGGGCGGTTTTAATACGCAAATCTTCTCCGACATCCTCCAGAACCGCCTCATGAATGGCATGATGGCCGATTTAGGCGTGCACCTGGATAACGGCAGCGTCTCCATGGGCGCCGACCGCACGGAGTATAAGCCGGAAGAAGCATGGAACTTTGAGCTGGGCTTCAGCTTCCACAAGGGCGGTTTCAGTGCCGATGCCAGCGCGTTCTACATTACGGCGCTCCGCCAGCAGCTTACGGTGTTCCCTCCCGGCATGTCCACCGGCCGCATGATGACCAACGCCGGCAAAAGCCGCAGTTACGGGGTCGAGGCCCAGGTCAGTTACAACCACGGCGGGTTTATGGCCCATGCCGCCTATGGATGGAACAATGCCCGCTTCACGGAATACGTGGACGGAGATGCCAACTATGCCGGGAATCGCATTCCCTACAGCCCGGCCCATACGCTCTTTGCCGCCCTGGGCTATCATTGGAGCAAGGTGAGCCTCCAGGCCCACATGCGCGGAATCGGCCCCATTGCCTGGAACGAGGAGAACGCGCTGGTGGAGCCTTTTTATGTGACGTTGGGTGCCCGGGCCAGCGTTTCCATCGGCCGCGTACTCTTGTACCTGGAAGGAGAAAACCTTACCAATACGCGCTACAAAGCCTTTTACTTTAAATCTATGGGGAACGACTTTTTCCAGCTGGGAAAACCCATCAGCCTGCACGTAGGAATTCAAATTCGCATCATATGAAAAAACTCATTTATCTGATTAGCCTGCTGGGCCTTCTTGCCTGTAACAAAAATACTGTTCCTGTCGACTATTCCGTGGGCCTTCACTACAAAGGCTCCGTATGGGTGGAGTACAACGGTGGGAGCTACGAGAACAAGGATATTGAGGTGAATTTCACGCTCTCGGAGGACGGGAAATCGGCCGATATCCGGATGAACAACATCCGTTTTGTGCCCCAGATGCCCGTCACCGTAACGACGGTTCTCCCCGTCAAGGTCAGCGGTAGCGGCAACAGCTACACGTTCTCCGCGCACGGCGTGTATCCCCACTCTCCCGCCGGTGTGGAGCAGCAAAAGTACCTCATCAACAACCTCAGCGGCATGGTCACCGGCAACATGCTCAGTTTCTCCCTCTTCTTCGGGGACTATCCCACCCGCTTCACCGGATCCCGGCAGTAGTGGTTCCGCCACAGAGGAAGTAGGAAACGCCCATCCCGTACGGAGGAGTAGTGGAAAACCAATATTTTTTGTACCTTTGTGCAAGCAAGGATTCGTCCCTGTTGGGGTTTTATGAGTGAACTGTAAATTGAACTGAACGATGAAAAAGGGTTTTGTTTATGCTGTTGTCTGCCTGTTGGCTGTTGTGGCATGCTCAAAGGTGCCGGTGAACGTAAAGAATCCAATCACCATCTCATCGCCCAGCCCCACTGAGCAAGTGAACGTAAAGAATCCAATCACCATCTCATCGCCAAGCCCCACCGAGCAAATAACCAAAGTGGAGCTCTCCGACGCCCAGAAGGGGTATGTGCAGGCGGGAAACGCCATGGCCTTCCGCTTCCTCAAGCAGCTCTACCAGGGAAAGAATCTGATTTGCTCTCCCCTCAGCCTCCAATATGCCCTGGCCATGACGGCCAATGGGGCTAGCGGCGAGACGCTGCAGGAGATTATTGACTTCCTGGGCTATGGGGACGAGGGCATGGACGCGCTCAATGCCTACAGCAAAATCCTGCTGGAACAGCTTCCGGCGGTAGATCTGGATATCACCCTGAAGGTAACGGACGCCCTGCTGGTGAACGATGAGTTTCCGCTGCTCCCGTCCTTTAAACAAGCCATGGAGGAAACCTACTACGCAGCAGTGGACAACATGGATTTTTCCGACCCGGCGCAAGTGGCGGCCCGCATCAACGAGTGGGCCGGCAGGAACACCAACGGATTTATCGACAAGGTACTGGAAGCGGACGAGATTTCTGAAGATGCCGTTGCCTTCCTGATGAATGCGCTGTACTTCAAGGCCCAATGGGCAGGAAGCGCACATGATCCCATGTTCTTGGAAAGGAGTACCACCGAAGGGGACTTTACCCTGTCTAGCGGAACGAAGAGCAAGGTAAAGATGATGCGCAACATGGACTATCACCGCTATGCGCCCATGGACGGGTTCACCGTACTGGCATTGCCCTACGCCAACCGGAAGTTCTACATGTACTTCCTGCTTCCGGACGATAATAACCTGGAAGGATTACTGGAGAAACTGCAACGCACCTCCTGGGAGGAGATTCAGCAAAGCTTCCGGTCGGATGCCGAGGTCTATGTCAGACTTCCCAAGTTCGACATAGAAAACAAATTCAATTTGAACGAAACCCTGAAGGCGATGGGTATCAATCGTGCCTTCCGGGCCGGCATGGCTCAGTTTGACCGGATGTTTGCCCCGAAAGAGGAGGAATATTATTATTGGATAGGGAAAGTGATCCAAAAGGCGCGTATTTCCGTGGCCGAGTGGGGTACGGAAGCCGCCGCCGTCACTGTTGTAGAAATGGAAGCAGCAACGGAGGCCGGTCCGGGTGAAGAGCCCAAGCGGGTCTATTTCTATGCCGACCATCCCTTTGTATTCGCCATCGGGGAATCCACCTCCGGCACCATCCTCTTCGAGGGCGTCTTTTCCGGGGAATAATCGGCCCCGGGCTCTGAATCCGTCACCGGCTGCTTCCTGAAGGACGGGCTGTCGGTTGTCTGTTCCCTGCCGGTACCGCGACTTCGTGGCCATTGATGAAGGTGGTTTTTCCTTTGTACCAGGCGCGGCTGCCAAAAAAGAAGGGAAGGTGCCGGATGCACCACTCCTGCCAGGCCGGAAGTTTTTCCCGCTCGAATTCGAGGGCAAGGGACTTGGCAAACTGCTCCATGGCCAGCTTTTGCCTTTCCGCCTCCCGCTCTTCGGGGCTCACATACCCTTCCGGCATTCCCAGTTTGTCGGGCAGCATTCTGCTTGCCGAGTAATAGTATTCCTCCAGGACGGGTTCGTTCACAGCCCGCAGCTGCTCTTCATACTGGTGGTCGATGAAATCCCGAACCTGAAAAAGAAGGTCGATCCCTGCTTGGATGGGCTTTTCGAGCGTGCCTATAGTGATGCTCTGGAGACTGTCGGCCTGCTCGATGGAGAGCACCTTGTCGCGCTGGGCCATCTGGATATACTGCCTGTTTTCCTGCAAGAGAACCTGTTCCTTCAGGACAAGGGAATCGGTCTCCTGGGCCAGCGCGCTCCAAGCGGATACCGCTAGGCTCACAGGTACAAGTATAAGGCACATTCGGTTCATGCGGGCAGGAATAAACGCCTGCTACAAAACAAATTGCGTGCCTTCCTGTCATGCCCGGCGGTCCTAAGATCCCAAAGCTTAGATGAAAGTATAAAATAGTAAACTTTTTATTGTTATTTCGGACAGAATGCCTATATTTGCAATCGAAAAGTATAATATATTATACCTAATGCGTATAGGTGAAGAAATAAAAGAGCGCAGAAAAGTACTTTCCATTTCCCAAAGCGATTTGGCTGAGATGGCAGGTGTTTCCCTTGCCACCGTGAAAAACATTGAGAGGAGCACTGGAAATCCCTCTTTCGAGACCGTTGCCAAGTTGCTTGAGGTTCTTGGAATGGAGGTTGTATTCAAGGTTCGTAATCCTTTTGACCAAGCATGAGACAACTGGCCGTTTATCAGAACAATTGCCTGGCCGGGATTCTGACGGAAAAAACTCCCGGGAGAGGCTTTGTCTTTGCCTACGACAAGGAGTACCTGTCTATGGGCAGGCCCCCCATCTCTGTAACCCTGCCTTTGAGAGAGATGCCCTATGAGTCCGATGCCTTGTTTTCGTTTTTCGAGAACATGATTCCCGAGGGCGCCAACCGGAAAATGATTTGCCGGTCCGGAAAGATTGATGAAAGTGATTTTTTCGGGATGCTTATGGCTTTGGCCGGGAAAGACGCGATAGGAGCTGTAAATCTGCGTAGCATAGAGCAATGATGGAAGCGTTTTCCACATATAGTCCCAAGGTCATCAGGACGTTGTTCTCCGGGAAGAGGGTATCTCCTTTCCTGGATTTCAGCATCGAAGGCCTCAAGAAATCGGATGCTGCCCAGGCTGCAGGCCGACTATCCGTGTCGGGTGTTCAAGAGAAGTTTCCAGCTGTTGTCGACAAGGGAGTTATCCGACTAGCAAAGGAAGGCGAACGGTCAACGCATATCCTGAAACCGGCCCCTTGGGATGAAACCATCGCGACACGCAAGCATATCCCCGCCAATGAGCATCTAACCATGCAAATCGCCTCCCAGGTATATGGCATAACGACGGCCGATAACGGGCTTTGCTTTTCCGCAGACGGGCAGGTGGTCTATATTACCCGCCGGTTTGACATCCTGCCGGATGGCAGCAAAGCGGAAATGGAAGATTTTGCATCCGTGCTGGGTAAACGGGAATCGGAGGATGGTCTGAACTTCAAGTACTCAGGTTGCTACGAGGACATCGCAGACGGTATCAAGACGCATGTAGTAGCCTGGATGGTGGACATGGAAAGGTTCTTGGACCTGGTTGTGTTCAACTATATCTATGGGAATGGCGACGATCACCTGAAGAATTTCTCGCTTATCCGCAGCGGAGAAGACTACCGGCTGGCCCCTGCCTATGACCTGATAAATACGAGCCTACACGTTAACGGAGACGATTTCGGGCTGGATGGGGGCTTGTCCAGGCACATGTTCAGGAGCGATATTTATGACAAGACGGGGCATCCTTGCCGGAAAGACTTTGAGACATTCGGCACGTTGATTGGGCTCCGCGAGTCACGTGTGAAAAAACTGCTGGACCGCTATACCGTACTCCCGGATGCCTCTCTAACCTTGGTCGGACAATCTTTGCTCCCGGAGAAATACAAGCGTCTGTACCTCAGGATTGTCAAAGAACGGACAGCGCGTTTTTCCCGTCTGTCAGAATAGCCAACGGTCTGTTCTGCGACACGGTTATGGGGTAAATTGCTCCGGTGAGAGCCCTATCGAGCGTGTATTCAAGAACATGACGCTGTTTGAGTCCTACATGGCCCGGAGTGTGACATTTCGGGTGCCATTACCATTTGAACTATATGCGACATTTAGACCCGCAAAATCCAGTATGGCCCTAATGTACAGATGGTCAAGCAGCCTGTATGTGAGCATGGGCTTCGCATAAATAGATATCGAATACGTTTTTCGGAAGAGTGTTGCGCCAAGAGAATGGGAGGGCGAATCTGATAATTAGGCTGCCGCAAATCCTCCTCCCACAAACACCTGGCAAAATGCACTTACGCACACGAGCCCTTAAAGAACAGAGAGTATTATCTTTTTCATAAAGAGACACTTAATTATTCATGATAGAATTACCAAATTTTAATATCTCCATTGTAGGGCCAGTACGGGGCGTCTTCTTTGGTCAAATAGGACCAGGCAGCAATTGTATAATTTTCAACACAGAAGTAAACGGAACAATACTCGCTCTCGTAGACAACATAATTGGCGGGATACCCAAACACCTCGTATGAAAAAGAGTCGAAGGTTTTCAGTCTGTTTGAGGACTTCGATCTCCCATAGGCGGTTTGGGCAAAATCAATGCTCTGCAATCGGGCAAAACTGTCACCCACTTTGATTCCTCCGGAAATCAAATTTGAAAATATACAATACTTGTTGGAGGTTGTTTCAAAAAAATCTAAACCTCTGGTATTCTTATAAATGGCGAGTCGTGTGTCTTGATATGTCAGAATATCCGCATCTTCGGTCGTATCATCTCCTTCCAGAAGCACAAGTGGACTTCCAATCATGTCAGTGAGCGCGGATGTGGTTTTCCCCTCAAACGTTTTTATATCCCTTTGAGCAAAAGCGGCTAAAGGAAGAAAAAGTGTAATGAGAATAATGATATACTCTTTCACATTAGTTGCATTTTTATCAGTTATTATTCCTTCTGCAAAGATACTTCTTTCCGGCAAAAATAAACTATATAAAGGAGGACAGGTCCCTCCACCGCCACGTTTTGGCCTGTCCTGTCATACCGAGGCCGAAGGCCGAGCGTATCTCATGCGGCGGGAGATGCCCGGGGCCAGGGCCGGGCATGACAGTTACAGCGTTTGGCCGCCGATGAATTCGCGGAGGATGGAGGTGGGCGGGATGGCGCTTATCTCCAAAGGCTGCAGGGGCAGGATATAGGAGAGGAAGCGCAGCAGGCGCACGGTCTCCGCATAGGCCGGCGAGGACGGGACGATGCGGCGAAGGAGCGGTTCCGCGTAATAGCGGAGCAGCGGCAGCTCGTACAGCAGGGCCGTGTTGAACTGGGCATCGGCATTCTCCTGGAAGGGGAAAATGTACTTGTCCTCTCCCCTGCGGACAGAAGGCCAGCGCAGGAGCGTATCCTCCGGGGTGATGCCCCGTACGCGGTTGTCGCGCACCATACGCCGCAGCAGGCGGTTGTCCGTGGTGGAAATGCAACAGTTCTCGTCCAGTTTAAGGGAGGTAAGGGCCGATGCATAGATGCGAAAAATGCGGCTCTGGTCCACCGAGGGAACCATGGCCGGATCCAGGGCATGGATGCCTTCCATGATGAGGATGTCGTTCTCCTCCAGGTGCATTTTCTTGCCTTCGAAGAACGGCCGTCCCTGTTTGAAGTCGAAGCGGGGCAACTCCACCTCCCCGCCGGCGAGCAGGGTATTGAGCTGATTGCCAAGGAGTTCCAAATCCATCGCCTCCAAGGCCTCGTAGTCAAAATTGCCGTCCTCATCCAGCGGCGTGCGTTCCCGGGGCACAAAATAATTGTCCAGTTCAATGACCTTGGGGTTCATTTCCCGCACCATGCACTGCTGGGCCAGACGCAGCGAAGACGAGGTTTTGCCACTGGACGACGGGCCCGCCAGGAAGACAATCTTCACGCGGTCGCGGACCGCATATATTTTGTCGGCCAGGTCGGCGTAGCCGCGCTCCTGCCGGGCTTCGCAGAGGTTGATGAGGTTCACCGCTCCCCCGCCGCGCAAGCGCTCGTTCAGGGCCCCCACGCTCACGACCCCCGTTGCCTTGCACCAATAGCCGTATTCCTTCAGCGTTACCGTCAGCTTCTTCTGCTTCTGGCGCGGGATGGTACGGGAAATATCGTCATTGGACGGATACTGCAGGCAGAACCCGTGGTGGAAAGGCATGAGGTCGAACACCTTCAGATAGCCCGTGGAAGGCACCAGCGCGCCGTAGAAGTTATCGGCCACCCCGTCCAAGAAATACACCGAGCAGAAGTACGTGCCCAGCGATTCCTGCAAGTCCGCCTTCAGCTTCTGGTGCTGCGCGCGGAACAGTTTGGTGGCCTCCTCCGTACGCAGTTTCTTTTTGGTGAACGGCAGGTCCAGTTCCACCAGGCGGCGCATCTCGTCCCGGAGGCGGAGGATGTCTTCATCGGCGATATGCTCTCCCCGGAACTTGCAATACATGCCACTGGGCAGGGAGTGGTTGATCTTGAACACTTTGTCCGGGAACAGGTTGCGCGCCGCCCGTTGAGCCAGAAAACTCAGCGAACGAATATAGGCCCGCCGGCCTTCCGGGTGATTATAGCCGATGAACTCCACGCTGTGCGGGAAGAACAGCTGAAAGTCCAGCTGCTTGAGCTGATGGTCCACCAGGGCCGCCAGCACGGGATATTCCTTCCCGGTTTTGGGATCGACAACCGTCTTGGGGGCAATGACCGAGAGCTTCTCCCCTACGGGAAGCTCGTAGTCTTTTCCGTCGTTAACGCAGGTAATCGTCAGTGTTTCCATTATTTCTCTCTAAGGGACAGGCCGAAGCCGCCCGAGCGGGCCATACGGACCGTAAGGACATCGGCCGATGTAACGGTGCTGTGCGTGATGGTATAGGCCTGCGGATTGGTCTCGTAATCCGCATCCGGAGCGTCTGCGTACAGCGTAGCTTCATAGGAGACGCCGGGCTTCAGGAAGTCCAGCTTGAAGGTGGTCTCGTGGGCGTTTTCGCCACAAACGCCACCCACATACCAGACGTCGTGCGGACGTCCGCCGGCATACACGAAGTCATACGCGCCGGAAGTGCCGCTCAGGCGGCCGGCATTGAGCGTGGAGAGCTTGGGATGACGGGCCGTGACGATGTACTCGCCGGGCTCTGCCTCCAGGTACAGGCTCTTGTCCCAGTCCACTGCCACGTCCTTGATGAACTGGAAGGCGTCCATGAAGCGGGCGTAGTTCTCCGGCAAGTCCGCGGCCATCTGCAGCGGGCTGTAGAAGGTGACATACAGGCCCAGCTGATTGCCAATAGTGTGGCGCATCTTACCGGTCTCTCCGGGGGCGGTGATGGACATATCCTGCTCGAAAATACCGGGTGTAAAGTCCATGGGACCGCCCTGCAGGCGCGTGAACGGCAGGATGCAGGTGTGACCGGGGTTGATGTCCATGCGGAACTCGTTGCCCATGGCGCTTTCGTTGCCAATCATGTTGGGCCAGGTGCGGCAAAGGCCGGTGGGACGCACGGCCTCGTGCGCATTCACCATAATATGATGCTTGGCGGCCTCTACCACGGCACGGTGATAGTGGGTGATGAGCGGCTGGCTGTAGTGATGCTCCCCGAACGGGATGATGTCGCCCACATAGCCGCTCTTCACGGCGTCATAGCCGTACTGGTTCATGAGGGTATAGGCCTGTTCCATCCAGCGCTCGTAATTAACGGTGGATGAAGAGCTTTCGTGGTGCATAATCAGGCGCATGCCCTTGCTGTGGGCATATTCGTTCAGGGCCGGCAGGTCAAAGTCCGGATACGGGGTGATGAAGTCGAACACAAACTCCTTCTGGCAGCCGAACCAGTCTTCCCAGCCTTCGTTCCAACCCTCGATGAGCAGGGCATCGAAGCCGTTGGCTGCGGCAAAGTCAATATACCTGCGCACATTCTCGTTGTTGGCGCCATGGCGGCCGTGCGGCTTGGCCTTGGAGTAATCCGTTTCTCCCAGCTTGACGGAAGGGAAATCGGAGGTGTAGGACCAGTGCGTTTTACCGGTAATCATCTCCCACCATACGCCCATGTACTTCACCGGGTGAATCCAGCTCACGTCTTCCAGGACGCAAGGGTCGTTCAGGTTCAGGATGAGGCGCGAAGCCAGCACGTCGGTGGCCTTCTCACACACCTGCACCGTACGCCAGGGGCTCACGCAGGGGGCCTGGAGGCGGGCTTTGATGCCCTGAGCGTCCGGGGTAAGGGCCGTGCGGAACACCATTTTCTTGTCGTCCAGCAGGAGGCTGGTGGTGGAATAATCCAGTACGCGGGCCTCGTGCAGGTTGATGTAGAGGCCCTCGTCCGTCTTCATCTGCAGGGCCGTCTGTACGGCAGTGGGGCCGATATAGGACTGCGACGCGTTGTACGGACGGTCTGCGCCGTTGATGCCGCGGATTTCAGACAGGCGGGACTTGTAGTAGTTGTACTCCTGGGTGTCGTAGTCTCCGCTGATCCACCAGGCCGTATGGTCCCCGGCGAGGGCAAATTCCGTCAGTTCATCGGCCACCTTGAAATAGGTGAGCTTGTTCTCCATGGGGAACTCGTAGCGGAAGCCCAAGCCGTCGTTGTACAGGCGGAAGCGGATGTTCATCCGGACGCCGTCCTCGCGGGAGAGCTTGAGGAGCATCTCGTTGTAGCGGTTGCGGATGTGATCTTCCTCGCCCCAGACGGGCGTCCAGGTTTCGTCGAAGGAGCTATAGCTTACATCGTCCAACTTAAAGCCATCCTTAAGGTCGATATCACCTACCAGGTCATAGCCCAGGCGGGAAGGCAGGATTACGTCCGACTGGCCGTGCTTGAGGGAATACATGGGGACGCCGTCCAAGACGTCGGCGCGAAGCTCCAGCGTGCCGTCCGGGCTCTGAAGCGGGTTGCGGTCCAGGGGTTTCACCTGGGGAGCGGAGCAGGCGGCAAACGCCAGAATGCTTGACAAAATCAATGAAATGGATTGTTTCATAGTAAGATTCTTCACTTCGTTCAGAATGACAACTATCGGGAAAATTCTACAATTAGCGCACTCTTGGGGGCCACGGAAACGCCGTTTTGCAGCGTAACGGGCTCGCCGGTGAGAACATCCGTACCTTTGACAGGGCCGCTGACAAACTCACTGTAGTGGTCCCAGTCCAGGGTGCGGGGTTCCTCGTTGTTGTTGATATAGACAAACACGGCATCCGTGTCCGTGTAGCGGAAATAGGAATAGCTGTTGTCCGTGATGTTGCGGGCGCCCTCGTTGCGGCGGGACAAAAAATGCAGGGTCTTGCCTTCTTGCACGGCCTTGGAGCCTTTACGCCAACGGAAGAGGGTGCGGGTGTAGTCGTGCAGGTCCGCGGCGCTTGCATACAGTTCCGGAGCCTGGGCACGGCCAAGGGCGGTAAACAAGTCACAGCCGTCCCCTTCCCAGCCGCCCGGGAAATCGATACGCTTAGCGCCGTCGTGCGAGGGGCAGTCCTTGCGCTCCAGGAACATCATTTCGTCCCCGTAATACAGCTGCGGGATGCCGCGGAGGGTGGCCAGCAGGGCCAGGCCCAGTTTCATCTTCCTAGGATCGCCCCCCCAGGTGTCGCCGCTGCGGGCGTGGTCATGGTTGGCAAAGAAGATGAGCATGTGGGAAAGGTCCTCATACACAAAGTCTTGCGCCAGCACCGTGTAAATCCGGGTCATGCCTTCGTCCCAGTACACTTTTTCCTCGCACAGGGCCGCATGGATGGCGTGCTCCAGCGGGAAGTCCATGATGGACGGCAGGTTGGAATTGAAGCCGTTCTTGTTGGGATTGTCCTTTTGCCAGTAGGCCACCTGCGGGATGTTGTAGTCCCAGCACTCCCCTACGATGTTCATGTTGGGATACTCGTCCGTAACGGCCTTGCACCACTTGGACATGGGCTCCGGCTCGTTGTACGGATAGGTATCCACCCGAAGGCCATCCAGGCCGGCGTACTCCGTCCACCAAATGGCCCACTGCTGGAAATACTTGAGCACGAAGGGATTATCCAGGTTCATATCCGGCATGGAGGGCACAAACCAGCCGCTTTCCTGACGGTCGCGGTCCACCTGGGCGGCGTTGGGGTCCATGTACACGGAGAACAGGGCGTTCATCTGCATGTAAGGATTGTTCACATGGTACCAGTCCTTGAACGGAGCGTCCTCCATCCACCAGTGCGCCGTGCCGCAGTGGTTGGTGACAATGTCCATAATCACCTTGAGGCCTTTCTCGTGCGCCTTGGCTACAAAGGTCTTGTAGTGCTCGTTATCACCAAAACGCGGGTCGATATGATAATAGTCGGCGCAGGCATAGCCGTGGTAGCTCTCGTGCGGCTGGTTGTCCAGCAGCAGCGGGGTGCACCAGATGGCCGTGGCGCCCAGATCGGCAATATAATCCAGGTGGTTGATGAGGCCCTGGATGTCGCCGCCGTGGCGGGCCACCGGGTCCTGCCGGTCCACCTTGTCCGGCGTAGCGGGAACGGCCCAGGGACGGGCAGAACCGTCCAGGTATTCCCCGCCCTGCCAGGCCTCGTCATTGTCCTGGAAGGCCGATGCAAAGCGGTCCGGCATAACGAGGTAAATCATATCGGCCGTGGTGTAGCTCTCGCGGTCTGCGCTCCCTTTTTCCCGCTGACGGATGATGTACGGGTATTTGAAGGACTGTCCGTCCTTGGAGAACACCAGGTAGTAGGTATCCGCCGGGGCCTGAGCGGCCACTTCCACATCCACAAAGAGGAAGTTGGGGCTGTCGGCCTTGTGAATCTGTTTTACCTTGAGCCCGCCGCCGGGGATGGACACTTCATACGAGGCAATGTCCGGTCCCTGGACCAGGAGCTGAAGGTCCGTTTTCATGCCCGTCCACCAGCTCAGGGGCTCCACACGGGTTATTTGTGTTGTCGCTTCTTCCACATCGGCGGGATTCAGCGCTTGCGGAGCCGAGCAGGCAGCGGAAAGGGCGACAGCAGCCATCAGAACAGTCTTTTTCATTTATTTGATTTTAGTTAATACCATGTAATCGCCGGGGGCGAGGGTGATATCGTAAGGAGTCTTGATGACCTCTCCGGTGAACACATTCTTGTATTCTCCCAGCAGGTTGAGCGTCATGGTGACCGGGGCGGACTCCAGGTTCAGGAACGGGACGGCCACTTTGTCGCCCTGCGGACGGTTGTCGTTGGCATCGGCCTTCTCCTCTGCGGCCTCCTGCTTTACGGGAATGCCAAAGTTGGCCAGGACAATGACCATATTGTCCTTTACCTCACGGTGGAACGCCACCCAGCCTTCCGGAGCTTCCCACCAGACAATGTCGCCGCCTCTTTCACCGGCAGCAAGGGCCGGGTTCTGGTGCTTGAGGCTTACCAGCGTTTTCCAGAAGGTGGTGTATTTGTTGGGGGCCCAGTCCGTAATGGGGTCTTTCTCAAAGAATTCCAGCCGGCGGTCCAGGCCAATCTCCTGACCGGTGTAGATGAGCGGCTGGGAACCGGGAAGGGTGAAGCAGAGCACGGCGCAGGCATCGGCCGCCTTGCCTTCGCGTTCAAACTCGGTACCGGCCCAGGAGTTTTCGTCGTGGTTGGAGGTGAAGGTGAGACGGAACGCTTCCTTGGGGAAACGGGCGGCGTCGCGGGCGACGTAGGCCTTGAGGTCATCTACGGTCTTGCTACCCTGGGCCAGGCCGTTGAGCAGGTGATGCAGTTCCCAGGCGTAGTTGGCGTCGAAGGTGACCAGCGGGTCTGCCAGGTTGTCGCGCTCGGCCTCTGCCAGCAGGTATGCATCCGGATAGTCCTTGTTGATGCCGGGCAGGATGCCGTACCAGAAGGCGGCGGGCACTTCACCGGCGGCGTCGCAGCGGAAGCCGTCCACACCCTTTTCCAGCCAGAAACGCATGGCGTCGTCCTGGGCCCACCACACTTCCTCGTTCTCGTAATTGAGACTGCGGGTGTCTGTCCAGTCATACTCCCAGATGGCGTTGCCTTCTGCATCCCGCTCGTAGAATTCGGCCGGTTTTTCTTTCATCCACACGTTGTCCGGGGCGGTCTGGTTGGCCACCCAGTCCAGGATGACCTTGAAGCCCAGGCCATGGGCGGCGTCCAAAAGGTCCTGGAAGTCCTCCATGGTGCCAAACTCCGGATTCACTTTTTTGTAGTCCGATATGGCATAGTAGGAGCCCAGGGTTCCCTTGCGGCCTTCCGTGCCAATCTCATACATGGGCATGAGCCAGAGGACGTCTACGCCCAGGTCCTTGAGGCGGGGCAGCTGGGCTTCCACGCCCTTGAAGGTGCCTTCCTCCGAGAACTGACGGATGTTCACTTCATAGACCACGGAGCTGTAGGTCCATTCGGGATGATACTGCGGTGCTTTGGGGGCGCAAGCGGCCAGAGCCAGCGCTGCGCAAAGGGCAAAAAGGATTCGTTTCATATGCTTGGTCATTGGTTTTATGTTAATCATACAATAATACGCATTTTTGGGCGGAAACACAAGGGAGTTCCCCTTTTTCCGGACCAATGGCACAATCCGGGGGACGAATTTTGGCAAATGCAACAAAATGGTCTATTTTTGCATCTAATAAGTTAGTAAAGATTATCAATATTTATTCAACCATGAAAAAACTGTATCTAATCCTCTGCGCCGGCATCCTTGCCCTCGCAGCCGTATCCTGCAAAAAGGACGCGCAACCCGTTGAGCCCGCCAAGCCCATGTCCGCCACGGAAATCAAGCAAAAACTGGCCAACACGGCCGTGGACGCCATCAAGGAAGTGGACCCGGACAACTGGAACGCCTGGGCCCAGACCGGTCTTAAACTTTACAACGGCATCCGCGAGGTGGAAGGGGGCAACATGAATGATCTCTCCAAAGACCTGGAGGAAGCCATGACCAGCATCGTGGAAGGAGACACGAAGACCACTACCACCACCCTGATCAAGCTTTCCCTGGTGAAAGGCGATATCACCGTAGAGGATAACAACTTCAAGTACACCAAGAGCAACAATCCGCTCAATATCACCTATGTGCTCAACGGCAAAACCTACAAGGCCCAGCTGGAAAGCGAAGGTGACAACGGGGATGGCATCACCGTCTCCACGCGTGAGTACGAGCCCATTGAAGCGGGTAAAACGGAAGTCAAGATTGTGAAAGTGGCCGTCCCTACCAAGGCTGCCATCCACGTAACCGAAAACGGCAAACTGTTCCTGGATGCCGTCATCTATCCCACCGTGGAAGACAAGAATGGTAACGGCGAACTGGACGAGAACGATGCCATCAAGGGCAGCGCCACCATCCAGATTCCGGATTACACCCTCACCCTGATCGACCTCCTCATCAGCGATGCAAGCGTCAAGGCTGCCATCAGCCTCTCCCACTCCGGCAAAGCTGTCCTGGCTATTGATGCCCAGGCATCGATGGACCTGTTCGTAGAGCGTGTGAAATCCTTCGACGAGGTTACCCTGAACTACATTCCCAAAGACCTGAACGGCAATGTCTCCGTCCTGGGCGGCACCGCTCTCCTCAAGGCCAATGCAAATGTGGAAAAACTGCAGGAAATCAAGGTCCACTACGAGAGCGAAGACCTTGCCAAGAGCGCAGCGGCTACCATCGCCCAGAACTTGAAGGCAGACCTTTACTTTGACAACAACCCTACCATCCAGGCCAGCCTGTGTGTCATGGTTCAGAAGAACGTCAGTCAGGGCTGGGATGTCGTTGCCGGCGTTCACCTGTATGACGGGTCGGCCGATGTTCCCGCTTCCGAATTCTTCGACCTTAAGGACGAAGTCTGGGAGCCCGTAGTCGGTAAGGCCAATTCCTTCGTGACCAAGATTAAAGAGTACTTCGGCGGCAAGCAACCGGCCGCACAGTAATACAACATCATGAATCTTTTACCCGGCCCCGCAAAGGCCGGGTTTTTTCGTGATTTTTTCTTACCTTTGTATGTTTTAGTGCAAATTGAATCATTATGGCATATTATGAACTGAACGAGCAGGAGCTCGGACGCAGAGAATCGCTTGGCAAGCTTCGCGAGCTGGGCATCAACCCCTACCCCGCACCGCAGTACCCGGTAAACACCACCACCACGGAAATTGCCGCCGGCTTTAAACCGGAGGAAGGCAATTTCCAGGATGTGTGCATCGCCGGCCGCATCATGAGCCGCCGCATCATGGGCGCAGCTTCCTTCATGGAACTGCAGGACCATGCCGGCCGTATCCAGGTGTATGTAAAACGGGACGAGATTTGCCCCGGAGAGGACAAAACCCTGTACAACACCGTTTTCAAGAAACTGCTGGATATTGGCGACTTCGTGGGCATCAAGGGCTTCGCCTTCTTCACCCAGACCGGCCAGCTGAGCGTCCACGCCAAGGAGCTTACCGTCCTGAGCAAGTCGCTCCGCGTGCTGCCCATCGTCAAGACCGATGCCGACGGCACCGTGCACGACAGCTTCGAGGATCCGGAGCTCCGCTATCGGCAGCGCTATGTGGACCTGGTGGTGAACCCTTCCGTGAAGGAGACCTTCGTCAAGCGCACGCTCATCATCAACACCATGCGCCAGTGCTTCAACGAGGCCGGCTGCCTGGAGGTGGAAACGCCTATCCTTCAGCCCATTCCGGGCGGTGCAACGGCCCGTCCGTTCATCACGCACCACAACGCCTTGGACGTGGATATGTACATGCGTATCGCCAATGAGCTGTACCTTAAGCGCCTGATTGTAGGTGGCTTTGCCGGCGTGTACGAATTCGCCAAGAACTTCCGCAACGAGGGCATGGACAAAACCCACAACCCGGAATTCACCTGCGTAGAGATGTACATTGCCTATAAGGACTACATCTGGATGATGGAATTCACGGAAAAGATGCTGCAGCGCGTGGCGGAGGCCACCGGCGGCGTGAAAAAACAGATCGGCGGGAACGAAATTTCCTTCGAGGGGCCGTTCCGCCGCCTGCGCATCCTGGACGCCATCCAGGAGTATGCCGGCGTGGATGTAAAGGGCATGTACGAGGCCCAGCTGCGGGAGGTTTGCAAAAAGCTCAACGTGGAAGTGTCGCCGGAGATGGGCGTCGGCAAGCTGATCGACGCCATTGTGGGCGAATACGTGGAGAAGAACCTGGTGCAGCCTACCTTCCTGATCGACTACCCCGTGGAGATGAGCCCGCTCACCAAGCGCTGCCGCTACGACGACACCCTCACCGAGCGCTTCGAGCTCTTCGTGAACGGTAAGGAACTGGCCAACGCCTACTCGGAGCTCAACGACCCGGTGGACCAGCTGGAACGCTTCGAGGAGCAGGCCGCCCTCAAGAGCAAGGGGGACGACGAAGCCATGTACATTGACTATGACTTCGTGCGCGCCCTGGAATACGGCATGCCGCCCACCAGCGGCATCGGCATCGGCATCGACCGCCTTACCATGTTCATGACCGGTGCAGAAAGCATCCAGGATGTGCTGTTCTTCCCCATGATGAGACCCGAAAAATTTTAACAAGCTATGGCAAAAGTATTTACCTTAGACAAGCAGAATAAAAAGATTGCCGGTGTGTGCGCCGGCCTGGCCAATTATTTTGACATTGACGTCACGCTGGTGCGCGTCCTGTTCCTGGTTGCCCTCATCGTGGGTTGCTCCCTGGGCTTCTGGGCATACATTATCCTGTGGGCCGTGGCCCCCGACCCGAGCCGTTCCTAACAGGGAATAATGCGGGTAGAGACCATCACATCGGCCCAAAATCCGAAGATTAAAAATCTGCTCCTGCTGCAGGAAAAATCCAAAGCGCGGCGGGAGCAGGGACTTTTTGTGGTGGAAGGCGTGCGGGAGCTCTCGCACTGCCTGGAGGCCGGTTACACCCTGCGCACGCTGTTCGTTTGCCCGGAGATCACAGGGACATCGGCCCTTGATTTTGGGGGCTCTGCAGAAAATTATTTTTTGTGCAGTAGCTCAAAAAACCAATTTTCTGCAGAGCAGCATCTGCCTCCGGCCGAACTTTCTGTCATTTCGAGCGAAGCCGAGAAATCTTTAGTCGTGGAGCTTCCGGAGCAGCTTTACCGGAAGGTGGCTTACCGGGAAAGCACAGAGGGCATTCTCGCAGAGGTGGAGTATAAAACGCTCGGACTCAAGGATTTGCAGCTTCCGGAGAATCCGCTTATCATGGTGCTGGAGAGCGTGGAGAAGCCCGGTAACCTGGGCGCAGTGCTCAGAAGCGCCGACGCCGCCAAGGCAGACGCCGTCCTTATCTGCGACCCGCTCACGGACTTGTACAACCCCAACCTCATCCGGGCTTCCATCGGCGCGGTATTCACCGTTCCCACCGTGGCGGTATCGTCAGAGGAAGCCATCGCCTTCCTGCAAGCGCGTGATATTCAGATTCTTACCGCCCAGCTGCAGGATTCTTCACTGTACTACGATGTGGACATGAAGCGCGGCACGGCGCTGGTGATGGGTACGGAATCCACCGGCCTCACTCCCCTGTGGCGCAAGGCGGCAACCTCCCACATCCGCATCCCCATGCTGGGCCGCCTGGACAGCCTCAACGTCTCCGTGAGCGCCGCCATCCTCCTGTTCGAAGCCGTTCGCCAACGGCAGGGGTAGCGCCATTTCAGGCCAGCACAAGCCGCCCGTGGAGCGAAGTGCTTGATTCATAGCAATTTACGTAAGATGACTTACCCGGTTCGGGATAAGTCATTTTACATAACGTGCCGATAATCAGCGGTTTATCTCCATGCGGCTACTCGGGGATAGAGAGGGGCAGGTGCAGAAAGGCTGCGATTTGCTTGGACATAGCTGTTGTTTGTCGCCGAAGCAACTGGAAAAGTTCCGTTTTCTTCGGCGTGGGCAGGGAGAGAATTTCATGAAGGTCTGTGAATTGGCCCGTTTGTCGGATTGCTCTGCGCATGGTGGCATATACGGCATCGGACTTGCCGACAAAGACCTCGTTCAAGTCATACTCGCTTCCCGTATTTGCATGAGCCGCAATGAGTTCCTCTTCGTAGGAGCCAAAAAACCGAATTGCTTCCTTATGGCCAATGACCGAGTAAGTTGTGATGATATAATCGGTGAGTTGATTGCGTTCCCGGTCGTCGGGAAGGGAATCAAAAAGACGCCGGAGCAGGTTGTAATTCATGGGAAGTCCGCCTTTGTGTTGTGCCTGAACGGTTTTCAGGGCACGTCGAAGGGGCATGGATGCTTCTCTGAGAATAATCTTGTCAGAAAAAGGGTGGTCACTGTTGCCATAGGCCAGAAAGTTCCATTGATAGTCCTCGGCCTTTTGCACAAGTTGCCGCTCCTGCGGGTTGTTGTCCAGGTAGAGCAGAATGGTCCGGGCTTTTTTTGCTCCCACTTTAGGGACGCTTTGGAAAGGATGTTCAAACAAAGGGCCTTTGAGTCCCCATCGTTTGTTATACATATTGGCAAAACGGCTGGCATAGTCATGGCAGAATGCCGACAATTCCCCCGATGCCAGTTCAACCGTTGCATGGTGTATGTGATCTGGCATTTGGACCAGTTTGAGCACCTTAACCTTGTGTTTGGATGCGCAGATGCAGAATGTGGTAAAGAATACCAAATGATCACTGACTGAATAAAAAAGAACGCCCCGGTCCTCCAGCCTTTGGTAGCAGTGATTGATGATGTCTTTGTAAACTTTTCTTTTTTTCATACAGACAGTGCATAGAGAGAGTTTAAACATTCTCCCATCTCTGTCTGCTGGGTTCAAAGGTCGGTAAAAATTTTGATTTCTCCAAATGCGTGGGGCGAAGTGCTTGATTCATAGCAGGTTACACAAAAAGACTTACTCCGAACCGGATAAGTCATTTTACATAAGATGATGATAATCAGCAAGTTATCTCCACACGGACTGGAGAAGTGCGGGACTTGCGCCAAGGGCGGCGGGGTGCAAGTCACGCCCCCGGATCGCTATTTCACCAGATTGATGGCGCCGAAGACGCCCAGGGAGGCGGCGAGCATGATGGCGCCGGCCAGCAGTACGCCAAGCAGGACAAACAGGACGCTTTTCTTGAAATCCATGTTCAGGATGCTGGCGGCGAGGGTGCCCGTCCAGGCGCCTGTGCCGGGAATAGGAATGCCCACAAACAGCAGCAGGGCCCAGTAGAGCCCGCGGCCCGCCTTGGCTTCCAGCTTGCGGCCGCCCTTTTCCCCTTTTTCCAGACACCAGGTGAAAAAGCCGCCGATCACCTTTTTGTTCTTGCCCCATTCCAGAACCCGGCGGGCAAAGAGGAAAATAAACGGCACCGGCAGCATATTGCCCACCACCGAAATGATGATGGACGGGACAATAGGAAGGCCCAGGCCCACGGCCACCGGGATGGCGCCCCGAAGCTCGATGAGCGGCACCATGGAAATGAGGAATATCCAGAGGTATTTTTTCATGGAAAATCAGGCAGATTGGTTGGCGGCGATAAGGGCACGGATTTCCTCTTTGGCGTCCCGCCAGCGGGGAATGTCTATTTTGGTGCCGATTACCTCTACCACCTTGGCGGCAATGATGGAGCCAATCTCTCCGCACACGCGCAATGGCATGCCCAGTGAATGGGCGTAGAGAAAACCGGCCGCATAGGTGTCTCCGGCACCGGTAGCGTCTATCGGCGTAGCGGGCCAGGGCTCAATGAAATGGTATTCCTCCCCGGACTTGACCATCGACCCGGCTTTACCTACCTTTACTACGGCAATGTCGCACACGTTTGCGAGCTCGTCAATGGCTGCACGCGGGTCCTTTTTGGTAAAAGCTTTGGCTTCTGACTCATTGGCAAAGACAATGTCCACGTAGTTCTCTACCAGGTTGTGGAAGAAGGCGTCGTTGGATTCCACTACATTATAGGAGGCCATGTCGATGGAAATGGTGCACCCGGCCTGCTTGGCCAGCCGGGCCGCCTTGGAGATAAGTTCCTGGTTCTGCACCAGATAGCCTTCGATGTGGAAATAGTCGTAGCCTTGGAACTGCTCCAGCGAAAGGTCCTCCGGTCCCAGTTCCAGCGTGGCGCCCATGTAGTCTGCAAAGGTGCGTTCCGCGTTGGCCCCCGTGATGAACACCATGCATCGGCCGCTGGACTTTTGGCTGTAGAGCATCTGGGCACGCACGCCGTATTGCTCCATGGTGCTCTTGAACAGGTTACCTAAATCGTCATTGCCGATTTTTCCGAGGAAGCCGGAAGGCATCCCGAAGATGGCCGTGCAGGTGATGGTGTTGGCCGCCGACCCGCCGGGAACGTATTTGACGCCATAGTCTTTGAGGGCGTCCCAGATGCGGTCGCCGGTTTCCATGTCCACGTGCTGCATGCTGCCCAGCGGAAGATGGTACTTTTTCAGGAGGCTGTCGTCCGGAAGGACGGCCAGGATGTCTGTAAGGGCATTGCCAATGCCAAGGATGGATTTCATATTCGTCACAGTTACTTACAAAATTAGTCATTTTTTCCGTATCTTTGCATGCTCATGGATAAGAAAACGAAAAATATCCTGCGTTCCCTCTTCTGGGTTGCCGTGGCGGTGGTGCTGGTGTACTTCTGTCTGCGCAGCGTGGACTGGGAGCAGTTTATGCTGGCCATGGAGCAGTGCAGGTGGGAATACGTCATTCTGTCCATGCTCCTGGGGGCGCTGGTGTTCTATGTGCGCGGCAACCGCTGGCGCATGCTCCTGTTGCCCTTCGACCCTTCCACTTCCCGCATCACCACGTTCAACGCCTATAACATTTGCATGGCGGTGAACCTGGCCATTCCGCGTGCCGGAGAGGTGGCCAGACTGGGCTATGTAGTGGGACATTCGGCCCTGGACAAGGATGGACGGCGGCTGCTTACACTGGACAAAGCGCTGGGAACCCTCCTGATTGAGCGCGTGTGGGACGGCCTGGTTACCCTGGGCATGGCCGCCGCGCTGGTGGTGCTCATGTGGGAAACATTCGGCGCCTATCTTGTGGAGAGCATGGCCGGTCTGGGCAGCAGCAACGCCCTCTGGTGGGCGCTGGGCGGCGTAATCGTGTTTATCGGCGCATTCCTCTGGCTCTGCTACTCCTTCCGTGAAAAGGGTGGCCTATGGGGAAAAGTCTGGGGATTCATTGCGGGTATCGGCAGCGGCCTCAGCTCGTTCATGCATATGAAGCGCGTATGGCTGTTTTTTGTGTACACAGCCCTTATCTGGCTCATTTACTGGCTCATGAGCGCCTGCATCGTATGGGCGCTGCAGGATATCGAGGCCTTTTCCCACCTTACCCTGGCCGATGCCTTCTTCCTGATGATTGCCGGCAGTATCAGTTCTGTGGTGCCGGTGCCGGGCGGCTTCGGGGCCTATCACGGCCTGGTGTGCGGGGCCATGCTCAGCATCTGGAACATACCCGTGGGTACGGGAATGATTTTCGCCACGCTCAACCATGAGTCGCAGGTGCTTACGCAGGCGCTCTGCGGCCTGGCTTCCTATATCCACGAATCCTTCATCCGCCGCAAATGAAAAAATTCGCCCTTATCGGCCATCCGGTGGCCGGTTCCCTGAGTCCCGTTCTTATAAAGGCCGCCTATCAGGGCCGATACACTTATGACCTGGTGGACCGCGAGCACTTCGAAGAGGCCTGGGACGTATTTGTGCATGAGTACGATGGCATCAATGTCACGGCGCCGTTCAAGCAGGACGCCTTTGCCAAGGTAGACTTTCTGGACCCGCAGGCGCAGGCTACCGGCGCGGTGAATCTGGTGATTCCGCGTAGCGGCGGGTATGCCGGCTACAACACCGACGTAGATGGCGTGCTGGTGGCGCTACGGGAAACGGGGCTTTCTTTTGCCGATGCCCTTGTGGTGGGGAACGGCGGGGCGGCACGGGCGGCGGTGTATGCGGCGCGTGCGCTGGGATGCACGGTAACGGTGTGCGGCCGCTCCGTGGAAAAGGCTGCGGCACTCCGATGCCCGGCCGTGTCGCTTGAAGACGCTTCCCGCCTGCATCCGGACCTTATCATTTATACCCTCCCCGGGCGGGCGCCGGTGCCGCAGGGCTTGCCGTTTTCCGGAGCTGTCGTGCTGGAGGCGGAGTATCGGATTCCGCAGCTGTCGGCCGGGGATTGCCGCCTGTACGTGAGCGGACGGCGCTGGATGCTGGGCCAGGCTGTGGCAGGGTATCGGCTCTTCACCGGAGAGGAGCCCGATGTACAGGAAATGTTGCGGGCCCTGTAACAAATCCCAAAAATATTTTGTAACTTGCAGGTGCGTAGTGGAGCAGGATGCCCGCGCGTAACCTTTTAATTTATTGTATTATGTCACTGAACAAAGTCATGCTAATCGGTAACGTTGGAAGCGACCCGGAAGTACGTTACCTTGAGAACAACCCCCAGAATCCCGGAAACAACGTAAAAGTGGCCACCGTGCGCCTGGCCACCACAGAACGCTACAGAGACCGCAACGGCGAGCAGCGGGAAAACACCGAATGGCACACGGTTGTGCTTTGGCGCAACAATGCCGATGTCGCAGAAAAATACGTGCACAAAGGCTCCCAGATTTACATCGAAGGCAAACTCCGCACCCGCCAGTGGACGGACCAGACCGGCAACAAGCGCTACACCACGGAAGTGGTGGCAGACACACTGCAGCTGCTGGGAAAACGTCCGGAAGGAGAATCCCAGGCCCAGGGCGGGTATCAGGGCGGCTATGCCCAGGGTGGCCAGCCGGCCTATCAAGGCCAGGGCGGATATCAGCCGCAGGGCGCTTATCAGCCTCAGGCTCCAGTTCAGTCGCAGTACGCTGCACAGCCCCAGTATGCCGGTCAGCCCGGCGCCGCTCCGTCGGCCCAAGCTGCGGCGCCTGTCGCCCAACCAGCCGGCCCTGCAGCCCCTGCCGGTGCCCCGTCTCCGGCCGCTCAGCCCGTGAACCCCGCCTACCAGGGCCCGCTCCCGGCCGCCGAGCCCTCGGACGATCTCCCGTTCTAAGCCCTGCCCCCTGCCGGGGAGTGGCGTCGTGGAGATAAACCGCTGATTATCGGCATGTTACGTAAAATGACTTATCCCGAACCGGATAAGTCATTTTACGTAAATTACTATGACTCAAGCACTTCGCTCCACGGATGGGCGGGCGGGTGTGTCGTCGTCCGGCAATGCAGTGCTGGTCAGGCACAGCGCAGTGAAGCACGGCACAGCGCAGATTGGCTTTACAGCAGCCAGTCGGTTTTTTCCTCGTCAATGTCCGGCATCAGGCGACGGACAGCCTTGTGCTGATAGAAGAAGCGCGCGGCAATGACGCGCACCACGGTATAGACCGGGATGCCCACCAACAGGCCCGCCGTACCGCCAATCTGACCCGCGACAAGCAGGACGATGAAAATCTCCAGCGGCGTAGACTTGATACTGGTAGAGTAGATAATGGGCTGATACACAAAGTTATCGATCAGTTGCGCGGTGAGCATGACGGCCAGGACAATGAGCGCAAAGATCCAGATGGGAACGGCCAGCCCCACCCCGGCGCCATATTTGAGCACCACGCACAGCAGCACGCCAATCACTTCCCCGATGAGCGGGCCCACATACGGGATAATATTGAGCACGCCGGCAATGAAGGCGATGCCGATCGCATAGTCTGCACCAATCCGGGCAATGAGCCATAGGCCCAGAAAATCAACCAGGATAACGCCCATCACCTCAATGACCAGGCCAAGGAAATAGCGGGACAGCAGGTGGGTGATTTCATCGATGGTCTTTTGCACGGAAGCCTCTATCTTGTCCGGCACCAGGGCGCTGATAATCTTGCCAAAGAGTTTCTCGTCCTTGATGAAGAAGAAAGAGATGAACACCACGGAGAACAGGCCGATGGCCACATCCGCCGCCACCGAAGCCACCGAGCCGATGAGCGACGTCACGCTGGACACGCTCATCACCGAACGGATTTGCTCCAGGATGAAGGACACCAGATTGAAGTTTTTTCCGAGGGCCGGGAACACGCTCACCAGCCATTCGTCCACCTGATCCAGCAGCGAGTTATACGGAACATCCTGCGCATTCATGGCCGATGCATCCCGCACAATGTGCACCACCACAGGAATGAGCTGCGTCACCAGGAGGGACACGGCCAGCAAAATCACGAGGATGGTAACCACCGCAAGGAAGGCATCCGGCAGGGACTTGCCCTTAATTTTGATTTTCCGGAACAGCTGCATGATGGGCTGCCCCAGCAGCGACACCACAAAGGCGGCCAGCACATACACCAGCACGCTCCTGAAATACCAGCAGGCAGCGCAAATAACCGCCACCACCGCCAGTTTCATAATCCATCCGGACAGTTTGTCAACGTTTCTTTCTTCCATACTGCAAAATTACGAAAATCGGCCCTTACTTCCAACGGAAGCGGCCGCCCGGCTCCGGGAGACCAGCACCACGCCACCCACCACCAGGGCCGATGCCAACACCTTTTGCCAGGAGAGCGTATCCACTCCCGCCCAAATGCTCACGACAGCCGCAATGATGGGCTGCACGTAGGAGTACATGCTCACGAGCGTGGGCCGGATGAACTTTTGTCCGTAAGGGATGAGGAAATACGCAAAGAAGGTGGCAAAAAGGATGAGATAGCCTATCTCCCAGCGCACATTCACGGGAATGGCGGCAAAGTCCGTCGTCACAAGCCCCCGGGCCGATATCGGCAAAGACAGCACCAGCGAGAACAGGAAACTCCACTTCATGAACGTAATCACGCTGTATTTGGAAATGAGCGGCCGGAACAGCCCCAGGTACAGGGAAAAGCTCAGGCTGTTGACCAGTAGCAGAATCACGCCCCAGGGCGAAGTAGCCGCCGCTCCGCCGGAATGCACCGAATTGAAAATCAGGAAAAGAATGCCCACAAAACTGAGCGCCACTCCCCCGGCCTTCTTCCCGGTAATGGGCTCCCCCAGGAAAAAGAAGGCGAAAAACATGGTAAAAATGGGCCCCAGGGTACCGATGATAGCGGTGTCGATGGCCGATGTCATGGTAATGGCCATGAGAAAAGTCATCTGCGGGACAAACAGCCCCACCAGCGAGGCCGCGGCTATTTTCCAGTAATCTCCCCGTTCCACCTTTTCCCGAGGCATCAGCATCGACAGCAACCAGAAAAGGACGCTGGCCCCGATGGCCCGCAGCGTAAACAGCACATACGGCGACACCGTCTGGGAGTTCGCAATGTCCTTGCAAAACACCAGATTGAGGCCGAATATCGTATATGCGGCCGCAATGGAAAGATGCCCCTTGAGTTTGTCGCTTGTTTTCACGGCAGCAAAGCGGCCAGCGCCTCAATTTGATCCGGAGTGGTGGCCCAGCTGGTGGCAAAGCGCACCACGGCGCGGCCATCCGGGCAGCGTTCCCAGACTTCGTAGGCCACCTTCCCCTCCAGGGCCTTGGCAGCAGCCTCCGTGAGGAGGATAAACTGCTGATTGGTAGGAGAATCCAGGAAGAGCTGGTACCCGCGGGAGACAAAGAGTTGTTTGAGTTCCATGGCGCGGTCAATGGCATTCCGAGCAATCTCAAAATACAGTCCGTCCGTAAAAAGTGTCTCGAACTGAATACCCGTCAGGCGGCCTTTGGCCAAGAGGGCCCCGTGCTGTTTGACCATGGTGAAAAAGTGCTCCGGGGCGTTCCCTGCAGGGAACACTACGGCCTCTCCGCACAGCGCGCCCACTTTGGTTCCGCCAATAGTGAACACGTCGCAAAGGCCGGCGAGTTCCTGCAGCGTAATGTCGCAGGCGGGACTCATGAGGCCGTAGCCCAGGCGGGCGCCATCGACAAACAGCGGGAGCTTATAGGCCTCGCAAACGGCCTTGATAGCCTGGAGCTCCGCCTTGGAATAGAGGGTGCCGTACTCCGTGGGAAAGGAGATGTACACCATGCCGGGAAAGACCATGTGCTCATAGGAGCCATCGGCATAAAAGCCTTCCAGACAGGACTTTAAGTTCCGGGCCGATAATTTTCCCTCCTGCTGAGGCAAGGTGAGAACTTTATGGCCGGTATATTCCACGGCGCCGGCCTCATGCACGGCAATATGGCCCGTCTGTGCCGCCACAACGCCCTGGTAGTCCCGGAGCATGGTGGCAATAATAGTGGAATTGGTCTGGGTGCCGCCGGTAAGCAGGTACACATCGGCCCCGGGACAACCGCAGGCCGCCTTGATTTTTTCGCGGGCCGATGCGGTGAAGACGTCTTCCCCGTAGCCGGGTTCCTGCTGGAAATTGGTCGCTACCATGCGCTCCAGAATGCGGGGATGGGCGCCCTGCGTGTAATCACAAGTAAAGGAAATCATAGGTTCGCGATCAGTTCTACGGGACAATGGTCGGAGCCGAAAATCTCATTATGAATCTCGGTGGAGACGATGGCACCTTTGAGGGAATCGGACACCACAAAATAGTCGATGCGCCACCCGGCGTTCCGGGCACGGGCGTTCATGCGGTAGCTCCACCAGGAGTATTTTACCTCCTTCGGGTGCTGGAAGCGCCAGCTGTCCACAAAACCTGCGGCGAGCAGTTCCGAGAATTTACCCCGCTCCTGGTCCGTAAAACCGGCATTCATGCGGTTGGTGGAAGGGTTTTTCAGGTCTATCTCCTCGTGCGCCACGTTAAGGTCTCCGCACATAATGACGGGTTTTGAGAGAGACAACAGGAACGCCCGGAAGGCGTCTTCCCACTGCATGCGGTAGTCCAGGCGTTTGAGGCCGTCCTGGGAATTGGGTGTGTAACAGCACACCAGGCAGAACTGTTCGTATTCCAGGGTAATTACACGGCCTTCCTGGTCATGCTCCGGAATGCCGATGCCGTAGTTTACGGAAAGGGGCGTATGCTTGGTGTAGATGGCCGTTCCGGAGTAGCCTTTTTTCTGGGCATAGTTCCAGTAGGACTGGTAGCCGGGGAATTCCAGGTCTAGCTGCCCGGCCTGCATTTTGGTTTCCTGCAGGCACACGAAGTCTGCGTCCAGCTCCACGAAAATATCCGCAAAGCCCTTGCCCGCCACAGCCCTGAGGCCGTTTACGTTCCAACTTATGAATTTAATGTCCATGTCGCGCCGTCTTTGGTGTCTCTGACCGTGATGCCGAAGGAGGCGAGGGTGTCGCGGATGCGGTCGCTTTCTGCCCAGTTCTTTTCCTCGCGGGCCTTCTTGCGGGCTTCCAGGACCAGGCCCATCACGCCGTCCAGGGCTTTTTCCGCCTTGCCGGAGGCGCCGGCTTCCTCGTCCTTGAGACCCAGCACGCCGCCTACGACATCGTCAAAGAAGACCTTGAGGGCGGCTTTGTCCGCATCGGCCAGTTTGCCGCCGTTGATGAGTTTGACGGCGTCGAACAGGTGGGCGATGGCGATGGGAGTGTTGAGGTCGTCGCAGAGGGCGTCCAGGACGGCCTCCAGGATATTGCGGACCACCGGAGACACCCGATCGGGGTCGGGTGTGACGTCATTGCCGGCTTGACCGGCAATCTCCCGCCAGGCCTGCATCAGGCGTTTGTAGCCTTTCTCGGCGGCTTGCAGGGCCTCGTTGGAGAAGTCCAGCGTGCCGCGGTAATGGGCCTGCAGGATAAAGAAACGGATGGTCATGGGCGTGTAGGCCTGGGCCAGCAGTTTGTGCTCTCCGCTGAACAGCTGGGGCAGGGTGATGAAGTTTCCGAGGGACTTGCCCATCTTTTGCCCGCCGATGGTAATCATGTTGTTGTGCACCCAGTAGTGCACGCCCTGGGTGCCGCGGGAGGCTACATTCTGGGCAATTTCGCACTCGTGGTGCGGGAACATGAGGTCCATGCCGCCGCCGTGGATGTCGAATTCTTCTCCAAGGTACTTGGCGCCCATCACCGAGCACTCCAGGTGCCAGCCCGGGAAGCCGTCGCCCCAGGGGGAAGGCCAGCGCATGATGTGCTGCGGCTCCGCCTTCTTCCAAAGGGCAAAGTCGTACGGGGCATGTTTGTCTCCCTGGCCGTCCAGGCTGCGGGTCCCTTCCAGCGTAGCTTCCAGCGTACGGCCGCTGAGCACGCCGTAGTGGTGGTCCCGGTTGTATTTGCGCACATCGAAATAGATGGAGCCGTTGCTCTCATAGGCATAGCCGGCCTCCAGGATTTTCTTGATGGCCTCGATCTGCTCGATGATATGGCCGCTGGCGCGGGGCTCGATGGAGGGCGATTCCACGTTGAGCAGGCGCATGGCCTCATGGTAGCGCTCCGTGTAGTACTGCACCACCTCCATGGGCTCCAGCTGCTCCAGGCGGGCCTTCTTGGCAATCTTGTCCTCGCCTTCGTCGGCGTCGTGCTCCAGATGGCCTACATCCGTGATGTTACGGACATAGCGCACTTTGTAGCCCAGATACTTGAGCAGGCGGAACAACACATCGTACGTAACCCCCGGACGGGCATGGCCCAGGTGGGCATCTCCGTACACGGTGGGACCGCACACATACATGCCTACCCGCCCCTCATGGATGGGCTTGAACAGTTCCTTGTTCCGGGTAAGCGTATTGGTAAGGTATAAAGCTCTCATAATACTTTCTTCTCAAACATACAAATATACGCATTTTTGACTAACTTTGCACCTATGAAACTCATCGACGGAAAACAAGTTTCGGCCTCCATCAAAGAGGGGCTGGCGGAGCAGGTGGCTACGTTCCCGGAAAAATACGGGCGCGTGCCGCATCTGGTGGTTGTGCGTGTGGGCGAAGACCCCGCCAGCGTGGTGTATGTGCGCAACAAGGCCAAGGCCTGCGAGGCGTGCGGCATCCAGAACACCACCCTGGTACTGCCGGAAGAAACCTCGGAAGAGGCGCTCCTGGAAAAAATCCGGGCGCTCAATGCCGATGACAGCGTAGACGGCCTGTTGGTGCAGCTTCCCCTCCCCCGGCACATCTCAGAGGCCAAGGTCATTGAGACCATCGACCAAAGCAAAGACGTGGACGGTTTTCACCCCTACAACGTAGCGGGCCTGTGGCAGAAGACGCCGCACATGAGCCCCTGCACGCCGCAGGGCATCATGAAGCTCCTGGCCGCAGAAGGGGTGGATCCCAAGGGCAAACGCGCCGTTGTGATTGGGAGGAGCAATATTGTAGGCCTCCCGGTTGCCAAAATGCTGCTGGACGCCAATGCTACCGTTACTCTGTGCCATACCCGCACGGTGGACCTGCCGTCCGTCACCCGCCAGGCAGAAATCCTGGTCGTGGCCGCCGGACGCGCAAAAATGGTTACAGGAGACATGGTTTCACCCGGCTGCGTGGTCATTGACGTGGGCATGGACCGGGATCCGGAAACAGGCAAACTCTGCGGCGACGTAGACTTCGACTCCGTTGCGCCCAAAGCGGCGGCCATTACGCCCGTCCCGGGCGGCGTGGGCCCCATGACCATTGCCTGCCTGATGGAAAACACCGTACAATGCTTCCTGAATAAACAAAACAAACGATAGACATGAAAAAATTTCTCCTTCCGCTTGCCGCCGTGCTCCTCATGGCATCCGGCTGCACCAAAGAGTACGTGACCAAGCAGTATGTCACGGAACAAACCATTGTCCAGGGCATGGACATGTCCCTGATTGATTTTGAGGTAAAAAGTGAAAACTGGACCCAGCGGTACATGGACAACCTCAACGACGACGAAGGCTACTATGAGGCCATCCTGCAGGTACCCGAAATCACCGACGAGGTGATTAAGAAAGGACTGGTTCTGGTGTATGAGCGCCTGGAAGAGGGTATCTGGACTCCCCTTCCCGCCCAGCGCACAGAAAGAGCCACCGTGGATGGCAATCCGTTCAATTACACCACCTTCACCGACTTTGAATACCAGAAGGGCCAGGTGAATGTTTATGTGACCACCACGGACCTGTATGCCGGTACTATGCCCGGTCCGAAATACTTCCGCGTAGCAGTACAGCTGTAAATCGACAAATAAATATAAAAAAAATCCCGAGGTCTCAAGAGGGCACTGAAAAAGTCCCTTTAGAGGCTTCCTAAATTAATCGAGGAAATGTTCAATTTATTTGGATATTTCCTCGATTTTTCGTAACTTAACCTTTAGAAATCAAAGAGTTATGTTACCGACACAAGGCAAAATACAGTTCAGTGAGCATGCTGTTCTTTATGATATGTTGGTTCCTAAAAACCACGTTCTGAGGCAAATCAATGATCTTATTGATTTCAGCTTTGTAAACGAAGAGCTGACGAGTAAATATTGCTTGGACAATGGTCGTGTGGCAGAGGATCCGATCAAGATGTTCAAGTATCTTCTGCTGAAGACGATTTACACATTGTCTGATGTTGATGTGGTGGAGCATTCCCGCTACGATCTGTCGTACAAGTACTTTTTGGGGATGATGCCAGAAGACGATGTCATCAACCCGAGTTCTCTGTGCAAGTTCAGGAGAATGCGTCTGAAGGATGTTGACCTGCTTGATATGCTGATTAGCAAAACGGTCAGTATCGCGATAGAGAAGGGCATCATCAAGAGTGGGACAATCATCGTAGATGCGACTCATACGGCATCCCGCTCCAATCCTTATGCTCCTGTAGATATCCTGAAACAGCGTTCCAAGTTGCTTAGGAAAGCGGTCTACACAATAGATGAGGGCAGAAAAGGGACGCTGCCCCAGAAGAATGAAGATGACAACCTTGAACATGAGATGGAATATGCAGGGGACCTGTTAATCCATCTTGCATCAGAACCGCTCATAAGTGAAATCCCGGCAGTGAAAGAGAAGATGAACCTGCTGGCCGAAACTGTTGATGACATTAAAGATCATTACAACACGTCCAAAGATAGGGAGGCAAGAGTTGGTCATAAGAGTACCGATGACGCATTCTTTGGGTACAAGACGCATATTGCCATGTCTCCGGAGAGGATAATTGTTGCGGCGACAGTCACGTCCGGGGAGAAGGGCGATGGCCCGGAATTGGACAACCTCGTCAGAAAGAGCCGTAATAACGGAGTGAAGGTAGATGTCGTCGTTGGTGACGCGGCTTACTCTGGCAAGGAGAATATCCTGATGGCTGCAGAGGAGGACATTGAACTGGTTGCGAAACTCAACCCATGTATCAGCCAGGGCTTCAGAAAAGAGGAAGATAAGTTCGATTACAACAAAGATGCGGGAATGTTCGTATGTCCTGCAGGACATATGGCAATACGAAAGGCTCGCCAAGGGAAGAAAGGCGAAACAAAAAATCAAGTAATGACCTACTACTTTGATGTCGAGAAATGTAAAACATGCGCCTTAAGACAGGGATGCTATAAAGCCGGGGCCAAGACGAAGTCGTATTCGGTATCCATTAAATCTGATGAGCATCGGTCGCAGATGAAGTTCCAAGAGACAGAACGCTTCAAACTTCTGTCAAAAGAACGTTATAAGATCGAAGCCAAGAACTCAGAGCTTAAGAATGTGTTAGGATATGACAGGGCCGTGTCATACGGACTCTCATGCATGGAAATGCAGGGTGCAATGGCAATCTTTGCTGCGAATCTTAGAAGAATAGTCAAGATACTGGGATAATACCAGAAATATACCCTTAAATCCGACAATCATCACATTGAGAATCGAAAAAATCGAAGGATACCGAAATATCTCGATATCCTTCGATTGTCTTAATTGTCAGAGGCCTTCTGGTTAGGCACCTTTTTCAGTGCCCTCGGTCTCAACCTCGGGATTTTTCATTAAAGCTCGTTCATCATTTCCATGGCGTCTGTCTTGGACCCTACCACAATGTCCTGGTAGCGGGCCAGACCGGTGCCGGCGGGAATGAGGTGACCGCAGATGACGTTCTCCTTCAGGCCCTCCAGGTGGTCTACACGGGCGCGGATAGCGGCCTCGGACAGCACCTTGGTGGTTTCCTGGAAGGAAGCGGCGCTGATGAAGGAACCGGTCTTGAGGGCGGCGCGGGTAATACCCTGCAGCACCTGGGATGCGGTAGCGGGCTTGGCCGGACGGGCCACCACCAGCTTGGCACCCTGACGTTCCAGAGAGGCGTTCTCGCTGCGAAGGTCGCGTGCGCTGATAATGTCGCCTTCCTCGAACTTGGTGCTGTCGCCACCATCTTCCACGTAGAACTTACCGAAGATGGCGTCGTTCCTGTCCATGAAATCCCACTTGTCCACCAGTTCCTCGGTGAGGAATTCGGTGTCGCCGGGATCGTCGATCTGGACCTTGCGCATCATCTGGCGGACGATGATCTCGAAGTGTTTGTCGTTGATCTTTACGCCCTGCAGACGGTACACCGCCTGAATCTCGTTCACAATGTATTCCTGTGCCTTCACCGGACCCAGAATGTTCAGGATGTCGGTAGGCGAAGTGCCGCCGTCGGACAGACGGGTACCGGCCTTCACATAGTCGTTCTCCTGCACCAGGATCTGCTTGGTCATGGGAACCTCATAGTGGCATTCCTTGCCGCTGCGGTTCTTGACGATGATTTCACGCTTACCGCGCTTGACCTTGCCCATGAGCACCTCACCGTTGATTTCGGAGAGAATAGCCGGGTTGGACGGAGTACGGGCCTCGAAGAGTTCCGTCACACGCGGCAGACCGCCGGTGATATCGGAAGCCTTGCCAATGGCACGCGGGATCTTGATGATGACATCGCCCACCTTCACGGTGTCGCCGTCGTTCATCATAATGTGTGCACCTACAGGCAGGTTGTACTGACGGAGGATGGTGCCACCCTCGTCCACGATGAGCATGGAAGGACTCTTGGTCTTGTCCTTGCTTTCGATGATGACCTTGTCCGTATTGGTGGCGAATTCATCGGCACTCTCCTCACGGTAAGTGACACCCTCTACCATGTTCTCGAAGCGGATGGTACCGTCGGCTTCCACGATGGTGGTGGCGTTGTAGGCGTCCCATTCGCAGATGAGATCCCCTTTCTTCACCTTGTCACCATCCTTGAAGTACAGCGTGGAACCGTAAGGGATGTCGTACTGGGAGTACGTCATGCCGGTGCGCTCGTCCACAATGCGGAGTTCCGTCATGCGGGACACAACCACCTGCTTCACGCTGCCGTCCTCGTCCTGACGGTCGATGGTACGGAGTTCCTCGAAGGCGAGTTTACCTTCATACTTGGACTCGATGGAGTTGTCGGCCACGGAACCGGAAGCGGTACCACCCACGTGGAAGGTACGCAGGGTAAGCTGGGTACCGGGCTCACCGATGGACTGGGCGGCGATAACGCCCACCACTTCACCGGTTTCCACCATACGGGAGGTAGCCAGGTTACGGCCGTAGCACTTGGCGCACACGCCCTTGCGGGATTCGCAGGTAAGAACGCTCCGGATTTCCACCTGTTCGATGGGCAGGGAGTCGATAAGTTCTGCGGTATCCTCGCGGATTTCTTCACCTGCGGCGATGATCAGTTCACCGGTAA
The DNA here is from genome assembly GCA_900317845.1 of uncultured Bacteroidales bacterium. Taxonomy (GTDB): domain Bacteria; phylum Bacteroidota; class Bacteroidia; order Bacteroidales; family UBA932; genus Cryptobacteroides. The sequence continues at coordinate 123,139 of ONII01000005.1, forward strand.
GCGGGTTGAAGATATCGTGCACGGAGGTGCGGCCGAGGATTCTCTCACCCAGGGATTCCACTATCTCGTCCTTGTTCTTGATGGCGGTGGCGATAAGGCCGCGGAGGGTGCCGCAGTCTTCCTCGGTGATAATCACATCGTGGGAGACGTCTACCAGACGACGGGTCAGATAACCGGCATCCGCGGTCTTCAGAGCGGTATCGGCCAGACCCTTACGGGCACCGTGCGTGGAGATGAAGTACTCCAGCACCGTCATGCCTTCCTTCAGGTTGGAGACGATGGGGTTCTCAATGATCTCTGCGCCGGCAGCGCCGCTCTTCTGGGGCTTGGCCATGAGGCCACGCATGCCGCAGAGCTGCTTGATCTGCTGGGTTGAACCACGGGCACCGGAATCCAGCATCATGTACACCGGGTTGAAGCCCTGCTGGTCGGCAGAGATTTGCTTCTTCACAATGCCGGTGAGCTGGTTGTCGATGGAGGTCCACAGGTCAATAACCTTGTTGTAACGCTCGTTGTTGGTGATGAAACCCATGGCGTAGTTGGCCTTGATGGATTCCACCTCGCCGTAGCCTTTCTCGATGAGGGCCACCTTCTCCTCGGGGATGAGGACATCGCCCAGGTTGAAGGAGATACCGGCACGGAACGCCTGGTCGTAACCCAGGTTCTTGATATCGTCCAGGAACTGGGCGGTACGGGTAACACCGGTGTGCTTGATGACGTTGGTGATGACGGAACGCAGGGACTTCTTGCCCAGGACCTCGTTCACGTACGGAACCTCATCCGGCATATACTGGTTCACGATGATGCGGCCGGCGGTGGTTTTCACCATCTCGGTGCCCTGGCTCAGGTCCTGCTTGTCCTTGGGCAGGCGGACCCAGATGGGGGCGTGCATGTCGATTACCTTTTCATTGTAGGCAATAATCACTTCCTCGGGACCGTAGAACTTGAGGCCGTCGCCCTTGGCACCGGGACGCTCCTTGGTGATGTAGTACAGACCCAGCACCATATCCTGGGAAGGCACGGTAATAGGAGAACCGTTGGCCGGATTCAGGATGTTGTGCGAGCCCAGCATCAGGAGCTGTGCCTCCATGATGGCGGCATTGCCCAGCGGCAGGTGGATAGCCATCTGGTCACCGTCGAAGTCTGCGTTGAAAGCGGTACAGGCGAGCGGGTGCAGCTGGATGGCCTTACCCTCGATCATGCGGGGCTGGAAGGCCTGGATACCCAGACGGTGCAGGGTAGGTGCACGGTTCAGGAGCACCGGATGGCCCTTCATCACGTTCTCCAGGATGTCCCAGATAACGGGATCGCGGCGGTCTACAATCTTCTTGGCGCTCTTCACGGTTTTGACGATGCCGCGCTCGATGAGCTTACGGATCACAAACGGCTTGTAAAGCTCTGCAGCCATGAATTTCGGGAGACCGCACTCGTGCATGTTGAGTTCCGGACCCACGACGATAACCGAACGGGCGGAGTAGTCTACACGCTTACCCAGGAGGTTCTGACGGAAGCGGCCCTGCTTACCCTTGAGGGAATCGGACAGGGACTTGAGCGCACGGTTGCTCTCGCTCTTGACGGCGGAACTCTTCTTGGAGTTGTCGAACAGGCTGTCCACGGCTTCCTGCAGCATACGTTTTTCGTTGCGCAGAATCACCTCCGGAGCCTGGATCTGGATGAGTTTCTTCAGGCGGTTGTTACGGATGATGACGCGACGATAGAGGTCGTTCAGGTCACTGGTAGCGAAGCGGCCGCCATCCAGCGGAACCAGCGGGCGCAGGTCCGGAGGGGTGACGGGAATCACCTTCATGATCATCCATTCCGGACGGTTCACGTCCTTGGACTCCTGGAACCACTTCACGACGCTCAGACGCTTGAGGACGTCTGCCTTGCGCTGCTGAGAGCCTTCCGAACGCATCTGGCGGCGAAGGTCGCGGCCCAGCTCGTCCACGTCGATTTCCTTGAGCAGGTCGTAGATGCCCTCGGCGCCCATCTTGGCCACCAGGTTCATCTCGTCTTCCCACACCAGGCCTTCTTCCGTCTTTTTGCGGCGGAGTTCCGCCAGACGGTCCTGTGCGGTGAAGTACTCGTCCTCCGAGAGGAGGTCCATCTTGTGCAGACGGAACTCTTCGGCTACCTCGTCCGTACCCAGCAGGCCCGGGTTCACTACGATGTATTTCTCGTAGTAGATAACGGATTCCAGCTTCTTGGACGGAACACCGAGCAGGGCGCTGATTTTGTTGGGAGCGCTCTTGAAGTACCAGATATGGGCCACCGGAACGGTAAGGGTGATATGACCCATCCGTTCGCGGCGTACCTTCTTCTCCGTCACTTCCACACCGCAGCGGTCGCAAACGATACCGCGGTAGCGGATGCGCTTGTACTTGCCGCAATAGCACTCGTAATCTTTGGTGGGACCGAAGATTTTCTCGCAGAACAGACCTTCACGCTCCGGCTTGTAGGTTCTGTAGTTCACCGTTTCCGGCTTGAGAACCTCGCCGCAGGAACGCTCGGTGATGTCTTCCGGAGAAGCGAGCGAAATGGCAATGCTGGAGAAATTGCTCTTTTGCTTATTATCCTTATTGTTAAAAGCAGGCATATTCAATACTTTTATTTGTCCACGATTAGACCAATGTGACCTTAAGACCGAGGCCGCGGAGTTCGTGCAGGAGCACGTTCAGGGACTCGGGGATGCCAGGAGTGGGCATCGGGTCGCCCTTGACAATGGCTTCGTAGGTCTTGGACCGGCCGTTGACATCGTCGGACTTCACGGTAAGAATCTCCTGGAGGGCGTTGGCGGCGCCGTAGGCCTCGAGGGCCCACACTTCCATTTCACCGAAACGCTGGCCACCGAACTGCGCCTTACCACCGAGCGGCTGCTGGGTAATGAGGGAGTACGGGCCAATGGAACGGGCATGCATCTTGTCGTCCACCATGTGACCCAGTTTGATCATGTAAATCACACCAACGGTAGCGGGCTGGTCGAACCAGTCGCCGGTGCCACCGTCACGCAGGTGCGTTTTACCGAATCTGGGCACACCGGCCTTGTCCGTGTAGGCGCAAATTTCGTCGATGGAAGCACCGTCGAAGATGGGCGTGGAGAACTTGAGGCCCAGCTCACGGCCGGCCCAACCGAGCACGGTCTCGTAGATCTGACCCAGGTTCATACGGGAAGGCACACCCAGCGGGTTCAGGACAATGTCCACCGGCGTACCATCCTCCAGGAACGGCATGTCTTCGCGGCGGACAATCTTGGCCACGATACCCTTGTTACCGTGACGGCCGGCCATCTTGTCACCCACGGTGATTTTACGCTTTTTGGCGATGTACACCTTGGCGATTTGCATGACGCCGTTCGGGAGTTCGTCACCCACCTTGATCTTGTCCAGTTCGCGACGGGCGCGGGTTTCCGCTTCCTTGCTGGCGATGCAGTAACCGGAGATGAGCTCGCGCACCATCTGGGAGGTCTTGGCATCGTTGCACCACTTGGCGGTGGAGATGTTCTGGTAGTCTGCATCGCGCAGGCCCTGCAGGGTGAATTCCTTGCCTTTAGGGAAGATTTCCACACCGTAGAGGTCGCTCACGCCGGCGCTCTTCTTGCCGCTGACCAGGCTCCAGAGTTTCTCGATAAAGCCGGCACGGAGTTTCTCCGCGGCTTTTTCGAATTCCTGCTGCTTGATCTCGATGCGGGTCTTTTGCTCGCTCTTGGCGCCACGCTTACCGGTTTCCTTGGAAACTTTGGCATACAGGGCGGTCTTGATAACGGTACCACTCAGGGACGGGTTGGCCTTGAGGGAGGCATCCTTCACATCACCGGCCTTGTCACCGAAGATGGCTTTAAGGAGTTTCTCTTCCGGAGAAGGATCACTCTCGCCCTTGGGGGTGATTTTACCAATCATGATGTCACCGGGCTCAATGTGTGCGCCGATGCGAACGATACCGTCCTTGTCCAGGTCCTTGGTGGCGTCCTCGCTCACGTTGGGGATATCGGAGGTGAGTTCCTCCATACCGCGCTTGGTCTCGCGGACCTCCGTGAGGTATTCGTCCACATGGATGGAAGTGAGGACATCCCACTTCACCATCTCTTCACTGAGAACGATAGCGTCTTCGTAGTTGTACCCCTTCCAAGGCATGAAGGCAACCATGAGGTTGCGGCCCAGGGCGAGTTCGCCGTTCTGGGTGGCGTAACCTTCGGTGAGCACTTCCCCGCCCTTCACACGGTCGCCCTTGCGGACGATAGGCTTGAGCAGGATGGTGGTACTCTGGTTGGTTCTGCGGTAGATGGGCAGTTTGTACACCGTCTCTTCCGGCTGGAAGCTGACGAATTTCTCGTCGTCCGTACGGTCGTACTTGACGTGAATCTCATTGGCGTCCACATAGGTGACCATGCCTTCACGCTCTGCGATAACCTGGGTACGGGAGTCGATGCAGACGCGTTCCTCCAGACCGGTACCCACAATGGGGCTTTCCGGGCTCAGGAGCGGAACGGCCTGACGCATCATGTTGGCACCCATCAGGGCGCGGTGGGCATCGTCGTGCTCCAGGAAAGGAATCAGGGAGGCAGCCACGGAAGCCATCTGGTTAGGGGCTACGTCCATGTAGTTCACCTCTTCCTTGGTCACCAGCGGGAAGTCGGCCTCCAGACGGCACTGGATGCGCTCGTCCTGCAGCATGCCGTCATCGGCCATGTTCACATTGGCCAGGGCTACGTGCTGGTTCTCTTCTTCCTCGGCGCTCATGTACTTCCAACCGGTGTCGCTCAGGTCCACCTTACCTCCATGCACCTCACGGTAGGGAGTCTCGATGAAGCCCAGCCCGTTGATGCGGGCATACACGCACAGGGAGCTGATAAGACCGATGTTCGGACCTTCCGGAGACTCGATCGGGCACAGGCGGCCGTAGTGCGTATAGTGCACGTCACGGACCTCGAAGCCGGCACGGTCACGGGAAAGACCGCCGGGGCCGAGAGCGGAGAGACGACGCTTGTGCGTAATTTCCGCCAGCGGGTTGGTCTGGTCCATGAACTGGGACAACTGGCTGGTGCCGAAGAAGGAGTTGATCACGGAAGAGAGCGTCTTCGCGTTGATGAGGTCGATGGGGTTGAACTGTTCGCTGTCGCGGACATTCATGCGTTCGCGGATGGTGCGGGCCATACGGCTCAGGCCCACCGAGAACTGGTTGGCCAGCTGCTCGCCCACGGTGCGGACGCGACGGTTGCTCAAGTGGTCGATATCGTCTACCGTGGCCCGGCTGTTGATGAGCTGGATCAGGTACTTGATAATTTCCACGATATCGGTGTTGGTGAGCACACGTACACCCGGATCGGTGTCCAGGTTCAGTTTCTTGTTCAGACGATAGCGGCCCACGCTGCCAAGGTCGTAGCGCTTCTCGGAGAAGAAGAGCTTGTCGATGACGTCACGGGCGGTCGTCTCATCCGGCGGTTCGGAATTGCGGAGCTGCTTGTAGATATAGTTCACAGCCTCGATTTCCGTGTTGGTCGGATCCTTCTGCAGGGTATTGTAGATGATGCTGTTTTCCGCAGAGACGGCCTCGTCCTTCTGGAGGAGGATGGTCTTCACTTCGGTGTCTGCGATCTTGGCGATGGTATCCTCGTTCAGGATTTCGCCGCGCTCTACGATGGCGAGGGTACGCTCGATGGGGATCACCTCACCGGTGTCCTCGTCCTCGAAATCCTCGAACCAGGTCTTGAGCACGTTGGCGGCCAGCTTGCGGCCCTCGTTCTCCTTGAGGGTGGCCTCGTCGGAGGGAACTTCATCGGCCAGACCGAAACGGTCCAGGATGTCCTTATCCGAGCTATAGCCGATAGCACGCAGAAGGGTGGTTACAGGCAGCTTCTTCTTACGGTCGATGTAGGCGTACATCACGTTGTTGATGTCCGTGGCGAACTCGATCCAGGAGCCCTTGAACGGGATAATGCGGGCGCTGTAGAGCTTGGTGCCGTTGGCGTGCATGCTCTGGTCGAAGAATACGCCCGGGGAGCGGTGAAGCTGCGAAACGATAATTCTCTCGGAGCCGTTGATGATGAACGTACCGGCAGGGGTCATGTAGGGAATGTTGCCGAGGTATACGTCCTGCACGCGGGTGTCAAAGTCCTCGTGCTCCGGGTCCGTGCATGAAAGGCGGAGTTTTGCCTTCAGAGGAACGTTGTAGGTGAGTCCTCTCTCAAGACACTCCTCGATCGAATACTGGGGCGGATCGATGAAATAATCGATGAAGGTGAGTTCATAGTTGTTCCGCGTATCTTCGATCGGGAATATTTCCTGGAACACCTGATACAGCCCTTCGCTCTTGCGGCTGTCCGGTGTGGTCTCCAGCTGGAAGAAATCCTTGAAGGACTTCAGCTGAACCTCCAGAAGGTCAGGATATTCCAGAATTTTGGATGTTGCGAAATTAATTCGCGGTTTTCTAGTCTCAGTAGACATGTTCTGCCTTCGTTAAGGGGAAAATTTTTAAGACGGAAAAAAGGTTTAGAGCCTACTTTGGGCTCTAAACCTGTGTTGTGCCTCCCATCTAGGGGAGCAGGCGAAGTTACTTAACCTCAACCTCGGCGCCGGCTTCCTCGAGGGCAGCCTTCAGGGCCTCAGCCTCTGCCTTGGAGATCTTCTCCTTCACGGCAACGGGGGCCTTGTCTACCAGCTCCTTGGCCTCTTTCAGACCAAGACCGGCATTCTCCTTAACAGCCTTGATGACCTGGAGCTTAGCCTGGCCAGCGCTGGTGAGAATCACATCGAATTCGGTCTGCTCGGCAGCAGCACCGGCGGCTTCGCCAGCGGCGGCGGGAGCGGCTACTGCAACAGCTGCAGCTGCGGGCTCAATACCATATTCTTCCTTCAGGATCTTAGCGAGTTCCTGGACATCTTTGACGGTGAGGTTTACGAGTTCCTCTGCGAGTTTTTTAACGTCTGCCATAATTGTAAAATATTAAATTGTTTATTATTTGTTTGCTTTTTCTTCGAGGGTCTTGACGAGGCCGGCGATCTTCTGGCCACCACCGTTCTGGAGAGCGGAGATGACGTTCTGCATAGGAGACTGCAGCATACCGATGATTTGGCCGATGAGTTCCTCGCGGGACTTGATGTTGACAAGCTCTTCCAGTTTGTCGGCGCCGACGAAGGCGCATTCCTGTACGTAAGCGGCCTTGAGAGCGGGCTTTTCACTGCCGGCCTTGTTGTACTTCTTGATGAGCTTTGCAGGAACTGCAGGAGCCTCGGTGTACATGAGGGCGGTGTTGCCTTCCAGGGCGGGGACCAGGAGTTCCATCTCCGGATTCTGGGCGTCCTTGATGACCTTGTGCAGGAGGGTGTTCTTGACAACGGTGAGTTTGATACCTTCGTTGAAGCAGTCGCGGCGCAGAGCAGCGGTGTCACCGGCATTCAGACCGGCGATGTCAACGATGTAGAAGTTGGGATACTGGGCGATGTTGGCCTTGATGGCTGCAATAACCTGCTCTTTCAATTCTTTCTTCATAACAATTCCTCCTACAGATTATTCAGCGTTGAAACCTTTGATGTCCAGCTTGATGGCAGGGCTCATGGTGGTGCACAGGGTGCATCCCTTGAAATAGGTGCCTTTCAGGGTCTGGGGTTTGAGCTTGAGGACGGCGCCAACGAAAGCGCGGGCATTGGCCTCGATTTGCTCGGCAGTGAAGGAAGCCTTGCCAATGGCGGCATGGATAATACCGGTCTTGTCCACCTTGAAGTCAATCTTACCACCCTTCACATCCTTTACGGCGTTACCGATTTCCATAGTAACGGTGCCGGTCTTGGGGTTGGGCATGAGGCCGCGGGGACCCAGGATACGGCCAATCTGACCGACCTTGGCCATCACGGACGGGGTGCAGATGATTACATCTACATCGGTCCAGCCTTCTTTGATTTTGGTGATGTATTCGTCCAGACCTACGTAGTCTGCGCCGGCTTCCTTGGCCTCGGCCTCTTTGTCAGGGGTGCAGAGGACCAGCACGCGGGTAACTTTACCGGTACCGGCAGGCAGCGTGACAACGCCACGGATCATCTGGTTGGCCTTACGGGGATCCACACCCAGGTTGGTGGTGATTTCCACGGAGGCGTCGAATTTGGTGTAGGTAATCTCCTTCAGAAGCGCGCATGCCTCAGAGACGGAGTAAACCTGCGTCTTGTCGTACTTGGCAAGAACAGCTTTCTGGTTTTTGGTTAACTTACTCATAATTCATGCGTGGTTTAGATGTTTTCGGGGAATTGACCTTCCACCTTGATACCCATGGAACGGGCAGTACCGGCGACCATGCTCATGGCGCTGCGCAGCGTGAAAGCATTGAGGTCCGGCATCTTGGACTGGGCAATCTCCTTTACCTGATCCCAGGTAACGGTTGCCACTTTCTTACGGTTGGGTTCACCGGAAGCCTTGCTAATCTTGGCAGCTTCCTTGAGCGATACGGCCACCGGGGGCTGTTTGACCTCAAACGTGAAGGACTTGTCGGAGAACACGGTGATCACCACAGGGAGAACCTTACCGGCCTGGTCCTGGGTGCGGGCGTTGAACTGCTTGCAGAAGTCCATGATGTTGAGGCCCTTGGAACCGAGTGCCGGTCCTACCGGGGGCGCAGGATTCGCTGCTCCGCCTTTGATCTGGAGCTTAATGAATCCAGTTACTTCTTTTGCCATAGTTTAATACTTACTCTTTAGTTACTTGTGTAAAGCTGAGTTCCAGAAGTGTCTTTCTTCCAAAGATCACAACTACCACCTTCAATTTGCTTCTGTCCTGAAGGATTTCCTCTACGGTACCGTCGAAACCGCTGAAAGGACCGTCCGTAATGCGGACGCTCTCCCCTACGGTAAAGTTGACCTCAGTTTCTGCTGCGCTCACTGCGTTCTCGTCCTGGACGCCAAGGATGCGCTGGGCTTCCTCGTCGCGGATGGGAACGGGAATACGGTCTTGGCCGTTGCCGGTTTTCTCCGTAAGGAAGCCGGACATGCCGGGGATGCCGTTACGAATCACATACTCAAGGTCCGGATTCAGTTCTGCATGAATGAGCACATAGCCGGGGAAGAGCAGGCGCTCCACCTCTTTGCGTTTGCCATTCTTGGTGACGATCTCCTTCTTGACAGGTACAAGAACCTGATCCACAATTGCTTGCAGATCCGGGTGTCTTTCAATTTCCTTGACTAGGTATTCGGCGGCTTTCTTTTCCTTGGTTCCCGCGGTACGCAGAACGTACCATTTTTTGTCAGCCATAAAGGTATACTTCAGTTACAGTGCGTAAATAAACTCCATCAGATGCTGGAAAGCATAGTCGATAACCCAAACGACAGCAGCGAGGATAATGGTGGTAACCAGGACAAGCAGTGCAGAGCTCTGCAGCTTCTCCCAAGTGGGCCACGTCACCTTCTGTGTGAGTTCGGTGAACGACTCTTTCAGATAGTTAATGAACTTTCTCATCTTTGCTTACAATCGACTCCGGAAAAATTGGAAGCGGGAATCCGGTGTCTTCGTTAAACATTTACCAAATCGTAACCTTTGATATTTAGCAGGGGAAGCAGGATTCGAACCCACATCGACGGTTTTGGAGACCGCTGAACTACCCTTGTTCTATTCCCCTGTGGAAGTGAGTGCCCACGTCTGGACACTCACTTTTTGAATGGCTTCGAGAATTACTCGATGATGCCGATCACCTGGCCGGCGCCCACGGTACGGCCACCTTCGCGGATAGCGAACTGCAGACCGTTGTTCATAGCAACCGGAGTGATGAGCTTCACGGTGATTTCCACGTTATCGCCAGGCATAACCATCTCTACACCGTCCGGGAGGAGGATTTCGCCAGTCACATCCAGGGTGCGGATGAAGAACTGAGGACGATAGTGATTGTGGAACGGGGTGTGACGACCACCTTCTTCTTTCTTCAGAACATAGATCTGAGCCTTGAATTCGGTGTGAGGAGTGATGGACTTGGGCTTGGCCACAACTTCACCACGCTTTACTTCCTTCTTGTCAACACCACGGAGGAGCAGACCTACATTGTCACCAGCCTCACCCTGAGGGAGGAGCTTGCGGAACATTTCCACACCGGTAACAACGGACTGACGAGGCTCATCGCCGAAACCGACGAGTTCCACAGGGTCGTTCACGTGGATGGTGCCGGACTCGATACGGCCGGTAACCACAGTACCACGACCGGTGATGGAGAAGATGTCCTCGATAGGCATCAGGAAGTCCTTGTCCACCAGACGCTCAGGAAGCGGGATGTACTCATCCACAGCGTTCATGAGTTCCATGACTTTGTCTTCCCACTGCTTCTCACCGTTCAGAGCACCAAGTGCGGAGCCACGGATGATAGGGCAATCCTCATCGAACTTGTAGAAAGCGAGGAGGTCGCGGATCTCCATTTCTACGAGGTCGAGCATTTCTTCGTCGTCCACAAGGTCTACCTTGTTCATGAAGACGAGGATCTTAGGCACGTTCACCTGACGGGCGAGCAGGATGTGCTCACGGGTCTGAGGCATAGGACCATCGGTGGAAGCCACCACAAGGATAGCACCGTCCATCTGGGCAGCACCGGTAACCATGTTCTTCACATAGTCGGCGTGGCCAGGGCAGTCAACGTGAGCATAGTGACGTTTTTCAGTCTCATACTCAACGTGAGCGGTGTTAATGGTGATACCGCGCTCTTTCTCTTCCGGGGCGTTGTCGATCTGGTCGAAGGACTTCACCTTGTCGGCGTTACCGGATACGCGCTCTGCGAGTACCTTGGTGATAGCGGCGGTGAGGGTGGTCTTACCGTGGTCAACGTGGCCGATAGTACCGATGTTGACATGCGGTTTGGTTCTCTGGAATGTTTCTTTTGCCATAGTAATATTATTGTTTAAACAATTGTTGCTTGTTTACAAAGGGCATAAACCCAAAAAAAGAGCCGGTGATGGGAATTGAACTCATGACCTCATCCTTACCAAGGATGCGCTCTACCCCTGAGCTACACCGGCTTTTTAAACTCTGAGCGGAAAACGAGGTTCGAACTCGCGACCCTCAGCTTGGAAGGCTGATGCTCTACCAACTGAGCTACTTCCGCGCGAAATAGTTTTTGTGGGAGGTGGTGGACTCGAACCACCGAACCCTGAGGGAGCGGATTTACAGTCCGCCGCAATTGCCACTATGCGAACCTCCCAGAACAGCTTTTCAATATTTCAAAGCTCCTTTGAGCCGATAGAGGGATTCGAACCCACGACCCCGAGATTACAAATCACGTGCTCTGGCCAACTGAGCTATATCGGCGCTCAATGGAATCCTTCATCGCTGAAAGGATTGCAAAGGTAGGGACTTTTTTTGAAACAACCAAACTTTTTCAAAGATTTTTCATCATTCCTACCAAAAGTTCGTAGATGGATTCCTCGTCAAGGCCGCAAGCCGCCCACTGGGCCTTTTGGGTATCCTGGCCCACAAAGCGGTCCGGAATGCCCATACCTTTAATTATAGGGGCATTGGGACGGCCGGCGAAATATTCGCTCACGGCACCGAACAGGCCACCTTTGAGCGCACCGTCTTCCACGGTGATGATGGCCTTGCAATGGGAAACCTCCTCCAGAATGCCGGAATCCAGCGGCTTGAGGAAGCGCATATCGTATACGGACGGCCCCACCCAATAGTCTGTTTTGTGCCGCTTGGCAGCAGCCAGGGCGCGGTTTACTACCGGTCCCAGGCCCAGGATGGCTACGTCCTTCCCTTCCATCAGCTTTTCTCCCTGTCCCACGGGAACGGCCTTGTACATGGGCTTGCGCCATTGGATTCCCTCCCCTATTCCGCGCGGGTAGCGGATAATCAGCGGCCCGCTCTTGAGATTGAGTCCCGTGAACATGAGCTGCTTGAGTTCCAGCTCATTGCGGGGAGCGGCCACAATGACCCCGGGAATGCTGCGGTAGGCAGCGAGGTCGAAGCAGCCGTGGTGCGTAGCGCCGTCTTCCCCCACCAGGCCGGCCCGGTCGAAGCAAAAGACCACCGGCAGGTTTTGCAGGGCGACATCGTGTATGATATTATCGTACGCGCGTTGCGAGAAACTGGAGTAGATGTTGCAGAAGGGTTTCATGCCGGCGGCGGCGAGGCCGGCGGAAAAGGTGACGGCATGGCCTTCTTCGATGCCCACGTCAAAGAAGCGGTCCGGGAAGGCGGCCTCCAGGCGGTTCATGCCACAGCCGGTGGCCATGGCGGGGGTGATGCCCACCACGTTAGGGTCCCGGCGGGCCAGGTCTGTAAGGACCTCCCCGAAGACATCCTGGTAGCGGTCGGCGGGATACACCGTCTTGATGCGCTCGCCGGTGGCGGGGTCGAAGCGGCCGGGGGCGTGCCAGGTGGTAGGATCGGCCTCCGCAGGGGCATAGCCGCAGCCTTTGCGGGTGTGAATATGCAGTAGACGCGGCCCGTGCAGGTTCTTCAGGCGTTCCAGTGTATCGGTCAGCTGGCCCAAATCGTTCCCGTCAATGGGCCCGAAATAACGGAAACCCAGCGACTCGAACAGGGCGCCGCCGCTTCCCCGCACCAGGTTGGACTTGGTGTCGATGACCTTTTTTTGCACCCAGTCGCGCGTTTTTCCCTCCCCGAGGGAGTTCCAGATGGTGTTTTTGAGCTTGTTATAGAACGGGTGCGTGGTTACCTGCAGCAGGTAGTTGTGCAGGCCGCCGATGTTTTTGTCGATGGAAATGTTGTTGTCGTTCAGGACAATCAGGATATCCGACTTGGAAGAGCCGGCGTTGTTCAGGCCTTCCCAGGCCAGGCCGCCGGTGAGGGCGCCGTCACCAATGACGGCGATGGCCTTATCCCAGCTGCCGGTGAGGCGTGCGGCCTCTGCAAAGCCCAGCGCGGCCGAAATGGACGTGGACGAATGTCCGGCGCCAAAGGCATCGTAGGGGCTTTCGTCCCGTTTGGGGAAGCCGCTGATGCCGTCCCGGGTGCGGTTTTTCCGGAAAAGTTCCCGCCGCCCGGTAAGAATCTTGTGGGCATAGGCCTGATGGCCCACATCATAGACGATTTTGTCCTTGGGGGTGTTGAAGACGGTGTGCAGCGCCACGATGAGTTCCACGGCGCCCAGGCTGCTGCCCAGGTGACCGGGATTCACGGCACAGCACTCCACCATGTACTGCCGGACCTCCTCACAGAGTTGCACACGCTGCTCAGGGGACAGTTTTTTTACGTCCTCCGGCGAATTTATGGTATTAAGCAGCTCGTACACGGTCTGCAAATATACAATTTTATTAGCTGTTGGGCAAATCCAACTTGAGTTCCGGATGGCGGGCGGCCGTGCGGCGGAACACCAGTGCCACCACCACGGCGGCAACGCAGAGGCCCACGAACATGAGCTCCACGGAGACAGGACCGTTGCCCTCCTTGCCCAGGATGACGCCGGCCACCCACTTGAAACTCAGGAGGCCCAGGTTCTGCACCCAGTAGATGAGGGCGAAGGTGGTGCCCAGCACCTTATCCGGCACAATCTTGGGGACGGACGGCCAGAGGGCCGCCGGCACCAGCGAGTAGCCGAATCCCAGGAAAACCATGGCCAGATAGCCCCAGAACGGAACGCCGGCGGGGGCGAAGGCCAGGAGCAGATGGGCGATGAGCGCAAGGACTGCGCCAACGACCATCCAACGGGTTCCTTTGCCGGCTTTGTCTACCAGCATGCCGAACAGCGGGGCAAAGATAACCGTGGAGAACGGCAGCATGGACACCATCCAGCCGGCCGCCTGTGCAGGAATGTCGAAGCGGGGAATAAGGATGGCCCCGGCAAATTTCTTGAAGGCGATGATGCTGCTGTAGAAGAGTACGCAAAGAAGGCCCAGGAGCCAGAAATTCTTGTTACCCAGCACGCCCAGGACATCCTTGAAGCGGAAGGTGTCCTCGTCATGGCCGACCTGATCGGCCATCTCAGGAGATTCCCGGTCAAGCCGGGAATGACGGTCTGCACGCGCATCCAGGGCCACGAAAACGGCCCAGAGGATAAGCCCCAGGGCCATCAGGCCCATGCCCACCAGGGCCGGACGGGCGGTTTCCGCGAGGGTGTACACGTGGCCCGCCTGCTCTTTCACCAGCATGGGCGAGAGCACCAGGGCGAAGGCCGTGCCCAGACGGGCAATGGCCAGCTGGAGGCCCATGGCGAGGGCCATCGGCCCGCCTTTGAACCATTTGGCGATGCTGCGCGTGACGGCCGTGCCGGCAATTTCACTGCCCAGGCCGAAGAACATGACGCCCACATAGGCCGCCTGCAGGGACCAGGAGGCGCCGCTGAGAAGGGCCCAGAGGACCATTCCTGCGCCGGCCGCCATCATGCCCACGAACACGGAGCCGCTCACGCGGACGCCCCATTTGTCCAGGAGGATGCCGCCGATGACCAGGCCGCCAAAGACACACAGCACGCTGTAACCGCTGGCGTAGAGGCCGTAGCCGGCCGCGTCCCAGCCAAGCTGCGTGAGCGAAGCGTTCTCGAACAGGTAGGAGATGCTGGAGAACATATCGTCAAAGTAGTACGATGCGAACATCGGCACTACCAAACAGGCCAGCGCTATCCAAGCCGCTGACCTGTAAAAGCCTTTCTTAGAGGTATTTGCCATTATTCAGCCGTAATGTTGGGCAGTTCCAGGCCCAGGCCTTTCTTCTTGTCCACCACTTTGAGGACCAGGCCCAGCATCAAGGCGGCAAGGCCCAGGCAGGCCAGCATTACCAGCGGGGCGGTGTAGTTGAAGGCGGTGGGGTCCGTCACGCCCGGATTGGTCTTGTCCAGCACCTTGCCAATCAGGAGCGGGAACAGCCACAGGCCGATGTTCTGGATCCAGAAGATGAGGGCGTAGGCGCTGCCAATCACTTTGGCGTCTACCAGCTTGGGGACGGACGGCCACAGGGCGGCGGGAACCAGGGAGAAGCTGGCGCCCAGCACCAGGATGGTCACATAGGCCACAATGACGCCGCCAAGGTCATTCCCCTTGAAGGCGGGCAGTACGAAGGCGAAGGTGAGGTGGCAGGCAATCAGGAGAATGGAGCCCAGCACCAGCATGGAGGCGCCTTTCCCCTTGTGGTCCAGGTAGTTGCCAAGGATTGGGGTGATGAGCACGGCCAGCAGCGGGAACACCGCGAAAATGGCCTCTGCGCTCTGCCGCATGTAGCCCATATAGCAGTATACGATGAGGGCCAGCACGGAGACGCAGAGCAGGATGTACTGGTTGGACTTCTTCTTTTGGAAGTTGCTGGCAAAACCGGCCGCGGCCACCAGCAGCATAATGAAGTACTGGATGAGGGTAACGCTGGAGCCGGCCCAGAAGGAGCCTGCCTCCGGCAGCGTAAGGGACAGGTTGCACTGCAACATGTTCACCGCATATTTCTGGAAGGGGAAGATGGCGGAATAGTACAGCACGCACAGCAGGGCCACAATCCAGAAGCCGCCGTCCGAGAGGATTTTGCCAATGTCGGACACCTTGAAAGGATCGTCCTTTTCCTCCTCCTCGCCGGTTTGCTCGTCCAGCTTCTTGTCCATGAAGAAGTACACGATGGTCATGATGAGGGCGATGCACAGGAGCACCACGCCAAAGGCAACGCTGCGGGACACATCCACCTTGCCGCCCAGCCGGGCGAAGAAGGGGCTGAAAATCATGCAGGTGGCAACGCCCAGGCGGGCCAGGGCCATCTCCGAACCCATGGCGAGGGCCATCTCCCTGCCCTTGAACCATTTGACGATACCGCGGCTCACCGTAATGCCGGCCATCTCGCAGCCGCAGCCGAAGATCATGAAGCCGCAGGCAGCCAGTTTGGCCGATGCCGGCATGCCCCGGTAGAAGGGCGAAACGCCAAGCTCGTCAAAGCCCGGGATGTAGTTGAGGTTGTTGGTGAACCAGGTTTCCAGGCTGCTGCCCATGAAGGATTCGGAAACGGCGTACCACTTGATACAGGCGCCCACCAGCATGACGGCGGCGGACAGCACGGCGGTAAAACGCACGCCCATCTTGTCCAGGATAATGCCGGCAAAGATGAGGAAGAACACGAATACGTTCAGGAATACTTCCGAGCCCTGCATGGTACCAAAGGCGGTGGAGTCCCACCCGCGGGTCTCCTGCATCAGGTCCTTGATGGGAGAGAGGATGTCCATGAAGATGTAACTGCAGAACATTGCCAGAGCCAGGAGCAGCAGGGCGCTCCAGCGGGCCACCGGATTGTCGTTCAGGAATTTGTACACTTTTTCTGCCATGTCGTTTTATTTTAGCTCGTAAATATACGTATTTTTTAGTAATTTTGGTTCGTATAGCGCCCAAGATGAAAATTATTGTCGCACCAGATTCGTTCAAGGAGTGCCTGACTGCCAGCGAGGTAGCCCAGGTGCTGGCATCGGCCCTGCGGGTGCGTTTTCCCGAGGCGGAAGTTGTGGAGATTCCCCTGGCCGATGGCGGAGAAGGCACGCTGGAAGTGCTTGTGAGGGCGCTCGGGGGTACCATCGTACCGGAAAAGGTGCACGATCCTTTGGACCGATGGGTCCAAGCCTGCTACGGCGTCTGGGACAATACCGCCATTCTGGAGGTGGCGCAGGCCTGTGGCATCCGGCTGGTAAAACCGGAGGAGCGCAATCCTTTTAAGGCCGATACCCGTGGCGTGGGGGAACTGCTCCTTGCCGCACGGGCGCGGGGATGCCGGCGGTTTATCGTTGGCCTGGGAGGGACGGTCACCTGCGATGGCGGACGGGGAATGCTCTCTGTTCCTGGTGTGCGGGAGTTGCTGCGGGAGGCGGAGGTGGAGCTTCTGTGCGACGTGCAGGTTCCGCTGACGGGTCCCACGGGCGCCATTCGTTTGTTCGGCCCGCAAAAAGGGGCCTCCCCTGCCCATGTGGAAGTCCTGGAGGCGGAAATGCTGCAATGGGCAGCGCAGATGCGGGAAGAGACGGGCGTGGATGTCCTTGCGAGGCCCGGCGCCGGTGCTGCAGGCGGGCTTGGAGCTGCTTTCATGGCCTATGCCCGGCCCGTCGTGTATCCTGGCATTCAGCGCGTGCTGGATTTGTGCCACTTTGACCAGGCCCTCGCCGGCGCCTCCCTCGTCATAACCGGCGAGGGCCGCTCGGACCGCCAAACCCTGCAAGGCAAAGTCCCGCTGGGCGTGCTGCAGCGCGTACGGGACGGGGCGTCATCCCCTGGCGGGGCGGTGCCGGGCCTGGCGGCCTCCGGCAAAGATGCTAAGCCGGGCCAGGGCGCCCCGGTCGTGCTCCTCTCCGGCCGCATTGACGATGCACGCGCCCTCCAGGCCGCCGGATTTGCGCAACTCATCGAGGTTTCACCGCGTACTCTCCCCCTCCCTGAGGCCTTGGCCCCCTCCACGGCCCGTTCCAACCTCCGTGCCGCCATCCAACACCTGGTTCTGGACTAGTTCCGTCCTGCAAGGCCCCCATTCCACGTGATTGCCAACTCCCTGTCACACAGCCACTTCCTAGATAATCCTCGTTCAGATTCTGAACGAGGATTAGTATGTAAATCATTGTGGGATAGTTTGTTAGCCGTCACGGCACGAGACACCGTCGCACACAGCCAGGAGCGGCGGTTACCAGCAAATGGACCCTCGGAGCCAAAAACACGACTAAAACGTCTCTGAAGATCCATCCTCTGAACCCTCAATGCCTTTCACCCCACTTACGATTTGCGACGTTTCGCGTTGGAGAGTGCGGTTAGCTGGAGAAAAAATGACCAGGTAACCACAAAATCAGCCTATTTTGGGGTTAGCTGGCGATAGAATTACCACCTAAACGCATCAGGATGCCACTGAGACAACCAAGGGGGTGAGGTATCAGGAAGGGGCATTAAAGCACGCTTTGGTGCCACAGAGAGGGAGCTGATGGGGGTGGGTGTGCTTTAACGGGGTGGAGGAAGGCTGGGCATGGGCAATAACCGTGGCCAAAAGGGCGCTGAGGGAAAGAAGGAACGATTTGGTCATCATCTGTTTGCATTTGTCCTACAAAATTACCAAAAAGCAGGTAGCCTCGCATAATTTTTGCAAAAAAATTTGGCGGTTTCAAAAAACGCATTTATATTTGCAGTGTAATAGCATACTAATACAGCAGAAATGGCGCTCATCGAACTCAGCGATATCAACAAAACCTACAACAACGGACAGCCCCTGCATGTCCTGAAAGGCATCAACCTGCAAATCGAGCGGGGGGAATTCGTATCCATCATGGGCGCATCCGGTTCCGGCAAGAGTACCCTCCTCAATATCCTGGGCATCCTGGACAATTACGATACCGGCACCTACACGCTGGACGGCAAGCTCATCAAGGACCTGAGCGAGAAACAGGCGGCGGACTACCGCAACCGCATGATCGGATTCATCTTCCAAAGCTTCAACCTCATTGGCTTCAAAACGGCCGTAGAGAACGTTGAGCTGCCACTCTACTACCAGGGCATCCCCCGCAAAAAGCGCCACGAGATGGCCATGGAGTACCTGGACAAGATGGGCCTCACCCCCTGGGCCCACCACTTCCCCAACGAGATGTCCGGCGGCCAGAAGCAGCGTGTGGCCATTGCCCGCGCCCTCATTACCCGTCCGCAGATTATCCTGGCCGATGAACCCACCGGCGCCCTGGATTCCAAAACCAGCGTAGAAGTAATGCAGCTCCTCAAGCAGCTGAACAAGGAAGACGGCATTACCATTATAGTAGTCACGCACGAAGGCGGCGTGGCCAACGAAACCGACAAGATTATCCACATCAAGGACGGGCTTATTGGCAAGATTGAAGAAAACACCAAACATGAAGCCTGGCAAGGCTCGGCAATGAAATAATGCGCGAACTTTTTCACGAAATAGGCAGTTCCCTGCGGCAGAACAAGCTCCGTACGGCCCTTACGGGCTTTGCGGTGAGTTGGGGCATCTTCCTCCTGATCACGCTGCTGGGCACCAGTAACGGCCTCATGAATTCCTTCACCGGGAACATGGACCAGTACGTGAGCCAGGGCATTACCGTTGAAGGCTGGCGCACCTCCAAGCCCTATGCCGGCTACAAGGAAAACCGTCTTATCCAGCTGGATACCAAAGACTTTGACTATACCCAAAGCAAAGACTGGGAAGGACGCATCCAAAACGTCATCACTTCCACCAGTGGCTCAAGCGTCATACTCACGCTGGGCAACCTCTCCGTGGAAGGCTGGATGGAAGGCAAAATGCCGCAGCACCTGGAGCAGGAAAAGCTGCAAATGTCTGCAGGCCGATACATCAACCAGGAAGACATTGATGCCGCCCGCAAGGTAATGGTGCTGAGCCTGGCGCATGCCAAAGAACTGAGCCCCAAGGACCCGGAAGCCATTATCGGAAAGTGGGTGAACGCCGGGAAGATTGCCTTCCGCATTGTGGGCATCTATCACACCGATGAGCAAAACTGGCGCCGGAGCTGCCCCATCCCCTACTCCACCTACAAACACATCTACGACCCCACCGACAAAGTGGAAGCCATCTCCTTCAACGTAGAAGGGCCGAAGACCCTTCAGGAGCACGAGGCCTTCGAGGAGGAATATGCCGGTGCCATCAAACGCCGCCACAGCATTGCCCCGGATGACCAGCGCGGCATCTGGATCAATAACAACTATACGCAAAACCTGCAAATGTCCAACGCCCGCCGCATCCTCCAGATTGCCATGTGGATTCTGGGCATGCTCACCCTCGTGAGCGGTATTGTAGGCGTGTCCAACATCATGCTCATCACCGTGAAGGAGCGCACGCACGAGTTCGGCATCCGCAAATCCATAGGCGCCAAACCCGGTGACATCCTTAAGCTGATTGTTGCCGAGAGCGTATGCATCACGGCCCTTTTCGGCTACATAGGCATGTTCCTGGGCATGATGGCGTGCGAGATTCTGGGCAAGACGGTGGGCCAGAAGGGCGTGAACATCGGCTTTGAAGAAATTAAAATGCTGGTGAACCCGTCCGTGGGCCTGGATGTGGCGCTGGAAGCCACCCTGCTGCTTGTTTTGGCCGGTACCCTGGCCGGGATTATTCCCGCCTGGAAAGCGGCCCGTGTAAAACCCATTGAAGCCCTGCGTGCCGAATGAAATGGTTTGATTCAGATACCTTCCGGGAAATTCTGGACAGCATCCTGCGCAACCGCAGCAGGAGCATCCTTACCGGTTTTGGCGTGTTCTGGGGCATCTTCATGCTCATGCTGCTCATTGGCGGCGGGCAGGGCCTCAGGCAAATCCTCATGAACGAGTTCGACGGCTTTACGCATAACACCTGTATTGTTTTTACCCGTAAAACCACCAAGCCGTACAAAGGCTTCAAGAAAGGCCGCAGATGGAACATGGTCTATGACGATGTAGACCGTCTCAAGAGCCAGATACCGGAGCTGGAGACCGTCACCCCGTCCGTGGGCCTGTGGAACAAAAGCGTCGTCCGCGGGGAAACCGTATCGTCATCGGCCGTCGTGAAAGGCCAGCGGGCAGACTACGCACGCGTTGAGACGCCACAGCTCATGTACGGGCGCTACCTGAACGATGCCGACATTGCCCAGGAACGCAAAGTGTGCGTCATTGGCAAGAAAGTGTACAATGAACTGTTCCCGGAGGGCGGCGATCCCTGCGGACAGCGCATCAAGGTGGACGGGACCTATTACAGCGTGGTGGGCGTAGACTGGCTCGATGGCAATGGTCTTAACGTCAACGGCCGCGCGTCGGAGACGGTAACCATCCCCATCACCCTGGCCCGGAGGGCCTACAACATGGGCACAGCCGTGCACATGATTTGCATCACCGCCAAGGAAGGGGTTGTCATGAGCGACATCATTCCGCGCGTGCAGAAAGTAGTTGGCCAGGCACATTACATCCATCCGGAAGACGAACAAGCCATGTTCCTGCTGAATACGCAGCTGATATTTGGCATCATTGACAACCTGCTCAAGGGCGTGAATTTCCTCATCTGGCTCATCGGCCTGGGGACGCTCCTGGCCGGCGTGATTGGTGTATCCAACATTATGATGGTGAGCGTGAAGGAACGCACTACGGAGATTGGCATCCGGCGGGCCATTGGCGCCACGCCGCGGCAAATCCTGGGGCAGATTATCGCGGAGAGCACCGTGCTCACGCTGGTGGCCGGTATGGGCGGCATTGTGTTCAGCGTGCTCATCCTGCACGTGGTAGAGCTGGCGATGACCACCGACGGCATCCTGAAAGCGCCGTTCCAGGTGTCCTTTGGCGTGGCGGTGGAGGCGGCGTTGCTGCTCACCGTTCTGGGCGTGGTGGCCGGCCTGATGCCCGCCTCCCGCGCCATGCAAATCAAACCCGTAGATGCTATGCGAGATGAATAAAAAATAAAACGCAATATGAAAAAATTCGGTAAAATTATGCTTATCGCACTGATTGTGATGCTGTTTGTGGGCACCTTCGGTTACCTGTTCAAACGCTCCCAGCCCAAGGAAATCCGCTATCAGGAGCTCACCCCCGTCCTGGGCAATATTTCCAAGAGCACCGTGGTGACGGGCAAAATCCAGCCCCGGGACGAGGTAAACGTGAAACCGCAAATCAGCGGCATTGTGGCCGAGGTTTACAAGGAGGCCGGCCAAACCGTGCAGCAGAACGAGGTAATTGCCAAGCTCAAGGTGATTCCGGACATGAACCAGCTGGCCAGCGCCCAGAGCCGCGTGCGCCTGAGCGAGGTGAACCTGGAGCAGGCCCAAGCCAATTACGACCGCGAAAAAGCCCTGTACGACAAGAAGCTCGTGAGCGCCGACGAGTACGAAAAGATTCGCCAGTCGCTCAAGCAGGCAAAGGAAGAGCACGCCATTGCCAAAGAGGCCCTGGAGATTATCCGCGACGGCGTGTCATCGTCCAACAAAACCGGAAGCACCACGCTCGTCCGTTCCACCATATCGGGCCTGATCCTGGACGTGCCGGTGAAGGTGGGCAACTCCGTGATTAACTCCAACACCTTCAACGACGGCACCACCATTGCCACGGTGGCCAACATGAACGACCTCATCTTCGACGGCAATATTGACGAGACGGAAGTGGGCCGCCTGCACCTGGGCCTTCCGGTGCGCATTTCCGTGGGTGCCCTGCAGGATCTGAGCTTTGATGCGGCGCTGGAATACATCGCCCCAAAAGCCACCGAAAACAACGGCACCAACCTCTTCGAGATCAAGGCATCCGTCAAAGTCCCTGCCGATGTCACCATCCGCAGCGGCTACAGCGCCAACGCGGAAATCGTGCTCCAGGAGGTCAGCGACGTGATTACCCTGCCGGAAAGCGCCATCCAGTACGAGGGCGAGCAAACCTTCGTGTACGTGAAGAACGGTAAGGAATTCGAGCGCCGGGAAGTGAAAACAGGCCTTTCTGACGGCGTGAACATCGAAATCAAAAGCGGCCTGTCGCTGGACGACGTAGTCCGCGGTCCGCAAATCATTACTACCAAGTAAGCCATGACAACCCTGCTTCTTACCCTGGCGCTCGCCTTGCAGGCGCCCACAGATTCCCTGCCGGACTTTTCCCACCCCTGGACGCTTGAGGAGTGCACCGAGTGGGCGCTGGAGCACAACCTGACCATTGCCACGCAAACCATTACCCGGGAGAAGAGCGCCGTAGACAGGAATACGGCCGAATGGTCCTGGGTGCCCAATGCAAACGGCACGGTGAGCCAGAACTGGAACTTCGGGCGCGGTATTGGCGGGAACAACACCTACGAGCGTGGCAACACCGCCAACACCAGTTTCAGCCTGAGCAGCAGCATGCCGCTGTTCGACGGCCTGGCCACGCCCCGTCGCATCCAGTTGGCCCGCCTGAACCTGGAGGCCGCCACCCAGGACCTGGAGAAGGCCCGGGACGACATTCGCGTGTCCGTTGCCAAGGCCTATGTGCAGGTGCTGTATAACTACGAGATTGAAGGGGTGGCCCGTCGGCAGCTGCAGATTGATTCCCTGCAGGTGGAACGCCTGCAGGGCCGATACGAGAACGGGAAAGCATCGGCAGCGGATCTGGCGCAGCAGAAGGCCTCGCAGGCCTCCAGCCACCTCACCTGGGTACAGGCGCAGAACAATGTGCGCAGCTCCCTGCTGGATCTGGCACAGCTGCTGGACCTCCACGTGTGGGAGGGTTTCCACATTGAGCGGCCGGCCGTAGAACTGGAGCAGGTGCTGCTGAGCAATCCGGACGATATTTTTGCCGACGCCGTAGGCATCCGGCCGGCCATCCGTGCCGAGGAACTGCGCCTGCAGAGCTCCTTCCGCTCTATCCAGGTGGCACACGCCCAGCACCTCCCTACCCTTTCCTTATCGGCAGGACTGGGAACCAATTATTACAGTACGTTTGCCACTACCCAAGGGTTCTGGAACCAGCTGAGCAACAACTTCAGCCAGTATGTGGGCCTCACGCTCAACATCCCTCTTTTCACGCGCTTCAGTGCCCGGAACCAGCTGCGCACCGCCCGGCTAAACCGGGTGAACCAGCAAATTCAGCTGCAACGGGTGAAAAACAACCTGTACAAAGAGATTGTCCAGGCATGGAATGGTGCTGTAGCGGCCCAGGCTAAATGGGAAAGCGCCCAGAAAGCCCGGGAGGCCGCGCAGGCAGCCTTTGAGCTGCAGGAGGCCAAGTACGAGAACGGGAAAGCCACATTCACCGAATTCAACGAAGCCCGCAACCGCCTGGTAAAGAGCGAGTCCGACGCCGCCCAGGCCACCTACGAGTACCTGTTCCAGACCCACCTGGTAGAGTTCTACCGCGGCGGGGAACTTACGCTGTAAATTTTTTGCAAACGACTTGGAAGTTTCCATAATTGTGATTACATTTGCAAAAACGATAGCAGATATGGAAACGATTACAAGAACGCAAACCGTTATCAGGTTTAGGGAGGATATCCTGAACCGGGCCCGGTATAAGGCCAAGCAACAAAGTATGTCTTTGAATGCGTATCTGGAGCATGTGGTGGAGGAGGCCGTGAAGCCGCAGATCCCCAAACTCCCCAAAGAGTTCAAGGTATCAGACTTTGTAAAGTCACTTAGCGGTGTTATCACCGCTCCTTCTCAGGAAGAGTTGGAGGCCGATCCTAAATTGGCTTATATATTAGGGAAAGGAGGAGAGTAGGATGAAAGTGAAAGTTGCCTTAGACACCAATGTCCTGATGGACCTCTTGTTGGAGGGCCGTCCAGAAAAGGAAAGCGCAGAGCAAATTGTTGCTGCAGCAGAAGCCGGCTTAATTGAAGCGCAAGTCAGCACGCAGAGCATTATTGATGCAGCCTTTACATGCCGGAAACAAGGCGTAAACCGGGAAGCCTTCCGGGAAGCCATCAATAAATTGCGCACTGTTATAAAAATCAGCACGATAGACTGGCTGGACCTCTCATGGGCACTTGCACATGATTCGGGAGACTTTGAGGATGACATGCAGTATGCAAGCGCCTACAGTAGCGTTTGCGACTTTTTTATCACGCGGGATAAAAACCTCTTTACCTACAATGAGGACCCCAACACTCCCATGACAGTAATTTCTTCGAAGGACTTTGTCGCAAAGATGACGGAAGACTAGAAGCTGCGGCCCACCAGGGCGTGGGCAAAGCTTTTCAGGGCCTCATGGGCATAAGGAGGAATGCCGGCATCCGTGCCCTTGAATACAGCGCGGGTGCTCAGGTCCCCAATGGCTTTCTTGGCGGCATCGGCCACGCCTACACTATCATAGATGGCCTTTACGCGGGCAATTTTGGCGGCCTTTTCCTCCGGGGTAACCGCAGGGGCATTCAAGGCCTCTTCCAGGCCCTCCGCGCCCAGTTCCAGGGCTTTTAAGGTAAGCCAGGACTTCTTGCAGTTGAGGATGTCCCCGCCAATTGGCTTGCCAAACACTTTTTCGTTTCCGTAGGCATCCAGGTAATCGTCCGCCACCTGGAACGCCAGGCCCAGGTAGTAGCCATAGTCGTACAGGCACTCCTGACTGGGCAGGCCGGTCCCGCCAATAAGGGCGCCCAGCTGGGACGCACAGGCAATGAGGACGCCGGTTTTAAGGCCAATCATCTGCATGTACTCCTGCATGGTAACGTCGCTGCGCTTCTCAAAGTCCATGTCCATCTGCTGGCCGTCGCACACCTGGGAGGCCGTGCGGGAGAAGAGCGCCAGCGCCTCCGGCAAAACGGCCGCCGGAGCCTTGGCAATGCGCTTGTAGGCATCGATGCACATCACGTCGCCACTGAGGATGGCGGTATCCTCGTTCCATTTTTTCCAAACGGTCTCGTGGCCGCGGCGAAGAGGGCTGCGGTCCATGATATCGTCGTGGATGAGGGTGAAGGTATGGAACACCTCCAGGCCGGCCGCAGATTCCAGAATCTGCGGCGTAAGGGTATCGGCAAAAAAGCTGTAGGTAAGCAGGCACAGGCGGGGCCGGATGCGCTTGCCGCCAATGGCAATCATGTAGCGGAGCGGGTCATACAGCCCGGCAGGTTCTGCTTGGAACTCAATTTTGCCAAAAAGGTCCTTCAGGGCCTGGTCGATGGTGCTTTCTGGAATCATGGGTGGTATTTTTTGCAAATATAACAAAAAAAACGGGAATCGCCCGTGACTGGTAAATTGTTAATACACAGGTGGTTACATACTAATCCTCGTTCAAAATTTGAACGAGGATTATCTAATAACAAACTGATTCACAGCTGATTAGCTGCCACCCTTACAACAGAAAAGGGGACTAACGGGCTGCGGCATTCAGGCCATCTTCTTACGGAATACAGGCACTTCTTCTACAGGCAGGGCATCCAGGCATTCCTGGATGCTCTTGCCGTCAAGCGGGTCCAATCCCTGTTCCATTTGCCGGCATAGTTCCATGCTTATCTGGGCTGTCAGGCAAGCGTCGCCCTTTATCTCTCTGAGCACGAACGTGCCGTCGGCGTGCTTTTCCAGCGGCTCACCGGCATAACAGGGCACGCGGCAATACTGACAATAGTCGTGCTGGCCGCAGACGGGAAACGCCTGCTTCTGATCGGCCTGCAGCATCTGCAGGCGCTGTGGGCTCAGGATGGCCTCCCTGAGCGACAAATGATGGACATCGCCAAAGGTGAGGGGGATATTGCCGCACGCACTGACTATTCCACTGGGTGAGACGATGATCCTGCCATTGGCAGAGCAGGGGAACCCACGCCTCCTGCCAAACGTGTAGCCTTGGGCTTTTCCATTGGCCGGTACGTGATTTTTCACAAGTGGGTCCGTCAAGATGATACGCAGCGCTTCAGGACGTGTCTGCAAATGTTCAATCAAAGATATATCGCCGTCGGCACCGGGTATCAGCAGGCACGAGACCTCATTCTCTGCACTGAGTTGGCGGGCTATTTCGCGCACTCCATAATAGGTCCGGGTGTTCAGACGGAACACGGGTGTTTTGATATTCAGGGGTACAGGCCATGCTGCCAGCTCCCTCAGCGCCTTCATCGACTGCTCCCACGAGCCGCGCCTGCGTGTTATCTGGTCATGGACCTCTGCATCGGTGCTGTAGATGGAAACGCTTACCTGCCTGAGGCCCATCCGGGCGAGGCGTCTTATCTTTTCGCTATTGTTGAGCGCCTGGGCGTTGGTATACAGGTTCACGGCCAGATTGCGCTCGTGCATATACGCAAGGATGTCCCAGCAGTGGGGATAACTGAACGGATCGCCGCCCGTGACGGTCACCTCGGGTATTCCTAATGCTACGGCTTCATCGATGAGACGCTTGTAATCGGCCGGTTGGAGCATATTGGGACGCAGGCGGTGCTCCTCGTGCAGGTCGCTGCGGGCGGCGCCTTCGTTATAACAGTGCAGACAACGCTCGCAACAGGCATAGGTAAGTTCAAAAGTAAGAGATACCTGAAGTTCCTCAGGTAAGGAGTCCTTATAATCGTCCAAAGGCCTATAGCCCTCTGCCGCTATGCAGGGCGGATTATCCTTTCGGTACTGCCGCCACTCCTCGTCACTCCATACATGGTCGTGAACGAGTCCTATCGGCATCAGCGACGCTTGACAGAACGCGGTGACCTGTTCTTCCGTGGCACCTGTCACAGAAGCGATATGCCCGGTGTTAATGGGACATTCTCTCTTACCGGCCAGCACTTCATTGACCAGCAGGGCCGATACCCCCTCAAATGTATAGCAAGTGTCGTGCGCCGTATTGTACATTACAGCTCTTTGTGCCTGGCTGTTAAAGGCACCACAGGTGTATAGGGGGCGGATAAAGGTCATGCCACGGTTCGGCTATAATTCAGATAGATGCAATTAATACCATTCATGTACTTGTGATTGATATTCTTGCACACGCGCGACAAGATGGCCCGTCGCAGATTGTTCTCATCGATATCCGCTAACTCCTCATCCGTATATTTATAAATTGGATTTCTCAGAGGGCCCTTGCTCTTAACAACCACCGTGAGTTCTTTTTCCTTGTCGATGATACGCACATCGAAGGTTTCCTTCTCCTTGGGGGAAAGCGGTTCATGCGTCTCCACAATCTCATAGAGCAGTTCCTCCAGCGCAATGTCCACGGCAAAACCGTCAGGAAGCTCGCATGCTTCTACAAAGGGATGAACCTGCGTCAGGAAAGCCTCGACGCCCTCTTTGGTATAAGGTACGGAGAACGTGACGGCCGGGTTCGACGGCACCGTATTCTCCAGTGTGGGCCAGGCATAAAGCGGATTCTTGCGGTGTACTACATAGGCCATGGCAACCATCACCAGCAGCAGGAACCACGCCGTGGCGGGCAGGATGTACCAGATAAGTTCGGGGCTGTAGAGCGCCAAAAGGGCAATAATGCCGATGCTTCCCAAATTGGTTACAATCTCTATCCACCGGCAGAGCTTCTGATGTCCCTGCACGAAGTAAAGCACGCTCAATGTCTCGGAAATGGCATTGGGCAGGAACGCGATGCTCATCAGGCGGAACGGCGTATAGCACTGTGCAATCAGGCTGTCGTCGGCTCCATAGATTCTTGCAATCAGGCCGGGGAAGAGGAATATCAGCAGGCTCACCGCCAACATTACTGGTATCAGTATTCGAAAGATGCGTCGCGTGAGTAGTCGGAAACTGTTGTAGTCCTCTTCGCCAAGCAGAATGCCGCCGATATTCGTGATGGCCGTATTGGAGCCGGACAATGCCAGCATACAGATACCATTGATTTGAAAATAGATGGTAAAGAAATACATGGCGTCGGCACCGAGTTTCCCGATAACCAGCGAGTTCATGGTGAAGGCCATGGCCGGAGCTAACAAGGCAGATATCAGCATGGGGAGGCCGATGGAAAAGCATTCACGGTACATCTTGATGCTGCAAATCTTCTCCGGGCGCTTGAGACGGAAAATTTTACTGTTCTTGCGCATATAGCCCACCAGGGAGGTGAAGGCGAGCAGGTTGCTCAGGGCTGATGCAAGCGATGCACCGGCCATGCCCATGTCGAACACACCGCAGAGCAGCAGGTCGAACCCCACATTGAGTACCTGTGAGATGATGATGCGTCGGGTGATGAGGTTTGGACTGCCGTTGGTAATGACGTATGAGATAGGTACGCCACAGACGGACGCTATGAAGATAGCGAACATGTCGGCATGGATGTAGGGCTTCAGCATGGGCAGCAACCGCTCGTCGGTTGTTATGAGGCCTGCCAACACGTCGAGGAAAGGCAATACAAGAGCTATGACCAGTAGGGTGGAGAAGAGGACATAGTACAGGTGATTGTTGAACACCCGGTTCACCTTGTCGTAGTTCTGGGCACCGATGCCTCGCGCGCTCAGGAAACTGGCGCCGGCACTCATCATGCCGATGATGATGAACATGCAACTCGCAATGGGTTGCCAGATACGGACAACTGACAGTGCATCGGGCGACACCAGATGAGACACTACGATGGAGTCGGTGAAACCACCCAACTGTCTCATCAGCGCTGACATGACGGTCGCCAGAAAGAACGACCCGAACATGTTTTTCAACACATAGTCATTATGCTGCATCATATTTCAATCTATAAACGGTCACGCCCATCATCGTGAACTTATCCTTCATATAAGTGTAGGCATCCATGTCTGAAAGCCCTAATCCCTTTTCGCTGGCATGATAGAAGTGCAGTCTGCCATCTATCCATTTGGCTATCAGCAGGTGCTTGACCTCTACGCCTCTTGCCCAGCTATGCTGGTTGCACACCACCGCCAGGATGTCGCCGTCGTGAATCACGCCCAACGCTGAATCCTGTGGCATGTCCAGCAGCTCACGGGGGATATAGGTAAAACGCACGCCCTGCTGCTGGCGAAGGGCGATGGCCTTGTAGTTTTCTTCGTCATCCATCTGAGGGCGGAACAGATGCTTGTTTTGGGTCATGTAGCTCGGCTGCAGATCCATCAGCCCCGTAAAGGGAAAGGCCGGCTCATCGGGACTAATTCGCTCTACGAATCCCTCTTGGATGGCCGACTGCATAATCCAGGTGAAGTAATGGTTGCGGGTGGCAAACGAGACCACACCGTCCTGATAGTGCATGCGCCGGTAGTAGTCCTTCAGGTCTGCCAGCGTGGTTCGCCCGTCTCTGTAACATAACGCCAGTGTC
This sequence comes from uncultured Bacteroidales bacterium, assembly GCA_900317845.1. Classification (GTDB taxonomy): domain Bacteria; phylum Bacteroidota; class Bacteroidia; order Bacteroidales; family UBA932; genus Cryptobacteroides. Next base: position 152,647 of record ONII01000005.1, read on the forward strand.
AGCACATCCTCTATCACGGTGGTACAGTCCACATGACTCAGGCTCACAATCAAGTGCTCTTCCTCCAGGGGTTGTGTCAGGCTGGTAGGGATGCTGCCCTCCGTCAGTTGGCAGAAGAAGTATTCGGTCAGCGGCATCGACGGATCCACGTTTTTCATCGCACGCTGCAGGATCTGCTCGTTTTGCGCGTCAAACTGCTGCTCGTTGCGGCGCTGCCAACGGAGCTGCCTTTTCTGAAAGAACCATTTTGCCAAGCTGCCCAGCGACGTCCTTACGCAGAATACCAGCCACAGCGAGCGCAGCGCAGCCAGCTGTTCGCGCCAGTAGTAGGGATTGGCCTTCACCTTTTCATAGTCGCTGATGTCAATGCCCCAGGCATCATAACCCAGCCACCCCGCAATACGCAGTGAACGGGCCATGTGGAAGCTGCTGGTCAGGATGTAGAATCGGGTTTGATGGAAATACTGCTCCATGTTCCATAACGAGCGAAAGGTGTTATAGCCACAGGAATCCAGCACAAAGCGCTCTTCGGCGATATGGTATTCCTCTACCAGCGTGCGGTAAAGGACGGTAGTGTCGGCACGACAACCGGAGATGTAGAACAACCAGTCGGGATGGGCATTGGCAAGAACACTCACCAGCCTCACGCGCAGCTGCAGGATAGGCGACAGTGAGTTGTCGGGACGCAGTTTGGCACCTAACACCAGACATACTTTCATGCCTTCAGGTACCTGTCCGCCACTGAGCCCTTGTAAACTGTCGTTATGTAGCTTAACACACTGCATGGTCCGATTGGCGCATTTGCCTGCTGATGTCCAAAAGAAGAACAATCTGCTCTCTGACATTGGTGGCAAACGCGTCGCTGTTTTCCAGGATGTAGGTCTTCAGTTCGGCGATGTCCTTACACTGTAAATGGTGTATCACCATGAAATGCAGTCCATCCCCTTCGCGGTTATGACCGGCGCCGTCGAAAAAAGTGATTTTGCCATCTATCACATCCTGATTGAAGCGCTCCCACAGATGGAATATCCGGTTAAGTGCGTTGGACTTAACGTTGTCGTAATGGCAATAGCATACCAGCTCATCCGGATGTTCTTCCAGATATTGGGTAAGAACAGCCACAACCATGCGCCCCACCTCTTTGTCGGGCGCACCGCCACGCTTCCCTTCGGCAAGATTGAGCATGAAGTAAAGCACGCGATGACCACCCATCTGTGCTACCTCAATAAAATGAAGTACATAAAGACGACCCGCGGCATTGTAAAACGCCACCGCTGAATCGCCTCTTTTCCTTAACACCAGTTTTGACAGGGTGTTTATTTTCGCTATTCCTTCTTCAGAAACAGTATTCAATCTTTACTTCTAATTAGAAGTCGCGCAAATACTCCTATCCCTATCATCAAGGGTTTTAAATACATAATCGTCAAGGGTCAGCGCCTGAGCAGTAATGATACTTTCAGGAGATTTCCTGATCTCAAACAGATTGTCATTGTTGTTAGTCATAGTCTACAAATTTTTAGTTATAAAACAATTTCAAAAACTTGTGCTTTATTTTCCTTAACGGCAATTTTACGAATAATATTTTTACTTTCCAAATGTTTAACTCAAATCTTTGCAAATGTAACAAAAAACGGGAATCGCCCGTGACTGGTAAATTATTAATACACAGGTGGTTACATACTAATCCTCGTTCAAAATTTGAACGAGGATTATCTAATAACAAACTGATTCACAGCTAATTAGCTTCCACCCTTACAGCTGAAACACCACGGAGGAGTTGGCGCCCAGTTTGAGCACGTTGCCATTGGCGGCGGCGGTGCCCAGGACAGCCACGGGGTGGGACAGGTCGTCGGACACGGTGACCTGTTTCTCGGACGAGGCCACGTTGTGGACGACAAGGAGCTTCTCAGAGCCCGCGGTCATGTACCATGCAGCGATGGAAGTGCCGGACAGGTTGGCACTGGTCATGGTGCCGGTAGCCAGGGCCTCATAGGTGTTGCGCAGGCGGCTCCAGGTTTGGTACACCTGCAGGATGGAACCTTCCGTAGCAGACTGGGCTTCCACGGAAATATCGGCCTTGAGCATGCCTGTATCCACTTTATTCTCTACGCCCTTCTTGGCGCACTGCTTGCCTGCTTTGTCCCAGAGGATAGGGGTACGGACATATTCGTCGCCGCTGCCCTTGGTGCCATAGTAACCCAGTTCTTCACCCTGGTACACGAAGGGTTTGCCGCCACCGGAAAGGAGGATGGCGCCGGCCTGTTTCATGCGGTCCAGGTTCTTGCCCACATTGGAGGCAAAGCGGTCCTGGTCGTGGTTGGACAGGAAGAAGGAAGTGATGGCATCGGCACGTACACCCGTGTGGTCGCTCACGTATTTGGCCGCCTGGGCAGCAAAACCGGTCGCATTCTGGTTATTGAGCATATCACGCACCTTGTAGCCATAGTCGAACTCGAAGCAGGAGGTAACGCCCTTGTAATAATTCTTTTCCGTGTCGTGACCGTCCCAAGCTTCGGCCACCATAAAGATGTCCTGCGTCTGGCCAAGGGACTTGCCGGCCGCCTTGTAGGTATCGTTACAGCGCTGGTACCACTTGTTCAGGAGGGTCTGGTTGGAAGTGTTGTTATAGGAACTGATACCGCCGCAGATGTGCTTTACGGCATCCAGACGCAGGCCGTCAATGCCCATATTGATCCATTTGTCGGCCGATGCCGCCAGGTCCTGGAAGCAGGCGTTGTTCTCCGCCACAGAGACATCGCCATAGTTCAGGTCCGGCATCCAGTCGCTGAAGCAGCCCATGTAGAACAGGGTTTCGGTGGTGACGTCCGTCAGTTCAATCTTATAGCGCCCATTGCCGGTGAACCACATGTCGGAGCCGTCACCCACCAGTTCTACAGGTGTGCCTTCAGTAATGGTGCCGCCGCTTTTGGCGCCAAACTTGGAGCCGGCGTCCCAGTTGTTGTACTTGCGAACCAGTATTCCCCACTTGCCGCTGATATCCATTACCAGGTAGTAGGTGCCGTCGCCCTTATCGACAAACTTCACCACTTTTCCTTCCCCGCCATCCTGCCAGGCCCAGAGGTTCCAGGTAGCGTTGCCATTAGTCACGGCCTCGGTGGTTTTGGTAACGGTGAGCTTGGGAGAGCCGCTGGTCACCTGCTTCCATTCGCCGGAGTTATACGCAGTGCCCTTCAGCATGGGGAAATTCTTATAGTCTGCCGACGGGTTGGCGCTAAAGAAGTAATAGTCCCGATACTTGCTGGAAGGATCGGCCACGGCCTCTTTGAACCAGGGGTTGTTCTTGCCGCTGTGGTTGAGCACATAGTCCATGTAGATGGCGATGCCCTTGGCATGAGCGGCTTCCAGCAGTTCCTGGAAGTCCTGCTCCGCTTTGGCCGTTGTCTTCTCCCCTACCGCATACAGCGGATTCAGGGAATAGTAGTCGTTCACGTCGTAGGCGTGATAAGAGCTGGTGGGATGCGCCGGGCTCAGCCACAGGGCCGTGACCCCCAGGCCGTCCAGGTAGTCCAGCTTGCTTTGAATACCCTTGAAGTCACCAATGCCGTCGCCGTCGGAGTCTGCAAAGCTGTAGATGAGCAGCTGGTAGGCAGTGTTGGACCGTTTGGTACCGTCAAAGGAGGCCGGTGCAGGCACCAGGGCCACCCAGTTGGAGCCCGACTGCGTCACACTCACCGGTGTCTTGAAGTTGCCGGAGGCAAAGTTCACGGTTCCCGTGCGGGCTTCTCCCTCGTTAGGCGCCACGGACACGCTCACTGAGCCATTTCCGCTGCCGGAGGTGGTGTTCAGCTTAATCCAGTCCGCGGACGCAGTGGCCGTCCAACTTCCGGAGGCTTTCACCTGCAGGAACTTAGTTGCCGTATCGGACTCCGTAAAGGACAGTGAAGTGGGCGTCACCGTAATCTCCGACGTGGGTTCAACGGGCGTTTCCTTGTTGCCGCAAGCCACCAGGGCAACGGCAGCGGCCAGTATCCAAAGGTATTTTTTCATAAAGTTCGATAGTTATATTTGGCAGACGGGCGTCCGGTCAGGGGCGCCCGCCTGAAAAAAGATTAGTTGGCAGGGGTCAGCGTGACCGTGGCCTTGTTCAGGTCTACAACCGCTTTGTAAGTACCCGCATCAGCGACCTCGATGTCGCCGCCATAGGCAGACAGCTTATCCAGCGCACCACCCAGGGCGTAGGCCCAGTCGCCGTTGAAGCGCACCTTGAATTTGGCGCCGGCTTCCAGGGTCACATCACCGGAGTAGGTAAGGTCGGTAGAATTGAACGCAAGCTCCACATCGTCCGACCAGCTGTTGAAGGAGCCAATCAGGCCTACCTTGGTAATAGCCAGGGCCGTTGCCACAGGAGACTCTGCAGCGAGGTCCACCGTCCAGAAGTAGGTACCGTCGGCAATGGTCATGTTGTCACCGCCACCGATATTCAGGGCATAGGTTAGATCCGTTGCCACGCCACCAATCCAGGTGCCGTCATGCACGAACTTGAAGGAACCACCGTTCATGACCAGAGCGCCCTTGAAGACACCGTCTTTACCCTGCAGTTTGGGGTCGTTGTCCACACTCCAACCGCAACCGGAATAGTCACCGGCCACCGTGATTTCACTCTTGAAAGTGGGGGCGTCGCCTTCACCTTCGATAGCACCGGTGCCGGCGTTGAAGTCCAGCTTCACCACCTGATTGGCCAGTGCAGGAACGCCGGGCAGTTCATCCATCAGACGAGGAACAATCTTGCCCTCGATGACGTTGAATTCGCGGGTCCACCAGCCGGAGGTAGCAATGCTGGAAGCCACATACATGCGGATGTTGGCAGCCTTGGCGACCGTAGCCTTCAAGACTTTGCCATCGGCCACAAAGCGGGCGTCTTCCATTTCTTCATCCCAACCGCCGAAAGCGTCACCGATACCGTAAACACGGGCGGGTTCAACATGCACCTTTCCGGCCTTGAAGTCGATGTGTACCAGATAGAAGCCGCTTTCCGTAACGGTGCAGTTGCCACCAGCCTCGGTGAAGCCGTCGTTGATGTCAAGGCCCCAGAAGTCACCACTCCAGGCTTTTGTTGCGCAGAACTTGAAGCCCTCACCGGCCGTGAAGTAACGGACTGTGTAGAACTGGCCTTCTGCGTCTGCGCCCCACTCGGGATTGTGCAGGACCGGAGTCATTTCCACAATGCCGTCGGAGGCCCAATCCCAGCCGCCGAATTCCGCACCGATCATGTACAGATGATCGGGGAACTCTTTGTACTCCTCAATGAGGATGGTCTGGGCAGCATAGTCGAAGGTAATGTTGTAGTTACCGGCCACACCAATCTGGATGTTCTTCTCACCCGCGGCGAAGGCTTCACCCAGGACGGGCTTGTAAACGCCGTAAGGATTGGAAGGATCGATGGTGCTGGTGGAGTTCTCCTCGGGACCGCCTACGCTGGTATTCCAGTCGTGGTCGGCGCGAATCTTGAACTCGTCATCGGCCGTGATTGCCACATTCTTCACTTCCCACTTGTCACCGCTGGTGTTGGTCATATCCACATCGGCGTCCCAGGAAGTTCCGCCAATGGTTCCGATGAGGGACCACATGGTGGGCTTTGCCGGCGGCGGAGGTACGTCTCCGCTTCCTTCGGTAAAGTAAGCGACGCCATACGTAGGATAGAGGTATACGGTGTATACACCCAGTTCTACGGACATATCGCCACCCTTCACGGTCATGACGAAGGGCTCGTTCATCGCCCAGGTACCACCACCCAGGTCATAGTCGCCCCATTCATCGTTACCACGGAACTTGAATTTGTCGGCCTGCAGAGGAATATTCATGACTGCCCAGACTTCGGGCTCGTCCTGGATCTTCTGCAGATCGGTATCGGTATTCCAACCACCGGTCTGTGCAGGGCCGATGATGCCCCAGGTATCGGCACCGGCCATTTCCGGCAGCTCGGTGAACTGGGTGAGATCAATCTCGGGAAGCTCGAAATCCACTTTGGTAATGACAACTTGCTTCGTCTCCAGGGTGAACTGGACACGGTAGTTACCGGCAGGCAGCGTGATGTCTTTACCGGGCTGGACTACCGTAAAGGCAGCTCCCATCTCAGGCGTGAAGCCGTCGGCCTCGGCACCATAGGTGTCTGCATCGGCCCAGGAGTAGTTGTGGCGGATCTTGAAGCCACCGTCGATGTAAACCACTTCACTGGTGAAAACACCCGCGTCTTCTGCCAGATCAAAGTCGGTGTCCCAGTTGGTACCGTTGATCTTACCAATGAGGGAATACACGTCACTTACCTCGGAAATGGTGATGGTGGGATTCTCCGCATCGCTCAAATCCAGGACAATCTGATAGAAGCCTGCAGCGGCAATCTTGATGTTGTCGCCACCAGCAACGGCTGCGAAGGGCTCGCCCAGAGCCTTCATCACGCCACCGTAGTTTTCGTCCCAGCTTCCGTTCTTGCGCCACTTGAAATCACATGAACTTTCGGCGGTAACAAATACGGACCACACGCCATCCTGTTCGGTGGCATTGATATCGTGATCCCAGTCTCCATTGAGGCCGATGATACCCCAAACCACTTCTTCAACGGGTTCCGCAGGAACGGCAGCAAGATAACTCACCTTGGCACCTGCCGATTCGGAAATCATGGCCGTACCGGCCTCAGGATTTATCAGAAGGTCAAACTCGCCTTCCTCACCCACCTTGATGTTCGAGCCATCCTGTGTCACAGGGAATTCATTGCCCAGGCCACCGAATTCGCCACCGAGGTTCACGGTCCAATCCTTGTCTTTACGGAACTTGAATTCGTCAGCCTTGTCCAGGGAAACGCCCAGAGCCAGGTGGCTGGTACCGTCAGAGATCATGGCGATATCGTCGTTCCATTCAATGTGGTAGTTCTTCAGATTGCCAATAACCGACCAGTCGCTGGACTCGGTGAAGGCAGGGTACGGGTCAAATGCATCGAGGACCCAGGCCTTCTTGGTCTCTTCATTGAAGAAGATATCAAAGATACCATCCTCACCAACCTTGATGTTGGCACCGCCCTCTGTAATTTCAAACTCGGAATCCAGTCCGCCAAATTCGCCGCCCAGGTTTACGTCCCAGGCCATGTCCTGACGGAACTTGAATTCATCGTTCTTGCCCAGGGTTACGTGAGGAGCCACAAAGTTATGGTTTCCGTCGGTCCACATGACCAGATCCTTGTTCCAATCCATTTCATAGGCGGCGATGCTGCCTATGACGGTCCAGTTACTCAGTTCCGTATACTCCTTGTAAGGGCTTTCCTGAGGCAGGGACACCAGGACATCTTCCAGGTTCACGCGCTGTTCCGATTCAATGTAACCGTTGCGGCCATTGTCACGGGCCTGCTCCTGCAAAGACGCACGCAAAGAGAGCTCTACTGCGCCCACGACGTCGCCATCCACATACCCCAAGGCAGCAAGACCACGGCTCAGGTTGCGGCTGGTTACGGTGATAACATCGCCGTCGACGGAGGAAGTGAGCACACGGGAAGCGGTTTTGTCATCGGCCTTCAGAAGCACCAGGGAATGGTTCACCGGCATCTTATTATTGAAAGACTGGCCCATGGAACCAGGTGTGAAGTTCACGATGACGTCACCATCCTCGTTCACAAAGAACGAGTTGATAATGGGAGCAATGGCCTCGCTTTCGTTGTAAACGGCCCTTTCCTCCCGGACGCAGGACACGGCGGTAATACCCGCCACAAGTGCAATTAGATATAATGCAATTCTCTTCATAAGGCGATTCATCTATTATTTATAGCCTTCGTTCTGCTCCAGTTTGGAGTTGGCCAGACGGTCGCTGTCGGGGATAGGGAAGAGAACACGGTGGCTCTCAGCGTCCTTGCCCTCCTGCACATTGCCCTTCCACTGCCAATTGTAACCGGAAATAAACTTACCGAAACGGATAAGGTCGTTACGACGCCAGCACTCCTGATAGAGTTCGCGGGCGCGTTCGTCCAGAATGAGATCGGCGGTCAGGTCGCTCGCTTTAACAGCGTCCAGACCGGCACGCTGACGGACCTGGTTGAAAGCGCTCAGGCCGTCGATGCTGGCACCATGCAGCTGGCATTCAGCAGCCATCAGCAGCACGTCGGCATAACGCATCAGCGGGAAATCGGTATCTACGAAACCTTTTTCCTTGCCATAGCCGCCGTCTCTGGTACGGTTGAGGAACTTCATGAAAGCGTAGCCGTTGGTGAATTCACCGATATCGTCAATGCTTTCCTGCTGGGTAGCGGTGTAGAAGAGTTTGCGGGCATCGCTGTTGCTGAATTTCTTGTAGAATTCAGGCGTCATGCGCAAACCACCCCAACCGGAGGAGATACCCATGTCATCAGGGTTCATCTCACCACCGGTGGAAGCAAAGATGATGTAGTTGGTAACACCGTAGCTGGTGGTGTTCACACCATCCTGCTGAATGGCGAAGATAATCTCATCCGTGCACAGGTCGTTATCGGCCAGGAAGAGTTCCTGATAGGCGGAATAAACACCTCCTTTGGATTCGGTGTGAAGGCTATAGCCGTCGTCCATGAGGTCCTTGAGCACGTCGGCGCACTTTTCCCACTGGGCCGTGCCGGTGTAAACCTCCGCATTGAGGTACAGCTTAGCCAGCAGGAACTTGGCAGCGCCCATGCTAACGTGGCCATTAACAACGGCATCCTTGCCGGGCAGGTTGTTGCCCTCGATGATATCAACGAGTTCTTCCTCCAGCCAGTCATACAGTTCCTTGCGGGGCTTCTGTGCAGGGACTTCACCCACCACACTGGTTTCCAGGGAGAAAGGAACATTGCCGAAGCAGTCGATGGCATGATAGTAAGCAAGGGCACGCAGTACGCGGGCTTCGTCCGTATAACGCTTCAGCACAGCCGGATCGGAGTTCAGGCGCTTGATTTCACGGAGGAATTCATTGGCCACGGATACCTGCATGAGGATGCGGGAATAGAACGCATAGATGAAGGTGTCGTCCGTGGTCCAGTTCATATAATGGAAGTTCTTGATGGTCTGGTCGTTCCAGCCGCAGACGCTTTCATCGGTAGTAAGTTCCTGATGATGGTACAGACCGCGGATGTACTGGGAGGCGCCGCCGTCCAGACCGGAAATGGAAGCATCGCCATTGGCTCCGTAATAACCGGAAGTGGCAAAGCCCAGATACACGCCGGAAATATAGGCATCAAGGGCTGCATCATTGACGAGCACCTTGTCCACAGTATTGGCGTTGGGGTCGATCGGCGTTACATTCAGATCACCCACGCAGGCAGTGAGGGCTGCGGCTGCAGCCAGCATGCCGAATATGTTTTTGATGGTTTTCATTGTTGCAAGCCGGATTAGAAGTTAAACTTGACACCGAGGATGAAGGTTCTCGGACGCGGGTACATGTTGTTGTCGATACCGCCATAAACTTCGGGATCGACCCCCTTGTAACCGGTGATGGTGACGATATTCTGCACGGTACCGAAAATGTTCAGCACGGCAGTACGGTTCTCGTCAACGTGGAACTGGGGGAAAGTGTAACCCAGGGTGAAATTGTCCAGTTTGAGGAAGGAACCATTCTGCAGATAGTAGTCGGACAGATACTGGGCCTGGGTGAACATGGACTTGGTAGCGGAGGAAACGCGGTTGCCCACGAAGCTGTTGGTCCACAGGTCGGCCAGCATTTCGGTGTCGGAAGCCACGTTGTTGTATACCCAGTTGCCAATGGAGGCGTGACCGGAGAGGGCGGCCGTCCAGTTCTTCCAGGTGAAGCTGGTGTTGAAGCCGATGGTCACGTCGGGATCGGCGTGATGGGTCAAGAACTTGTCATCGGCCGTGATCTTACCGTCGGGGATGACTTTATTGTTTTCATCCTTGGCACCGGCACGGTCTACGTATACGCCGTTGATAGGATTGCCCTGCTTGTCGTACACCTGCTGATAGAGGTAGAACGAACGCATGGGATAACCCACCTGGATGAGCTGTACATTGTTACCGGTACCACCGGAAATGCCACCAGTCTCGATACCGGCTGCATTCTCGTCGGAAGCGGTAAGTTTGGTCACCTTATTCTTATTATAGGCGGCGTTGATGCCGAAGGTCCAGCTCATGTCGCGCTTCTCAATGAGAACGGTGTTGATGTCCAGTTCCACACCCATATTGGTCATGGAACCAATGTTGGTGTTCAGGTAGTTGGTGAGGTTGGACAGGCCGGGGACCGGGATGTAGTTGAGAATGTCGCGGGTGTCACGCTTGTAAAAATCCAAGGCAGCAGTGAAGCGGTCGTTCCAGAAGCCCAGGTCGATACCGGCGTTATACGTGGTAGTAGTCTCCCACTTGAGGTCGGCGCTGTAACCCAGAGCCACCACAGGAGCGGTATAGCTGCCGTCTTTGCTGCCTGTGAAATAATAGGAACCGGGCGTGCTCACGGTGAGGAACTGGGCGAAGGTGTCGTAGTAACCGCCCACCTCCTGCTGACCGGTTTCACCCCAGGAGAGACGCAGTTTAAAGGTGGAGAGTTTCTCCGCGTTCTTCATGAAGGACTCGTTCTTGATGTTCCAGCCCAAAGCCACGGACGGGAAGATACCCCATTTGTGGTTCTGGAAGCGGGAAGTACCATCGGCACGCAGCGTGGCGGTAATCAGGTAACGATCACCGTAGCTGTAGTTGAAACGGCCGAAGAAGGAAACCAGATAGAGTTCGCCGCGGCCGGTATGATCGTTGAGGACGCTCACGCCGCGTTTCTCGGGCTTGGGTTCCGACAGTTCCGTAACGGTACGGATGGTCTTGCTGTGGCTCTCACTCCAGAAGTGCTGCCAGGAATAACCGGCCATCGCGTCAATAAAGTGCTTACCAAAGTTCTTGCTGTAGTCGGCATAGAACTCCAGGGTGGTGTTGAGACGGGTGTAGTCGTAATTGGTGTTGGAAGCACCACCGGAGAGCGTAGTGTTGTGCCAGGAAGACTCGGTATCCTCCTTGAGGGAGGAAGTGCCCTCGGACTTGGCTGCGTCTATACCCAGGTTCAGGTTGAGACGGAGGTCTTCGAGTCCGTGGATCTTATAGTCCAGCTGGGCATTTCCGAGGAAACGGGTGCTATTGGCCCTGTCGGAGTACAGGTTCGGATCCAACAGAGCCACCGGGTTCAGGGTTGCCATGGTGTTGATATTACCCTTTTTGTCCATCCACGTGGAGTAACCGTACTTGCCGTTCTCGTCGTAAATGGGCTTGGTGGGGTCATAGTGGTTGGCTGCACCGATAGCGCCCTGGTTGGCATAGCTGTTATGGGCATAGGTGCCCTTACCGTTCACATTCAGGCTGAGGTGATTGTCCAGGAAGGTGGGCGACAGGTTCAGGCCCAGGGTCCAGCGGTCCATTTCGGAACCCTTCAGGGTACCCTGCTGGACGGTGACGCCGGCGCCGACGCGGTAAGGCAGCCTTTCACCGATACGGCCGTACACGCTCATGTTGGCATCCACGGAAGGAGCCACCCGGTAGATTTCCTTCTGCCAGTTGGTGTTGGCGTTGCCCAGGGCAGCCTCTGCGGCAGAATTCATGCCGTAGAAGTCGCGGATGAGGGAACGGATGCCATTGGCGTCCAGCACATCGTTGTACTTGGCGATGGTATTAACGGAAGTGGTGACGTCCAAAGCTACGTTGACCGGATGCTCGGCCGTCTTGGAACCCTTCTTGGTGGTAATCACGATAACACCATTGGAAGCACGGGAACCGTAGATGGCGGTGGCCGATGCATCCTTGAGGACGGTGAAACTCTCGATGTCTTCCGGGTTGATGGAGGACAGAGGATCGCTCATACCGGAAATGCCGTCGTTGGAAACCGGCAGACCGTCAATCACATACAGAGGGTCGTTAGAGGCATTGATGGAGGAGCCGCCACGGATACGCACGGTAGCGCCGGAACCCGGCATACCGGAACCGGTGGTAACCACCACGCCGGCGGTCTTACCACGCATGAGGTCGGCCGGAGAGGTAACGACACCCCTGTTCACTTCGTCGGCCTTCACCGTAGAAACAGAACCGGTGAGGTCGCTCTTCTTTACGGTACCGTAACCGATCACCACGACTTCGTCCAGGAAGTGGGTATCCTCTGCCAGGACGATGGTGGCGGGCACGGCGGAAGCCGCGAACGTCTGGTTTGCATAGCCGATGCAGCTCACCTCGATGATTGCATTGGCATTGGAAACGGTGAGGGTGAAGTCGCCATCCAGACCGGTGGAAACGCCATTGGACGTCCCTTGCTCGATCACCGAGGCTCCGATAACGGGGCCGATGGCGTCAACCACCACACCTTTAACCTGGTATCCGCCCTGGGCGAATACGGTAGCGCAGGCTGCAAAAAGCACTGCGATTGCGGTTAAAATCCTTTTCATTAGTGTGTAGTTAATAATTAGTTATTTGGTTTTGATGAATTTCACGCATACGGCTCCCAGCACCAGGAAAACGCCGGCGACCAGGAGCATGGCCGGCTGGCTGCCCCCTACCAGGGACAACACCAGGCCACCCGTTGCAGCGGCTACAATCTGCGGCAGGCAGATGGTGCAGTTGAACAGGCCCAGGTAACTGCCCATGTAGGGGCTGCCCTCCAGCGCGTTGGTGAGGAGGGTGAACGGCAGGGCCAGCATGGCGGCCCAAGCGGCGCCGATGAGGAAGTAGCTCACAAAGAGCAGGTACTGGTTGTGGATGAGGATGATGGAAGCGAAGCCCGCGGCGCCAATCAGGAGGCTCACCACATAGGCCAGCTTGAGGTTTTTGAAACGCGGCAGGACGGCGGCCCACACCAGGGAGCCCACGGCCTGCACGGCAAAGAGCACGCCCACCCAGTTGCCGGCGGTCTGGTAGGCCGCGGAGGTTACGTCGCCGGTGTGCCATACGTTATGGGCGATGGCGCCGTTGGTGTAGGTCCACATATACAGGAAGGCGGCCCATGAGAAGAACTGCACAAGGCCCACCGTCCAGAAGGTGGCCGGCGCCTTCACAAGGAGCTTCATGAGGCCTTCAGATGCCCGGTCGGAGCCGGGCATGACGGAAGCCTTCCCGTCATTGCCGGCTTGATCGGCAATCTCGATTCCATGGAACTCCGCGTACTCCTTGGGCGGCATTTCCTTCACGCGGAGGAAGGTGTACAGCACGCACAGGATGAGGATGGCGGCGCCGCAGTAGAAGCTCCAGATGACGCTGTCCGGCACCACACCCTTGGGGGCGGTGTTGGCAATGCCTATCCAGGTGAAGAAGATGGGGAACAGGTAGCCCAGCAGGGAGCCGGCGTTGCACAGGAAGCTCTGGATGCTGTAGGCCGTGGTTTTCTGGCGCTCGTTTACCATGTCCCCCACCATCATCTTGAAGGGTTGCATGGCAATGTTGATGGAGGTGTCCAGGAAGATGAGCGAGAACAGGCCGAACCACATGGCCATGTTCAGGCCCAGGAACAGCCGGGCGCTGAACTGCAGGCTGCCGGCGTTGGGCAGGAGCAGCATTACCAGGACGGCAATGACCGCACCTACCAGCAGGTACGGTTTACGGCGACCCATCCGGCACCAGGTTCTGTCGGAATACTTGCCGATGAGCGGCTGAACAATCATTCCCATCAGCGGGGGAAGGATCCAGAAGAAACTGAGCTGGTGAGGATCGGCGCCCAGCGTGGCAAAGATACGGCTGATATTGGCGCTCTGCAGGGCATAGGCAATCTGCACCCCGAGGAAACCAAAGCTCAAATCTACCAGCTGGCGGAAGGTTAAGTCACGTTTTGTGGACATGGTGTTACTAGTTTTAGCCTGTTATTTGGCATTTGCAAAAGTAAACAATCCTCGCAAACCTTTTATATACGCGCGCGCTAAATCGGGTTGAACGGATATTTTTTTGCGACGAACGGAATAAATACGTACCTTCGCCTTATGAAAAAATGGAACCATCATGTGCTCATCCATGGCTTCGCGCTCCTGCACGCGGGCACGGTAGCCTTGTGCGCCTGGCTGGGCATTCCGGATACGCTGGCCCTGACCGCCCTTACCATGCTCATGGCCGTGTTCCTGTGCTACGAAGAGAACCTCACGGTGGATATTTCCATCATGGCCCTCATCCTGGTGAACGTGCTGGGCTTCCTGCTGGGCAACCTGGGCGCACAGGTGCTCCTGAACTTTTTGCCATCGGCCTGGAAAAACATTGTTTCCACGGTGGTAGTGACGGAAATGATGGGCTGGGCGCTGTACTGGTTCGCGCACACCTTCTCCCCTACCAATGCGGCCAGCTATGACCGCAAGCTTTCCTGGAAGCGGCGCCGGGGACTGCTGGTGGGCTCCATTGCCGTCATTTTCGGTCTGCGGGTCTATATCGACCTTTCCTATCAGGGCAATATTTTCCAGGAATCGGCCATTGTGGGCATCCTGGTCATTATTTCCGTGGTTCTGCTGGGATTCATGATCCGCTTTGCCTCCAAAATGCAGCTGGAGGCTACAGACCAACGCACGCGGCGGCACCAGGCGGAATTCCGTTATATGACGCTCAAAAGCCAGGTGGACCCGCATTTCCTGTTCAACAGCCTCAACGTGCTGGATTCCATTGTCCTGGAAGGAACGCCGCAGGAGGCCAGCGCCTACATTCACAAGCTCGCCAGCATTTACCGCTATCTCATGCAGCACGAGGCCAAGAAGCTGGTGCCCCTGTCGGAGGAAATCCAGTTTGCCCGCACCTACCGGGAGCTCATCCAAATCCGTTTTCCGGAAGGGCTGGTGCTGGAAGACCGCCTGGGGGCCGATATCCCCAGCGGCTACATCATCCCCTGCACCCTGCAGCTCCTGCTGGAAAATGCCATCAAGCACAACGCCATCAGTCCGGAGAACCCGCTCATCGTGAGCGTATTCACGGACGGGAAAAGCATTACCATGCGCAACACACGCATTCCCAAGGTATCCACGCGGCCATCTACCGGAATTGGCCTGCAGTATATCCGCAACCAGTACAGGGACCTGGCCGACGCAGAGATAACAGTCACGCAAACGCTTGATTCCTTTGCCGTTACGGTTCCCATCTTGGAGGATTCCAAATAATTGACTACCTTTGTTCTTTGTATGAAAGCATTTATTATAGAGGACGAACCGCTCGCGCGCGGGCACATGATCAAACTGCTCACAGACCAGTTCCCTGAAACAGAGGTGGTGGGGGCGGTAGGATCGGTCACTTCCGCCGTCCAGTGGCTCAAGGCCAACCCCGCACCGGATGTCATTTTCATGGACGTGGAACTGAGCGACGGCATCTCCTTCGACATCTTCTCCCAGGTGGACGTTCCCTCCCCCGTTATCATGACCACCGCGTACGACCAATACGCCGTGCAGGCCTTTGAGGTCCATGCCATAGACTATCTGCTCAAGCCCATTGAGGTGGCGGCCCTGCGGCGCGCCATGAGCCGGGTAGCATCCGGGGAAACTTCCAAGCCCTCCTCCGAGACCATACGCTCGCTCCTGAAGGACAGCCGGAAGGAGAAATTTATCATCCGCCTGAACGACCGTATCGTCCCCATCCGCACCTCCGAGGTAGCGTATTTTTACTCGGAGGACAAAAATTCGTATATCGTCACATTAAACGGGTCTTCCTATATTATGGACGATTCCCTGGATACCATTGCCGCGGGGCTGAACCCTTCTATGTTCTTCCGTATTTCCCGCAGCTGCATTATCTCGGACCAGATTATAGACAGCGTGTCCCGCCTGATGGGCGGCCGCCTGCGCATCTCCCTGCGCCCGGGCATCCTTGCCGCCACGGACTTCACCGTCTCCCGCGCCCGCGTGGAGGACTTCCTCTCCTGGCTGGAGAAATAGGGTCACTTGGCGAATTGCCTAAATTGCGTTATCTTTGCAGATTATGAAGAATATCCGCAACTTTTGCATTATCGCCCATATCGACCATGGGAAAAGTACCCTGGCAGACCGTCTGTTGGAACTTACGCGCACGCTGAGCGACCGCGAGATGGAAAACCAGGTGCTGGACGACATGGACCTGGAGAAAGAGAAGGGCATTACCATCAAGAGCCACGCCATCCAGATGGACTACGTGCGTGGCGGGGAAACCTATCGGCTCAACCTCATTGATACGCCCGGACACGTGGACTTCAGTTATGAGGTGTCCCGTTCCATTGCCTCCTGCGAGGGCGCACTGCTGGTGGTGGATGCTTCGCAAGGTATTCAGGCACAGACCATTAGTAATCTGTACCAGGCTATCGACCATGGACTGGAGATTATTCCCGTGCTCAACAAGATTGACATGGACAGCGCTCAGCCGGACCTGGTGCAGGACCAGGTCTGCGACCTTCTGGGCTGCGAGCCGGAGGACGTGCTCCGCGTGAGTGCCCGCACCGGCGTGGGTGTGCAGGAAGTGCTGGATGCCATCGTGGACAAAGTGCCCGCGCCCAAAGGGGACCCGGACGCTCCGCTGCAGGCCCTGATCTTCGACTCCGTGTTCAACTCCTTCCGCGGCATCATTGCGTACTTTAAGGTAGTGAACGGCACCATTCGCAAGGGGGACAAAGTGAAATTCTTCTCCACCGGCAACGAGTACGAGGCCGAGGAAATCGGCAACCTGAAACTCAAGCTCAACCCTACCGGCGCGGTGCGTGCCGGGGATGTGGGCTATATCATCACGGGCATCAAGGCGGCCGTGGAAGTGAAGGTGGGCGATACCATCACGCACGTGGAACGTCCTTGTGCACAGGCCATTGCAGGTTTTGAGGAGGTAAAGCCGATGGTCTTCGCCGGCCTGTATCCGGTCGATGCCTCCAAGTTTGAGGAGCTGCGCGCTACGCTGGAAAAGTTCCAGCTCAACGACGCCTCCTTCACCTATGAACCGGAAAGTTCGCTGGCCCTGGGCTTCGGTTTCCGCTGCGGCTTCCTGGGGCTGCTACACCTGGAAATCGTCCAGGAACGCCTGTTCCGGGAGTTCAACATGGACGTCATCACCACCGTGCCCAACGTCTCGTACAAGGTGTACACCACCAAGGGGGAGGTCATCGACGTGCATAATCCGTCCGGCCTGCCGGCACCGTCTGTCATCGACCATATTGAGGAGCCCTATATCCGCGCCCAGATTATCTCCAAGGCCGATTTTTACGGCCCCATCATGAAGCTTTGCATAGACAAGCGCGGCACCCTGATCGGCCAGCATTACATTACCACGGACCGCGTGGAGCTCAACTATGACCTGCCGCTTTCGGAGGTGGTTTTTGACTTTTACGACAAACTCAAGAGCATCTCCAAAGGCTATGCATCCTTTGACTACCACGTGACGGATTTCCGTCCGGCGCGGCTGGTGAAGCTGGATATCCTCCTGAACGGAGACCCGGCAGATGCCTTGAGCACCCTCATCCACGAGGACCATGCCTATGACTTTGGCCGCAAGATTTGCCTCAAGCTCAAGGACCTCATTCCCCGCCAGCAGTTCGACATTGCCGTGCAGGCGGCCATCGGCGCAAAAATCATTGCCCGCGAAACGGTGCGCCAGGTGCGTAAAGACGTGACAGCCAAGTGTTACGGCGGCGACGTCACCCGTAAGCGCAAGCTGCTGGAAAAGCAGAAGGAAGGCAAAAAGCGCATGCGCCAGATTGGCACCGTCCAGGTGCCCCAAAGTGCCTTCATGGCCGTGCTTAAGCTGGATTGATGCCCTAAGCGTCACACACGGCTGGCCGCCGGGAAAATTAGAACAGGTAAACGCAAAAGCCTATGCCTAGCAGGAGGCACAGGAGGAAAGTGGACATGACCAGCAGGGGAAGAGCGGGATCCAGCGCACGGTCTGTGCGGGTCCATACCATGTGCAAGTGCTTGATATACAGCGGTAACGTTACTACCCACAACCAGTGCCACCAGGAGGGCCAGCACAGAAGACAATAGGCAATGAGGCAAGCCCAGCCCAGGCCGATAAGCACGGTCTGGTAAACGCGCGCCCGCTGTCCGCCCAACTTGAGCGCAACAGTGGTGCGGGTTGCCGCATCCGTTTTCATGTCACGGATGTTGTTCACATTGAGCACACCCACGGAGAAAAAGCCCACGGCCGAGCCCGGCAGGAGGAGTTTCCAGTGAAGGCCTAAGCCTTTGGTACACACAAAGTAAGCGCCCAGCACAGACACCAGCCCAAAGAAAATGAACACGTAAAAATCTCCTTTGGCCCTGTAGCCGTACGGATTGGGCCCCAGGGTATATCGCATGGCGGCCACAATGGCCCCGGCGCCCAGCAGGAGCACCAGAATGGGCGTGAGGTCCAGGAGGGTGCCGAACGCGCGCCAGGTCATAGCCGCGCCAAACACCACACACAGCCCCACAAACATGCCAATGAGCCGCTTCATCTCCCCCATGGTGAGCCCGCCGCCGTTGAGGCCATACTGCGGGCCCTGCCGCTCGGCGGTATCCGTGCCCTGCAGCACGTCTCCCAGCTCGTTGGAGAGGTTGGACAGAATCTGTAAACAAATGGTTGTAAGGACGATAAGCACCGCCGTCCACGGATCCACCTTCCAGTCCGCCACGGCCAGCAGAATACCCAGCAGCACCCCGGCCGTCGAGAGCGGCAAAGTGCGCAAACGCATCGATTGAAGAGCAGCTTGTACTTTCATGCCGCAAAATTAGCAATTTTCCCCCGAAGCGCCACGGGGAGAATCAATTTTGTGGCGCCGGCGAGAATTTTAGGGAAATTTTGTAAATTTGTGAATCGACACGCTAAAACCGATAAACCCATTATATGAAAAATATCGTCCTTACCCTTGCCGCAATGCTTCTCCCCCTGTCCGGATGGGCGCAAGACCACCAGCTGGACATTAACCTGAAAAAAGCGGGTGCGCCCATTCCCTCCACCCTGTACGGGATATTCTTCGAAGACATCAACTATGCAGCCGACGGCGGTCTGTACGCAGAGCTGGTGAAAAACCGCTCTTTCGAGTTTCCGAACGATGCCCTGCAGGGCTGGAAAGCCTTCGGAAAAGTGGAAGTCAGAAACGACGGCCCCTTTGAACGCAATCCGCACTATGTCCGCCTGCAAGAGCCCGGCCACCCGCAAAGATGGACCGGTTTGGACAACGAAGGGTTCTTTGGAATCGGCGTAGAAGAAGGCAAAGCGTACCGATTCAGCGTGTGGGCCCGCGTCCCGGACGGCGGAGCATCGACCCTCCGCGTAGAACTGGCCAACACCGCCTCCATGGGCGAGAACCACTTCCTGTGCCAGGAAAACCTTACTGTTACCGGCAAGGAGTGGAAAAAATACCAGCTCATCCTCCATCCCGCACAGACGCTGGACAAGAGCATCCTGCGCATTTTCCTGATTGGGGAACGCAACACTATAGATCTGGAGCATGTCTCCCTGTTCCCAGTAGACACCTGGATGGGCCACGTGAACGGCCTCCGAAAAGACCTTGCCCAAGCCCTGGCAGACCTTAAACCCGGCATTTTCCGCTTCCCCGGCGGCTGTATCGTGGAAGGCACGGATCTGGTCACCCGCTATAACTGGAAAAACTCTGTGGGACCGGTAGAGAACCGCCCTCTCAACGAAAACCGCTGGGAATTCTCCTTTCCCAGCCGATTTTATCCCGACTACTACCAGAGCTACGGCCTGGGATTCTATGAATTCTTCCAGCTTAGCGAGGAAATCGGCTCGGAACCCCTGCCCATCCTCAGTTGCGGACTCGCCTGCCAGTTCCAGAACGATGACGAAAAAGCCCATTGCCCGGTAGCCGAGCTCCAACCTTTCATCCAGGACGCCCTGGACCTGATTGAGTTCGCCAACGGTGACGTTACCACTCCCTGGGGCAAGGTCCGCGCAGAAATGGGCCATCCGACCCCGTTCAACATGAAATATATCGGCATCGGCAACGAGCAGTGGGACGCCGTGTATCCGGAGCACCTGGAGCCCTTCGTCAAAGCCATCCGCGCCGCCCATCCGGAAATCAAGATTGTGGGCAGCAGCGGCCCGAATTCCGAAGGAGAGCAGTTCGATTACCTGTGGCAGGAAATGAGACGGCTCAAGGCCGACCTGGTGGACGAGCATTTCTATCGACCTTATGAATGGTTCCTCGCCCAGGGCGCCCGCTACGACAATTACGAACGCAAAGGTCCCAAGGTGTTCGCCGGAGAATACGCATGCCATGCCAATGGAAAAAAGTGGAACCACTTCTACGCTTCCCTGCTGGAAGCCGCCTTCATGACCGGCATAGAGCGCAATGCCGATATGGTGGAGATGGCCACCTACGCTCCCCTCTTCGCCCATGTGGAAGGCTGGCAGTGGCGCCCGGACCTGATCTGGTATGACAATCTGCGCAGTTTCCGTACCGTGAGCTGGCACGTGCAGCAGCTCTATGGCAAGTATCGCGGCTCCAACTGCCTCAGTCTCACAATGAACGGCGCCAACGTTACCGGCGCAGAAGGCCAGGACGGCCTGTTTGCCAGCGCGGTGCTTGATGGCGAGAAAGTTTACGTTAAAGTAGTCAATACCACCGGCAAAGACCAGGATATCACTTTCACCTTCACCGGTCTCAAGAAAAAAGCCCTTGTGAATGCCGGGGAAGGGATTCGTCTGAGTTCCGGCGAGAGCGAACTGTATAAAGACAACAGCCTGGACGCACCGGTCCTGTTCCAGCCCACACCCTTCAGCTTTGAGGGCGAGGGGAAGAGCATCAGTGCCACGGCCCAGTCCTATTCTTTCAGTATTTTTACTTTTGTCGTAAAATAATTATCTTTGTACATCTACATACATAATAACATGGCTAAAACAAACGAAGAACTCAAGCAGATTGCCACACAGGTACGCAGGGACATCCTGCGCATGGTGTGCATGGCCAAAAGCGGACATCCGGGCGGTTCCATGGGCAGCACGGACATCCTCACCACCCTGTATTTCAACCAGATGAACCAGAATCCCGCCACCTGGACACGCGATGGCAAGGGACAGGACATGTTCATCCTGAGCGCCGGTCACATGACCCCGGTGTACTATTCCGTCCTCGCCCGTGCCGGTTATTTCCCGGCCAGTGAGCTGGGCAGCTTCCGCCAGATGGGCACCCGCCTGCAGGGCCACCCGTCCGTACGCAAGGCTCTTCCCGGCATCTTCCAGGCTTCCGGTTCCCTGGGCCAGGGCCTGAGCGCCGCCTGCGGCCTGGCACTGGGCAAAAAGCTGGACAAGGACAACAATTTTGTCTACTGCCTCTGCGGAGACGGCGAATCCGAGGAAGGCCAGATTTGGGAAGCCGGCATGTTCGCCGTATTCCACAAACTGGACAACCTCATTGCCATGACAGACTGGAACGGCAAGCAGATTGACGGTCCCGTGGACCAGGTAGCCGGCGAAGGCGACCTGGCCGCCAAATGGGAAGCCTGGGGCTGGAACGTGATTGTGGCCGACGGTCACGACTACGACTCCATCCAGAAAGCCTTTGAGCTGGCCAAGGCCGGCAAGGGCAGTGGAAAACCCAACATGATTCTGTTCAAGACAGAGATGGGTCATGGTGTAAGCTTTATGGCCGGCACCCACAAATGGCACGGTTCCGTTCCCAAGCCGGAACAGCTGGAACAGGCCCTGACCGAATTAGGTGAAACCCCCTTAGGAGATTTTTAATATGAAAAAATATACAGATACAGGAAAAAAAGACACCCGCAGCGGTTTTGGTGTAGGTCTTCTCAAGGCCGGACAGGCCAACCCGAACGTAGTTGCCATGACGGCGGACCTCAAAGGCTCCCTGAAAATGGATGCTTTTGCCGCTGAATTCCCGGAGCGTTTCATCCAGTGCGGCATTGCAGAAGCCAACATGGTGGGCGCCGCCGCCGGACTTGCCATCACCGGCAAAATTCCCTTCATCGGCTCCTTCGCAGAATTTGTGACCGGCCGCGTGTACGACCAAATCCGTCAGGAAGTGGCCTATGGCAACACCAACGTCAAAATTGCCTCCTCCCACGCCGGCATCACCCTGGGTGAGGACGGTGCCACCCACCAGACCATGGAAGACCTGGCCCTCATGCGCGCCCTTCCCGGCATGGTGGTGCTGAACCCCTGCGACTTTAACCAGACCGTGCAGGCTACCATCGCCGCCACTAAATACAACGGCCCCGTGTACCTGCGCTTCGGACGTCCCAGCGTGCCCAACTTTACGGACGAAAACGAGCCTTTCGTAATCGGCAAAGCCATCGTCCTCAATGAAGGGTCGGATGTCACTCTCATCGCCACCGGACACACCGTGTGGGAGAGCCTGCTGGCCGCAGAGGCCCTGGAGGCCGAGGGCATCAAGGCAGAGGTCATCAACATGGCCACCATCAAGCCTTTGGACGAAAAAGCCATCATCGCATCGGCCAAGAAGACCGGCGCCGTGGTTGTGGCCGAAGAGCACAACATGGCCGGTGGCCTGGGTGAGGCTGTTGCCGGTGTCCTGGCCCGCGAACTGCCCACGCCCGTCGTCTTTGTCAACGGCGAGGACAAATTCGGCCAGTCTGGCACGCCTTCTGCATTAATGGCCGCGTATGGCCTGGACGCCCCGCACATTGCAGAGGCCGCCAAGAAGGCCATCGCCAAAAAATAAATGGAAAACCTTGAGCAGGTATTTAACCAAATCGTAAAAGATTACAGCGAGCGCCTGTACTGGCACGTCCGCCGCATGGTGGGCACCCACGAGGATGCAGACGACCTGCTCCAGGACATTTTCCTTAAAATCTGGACTGCGCTTCCCTCTTTCCGGGGGGAGGCGCAGCTTTATACCTGGGTATGGCGCATCGCCACCAACGAAACCCTCAACTGGCTACGCCGGGAGCGGGTGCGCGCCGCCCTGCGCTTCCAGAGCATCGACGCAGAACTGGAACGCCGGATCCTGGCCGATCCATATTTTAATGGTACAGACGCCCAGCGGGAACTGTTCAAAGCGCTCTCCCGCCTGCCGGAAAAACAGCGCCAGGTGTTTGTGATGCGCTGGTGGGACGAACTCTCGTATGAGCAAATATCGGCCATTACCGGAACATCCGTAGGCGCACTTAAAGCCTCTTATCACATCGCGCAGGAAAAATTGAAATTAAACCTTTCGCAAGCGGAAGTGTCAAAGTAAGCAGTTATGACAAAGAAAACAGGCATATCGGTCCCCGAAGGATACTTTGCTAAGCTACAAACCCGGCTGCAAAGCATTCCCGGCCAGGAGGTTAAGCCCACGGCAGTACAAAAAGTGGCGCCTTGGCTCGCGTACGCCGCCTCCCTGGCCGTGCTGGCGGCCCTTGGTAACTTCATCTTCGGCCGTGCTGCAGCCACGGAAGAAGAAATGGGGCTGGATTACATCTCCTATCTGTCGCAGTCATTGGATCCGGACGGACAGATTGAGCTCATGGAGATGCCTGCCCTCACCGAGGAGGACGATATCTGCAGTTTCCTGATTGCCAGCAACATTCCCGTTGAACAATTAACAGAACTTGATTATGAAGAAGATTATTAGTGTATTGTGCGCCCTGGCACTGGTGAGTGCCGCGGCCTTTGCCCAGAAAGTAGAAAAGAAAGGCGACAAAGAGCAGTGGAGAGAAAAAGCCCGCGCAGAGCAGGTAGCCCTCATTACGGAGGAGCTCAACCTCACGGAAGCAGAAGCCCAGGCCTTCTGGCCGGTTTACAACGAGGTGCAGGCGCAGCGCCGGGAGGCTTTCAAAGTGCAGATGGACGCCATGAAGGCCCTGAAAAAGGGCGTGGAAGTAGGTGACAAAACCGCCGACCTGCTGGACACCTACCTGCAGGCCAAAGAAAAATGCCAGGAGGTGGACGCCAAGGCCATCAAGCGCTACAAGAAGGTGCTTTCCGATGAAAAAGTAGCCAAACTGGTGCTGGCCGAGGAGAAATTCCGCCACCAGCAAATTGGTAAGCTGGGCCACAAGGGCGGAGAACGTCACCCTGGCCACAAAGGCGCACAGCGTCCTTCCAAGGAGAATCCCGTAAAGGAATAATTACAGCCACGCACCGTCCTGCAGGGTGCAGGTGCGGTCACAAAGCTTAGCCAGACCGGCGTCATGCGTAACGATGACAATGGTCTGGCTCAGTTTTTCCCGGAGCCGGAAGAAGAGCGCATGTATTTCCTCCTTGGTGCGGGTGTCCAGGTTGCCGGTGGGTTCATCGGCAAACAGAATGGCGGGAGCATTTACCAGGGCGCGGGCAATGGCCACGCGCTGCTGCTCGCCGCCGGAGAGTTCCGAAGGCTTGTGCTGCAAGCGTTCTGCCAGGCCCACCGTACACAGGAGCTCTTCTGCCCTTTCACGGGCCTTGCGGGGTTTTTCGCCGCCAATCAGGGCGGGAATCATCACGTTCTCCAGCGCTGTAAATTCCGGCAGCAGGTGATGCGCCTGGAATACGAAGCCAATCTTGCGGTTGCGGAAGGCCGACAAATCCTTCTGCGAGAGGCGAAGGACGTCCGTATCGGCAATCTTGAGCGAGCCCGCGTCCGGGGTGAGCAGCGTCCCCAGGATTTGCAGGAGGGTGGATTTACCGGCACCGGAGGCGCCCACGATGGCGACCACCTCGGCGGTATCGGCACAAAAATCCACGCCCTTGAGAACAGGGAGGGCACCGAAAGTCTTTTGAATATTCTTGGCCGCTATAATCATTTTTACTATCTTTGCATGCTATTCTACAAAGATAGGAACAATCTTGCAAACGCGCAACCTCATACTCCTTCCGCTCCTTTTAGTATGCACCCTGCTACGGGCGCAGGTAGCGGCACCCGTGGGCGGCAACAGCCTCTGGATGACCAAAAGCGGAGAGGAATACCTGAACCGCCTGCTGGAAGACATCGACCAGGCGCACAGCACTATCGAGATAGAATATTATTGGTTCGACGCCGATAAAGCCGGCCAGCTGGTGCGCGACGCCCTCATCCGCAAGGCGCAGGAGGGGGTGAAGGTGCGGGTACTCATGGACAACCTCATCACCCTGACGGCACCGGAGTACTTTTACCAGAAAATGCGCAAGGCCGGCATCGAGGTGGCCTACGTGCACGATTTTGACAAGTTGTGCCTCGGAGAGTCCGTCGCCAGCATCTTCGGCTTCCGGGACCACCGGAAAATTGTGGTGATAGACGGCGCCATCGCGTACACCGGCGGCATCAACTTCAACAACCAGACCATCTACGTGTGGCACGACACCCAGGTGCGCATCGAAGGCCCTGCAGCGGCACAGCCGCGGGCCATTTTCGAGCAGGGTTGGAGCCATTTCACAGGCGGAACGGCGGCACCCGCCATTGCTGCAAAAAAAGCAGGAGATGCTGTGGTACAAGCACTTAGCACGGTAAGCCGGGACACCACCCTCACGCATCTGTATGTAGAAAAGCTCAACGCAGCCAAGCACTATTTCTACCTGCAAACACCTTACTTTGGCCCTCCGCCGCAGGTGCTGCAGGCGCTCAAGGACGCCGCCGCACGCGGGGTGGATGTCCGGCTGCTGTTCCCGGCAGAGTGTGACTGGGGCTTCATGAACTCCCTCACACAGGACTACATCCCGGAGCTCATTGCCTCCGGCATGCGTGTGTTCGTGTACAACGGCGTGTACGACCACTCCAAGCTCTTTGTTACGGATGACAGCCTGGCCAGCTGCGGAACAGTGAACCTGGACGGCCGCAGTTTCCACACCAACTGGGAAGACACCCTGCTGTTCTATGACCGGGAGAGTGTGCAGCAAGTGAAGCAGTCCTATCTGGACCTGGAAGCCCAGTGCCAGGAAATGGATGCCAGCTACCCGCAAGCCAAGGGACTGAGCAAGGCCTGGCGCAAGTTCCTCAGAAAAATCTACCGTATCTTGTAAATTTTTCGTACCTTTGTTTAATCGGGGTGTGGCGCAGTTGGCTAGCGCATCTGCTTTGGGAGCAGAGGGTCGTGTGTTCGAGTCACATCACCCCGACGTATGTTTCTATTAGGTTACGATGTAGGCAGTTCATCGGTGAAAGCTTCGCTGGTGAATGCAGAAACCGGAAAATGCGTTGCCACGGCCTTCTATCCCAAGACCGAGGCCCCCATCATTTCCAAACAGCCCGGCTGGGCGGAGCAGGACCCCGCCATGTGGCTGGGCAATCTTAAACTGGCCACGGCCGATGTCCTCTCGCAGGCATCGGCAGTAAATCCCAAAGACATCAAGGCCATTGGCATCTCTTATCAGATGCACGGGCTGGTGTGCGTGGACAAAGACCTCAACGTGCTGCGTCCCGCCATTATCTGGTGCGATTCCCGCGCCGTGCCCTATGGCCAGAAGGCCTGGGAGCAGCTGGGCAAGGACTACTGCCTCCCGCACCTGCTCAACTCCCCCGGCAACTTCACCGCCGCCAAACTGGCCTGGGTGAAGGAAAACGAACCGGAGGTGTACAAGCGCATCTGGAAGGTGATGCTTCCCGGAGACTACATTGCCATGCGGCTCACCGGTGTCACCTGCACCACGGTGAGCGGCCTGTCGGAGGGCATTTTCTGGGACTTCGCCGCCAATCGGCCTTCTGAAGAATTACTGGACTATTTTGGCTTTGACGATACCATCCTGGCACCGGTAAAACCCACCTTCGGCGTTCAGGGAACGCTCACGGAAGCGGCCGCCGCCTCGCTGGGGCTCGCAGCCGGAACGCCGGTAACCTACCGCGCCGGGGATCAGCCCAATAATGCGCTGAGCCTCAACGTATTCAACCCGGGAGAAATTGCTTCTACAGCAGGTACCTCGGGGGTGGTGTACGGCGTTATCGGCCAGGTTCAATATGACCCGCTGTCCCGCGTGAACACCTTTGCGCACGTGAACCATACGGCCGCGGATCCGCGACTGGGCGTGCTGCTGTGCATCAACGGGACGGGCATCCTCAATTCCTGGATGCGCCGCAATGTAGTGCCGGGGCTCAGCTACCCGCAAATGAACGAGCTGGCCGCCAAGGTCCCTATCGGCAGCGAGGGCGTGAGCATCCTGCCTTTCGGCAACGGAGCGGAGCGCATGTTGGAGAACCGGGAGACCGGGTGCAGCGTGCACGGACTCAATTTTAACCGGCACAGCCAGGCGCATCTGGTGCGGGCGGCGCAGGAAGGCATCGTCTTTTCCTTCCAATACGGCATTGAGATTATGGAGCAGATGGGCCTGAAAGTGGACAAGATCCATGCGGGCCTGGCCAATATGTTCCAGTCCCAGGTGTTCCGCGAGGCGCTGTCCGGCGTGTCCGGGGCCACCATCGAACTGTACAACACGGACGGCTCCGTGGGGGCGGCCAAGGGAGCGGGCATCGGCGCAGGCATTTACCGCAATGCGCAGGAGGCGTTTTCCACGCTGGAGCGCCTGGAAGTGGTGCTGCCGCAGCATGAGGAAGCATATCGGGCCGCCTATGCAGCCTGGAAAGAGCACCTGTCATTCTGAACCCACCCCTGTCATTCTGAACGAAGTGAAGAATCTTATTTAATCACATATTATTATGGCACAAGAATACTTCCCCACCATCGGGAAAATCCCCTTCGAGGGCACCGAAAGCAAGAATCCCCTTGCTTTCCATTACTATGAGCCGGAGCGCATCGTCTGCGGCAAACCCATGAAAGAATGGCTCAAGTTTGCCATGGCCTGGTGGCACACGCTGGGGCAGGCATCGGCCGATCCTTTCGGCGGCCAAACCCGCAGCTATGCCTGGGATAAGGGCGAATGCCCCTACTGCCGTGCCCGTGCCAAGGCCGATGCCGGCTTCGAGATTATGCAAAAGCTGGGCATCGAGTACTTCTGCTTCCACGACATCGACCTGGTGGAAGACTGTGACGACATTGCCGAGTACGAAGCCCGCATGAAGGACATCACGGACTACCTCCTGGAGAAGATGAAGGAAACCGGTATCAAGAACCTCTGGGGCACGGCCAATGTATTCGGCCATAAGCGCTACATGAATGGCGCCGGAACCAATCCGCAGTTCGACGTAGTGGCCCGTGCCGCCGTTCAAATCAAGAACGCGCTGGACGCCACCATCAAGCTGGGCGGTGCCAACTACGTGTTCTGGGGCGGCCGTGAGGGCTATTACAGCCTCCTGAACACCCAGATGCAGCGGGAGAAGGACCACCTGGCACAATTGCTGAAGGCCGCCCGCGACTATGCCCGCGCCAATGGCTTCAAGGGCACGTTCCTGATCGAGCCCAAGCCCATGGAGCCCACCAAGCACCAGTACGACGTGGATACAGAGACTGTGCTTGGCTTCCTGCGCGCCAACGGCCTGGACAAGGACTTCAAGGTGAACATCGAGGTGAACCACGCTACTCTGGCCGGCCACACCTTCGAGCACGAGCTCACCGTGGCTCGCGAGAATGGCGTTCTTGGTTCGATCGACGCCAACCGCGGCGACGCCCAGAACGGCTGGGATACGGACCAGTTCCCTGTCGACGCGTACGAACTCACCCAGGCCATGATGCAGATCATCCTGAACGGTGGTTTCGGCAATGGCGGCACCAACTTCGACGCCAAGCTGCGCCGCTCCTCCACGGACCCGGAGGACATCTTCATCGCCCATATCAGTGCTATGGATGCCATGGCCCATGCCCTTTTGAATGCCGCCGCCGTGCTGCAGGAAAGCCCGCTGTGCCAGATGGTCAAGGAGCGCTATGCCAGCTTCGACAGCGGTCTGGGCAAACAGTTCGAGGAAGGCAAAGCCAGCCTCCTGGACCTCTATGACTATGCCAAGACGGCCGGCGAGCCCGTGGTCTCCTCCGGTAAACAGGAACTCTACGAAACCTTCCTGAACCTCTATGCAAAGTAGTCCTTACAGACAAACAGGCAGCCCGCTGTACCTGATCAGCATCGTGCTGGTGGCCGTTATCGGCGGGCTGCTGTTCGGATATGACACGGCGGTTATTTCCGGGGCCGAAAAAGGTCTGCAGCACTTCTTCCAGAGTGCCGGGGACTTTGTCTATACGGATGGCTGGCATGGATTTACCACTTCCAGCGCGCTTATCGGCTGTGTAATCGGCGCCCTGATTTCCGGCCGGCTGGCCCATCGCTTCGGCCGTAAGAAATCGCTGTTTATAGCAGGTGTACTGTTCCTGTTGAGCGCCTTGGGCTCCTACTATCCGGAATTCCTCTTCTTCCAGAAGGGCGTTCCCACCAAGGGTTTGCTGATGGCTTTTAATGGCTACCGCATCCTGGGCGGCGTGGGCGTAGGCTTGGCTTCGGCCATCTGTCCCATGTACATCGCCGAAATCGCCCCTGCCCGCAAACGCGGACGCCTGGTCTCCTGGAACCAGTTTGCCATTATTTTCGGCCAGCTGGTGGTGTATTTCGTGAATTACCTCATTATCCAGAGCCATGCCTCCGACCCGAACGTGGTGGCTTGGACCAATGCTATCGGCTGGCGCGTGATGTTCGTCTCCGAGGCCGTTCCGGCCGGGCTCTTCGCCCTCCTGATCCTGCTGGTGCCGGAGACGCCGCGTTATCTGGTGCTGCGCAAACAGAACGAGAAAGCCCTGGAAATCCTGTCCAATATCAATGGTGAAGGCCGGGGCCGCAAGATTTTGCTGGATATCATCGAGACTGTAAAGGAAGAACGGGAGAGCCTCTTCTCCTATGGCGTACTGGTGATTTTTATCGGCTGTATGCTGTCCGTGTTCCAGCAGATCATCGGCATCAATGCCGTGCTGTACTTTGCACCTCGTATCTTTGAATCCATGGGCGTGAGCAACAACATGCTGTTCACGGTGATCATGGGTATCATCAATATCTCCTTCACCCTGGTGGCCGTTTTCACGGTGGAGAAACTGGGTCGCAAGCCGCTTCTGATTACCGGGTCCCTGGGTATGGCCGTGGGTGCCCTGGGCGTGGCTTTGAGCAACGTGGTTTCCATGCCTGCCGTAGTGCCCGTGATCAGCATCATGCTTTACAGTGCGTGCTTTATGTTCAGCTGGGGTCCCATCTGCTGGGTGTATATCGCCGAGCTGTTCCCCAACACCATCCGCAGCCAGGCCACGGCCATCGCCGTAGCGTTCCAGTGGATTTTCAACTTCATCGTTTCCAGCACCTTCGTGCCCATGTATAACATGAAGTTGGGCGCTATGGGAGAGAGTTTCGGCCACTTCTTCGCCTATGCCCTTTATGGTTTGATTAGTATTGTTGCCGCCGTCTTCGTATGGCGCCTGGTGCCCGAAACCAAAGGCAAAACCCTGGAGGAGATGACCGCCCTGTGGCGGAAATCCATCCCTACCGAGGAAGCCTCGCCAGAAGCGAAGTAGTAATAGCATAAAAAGACCGGCTCACGAAGAGTCGGTCTTTTTGTGTGCGGGTGAGAAGAGTCGAACTTCCACGGGCTAATGCCCACCACCCCCTCAAAGTGGCGTGTCTACCATTTCACCACACCCGCTTGATTTGGGACTGCAAAGATAGTGAGCATTTTTGAATTCCCAAAACTTTTTTGATACTTTTTTACAAGCCCCGAACAAACTGCGCAGCAGAAGGCGCTCCATTGAAAACCAGAAGCCCCGTGTCTATCCGGGCCTTGTCCTTGAAAACATCCATGGAAAGTTTGCCGTAAATCTGGTTCCAGCCTGTTCTGGAGCCCCCTGTCTGGTAACCCAGACTGCCCATGCCGACAAACTTGCAGCTGTATCCTTCCCTTTCTGCCCGTGTGCCGCTGACGCTTACAGTCCAATCGGCATGCTGCCCCTCCTGAACGACCTCCCGGGTGGCCACAATGGAAAAACGGGTTTCGTACGTGCTGCCTCCCATCGTAAGCTGGCCCTCATAGGTCAGGGACCAGGTGTCGTCCATCTCGTCGGCCTTGACGATGGTCATTCCCTTGAAACGGCTGTTCCAGGTCACCTCGCTCTTTTCCAGCAGAAAGGACGTTTCCAGTTCGGTGAGGGCGCCGGCGACAAGGTCATCGGCAATGGACATCATGTATTGTCCCACCGGAGAACTGTTGTACGTACTGTACCCGCCCACAGCGGCACTATCCGGGTTAACACGGCTCCCTTTGGAACAAGCGGCGGCCATAACGGCGATGGCCAGGATATAGAGTGCTTTTTTCATAGTTACCAGTATTAAAATCTAAAACCAATGCCGATACGGCCGCCTTTAATGACACTGCCGTAGGCCAACTCCGCCGTTCCATAAACGCGCTGCCCGCCCCATTCGCAGCCGATGGGCACCACGTCCCAGGCAAACACCACGGGATCTTGGGTATAATAGTGGCCTATATTCAGCATCATGCCTACAGCCACCTTGGCGTACAGGCGGAAATGCCTCATTCCGGGGATACGGAATTTCGCCTGGGGCAACAGGGCCACCTTATTCTTGGTGTTGGTATAGTTGGCTCGATTACCGCCCACCCGGGAGTACTGGTCCCATATAACGCGGTGATAGTTGAATTGTCCGCCTAGCACGAGCCAGTTCAGCAGGGCATAATTGTACTCCAGCGTGAGTCCGGGACCGCTCTGGATGTACCGCACCTGCGTTTCATAGAGGCCATACAAGTCCATGGTATAGTCCCTAGGCGTGTTTAGCGAGAGATATTCGCTGCAGGCGCCACTCATGTACAGGTTAATCTCGTGCTTACCTTGCGCCCCGGAAGGGAGGCTGAAGAGCAAACAGGCCACGAGCGTGGCCAGCAACGCAGAAAATTGTTTCATCACTTGACTCATTTTCATAACTATTATCAAGATGCAACTTGACGAAAAAACGTTGCGCCTATAAAAAAGTTTCCCCGTATCAAAAATAATTGCTATCTTTGCAGGCTCCCACGAGTTGGGGCAATACGTTTAATTAATTAAAAAACAGATTCACAATGGCTGTTAAAATCAGACTTCAGCGCCACGGAAAGAAGAATTTCGCATTCTTCCACATTGTAGTGGCAGACTCTCGCGCCCCGCGCGACGGTAAATTCATCGAGCAGCTCGGCTCTTACAACCCTAACACCAATCCTGCAACCATCGTCCTGAACAGCGACAAGGCCCTGGCTTGGCTCAACGTAGGTGCCCAGCCCACGCTCGTTGCACGCCGCATTCTCTCCTATGAGGGTGTGCTGCTGCGCAAACACCTGGCAGAAGGCGTTGCCAAGGGTGCTCTCACCGAGGCCCAGGCCGATGCCAAATTCGCTGCCTGGAAAGCCCAGCGCGACGAGAAAATCGCTGCCAAGAAGAGCGGTCTCAAGAATGAGGCCATCTCCAAGGCCCAGGCCGCTAAAAAGCACGAGGCCGAGGTAAACGAGGCTCGCGCCAAGGCTATCGCCGCCAAGAAAGCAGAAGCAGAAGCTGCCGCCGCCAAGGCCGCAGAGGAAGCTGCTGCAGAGGCTCCCGCCGCAGAACCCGTGGAAGCTCCGGCAGAATAATGCTGCGAGTAGCCCAGGTACTCAAATCCAACGGGACCGATGGCGAACTGCTTGTAAGCTTTTTCGACGTCGCCCCGGAGGATATGGACCTTCAGGAACCGGTATTCATCGAATTCGATGGACTGCCGGTTCCCTTTTATTTTGAATCGTTTACGCCCCGGGGAAACAACCGTGCCCTGGTGCGCCTCACCGGCGTCCGCTCGCTCAAAGACGCCGACGAACTGGCAGGACAGTCTGTCTATGCCGATTATTTTGAGGAAGAAGAGGAGGAAGACCTGGTGGGCTGGATGGTCTGTAATGCGGAGGGCCAGACCGTAGGCACCGTAGTGGACTACGAAGACATCCCCGGCAATCTCTGCCTCTGGGTAGAACGCCCGGACGGCGAACAAGTCCTGCTCCCTTTCCACGAAGATTTGATTCTCTCCATGGAGGAATCGACCCAAACCATCACCATGTCCATCCCCGAAGGGATTTTGGAGCTGGAGCATAATTAAATACAACAAGGCAGCTAATCCCTTGCGGCATTGTTTTTTTTATGTATCTTTGCACTACTGAGAATAACGAACTATTTAATAAACCCCTTGTTATGAAAAAATTCTTTTATGTTTTTGCCTGCGTGCTGGCAATGGCCACGATGGCTTCCTGCAACAAACCCAACACCGAAGGCGGTGGCGACACCAGCTCCAAGAGCACCAAAGTGGAGATGACCCTGATTGCCGAGTACAACGCAGACTATTTCAAGTATGCGGACTTTCAGGTAAAATACACCGCCGGCGGCAAAACGGAAACCGCTACGCTTACCGCTCCTGCAGCGAACACCCGCAGCCATTGGGAGAAAACCCTCACTTTCACCGCCGCCGATAATGTTACCTATGAGGTCATCTGCACGCCTAAGAAGGACGTTGAGTATGAGACTGCAACCAAGGAGAGCGGCAGCCGTTCAATTAAATACGTAGTAATGAACACCAACCGCGCTATCCGCGTGGTCATTAAGAATTTTGACGCCAGCGGCAAGCAGATTGACAATACGTATGGCAGTTCGTCCGTTGATGAGGTTAAGGACGAAAGCGGAAATGTTACTGAGCAACATGGTGCCGGCGCAGAACTCAACATGGCTGCCTTGGCTATCGAAAAGGACGGGGAAGCTGTCGATAGTTTTGTATCGCGCATCCTGCGCTCCTACAAATATGAGTACAAGATTGAGAACGATAAAGAAGACGGCCTTACCGCAAATCCGGCCAACTAATCCTTCATCCGTACAAAAAAAGACCGACTCTTCGTGAGCCGGTCTTTTTTATTGACACGAAACTAGCGGGCGCCGCCGCCGAAGCCGCCGCCGGAGAAGCCGCCACCGCCGCCGAAGGAGGTGTGGCCGCCCGTGCCGGAGATGCTGCCGGTGCGCGCCGCTGCGCTATTGAAGGCGCGGGTGCTCATGCTGTTGGTCCAGTTCATGGTGTATATCATGGTGCTCACATCCATGCCGGAAGACTGCGCCACCATGGCAAACTCCGAGGGATACAGCTTCTTGAACTGCGTTGCCACCTTGTCGGCAATGCCGTAGAGCTGGGCATACACCAGGTACTCTTTCCACAGCTTGACTTCCTCCGCCCCGCGCTGGTCGCTCAGGGTGAAGTCCTTCAGAAAATTCTGGAACTCAATGACGTGACAGGCCTCCACGGCTCCCTGCGGCTTGCACACATCGTCCTTGATAAAGTATCCCTTCTTACTGAACCAGGTTTTACCCCTGACTACAGCACGGTCCGGCCAGGCGGCCATTTTGGCTGCGTTTTTCCTGCTCCATCTCTCGAACTCGTTCTTTTCCAGCAGAAGGTTGTCGCCGGCGGCACTGCGCGCCCAGTCATACAGGTCCTGTTCCACGTCATCGGCCGAAACAGTAACGCTCTTGAACAGCAGGTTCACCCGCTTGTTGTTCCTGGGATCCGGCTGGACCAGCAGGTCTCCGTTCATGATCCAACGGAGGAAAAGCGCACCGATGATGTTCTGCGCCGGGGCGGTAAAGACAAAGCGATGACCTTTTGCCAGCACGTATTCCGCCGCCAGGAGATTCCCCTCCAGCGGGATGTCACGGTACCAGCCGTCAATCTTGCTTTTGCCGAAGAGCTTCCTCTTCCATTTGTAACCCAGGATCATCGCCACCAGCATGTACACGAGATAACCGAAGGTAAAGATGAGAACCAGGGCTATCAGGATGCCGACCCAGATGGGCATGCTGTCATCTTCCCCATAGGAACTGCCGTCCAGGGCGCGGTCCAGCAGGTCCTGGAACGGGCCGCCGGCCTCCACGGCAGGCTGGAACATCCCCTTTTCGAACTTCACCAGGCCAATCACGGCGCTGGAGGAAGAAAGGCTCTCGGACGATTCTTCCACCACCGTGCCATCCACTACGTTGATATCGCCATAAAAGCCGAAGCCCCATACGCGCGTATTGTCGATGGTCCATGTTGGGCACTCGAAAGCCGGGACGATGGTCACCCGCACATGCTCCGGAGCCGGCGACATGCCGCGGTTCACGAACATGAAGTTGAAGGCGTCTGCATCGTCATAGGCCTGGACCAGCCCGGTCACGTAAAACTTC
This sequence comes from uncultured Bacteroidales bacterium, assembly GCA_900317845.1. Taxonomy (GTDB): domain Bacteria; phylum Bacteroidota; class Bacteroidia; order Bacteroidales; family UBA932; genus Cryptobacteroides. Next base: position 187,511 of record ONII01000005.1, read on the forward strand.
GCGGTCCACTGGTGCCAGCCGGTAGCACCCAAGCCCCAGCAAAGCTCTACGCCGTTCTTCTTGGGGACGATACCGCACTTTCCCTCTTTCCAGCTGCGGGAGCGGTCAATGTCCCAGTCCTCCCCCAGCGCCTGGTACGGCGTGCCGTTTTCCGACACCTGCAACCCGCTCACCGTCATGGCGCCCAGGTTACTTACAGGCATGTACCACTCCGTTCCGGAGCTGTTCACTTTCACGTCCCACTGCTGGGTAATCCAGGCAGAACCGTCCTGTTGTACCTCCACGCGAATGTCTACGTCGCGGATGCAGTCAACGCTTTGCGCCGCCGCCCCGAATCCCAGGACAGCGGCCGCTAAAAAGGCTAAAAAGCGCCTCATAGGTTAGATGGTAGGATAGTCTTTCTTGGAAACGTCATCGGCCAGATAATCCCGCTTGGCAAAGCCCAGTATGCCGGCAACGGCGGAAGCCGGGAAGGAACGCACCTGCTGGTTGAAGCGGGTGACGGTGTCGTTGTAGGTCATACGGGACAGACGGACGTTCTCCTCATACTTCTCGATGCTCTGCATGGTTTGCTGGTAGTTCTGGTTGGCCTTGAGGTCCGGATAGGCCTCTGCCACGGCGATGAGTTTGGCGCTAATCTCCTTCAGGGCCTCCTCGTTGGCATTGATCTGGGCAGCGGTGGGAGCGGCCGAAGAAGTGATTTTACGGGCGTCCACAATCTTCTGGAGGGTCTCTGCCTCATAGGAGGCATACTCCCGGGTGAGCTTGATGAGCGCCTGCAGGGCGTCGAAGCGGCTGATTTGCTGCACATTGATTTGCTTTAAGGCATTGTTGCAGAATTCGTCGCTTTTAACAAGCTTGTTCTGAACAGAAATGACCCACAGTACCAGTACTGCGACAACGGCAATGATAATCCAAAGCATAGCTAAATAATATTTGTTGTACAAATATCTAAAAAATGCGTAAATTTGTCAATAGATTACAAGTATTTGCGTATGAAAACGAACCATTTTTTCAAAAATGAAGCCCTGGAGGCTCTCCGCGGAAACTGGGGGAAAGCCGTTGTCCTTGCCCTCCTGTATGTCCTCCTGGCCGGTGCCTTTGCCGGGCCCACGGCATACAGCAGTGTAAAAATGCAGCAATATGCCCAGGAAAACATCTCGGGCACGCGCAGCATCTCCCAGATGGCATCCGTCATCCAGAGCCCGGAGTTCCTTTCCATGCAGCGCCGCGCCAACGGCACATCGGGAGGCGCCACCCTGTTCCAAATTTTCATTCTCGCCCCCTTCGCCCTGGGCTATGCCAACGCCTTCCGCCGCCTGGTGGCAGCTAAGGAAAACAAGCTTCTGTACAACACCGTGCACATTGGCTTCTCCAATTACTGGCACAAGGTATGGGGCCAGTTGCTCAAGAGCATTTTTATTGCCCTCTGGACCTTCCTGTTCATCATTCCGGGCATCGTCAAAGTCTATTCCTACGCCATGACCGAATACATTCTGGAGGAGAATCCGGAGCTCAGCGCAAACGAGGCCATCGACCGCAGCCGCTTCATGATGCGCGGCCACAAGTTCGACCTGTTCTGGCTGCAGCTCAGTTTCATCGGGTGGTTCTTCCTGTGCATCCTCACCGCCGGTATTGGCTTCCTGTGGCTGGACCCCTACTACCACTGCGCCAAAGCGGCTTTCTATGAGGAAGTTAAGGCCGACTACGCCCTGAACGGCGGCCTGGCCTAAGCGAGTTTGATACAGAGCATGGTGAGGTCGTCGCTGGCCTCTGCGATGCCCACATGCGACGCCACTGCGGCGTGCACCTTTTCCACAACGCCCTGTGCACTTTCCGAATGAGGGAGGCTGGCCAGGGCGTTCATCATGCGCTCGTTGCCGAATTCCTCATGCGAGACGTTCTCGGCCTCGTTCAGGCCGTCCGTGTACAGGAAAATGCGGACGCCGCGCATGTTTTCCATGGTCTGGCCTTCAAAGGCGTAGCCCGGCATAATGCCGATGGGCGTATTGGGCTCGCAGGTCATGAAATGCGGTTCCGGCGTAAACAGCACGGGCGGGTTGTGGCCGCAGTTGCAGAAGTCCAGCCGGCCGGTCTTGAGGTCCAGGCAGCCAATGAACAGCGTCACGAACATGAGTTGCTCGTTGTGCTGGGACATCTCGTTGTTGATTTGACGGGCTACCTCCGCCGGCGGGTTCCCCTGCCAGGACAAGACGCGGAACAGGTTGCAGGCCACGGCCATGAACAAACTGGCCGGGATGCCTTTTCCGCTCACGTCGCCCACGCAGAAGTACAGTTGTTCGTCGCGGATGAAGTAGTCGTACAGGTCTCCCCCAACCTCCTTTGCAGGAGACATAAACGCATATAGGTCAACGTCTTTGCGCTCCGGGAAAGGCGGGAATACCCGCGGCACCATATCCATCTGGATGGAACGGGCAATGTGGAGTTCTCCTTCTATACGCTCCTTTTTGGCCGTGGTGGTGGTGAGCTCGTCAATATATGTGACCAGGGAAGTCTGCATTTCCGAGAACGAGCGGCTCAGGACGCCTACTTCGTCGTTGCGCTTAATCTGGGGAAGCGCCGTATCAAAGTTACCGGAGGCGATGGTTTCGGCCTGTACAGCCAAGGCACGGAGAGGCTGCAGCTGTTTACGGATAATTCGGAAGAATACCAAATACATGAGCAGCAATCCCACCAGCACAATGGTAAGGACGATATTCTGGAGACGATGGAACCCGCCAAAGATATCGCTTTCCGGGCACACGATGGCAACGCTCCAGCCGGTGGTCATCATGGGCTTGTAGAAGACATAGCTGTCGTCCTCGCCAAAAACCAGCTCCTGCATGCCCTCTTTCCACTCCTGCATGTCCTCTCCCAGTTTGCGAATGCCCGGATTGGGGCTCACCAAATCCTCGGTGAAGATGCTCTGATAGAAAAGTTTCTGGGGATCCGGGTGCACCAAAAATGTGCCGCCGCGGCCCACCAGGATGCTATAGGAATGCGGGTACGGTTTTACTGCCGATATGGTCTCCGAGAGCCACGCCAACGAGATGTCCAGGGTGAGCGTACCCACAAAACTGCCGTCGTTGCCGATGAGCGGCTTGCAGTAGGACACCATCATCTTGGAATCCATGGTGCTGTCGTCGAACTCCTCCTGGTCTGTATAGGGCTCTGTCCAGCAAGGCTGGCCCATGAGTTTGGGCAACAGATACCAGTCCAGATAAAAATACTGGTAGCTGTCCTGGCCTTCCTGCTGGGTGTAGACGGATTTTCCGTTGTTGTTGGAATAGGCCGAGAAATAACGGCCCTTTTCCGGGAAATAATAGGGTTCGAAGGAAATGGAACAGCCGTTCAGGAAAGAATTGGTGAGAACCACCTCGCGGGAGAGGTCGAACATGACATCCGGCTTGTCCAGGTTCTGGTAGATGCGGCCTTCCAGGTTGTCCGCTACCAGTTCTACGTCTTCCAGGATGCCGTTAACGCGAATAACCGTATTGTCCAGCACGCGCTTGGCGCCCTGGATGGCCTCCCGGCGCACGGCGCGACGTGCAACCACGGTCACATAGCCCAGCGCGGCCACAAAGATAGCCGCTGCAAAAAACACAATCCACAGGCTTAGACGGGTGGACAGGGAGTTCCGTATTTCTTTCAGTTTCATCGGATTAGCTCCTCCAGCGTTACGTAGCGTTGAATAAGGCCGCCTTGCATCATAATCTCATTGGCCTGCTGCAACATATCTTCGCGGATGCGATATTCCCGCTCATGGGTGTCCGGGTCCAGTTGCAGGGACAGGATTTCCTCCAGCATCAAGTGCTGCAGGATACGGTTGGTGGCGATGTGGTTCTTTACCACATAGCGCATCACAATGTCCAGAGCCTCCTCCGGATGGGCGGCGGTATAGTCCCAGCCGCGACGACTGGCACGCGCGAACTTCAGCGCCTGCTCTTTGTGCTTCTCGTAGTAGTCCAGGGACACGTACAGGCCGTCTTCCTGGATGTTATAGCCATGGCCCGACAAACGGTACACACAGCTTTCCGGGACATTGAACCCGGCCTGCCGTATCTGGAAAAACTCATTGTAGGACATGGCCACAATGGCATCTACGGCACCGGCGATGTACAGGTTTACCATGCTGGCGGCACGAATCCACTCAAAATTGAGCTGTGCCTGCTGCGCAACGCTCTCCAGCAGCTGCGTGAATCCGCCGGCCCAAATGCCCACCTTGCCCCCCTGCTGCTGCATAGGGTTTTTTCCCCGACGGGAAATGACCACCATGCCATTGTTCATGGAAGTTTGCAGAATATTCACCATGGGCAGACCATTGGCCGCAAACTGAACGGCCTGAGCCAGCTGCAGCGTAGTGACCTGGCTCAGGTTGGAGCGCACACGGTTTTCTGCGCTTTGGGTGGCATTGGGGTGCGTAATGGAAACTTTGAGGCCTTCTTCCTCATAGAAGCCCAGTTCCTGCGCCACGTAATAGCCGGCGAACTGCGCCTGGGCCGTCCACTGCGGGGTAAACACAATCATGTCCTGCTTGGGCTTTGTCTTCTGGGCCCCAAGCGGAAGCGCCACCAGTGCGGCTAACAGTATGAGGGTAAAACGTTTCATCCAACTTGCAAATATACAAAAAATTTTCCCGGGGGCAAAACGACAAAGGAGAGCGACCCATGCGGGGCACTCTCCTTGCTTGTGAAGTTTTTCGGGTTTAATCCTATTCCACCTATATGGACGTTTATACTAACCGGGGCAAATATAGAAAAGAAAAAATCTGCCCGGAAGGGGTACCGGGCAGAATTTTACGCAGAATGAAATTTGGGTCCCATTTTTTTACGCAGGATGACATTATTCGTGCACGGAGGCCCACTCCAGGGCCAGAAAAAGAGGCGTTTGAACATAGTTTCGAACTGAAATCAAAATAACAGGGCAGCTCTAAGGCACGTGAACGTAAAAGGAGAAGACGGCGGCGGGGAAAGCGCCCGAGTTGGGGTAGGTTTCCCCGTACCAGGCATTATTTACGCAGCTCAAATAGCGTTTTTTGTCTCCTTCGGCGGTGAAGATATGTCCCGCGGCATCCCAGGAAAAGAGAGACCGGTATACATCGCCGGAAGGCACCGCCCCTACATTCATGCAATTCTGGTTGCCAGATGCAGATGTGGTGGAACAGTACATGCGACGCTTCGTAGTGTTCACAGGAAACAGCGTATACACCCCGTCCGAAGCATAATGACGTTTCCACTGGTAGTCCTCCGCTACATCATCGTCGGTCACCTGAGACCCCGAAACAGTGGTCTCAGCGGCATCGGGAGCGTGGTACTCCCCGGTATCGGTATTCTTAATGAGCATGTAATTGCCACCGCTCTTTCCCACAATAATTACGGGATCATCATTGCCGATAAACGCAGGATCCTTCTCAAACCAACCACTGGTAACCGAACGCAGGACAAAGCCCCCCGCCGGCGATATCATCTGGTTGCTCTTACGCGCGACGACAAGCTCATTGGCACTGGTATAAGTGGACACGAACCCGTCGCTGTGGGTAAGCTTAAAGGTAAGGCCGTGATAGGTATTCGGGAATACAGCCGCATAGTAGGTGACGCCGCTGGTGAACGTTCCGGTAAGCTCCACGCCCGTATAAGCAAAAGTTTTGAAGCTGTTAACGGTAATGTTCCCGTCATTCTTCCAGTTCACCTCTGCCGTTCCAGTCATGGGTTCATTGGCATAGATGCGGATGTCTCTTACGTCGCTGGCCTTGATGGTGAATGCCAGAAAACCGCAGACATTCCGAAAAACAGTAGAGGCCGATACTTTTGAGACAGCAACGGCCGCCCCCGGGGCAAAACTACCTGCCGTAGCAGCCTGGATGGTGGGGACGGTGACCGTAACGGTAGTTGAGCCTGTGCTTTCTGCCGCCGATGCCGGATACACGGCATAGCTTACCGATGCTCCGGCATCCAGCGTGCCGAACGTGAATTTGGCCGTTTGGCTGTCTGGCCCGCCCTGAATCTCCGTGCTGGAGGAGGTGTACTTGTTACCGCCGGAGAATACCGCAATGGCGTCATCGGCACTCCAGCGGACGGTTTTAAAATCGGCCCCCAGTGTGGTTTTTGGTACCGCGTCCCCTTCCACCGATGCGGTGAGAACCAGCGGACGGAACAATTCCTGGACCGGAGCCTTGGCACAGGCAACGACCAGCAGCGCAGCGGCGCACCAATAAATCCTGCGTACGCTCATGACCAGCCTCCTTCCCAATTGCTTTGGGCGTCTATGTCTTCCGTTTCCCCATTGCCACTGTAAGCAAGGGGGAGCTCCGGAAAGAGCTCCAGCGAAACGACCTCCGGAGCCATATATTCCTCCTTGAAAGTCATAAACCTGTTACCAGATAACAACTTGATCACCAGCGGCGGTGAACCAGTAAATGAGCACCCTGTAATGGTGTTTTCCATCCCTTTTGGTTATGGTAGTCTCCTTGCCGTTTTCAAGATTGACGCAATAGTATTTATCACTGCCAAAGGCCCAGACCGTTTTTACCTTGCTGGTTATATACGGGTTATCCAGACTGGGCCAGTTTTTAGACTTGCCATACACATTGACAAAATACGTGTAATTATTTCCATCATGCAGGACCTCGCGGACACGCTGCGTGGTACTGATACTGGATGCGTCGGAATTATTCAATGACTGATACTGGTTATTCTCGTTTCGATTCGGATCGATCTGAATCATAAGCCCCGGTTCCTGCGGCGTCCACTCCTTGATGACCACATATTCTCCCGTTCCGGCACCCTTGTTCTCATTAACCTGAATGGTAGCGCCTACATAATAATTCACGGCAAGGTAGTCTTCCACGCCCGATGCATTCTCCGGCCAGGCACTGAAGGGAATGAATTTCACCGAACGAGCCTTGGCGCCCGAAGCGTTGATGCTGATGGTAGCAATGGTACCGGGAGCAGTGCTTTCGGCAAAAATCACTTTTCCCTCGGACTTATTCTCCTGGTCTGTCATCTCCCAGGTGTAGGTTTTTCCGCTCACGGCAGGCTTGGCACCTGAGGGAAGCCACTTCAAAAACAAGTCCCGTGCCTGCTCATACGTATCCACGGGCACGGTAATCTCCGAAGGATCTGCCTCGTTGAGGTTTTGCCCCACATTATAGCCCCTTATGTTGCCATTCTGGTCCAGCGTTACCAAGCGGTCCTGAAAATACTCCAGATCGCTCAGTTTACCTGCGTCCCCTGATGTATTCTCCGTGTTATTCTTGTTACAAGCTACCAGCGCCAGGGCGGCAGCACAGAAAATCCATGCAAATTTTTTCATGTCGTTCTAAGTTTAATTGTTCTATTGCACAATAGCGTGATAATACCGCTGGATGCGGTCGATGGACGCATCAACAGATAGGTACTCCACATTGTTGGCACGATTGCCCCTCCGCGCGCGCATCTGGTCCAGAAGGGCGGGCATGTCCCGGAACGAGATAAACCGCACCTCCGGGATATACTGGCGGTCCAGCAGGTAAATATACTCACCCTGCTCTATCCTTACCGACACAGTAACCACCCAATCCACATAATCCGGATCGTAGAGGAAATAATCATATACCGTCTTTCCATTAACTTTCACTTCCTTTCCGTCCTTGTCCAGCTGGGCTTTTGTTACGAAGGGCACTTTCACCTGCGGGTCCGCCACATACTGCACCTTGTCCACTTCCGTAATGGCCGGATTCACCTTGAAATAGAACATGGACAGGCCAAAGTACTGATGAGCGACATCGGCATTTGAGGCATCGGCCTGCTGACTCAGGCGAGGAGCCAGGATACTGGCCATATCTTCCGGCACCTCATACTTGAACAAATCGTCATCCACGGGCTTTGGAATAAGGGCAAAGTCCTTTTGCGGCGCCATCACGCTGGAAATGGGGGTGGTCTGTGCCGACAAGCCCAGGCCTTCCCGGAAGCCTTTGGTGTAACCGATTCTTGCACCGGGGTAAATACCGTAGGTCTGGTTCACCTGTATGGATTCGGTAGCGCCGAAAACGTCCTGGTTGAGCAAAAGGTTTCCCACGGAAGTGGGATCCAGGAAGGAGATTAGACGCATGTCGATTGTTTGAGGGTCAATGACCGTCTTATAGTAACTGCGGATGACTTTACCGGACGCATCCTTTTCTTCTCCCTTCTCATACGCCATGAAATTCCTGACACCGCCGCTCCAGAAGGCATCTCCCAGCACATATACAACGGGATGGTTCTCAATGTTCCAGACGCCCGTCCCCAGGTGGCCGCCCGTCTTGATATAATCCCAGGGGATTTTTGGGGAGGAAACATTGGTGGAACGCTCTCCGCCAATGGTGCCCTGCGTCTGAATCTCGGCATTCAGCGCCAGTTTGGCCTCCATGTCAATTTTACCCAAGTTACTCTTATCGTCGGGTTTACCGGGGTTTGCCTGCCTGGAAATAATCCCAGCCGTGTTAAAGACGCCCATACCTATAGCCTGACACGTGGCACCAGCCCCATATCCAGGTTCAACTTTACCTATCAGCGCATTGGCAAGACCGGCACTGCTCAAACCAGAACTAAAGATTGAGAAAAGATCGTCAAAGGCAAGACCCCATTTGTTCACCGCCGCCGGCAGGAGTGCTGTCAGGTTGATATTTCCACTGATCGTACCCTCGATATTTCCCTTGGCAATGGAATTCAGGAAGACGTTGTCCTGGTTGAAGAGTTGCAGGCTTGGCGTAATATAACCGCTCTGGGAAAGCATGGGCTTGGGACGCACCTGGGAGAGGTCTATATCGAAGGCCCACCAGCCCACACGGGGCGTTACCTTGTAGTTTCGGCTCATCTGGCTGGTGGTGGCGCTGGTCATGTACTGGATGTTGGGGGAACCCACCACCTGCTTGTACGTATTATTCACGTTCACTTTGTAAGGAACACCATACTGGAACACGGGGTATTCCGCCAGGGCATCGGAAAAATACAGGGACCACATGTGGTCGTTGGCGCCGGAAGGCGGCATGTGTTCGTCGTCCATGTAGTAGAAGATGCGCAGCTTGCCGGTATACTTGTTGTACATGCCAAAGTAGTTGTAATGGGGGCGGGACGGGATACCGGTGAGGTTGAACACCAGCTCCCAGTTGTCCTTGAACGCAGCCATGTTCTCTGCCTCATATTCCGGCAGCCACTCCTCCGTGAGGACGCCCGTGGCCCAGGGAAGGGCCACCTCCTTTGTGGTCACCTGTGTACGGCCATTCACGTCTATAGCAGTAGAAACCAGCGAGATGCTCCTGCAGCTGGCCCAGTCAGCCTCGAACTCCGTGTTCATGGAGGTTAGGATGTTATCGGCATTAGCACCGGTGGGAAGATCTGCGCCCTGCTTTACCTTAAGATGAATCACGTCTCCCGTCGAGAGGGTGACGCGGCCTTCAATCTCGCGGTCCTCCTCCAGGCTGGCATCCTTTTTCACCGTGAGCTTAAGGACGGGGTGGTTGTTTTGGTTCAGGCCCTCCTGGGCTGCAACGGCCAGCCAATAAGGCAGATTCTCCGACTTTGTCACCGTTACCGGCGAGGAAAGTTCGTTCAGCACCAGCAGTTCCGAGTAGTCTTCGTTAATAACGGCCAGCGTGTGGCTGTATTCGCCGGGCACGTGCGTGGGCTCAACGTTTTTGGGGCTGCAGCACAGCACCGCCATGACGGCAACGCCCAAAGCAAGGACAGGGAAAGTTTTTCTCATTTGCTATTTCATTTTAAGTTTAAAATATTCCGCAACGGTATTCTCGTACACACTGCCGTACCACTCTGCGTTGTACATCATGGCGTGGGAGGCGGTGGTGTGCCGGGCCAGTGCCGTGTAAAGGTCGTATAGGGTAATGTCCGGATTCTTCTCCACCTGGTCGCAGAACACGCGGGTGAAGGCGTTGGAGAGGTAAATGTTACCTTCCAGGACGTCTGCGTGGGATTTTTCGCCGGGGGCGGCGGCTGTCAGCATCAGGAGGCCGGGAATGCCGGGGAGGTTCTCCCCCACGGATCCGCTGTAGCAGGTTTCCATGACAAAAAGGAGCTTACGGAAGTTATCCTGTGCGCCCTGAAGGGCCTGGTGGATTTGTTGCGCCGTGATATCTCCGCTACTCCATTTAATCATGCCGTCGTATTTGCCATGCCCGCTCCAGAAGAAAAGGACGTTGGTATTTTTGCTGCCGTGAACCACCTGGGGCGTGCGCTCCGTGACGGTGCCGGAGAGGATATGTCCAAGGTCCTCAGGCGTGAGCGCACTCATCTTGTAGTCATTGACGATCCCCTTGTGCAGGTTTTCGCCGTCGGGGGTCACGTGCACGACGCCTGGATGCGGGTTGTCGGCGTTATCGGCAATGTCGTCCTCCGTGATAAGGACGATATGGTCGTCGCTGTAGCCGGCGTTTTTGAGCAGGCGGTACATGTCCAGGGCATCGGCCTGATGGCGGTAATTGGTAAAGCCCGTGGAGGTGGCCATCACCACGGCATAGCGGTCCTGGAGGGGCTCATAGATGACGCCTTTGTCGCCGATGGGCTGTTCCCAGCCGCGGTTGGACTGCCAGTTCCACAGCTGGTCCATGGAGGCTTTGCCGGCGTGGTCGTCACGGGTGTAATAATCCAGCAGGTGGAACGCCCCGTCGGTGTAGCGCCAATAGCCGTACCAGGTTCCCAGCTGGCTAATATGGGTTTCCCGGTCGAAGACCCAGCTGCCGGAGGCGCCCGCCATACTGGGGATGCGGCCGGAGCGGATGCCCCGGAAGCCCTCTGCGAGGCCTTCTGCCGTCCAGCCCAGCTTGTTTCCTTCCCCGTCGCAGGCGTCCATCACGGCCACAATGGCTTCCCGGAGGGTTTGCAGCCCGGCGGTTTGCTTGTGGGCAAGGGCCAGGCACAGGAGGGTGACGCTGTCAAAGAGCTGGGCATAGCCGCTCTGGAGTTCCTCTCCGCAGAAGGCCTTTCTGGCGGCCGGGAAGCCGCTTTCCGGACTGCCGGAGAGCGCCATCCCCTCATATTTGTGTTGGAGTTTGCCCTCGAGCGTGAGGCTGCAGGCTAAATCCGGGCAGTAGATGCGCGGGAGCAGGTGCCCGTTGTTGGGGCCATCGTCCTGGGGAATCTTCTCTTCCGAAAGAATCTGGTCCAGCCAAAGGAGGTCTTCCGGGTAGGACGGCACGAACAAAAGGCCCGACACAAAGTTGGTCATGCTGGCCTTTGCGTAAATATCCTTTATTTGCGTCCGCAGGCTTTCCTTGTCCGAGAAAGGATAGCGCTGCACCTTGGAAAAGCCCAGTTCCGTGGCAAAATAGGAGAGGTAAGAGGTGAACGAAGCGGCATAGTCGTCGGTGTCTCCGTCCCTGGAGACCAGCAGGATGCGGCTCACCCACATCTGGCGGGACATCACACTCAAGAGGGCCTGCGTTTGGGCAAGGTCGCTCTCTGAAAGGAAGAAAACATTCGGGGAGGTTTTGTTGCTGCCGGCATAGACACGTTGAACCTCTGCCGATGTCACGCTGGGCATGATGACGGGGATGCGGTAGGCCAGGCTCTCGCGGGCCACCAGACGGGCGTCGCGGCTGTATTTAGGGCCGATGATGGCGGCATAGCTGTCGTCGTGCGTGATACGATACGCCTCCGCCGCCAGGTTGGCGGCGTCTTCGTCTATCCATTCCAGATCCAGGGTTACGCGCTCCGTCAGGCCCTCCTGGGCCTTGGCCACGTTGGCAAGGGCCTGCTGCACCACCGGTTTTTCGCTCTCCCAGAGGCTCCGGGGCATGACAACCGCCACTTTATAGGCCTGGGTATGGGCGCCGGGCACGGGAACATCTTTCCCGCCGCAGGCACTCAGGAACAGGACACAGACCAAGACGATAAGCTTCTCAATACGCATGGGTTCCCTCCTTTTCTAACGCGGTTTCACTATACTGCGCCTCCAGTTTCTTATAGTCGTCCAGCAGCAGCTTGTAGTTATAGACCATCCCTGTCTTCTCCTCGAAGAAGTGCTCGTTATAAAGGATGCGCACATGGCCGGTAGCAAGGCCGAAATCGGCATGGGCGGGCCAGCGCTCCCCTTTTAGCCATAGGCCGATATACTCCTTGACGATGCTCCCCAGGTCATAGATGAGGGAATAGGGCAGCATCTCCGAGTAATGGCTGCAATCTTCTCCGATGCCCAGCGCCACGGTGAACATATTGCGGGAGAAGGAATAGGCCCCCGCCCGGGATGCGCCGCATACGGGTACCAGGCAGGTATTTTCTGGGGAAAACGCCTCTTTTTCCCCAAACTGCCGCGTTGCAAAGCCTTCATAGAGGGCACTGAAAAGCTGGTCCGGCATGTTCATCCCGGCATAGGTGTCGCTGAGCACCAGCTGTACGCATTCCGCGCCACCGGCGGCCAAATAGCCGTCTTCTATGCCGGAGGCCACTGCGTCCAGCATGCGGTCCCCGTTCAAGGCCTTGGTAAGCAGCATATTGAAGGGGTAACTGAGCGCACCGGCCAGGAAGGCGCCGCCATAGCGCTTGAGTTGCAGGGTGGCGATCCCGTTTTCCAGGGTCTGATTGCTGTCCAGCAGCAGCACGCGGCCCTTTCCGGGCGCCAGGCTCCGGGCCAGGTCCTCATAGCGGTAGCCGCACAGCAGGAGGGCATCATTCTCCCCCGCTGCCGCCTGCCACTGTTGCGCCAGGGTGGCTGCCTGGGCAGCGGTTTGTGGCCGATTCAGGTGGAAGGTGAACTGCCGGCTTGTCGCCGCGCTTTCCATCACGGCGCTCAGGATGGTGTCGTCGTACCCGGCGCCGCTGAAGCCGGAACCGGGGGCAAAGAGCACGGTAAGAGCCTGCTGCTCAGGCGCTTGTTCCTTCGAGGCGTCTTTCTGACACCCCGTGAGACCGGCCACGAGCAGGAGTAGTGCCGCTATTTTTCTCACAGACAACACGCTTCAGTGTATATTTAGCAACGCAATATACAAAATTTTTCTGATAAAACCATCATCCCGGGCCCTCAAAGTGCCGCTGAGTGTCCAGCGGATGGACCTTCGGTGGCTCCCACCTTGCCCACTCGCACCTACCTCCTTCCCCCACTTGGGATCACACAGGCTTTTGCCGTGTAGACGGCCAGGACACCGTGACGGCTAAAATACTGACCAACAGCAACTTACAACACAATCCTCGTTCAAAATCTGAACGAGGATTATTAGCATTTCACTGAGAATCAGGCGTTTAGCAGCCACCTCACAGAAAAATTTTGTTTGTTTCACTATAATCGGTAGAATAATTCCCGAAAATATTCACGTTTCTACCTGCCATGTCCCCCTTGTTTGTATATTTTTGCAGATGACCATTTTTAAACCTGTCATCTATGAAACACAAAACGTACAAACTGGACCCGGCAATAGAAAAACAACTCTTTGCCACC
>ONII01000013.1 GCA_900317845.1 uncultured Bacteroidales bacterium
CGTGGATAGGGATTAATGAGAATGCGGCAAACCGCTATGTGGAGCATTTTCTTCGCAATGGTGGATTCTCCGATATTGTTGGATACCCAACTTCCGTACGGCGGGAAGTTTTTCTGGGAGATTCTAAATTGGATTTCAAGGTTGAAGACACCTATCTTGAGGTGAAAACTCCGCTTATTAACCTGCAATTAGACATCCCGGAATATGTAAAGCGCAAAAAGGTGGCACCGTTCTCCTCCACGGGCCGCATGGCCCGCCATATGTCTGAATTGGGCAAAAGTTTAAATCGTAGTGAGAAGGCCATCTTTTTGACGTGCTTTATTTATGACAACCCCGGTTTCCAGGTTATCACACGCAGTACAAACTATGAGGAAGTAAAAGAGACGGTGGAGGCTAACGTTGCAAAGGGTGTACAAACCTGGCAGGCGAATTTCAAGATAACTCCAGCGGAAGTGACTCTGGAAAAGTATTTCCAACTCGCCCTCTAAGCAAGGAGTAAAATTCGGTTTTCGGAGTTATCCTTTATACCTGGGATAGAGATTCACACCGCAGCCGCAGTCGGCGAGCCGTAGCCCTGGACTTCAGTCCATCCTTCATCCGCGCCCTGGCCTCACAGCCGGGGCGTTTTCTTTGTCATGTCTTTGGATTTTAGTAGATTCGCACCTGTAAATCGAAATTCTATGGCACGCTGGGAACAAAATCTTCCTGTAATCCTCTCTGCGATATTAGTCGCAGGAAGTTTGTTATTGCTAATAAACGATTGTATTCAGGTGGCCAATGATGGCAGCATTGCAGGGAAAGAAATCATTGGTCTCGTTATTTTTGTTGTCAATTTGGCTATTTGGGTATATTATCTGATTGTTTCCATTAAAAAATTGAAGCAATCAGGCAAGTAAAATTCCTGTTTATCGGTCTCTTTGGTTCTTTGGTCTGAAAGAAAAAAGTGACCAAATGCGACCGAAAGATCTATCTGGTTCTATAGGGTCTGAAGAATGAAGAATAATGATTAACTTTGAGAGTTAGATAAATCGAGATTTTGCTTATGAAGAATTGGAAGAGAATTATTGGCTACATCTTTACCTCTTTAATGGTAATCTTAGGGGTGATATATTTGATAACCGATTCAAAATGGGCCCAAATGACTTGGGCGTTAAGCTTGTGCATCGTTAGCCTTTACAATCTTTTTTTTAATCCAGTAAACAGGGATAAGAGCAAGGACGAGGACTAAATTCGAATTTAATGGAATAGATACTATGGCAACCTGGGAAATAATCGTTAACGTTTTTCTTATCATCGTCATTCTTGTAGCCACAATTGCGATTATCTTAGATTATCGTGAGCATAAAAATGACGAAAGCATATCACCCGAGGACTTGAAAGCCCTCAGACGAAGCCATTTTAAGTTCGCCCTGCTCGTTGCTGCCTGGTTACTTTATGTCCACGTAGGCAGATTCTTCAACTGGTAAATTCGAATTTGAGATGAAAGAGTACTTCCTGAAATCAATCATTACTGCACTTGTATTCATCGGAATCACAATAGCATTCGATGCCATCTTCGATAAAATTGATATTATCTGGAAATACCTGATTAATGGCGTGCTATTCGGCTTTGTCTACGAAGGATGGTGGCATTTTTATCAAAAGGGTGTTTTCTCCAAAGAGAAGATATTGTCCCTTTTCAAGAAAAAAGATTCAAGCAAATAAATTCCAATTTCTCGACATAAAGACCCCGGCTATCAGGTGACTTAAGGCCGGGGATTCTTGTTTGGGAAAGAGAAAGATTATGTGTAGATTTGTAGGTAGATAAATCGTAATTGTATGAAGCTCAGTAAAGACCAGATTCGCATTATCAAGTCGGTAGCTATTTATGTCGGTACCACTATAGTCTTTTACCCTCTGGCAATGCTCTTGTTCGACAAGCCAATGACCTGGAATGACTTTTTCCTGTTTGCTGGCATCATAATTGGTCTTGGGGTTTTACACGGTCTGTTTTTTACTATTGGCTCAAAAGTCCCGAGAAAAGAAGACCAGTAAATTCGAATTTATCGGTCAAATCCAAGGCCTTAATAACAACAAAAGACAGGGTGTGCTGCGGCGCACCCTATTCTTATGCCGTTGTGCGCGGTCAAGGCGGCTTCGCCCTCTCCCTTCATCGACCCTTGTCAAGGGGATTCCAACCACAACCTTCGTTTCAAGGGGAGAGGATACATACCTATTTCCAACCTGATATTGCAATGTGAGGATGTTCTCTCCTCTTCATGGAATTAAGAAATCCAACCTCATATTGCGGTTAGCCAAATAGGCTATCCGAAATCTTAGGTTGAGAAAATCTTATAAGTAAGTAACCTTCGAAGGTGGGGTAAGGTTGGATTTCCTTGTCCCACCTTCGTCGTGTGGTTGCAATCTGTGGTTGGAAGCATGACGGTCGAGGCAGGAGCGAAGCCCCGGAGGGGCGCCAGTCGCTGGCACTTTCGATGAAAAGGAAAGGATGATTGTTGCCAGAATTAAAAGAATTTGTAATTTTGCGATTACAGATTATCACTGATAAATCAGTTTTTTGCGGGTAGATGGTCGTAATTTTACCACCCACAAGCAGGGAGGCAACAAAAAACCGGCCCCTGCGATGGGAGCCGGCGTTGAAGGTTTAGAACCAGAATGCGAATGAACAAAACAGGGTATTGTCTTTCGTAAGTGTCCTGCTGGTTGTGTATCCGGACAGTTCATAACTCAATCGGGCGGAAAAACGGCCAAAGTCGATGCCGCCACCAATATTCACGAAGTTCCCGAATAAATTCCAAAAGCGGACTCCGCTCCGAACTGCTATGAAAGGACTGACTTTGGTGTCGCAAAAATTGTATTTTGCATCCAGAAACGCCGAGGCGACCGGACCGGCGATGCTGGTATCATACATTATACCTACTCCACCTCCGACAAAAGCGCCCGACCCAAAATTGTATCCATGGGTTGTTGCTAGTTGATACCTGGAGCCAAACATATCTTTACCAAAGAGCACCATATTTGCGAACTCTACATTTCCGCTATATCCTTGAACAAAAGCACGATTCTCTTGAGCGAAGGCCGATACGTAAAGCACTGCTAAAAGAGCAGACAGACAAAAACGTTTTAACATAGTGATAATAGTCGGTTAATTTGAATTGCAAAGATAATGAAAAATAAGAGAACTTAAGCTGAAAGCAACGGAAAAATAAGAGAACACCGCCATCCTGTATAAGGTTGGCCCCACGTTTACAGCCATCTACGAGTTGTCTCTTGTCCATGCAGTCTTGAGCCTATTTTTATTATAGACTGCAAATTTACGAAATACTGCGTGAGAGGGCAGAAAATAGTGAGTCAAGTGGATACCGATGGCCTGAGTTGGAGGATCAATGTCTAGAAGGAAAACCGGCGAATTTCAATAAATAGGTTGCAAATCTACTAGTTTTTCACATTAGTAGACACTAATGTTTTAGCCTATAGAAGTAATAACCGGCCAGCAAAAATACCACCCTTCCTCGGGACTTTAACATCGGCTGGAAATCGCTGTTCTTCCCATGGTAGGTAGATAAGAGAAGTAGACGCTAGAACAAGTGAGAAAAGATACTTTGGGGATCGATTTAGTTGGAGTGGAACTCCCAAAATCGGAGCAAGCAAGTCGGAGTTGAGAACAAGACTCGCCGCTGGTTACATCTTCAGATTTGTCATATTTCTCGAATATTTTTCCGCTCGAAACCATGCTTTTTTGATAAGATTTTTCGCATCATTTTTGACAACCTTTTGCAACCTCGGCAGCAAAAACGGTTCGCCTTCTTGAGGCGCGCAAGGTTCTTCCGGAAGGAAGAGGGGCAGTTGTGATTTGTGGCACAACTGCACTCCTTGCACTCCCCGTTAAGTAGACTTTTTTTCTTCTAGATTTTATTCAAATCTTCTGGCAAAATGGGATACTTATATTTTCTCAAATATCATTTTTATTTGATTAATTTTATTACTAACTTTGTGCTCCATTCAATGAATGCTCCACTCAATGAATATTTGAATGTTGCACTAAATGAATGGAAAACTCAATGAATGTTTGAATGTTGCATTAAATGAATGGAAAACTGGTTGAATGCCTCCGCGAAGAGTGTCCTTGCAAGAGAGGAAATATAGACTGCCAGCCGGTCTTTGTTACGTAGCGGAAGCGATAAGAAACTATTAAAAGATAATGACTATGAAAATTTTTGAGATTCCGGACAAGTACGGGAACATCACCTACCGGGTCCAGACACCGGACGGCGTTTGGCACAACACTGACAAAGAAGGGAACTTCCTCCAGGATGAGGATATAACAAGGAAGGAGCAGAATGACACCACTCTCCCCAAGGAATCGCCCAGGAAAGGGGCTAAAGCGAACCTCACGCTTTTTATTTCACAGGAGCATAGCGAACTCCTAAATGAATACATTCACTGGAAGTGTCTCTACAGCGGAAAGCGGTATACAAGAAGCTCTTTTGTCTCCCAAGTACTCCTTGATGCCATCCGGAAGGACAAGGATTTCAGGGAATTTAGGGAAAACAGGCAGCCGTCAAAAAAAGAGTCATTAAAAACCTTGAAGATAATGATATAGAGCAAAAACATGGCCGTTCTTGCACGCATGATTTTGTTATGCGTGCTTTTTGGATTGCGGCGTAATATTGGACCAGGGAGAAATCGTGGGTTTTGTCGTGGCCGATATTGAGGAGGACGGAGACGCCCCCTATGGCATGGTCTACGACGTCCTGGTAAAGGAGGAGTGCCGCGGCTGCGGCGCCGGAGAAGCCCTGCTGCAAACCGCCATCGCCTGGCTCCGCGAGCGCGGCGTCAGCGGCATCTACCTGGAGTCCGGCAAAAACAACCACGCCGCCCACCGCTTCTTCGAAAAGCGCGGCTTCGCGATTGCAAAAAAATATCCGAGTTTTTATTTCCCTGTTATTTTTGTATATTCGCGTAGAAATTGTGCAAATTATATTGGAACGATAGTATAAAACAGTAGGTCAAAGTATGAATCTTAAAATAATTCTTAGCTCTATCTTATTGTCTGCATGCGTATGTAATGTAGCTGCACAAAACAGTTTTAAAGATCGGCTATACCTGACATTCAATGTTACTACGGGTGGGCCCCTTAATGGCAATCTCAAACCGAATTCTTTTTCAATCCATACCTGCGGACTACAGGTCGGGGTTCGCTTTAGACAGCATCTTGCACTCTTCTTAACTGAAAGCGCAGAACTAAGTTTGACAAATATAGCCAACACAAAGAACTACAATGGAACATTTTCCTTAGGGGCTGGTACATCATATAATTTTCCGGTGAATAATTACTTCAGTATAGAGCCAGCTTTAACTTGCTCGTCAACAATTATCAAAAGACAACTGAATTACTTATCGCCAAAGCTAGAACTCCGTTTCTGTGGTCATATTCCCGGAGCAAGCGCCATTTACTTAGGTTTTGGCCTACAGTATATTCATCCTTACACTAAAGAAATTATTCCAGACCTGTTGACTTATTTCCTGACGTTGGGTTTCAAGTTGTTTTAACCAAGGAGGTGGGTGACCAAGTGATGACTACGGTCACCCTCTTTGTCTATGTACCGAACACGGATTTATTCGGATAAAGATTTTTCTATCCGTTTAGGAAAATATTTTTCAATATATTGGCTTTCAATAGATTACGCATGCGTTTGTTAGGATTATTTTTTTATGTTAGGTTTTCGCTTGAGATTTTTGCTGAAACCAAAACACATAAAATCATGAAGTCAAAACAACTTATTACCATCCTTGCATGCATCGTCTCTCTATGCAGTTCCACGATCGTCTCAGCCAACGCCGGTGGTTCAATACCTGTTCCTCCCATCACCCGTAACGAAGCAGTATTGATTCAACAAGTAACCATCCCCAATGAAATTCATCCTGCCGCGATTGCAAAATAAATACAGCCCATTGCACTCTGGATGCAATCGCGGCAAACATTGGGGACAGAATGGGCGTTTTGGCGGCCGCGATTGCAAAAAATCGGCACGACGTAGCACTTTAGGCGCAATCGCGGCAAACAGGCAGGCTGCCTGGAGCAGAAATATTACTCTAGAAATGGCGGGATGTTTACCAAATGTTTACCAAGTAAAGAAAAATACGCCTTCTAGCGTACTAGAAGGCGTATCGGGGTGCCTCGGGCGGGAATCGAACCCGCACGGCCGTTTCGGGCCAAGGGATTTTCGTACCACTATGGCTTTCGCCACCATTTCTGTTTGTGGTCTGGACTATTCCTTCACCGTGGAGCCAGGCTCTTTAGGTGTGTCGTGTCTAGTCTCTGCACCTTCCTCCTTTCAGAGGCTTGGCTCAAGATTGCCATCGGCCTTACCCGTTATGGTTTCCTTGAATTTACGACATTCTACATCTCTCTTTTCAGAGAGTGCACTCAATTGTGCTCTTCCTCGATAATTACTTGTAAGGGCATGGCAATTGGGACACAGAAGTTGAAGATTCTCTAACCTGTTATCCGTATTCTTGCCATTTAAGTGATGAATCTCTAACGGAATGGGTTTTCCTTGCCATTCTGTTAAGCCGCATACTTCACAATAGTTAATCCCTGTTGTCTTTTTGTAGCGTTGTCTCTTACAAATAATTATTTCAAAGAACGTGTCTAAGTCCCTCGTGTCTACCATTCCACCACCAAGGCGTAATGTGGGAGTGCAAAGGTAGTGTTTTTTTGCGGAAGTCCCAAATTTGGGAGCGGGAAGTGGTTAAGGTTCCGCTCCTTGCCCGCCGGCCCAACCACCCCCGCCCCACTCATCGGCCTGCGGTCTCCTTGCCGGCGTTGAGCTTTTCCAGGATGCGGGCCACCTGCTCCCGGGGGAGGCTCATGACCCGCGCCAATTGTGGCACGCTGGTTCTGGTGGTGCGGTACAGATACGGGATAACGCGCACCTTCATGTCCGTGCTGAGCTGGGCGATAGGCGTGTTAAACCACCGGAGGCAGGTTTCCTGGGCCAGTTTGAAGAATTCCTCGTCCCGCGCCAAAGTATAGGGCTTTTCTTCCAGCATGTACTGCATTTGGGCCGCATTTAAACTGCCGATTGTCTTAAGAAAGAAGGCCTGGTCTTGTTCAAAGGCCTGTTCCAGATAGAGCGTGTCGCAAAAACTCCCCGGAATGAGCCGCCCGTCTCCGTCCACCATCCAGGAAACCGTTTTCAAGGAATCCCCGGTATGCATCACGGCCCTTCTTTCCCGCTTGCTCATGAGTTTTACCGGCCGTCCCGTCTCTTTGTCGCCATGAAACATGGCACGAAAACCGGACCACGGATACGTATGCACTTGACAACCATTGTCCAGTGCATTCCTGGGGATATAGGCCAGCACATTCCGCACATGCCAGTCCGTTTCCAACGGCAGGCATTTCACATCTACGCCATGCAGTACATGGCTTTCTCCGTAGCGCTTGTGGAACCACATAGCATAGACTTTTTTAAGGTCGCAGGCGTAATTGTCCACGTGTTCCTGCCTTGCTGCCAGCACGGCAACATGGGCATGATTGGATACCACGCCATAAATAATGACGATGAGATTGTTCCTGCGCGCACTCACGCAGATGATTTTGACCATGGCGTCATAGTCGTCATCGTCCCGGCACAGAACATCCATTTCAAGTCCCCTGAGGCAGACATGAAAGGGGTAAACCTTACTGACGGTCCCGTCTGGCAAGGTTCGAATGGCTATGCGCTGCATGTCAGCTTTTTATGGCCGATGGCAGGACGTTGGGAGGGAAGACGACCGCCTTCCCCTGGCGCACCATTTCCTGGGTGGCTTCCTTGAAAACCTGGCCCATCACCTTGGACTGCTTGTCCAGGAAACGGACCATGTCCGGCCGATTGACGCTTAACGCAAGATCTGCCACGGCCAGCATGCGAATCATGGCAAGGACCGAGGTCTCGTCTCCGCCCCACAATTGGGTGCTCATGGAGTGCATAGCCCCAATAAGGACGTCTTGAAGGGTGTTGGGATTGAGCGGCGGGTGAAAATCCGTCTTGAACCGAATGTCCCCTGGACCATACGAAAGAACTTCCAAAATCTTTTTCATACGCAAAAAAATTTTAGACCCAATTCTTTCTGACACGGCAAAAGTACGCTTTTCCAGGGGAAGACGCAAATAAAAAAGCAAGAAAAATACGTGTCGATGGGCAAGGCCGGAAACGAGGGGGATCACCTTGCCCGTTCAGAGCCCCTCGCCAGCCCCCACTCGCTTACTCCCCGGTCACCAGTTTGGCCAGGCGGGGGGAGCCCAGCAGGCGCACCACCCCGTCCCACCAGCGGGTGGGAAGGACGGCGTGCCAGAACACCATGGTCCAGGAGCCGGCGGCCACCACGTAGCGGGCACGGGGCCTGCGGGACCGCACGGCCCGGCAAATGGCCCGCGTCACCACGGACGGGTGGGAGAATAGGGAACCGGCAAACGTTTTCCGGACCATCCTTGCCTCTGCCAGGGCCGGTTCCTCGTATGCCGTTCCGCGCGCGCACGCTTCCAGGTGATCGGCCGTGATAGCCCCCCAGCCCGTCCGTGTGGCTCCCGGCTCGATGAGCACCACCTTCACCCCAAACGGCGCCATCTCGATGCGCAGGGCATCGGAAAACGCCTCTACGGCATATTTGGACACGTTGTACCAGCCGCCAAAATACAGGCAGGCCCTGCCGCAGACGGAAGAGATATTGATAATCCGTCCTTCCCCACGGGAACGCATCCCCGGCAGCACCTTCTTGCACAGCGCCGCCAGTCCGAAGAGGTTCACCTCCATCTGCCGGCGACCCTCCTCCAGTGAAACGGTTTCGATAGGCCCGAAAGAGCCATAGCCGGCGCAGTTCACCAGTACATCCACGGGGCCAACCTCCGCCAAACACTTGTCGATAGACTCCTCGGATGTCACGTCCAGCGCCAGCGGCGTAACGCCAAACTCCCGCAGCGGCTCCATCCGCTCTACCCGCCGTGCGCCGGCGAATACCTTGTACCCCGCCTTGGCCAGCGCCTGGGCGGCATCGAAGCCCATTCCGCTACTGGCTCCGGTAATAAGAACAGTTTTCATATCAGTGCAGTAAAGCGCCGGATCCCGGCTTTTCAAATGGAACTTCCAGCCGCTCAATCGCGCCCTTGGTGGGCTTGGCCACCGGCTGGCCGCCCATGCGCCCCAGCGCCACGGACAGCATGGACTCGGAAGGGTCCCCCAGCGGGTGCCCGTCGAGCGGGTCGTCATAGGCCTCAATATCGGCAGGAATTCCCTCCGGCATGCTCAGCGTTACGCCGTTGCAATCCGCATAGCGGGACGCGATGACATACAGGCCCCAGTTCTTGGTATAGCGGTAGGCTTCTGTAAAGTCGATATCGGTCTTTTGCTTTTCCAGCTGCTTAAACCAGTTCTCGGCCGTAATCAGATACCCTCCGCAGAATTTTCCGTAGGTCCGGGAACCCACCAGCTGCACGTCCATGTACGGCTTGAGCCCGCAGATGAGCGACTCCGAGGCCGATGCACTCTGCCCGGTCACCAGCACCCACAGGCGCTCGATCCCGGGGTTGGCATTGAGCATGTTCAGCATGATTTTCCCGCTGGACAGTTCGATCTCCATGGTCGGGGCGAAGCGGGTTTCCGCATTCATCTTGGGGCCGAGGATGCTGTTGAACACATCCTTGTTGAAGATCTCTTTCCGCTGGACTACGTCCGGCGGGGCAATCATGGAGGCAAGTACCTGGCCGGTAGTGACATAGCCGCCGGTGTTGTAGCGCAGGTCCAGCACCAGTTCCCGGATGCCGTCGGCCTTGAACTGCCGGAAAACATCCACCAGGTCTTTGCTGGCGTCCAGCGTGAAGCCCGTGAAATGCAGGTAGCCCACCTTCCGGCCCTTCACCTCCAGCGTTTGGGCCACGTGCACCGGATTCGCATACATCTGGACGGCGGTCATGGTGATGGTGCTATCATCCACCAGGCCCAGGCGGATGGTTTCCGGGAAGTAGTAAATTTTGTTGTTGAGGACCTCCGCGTAGTTACTCATGTTCAGCGTAACTCCGTCCACGGTGCGCACCACATCGCCCCGCTTGAGGCCGGCTTTGCGGGCGGGAGAATCGGCATAGGTGAAGGTGATTTCCATCACCACGTCCTGGCTGTCCTTCACGCGTAGCAGCACGAAGTCCATGCCAAAGCTTTTTCCGTTGCCGGTGACGCTGCTCTGGAACGGCGTGTAGTCTTCCATGAGCTGGGTCCACCGGTCCACCAGCGTGCCGCCCTCCTTGTACCGAAGGGAGGCCACCTTTTCCACCGGATCCAGGGTATAGTTCCAGTCTTCCAGTTCCGCCACCATCGTGTCCCGCCACAGGTAGTAGGGATTCATGGTGTTATAGGCGAACAGGTTGGTGTAGTATTTGGCATCCCGCGTGGAGGCGCTTGGCGTAATCTGGGGAGTCGTCTCCTGTTTTTTACAGGAAAACACCAGTAGCAGCGGTATCAGCACCAGGAAAAATCGTCTCATAGGCTTAAAAATATTTTTTCTCATTCCGATACAAAGATAAGAAAATAAAAATCAGGATGGTAAAGGCCCACAGCGACGAGCCGCCGTACGACAGCAGGGGCAGGGGAATGCCAATTACGGGCATCAGGCCAATGGTCATGCCCACATTGATGAACAGGTGCATGAACACGCACGAGGCCACGCAGTAGCCGTAAATGCGCGTGAACTTGCCCCGGCAGCTTTCCGCATCCAGCACCAGGCGGGTGATGAGGAATGTATACAGGCCAATCACCAGGAGACACCCCAGAAAGCCCCATTCCTCACCTACGGTGCAAAAGATGAAGTCCGTGGCCTGCTCCGGCACAAAGCCGAAGGTGGTCTGCGTGCCCTGCAGGAAGCCTTTCCCGAAGAGTCCGCCGGAGCCAATCGCAATCTTGGACTGCAGCACGTTGTAGCCTACGCCGGAAGGGTCCTCCTTGAGCCCCAGCAGTACCTCAATGCGGCTCCGCTGGTGCGGCTGCAGCACGTTCTGGAAAAGGTAGTCGGTAGAGAATACCAGCGCCACGCCGGCAAGCCACACGCCCAGCGAGATGGCCAGGAAGCGGTCTTTTTGGCTCCAGGCCCGGAACAGCAGCAGCGGCAGCGCCACCGCCGCCAATCCCAGCAGCACCCATAGCGGGTTCACATCCAGCAGGAAGCTCCACGTATAGTGATACGTTTCATGGGCCGATGGCACCCACACGCGGGACGACAGGAAGTCCATGTGCGCCTGCACCTTGTCGCAGACGTGGCGCAGCACAAAGGGGAACGCGCCCATCACCAGCACAAAGATGCCGCCGTACAGGAGCCGCCCCTTGCGCAGGTGTGCCGGCCCCTCAGCGGCGTTGCACAGAAGGAGCATGGCGGTCATCAGCATCACCGACCAATAGGCACTCCACCGGAGCGTTCCCACAAAGAGTATGATAACCAGGCCGATAGCCCCAAGCCACCAGCCGGAAAGCCCCTCCCGGTACAGCACGAAGATGAACCCGGCGTACACCAGGGCACTGCCGGTTTCGCTCTCGCCAATAATCACCAGCATGGGTACGCCAATGATGAGCACCACCGTCCAGAAGTCCTTCCAGCGCGTAATGCGGAAGTTTTGCTGGCTCATTACGTAGGCCAGCAGGAGCGAGGTCGATATCTTGGAAATCTCTGCCGGCTGGAAGCGGATGGGCCCCAGGTTGAACCACGAATGGGAGCCCTTGACGTCGGACGATACAAAGATGACCAGCACCAACAGCCCCAGCACGGCCACGTAGAACGGAATGCAGCCGGACTCCCACATGCGCGGCGGAATCAGGTACAGGATGGTCCCTGCCAGTCCCAGCGAGGTAAGAATCCACACAAACTGCTTCCCGGCGCGGGAGCTCCAGGAAAGCAGGGACCCCGGCTCCGAGCTATGCGTGGCGGCGTAAATATTGAGCCAGCCAATAAGTACCAGCACCAGGTACGTGCCGATAAGCCACCAGTCCACGGACTGCCGGGTATGGGTGCGCCGCTCAGTCATGTTTTACGCGGTCCATCAGGTTGGTTTCCATCATTCTCTTTTCCAGCTCCGGCCGGGATGTTTTGCCCTTGAGGTATTTCTCGGCCATGAGCGAGGCGATGGGCGCGGCGTAGGCCGCCCCAAAGCCGCCATTTTCCACATAGGCCGCCAAGGCAATCTTCGGGTTGTCCTTGGGCGCAAAACAAATGAACACGGAGTTGTCTGCACCGCGCGGGTTCTGCGCCGTGCCGGTTTTTCCGCAAATATCCAGCGAGTCCACGTGGGCCACCCTGGCCGTGCCGCCGGCCCCGGCGGGGGCATTTACCGCCAGCCACATTCCCCGGATCACCTTGGGGAAGTGGGTGGTGTCCACCAGGGTGTACTGCCTCTCATAGAAGCGCGGGTCAATCTCCACCCCCTCCGACGCCTTTACGATGTGTGGAATATAGTAGTGCCCGCGGTTGGCGATGGTGGCGCAGAGGTTGGCAAGGTGCATGGGCGTTGCCAGGATTTCTCCCTGGCCGATGGAAAGGGAAATCACCGTGGTGGAGTTCCAGCGCCCGCGGCCATAGGAGCGGTTGTAGGTGCGCGAAGAAGGGATGCTGCCGGCAAGTTCGGCGGGGAAGTCGCTCCCCAGTTTGCGCCCGAAGCCAAAGCTTTTCACGTATTCGTTCCAATGGTCCAGCCCGTCCGCGGGGGAGTCGTATTTGCGGTTATCGACAATGTTTTTTAGCACGTAGCAATAGTAGGCGTTGCAGGACATCATGATGCTTTCTGTCATGTCGATGGGCGAGCGGTGCCCGTGGCAGCCCAGCTTGTGCCCGGCGCCGTAATGGTAGCCGTGCGAGCAAGGGTAGCGCATCTCCGGTCGCAGTACGCCTTCCTGCATGCCGATGAGCGCATTCACCAGCTTAAACACCGAACCGGGCGGGTAGGAGGCCTGTACGGCACGGTTGTACATGGGCTTGTAGGGGTTTTTGACAATCTCGTTGTAGTGCTTGCCAATGTCGGAGAGTTGCTCAACGTCAATGCCCGGAGAAGATACCAGGGCCAGGATTTCGCCGGTAGACGGCTCCAAAGCCACCACCGAGCCCACTTTGCCGGCCATGAGTTCCTGCCCATACTGCTGGAGCTGCGCGTCGATGGTGGTGGTGATGTTCTTGCCCGGGACAGCTTCTTTGTCCATGGCACCGTCCTTGAAAGGCTGTTCAATCTGGTTGCGGGCGTTGCGGAGGTAGATGTGATAGCCTTTCTCCCCGCGGAGGTCCTGTTCCCGCGCCGCTTCGATCCCGGTCATGCCGGCATAGTCGCCGCTGCGGTATTCGCCAGGATGACGTTCCATGTAGCGCTGGTTTACCTCCGACACATAGCCCAGGAGGTTGCCACCGGCGTTCACCGGGTACTCGCGCACGCCGCGCGCCTGACCGCGAAATCCGGGGAACTTGTATTTGACCTCCTCAAAGCGCAGGTAGGTCTCGGCCGGTACCATACGCATCATGGTGACAGCCTGGAAGCCGATAGAGGCGCGTTTGCGGTGATACTCGTCCATCTTGCCCCGGATGAATTCCGGCGTTATGTCCAGCGCCGTGGCCAGGGCCAGGGTGTCGAAGGCTTTTACCTCGCGGGGGCTCACCAGAATGTCGTAGGCCACCTTGTTGCCCACCAGTACCGCCCCGTTGCGGTCAAAGATGGCACCGCGGGTGGGGTAGATGGTCTCATAGACGGTGGAGTTGCGGTCTGCGTCCTGTTTGTAGCGGTCGTCCAGGAGTTGGATAGAAAAAATGGAGCCCAGCAGCAGCAGGACGGCTGCTCCCAGGCCAACGAGCAGGCGGATATGACGCCCGTTATCTGTCATCGGTGCGGGTCTGCGGCCAGGACATTCAGGGTCAGGAGCGACACCACGAGGCCTGCTGGCAGGGATGCGAAGAAACGGGCCAGGCTAAACCTGAGCGGACGGAGGCCGGCACCATCGGCCCAGATGTACAGGGCCAGGAACAGCGCCTGAACCATGAGGATAGCCATGATTACCTTGGTAAACCCATGGCCCTTTACGGTGAAGTCTTCCTTGCGGGTGAACAGGCCTTCGCCGTATACCAGGTGAATGACGGGGTTCCTGAGCAGCGCCACCGGAACCAGCGCAAAGGCGTTGAGCCCCAGCACGCCCTCTGACAGCCAGTCCACCATGAGACCGCTCCCGAAGGCGATGAGCATGCACACATAGGGTGCGATGCGGGTGGAGATGCAGAGCACCATCACGGGGAGGATGCTCAGCGTGATGTAAGGCGTGAAAAGGAAGTAGTTGCTCAGGAGGATCTGTGCCACCAGAAGCAGGAAGTAGGCTACCCAGAAACCGGACTTTCTCATGGCTCAAATTCTTCTATTTCGTCAAACGCATTGTTGTGTACCACCGTTACGTACCGAACGGAGCTAAAGTCCTGGAACAGACGGACTTCAATCTCGCTGGTGGCGCCGTTCACAATTTTGGAGGCGCCGGCGATGCCCAGGGGGATGTCCGGCGGGAACAGCAGCGAGTGGCCGCTGGTAAATACGGTGTCTCCGGGATGGTACTGCTGCTGCAACGGAATTTCCTTGAGAATGGCACCACTGGGGTGGAGACCGTCCCAGACCAGCAGGCCGGTTTCTCCGGCACTACCCAGACGGGCGCTGATGGAAATGTCGCTGTTCTGGAAGGAGAAGGCGTAGGCGTAGTGGGCGCTCACTGCGTCCACGATACCCACCACGCCGTTTTGGGAGATGATGCCGGATTTTTCCTGGATGCCGTCTTCGTAGCCCCGGTTCAGGATCAGGTAGTTGTGCTGCTTGTTGCGGCTCATTTTGGTGACTTCCGCCAGGGTGAGGCTAAAGCCGGGGCGCGGGACCAGCTGGAGGGAGTCTACCCGCAGTTGCCGGAGTTTTTCCTGAGCCTGGAGCAGTTGTTCCCGTAGCTGGAAGTTCTCCTGCGCGAGCTGCTGGTTGGTGGTGGCCAGGGAAAAGTAGGCTTGGATGCGCTGGGTGGCGCCCCATACAGTGCCCATTACCCAGTGCGAGCCCCGCGCCAGCCAAGCCTTCTGCATATCGCCGTTGTGCCGGAGCATATGCAATGACGCGATCTCCAGGACAAGGAAGACCGCGAAATTGATCCAACCGGTGATGGCTCTTTGCTTCATGGACTTTATCGCATGAGGAAGGAGTAGTTTTCCGTATTTTTAAGGGCGATGCAGGTGCCGCGTGCCACGGCACGGAGCGGGTCTTCCGCTACGTGGAACTGGATGTTCATCTTCTCCGACAGACGTTTGTCCAGTCCCCGGAGAAGGGAACCGCCGCCGCTGAGGAAGATTCCGTTTTCCACAATGTCCGAATACAGCTCCGGCGGAGTTTGCTCCAGGACCTGTTGGATGGAGGATTCCAGCCTGGCGATGGACTTGTCCAGGCAATGGGCCGTTTCCTGGTAGGGGATGAGGACCTCTACCGGGTGGCCGGTCATCATGTTGGGACCGCGGACCAGGAACGGTTCCGGTTCTTCGTCCAGTTGCGGGAGGACGGCGCCCACGGCAATCTTGATTTTTTCCGCCGTGGTTTCACCTACTTTAATCACGTGTTGCTGACGCAGGTAGTTCTGGATATCGGCCGTGAAAACGTCGCCGGCCACACGCACGGAATCCTGCACCACAATGCCGCCCAGGGAGATGACGGCGATTTCCGTGGTACCACCTCCAATGTCTACCACCATATTCCCCTTAGGTGCCTCCACATCCAGGCCGATACCCAGGGCTGCTGCCATGGGCTCATAGATGAGGTATACGTCCCGGCCGCCGGCGTGCTCCGAGGAGTCGCGGACGGCACGGATTTCCACCTCCGTGGAGCCGGAAGGAATGCCTACCACCAGCTTGAGGTTGGGGGCGAACAGGCTGCGGTGACGCGAGTTTACCTGCTTGATGAAGCCACGGATCATCATTTCTGCGGCGTTGAAGTCTGCAATGACGCCATCCCTCAGGGGACGCACCGTCTTGATGCCGGGATTGGTTTTCTCGTGCATGAGTTTGGCCTTCTGACCCAGGGCAATGCATTTGCCGGACTGGTTGTCAATAGCCACTATGGAAGGCTCGTCCAGGGCAATCTGGTCATTCTGGAAAATGACGGTGTTAGCGGTACCCAGGTCGATAGCCAATTCTTGATTCAAAAAGTGAAATGCCATAACTAACGCTCAAATCGTAAATACCTCCAAAATTACGAAAAAATAATTACATTTGCGTAAAGAATCGTACCCATGGAAAGAAAAAAATATCTGGTGGTAACAGCGGGTGGCACCGGCACCCGGATGGGGGCGGCCGTTCCCAAGCAGTTTTTGGAACTGGACGGGGTGCCCATCCTGCGGCGCACCATTGAGGTTTTTCTTAAAGCTGTCCCGGATATTCAGGTCATTACTGTGTTGCCGGAGGGGCATGTGGCCTACTGGCGGCAGTACTGCCTGCAGGCCAATTTTGTGTGCCCGCAGCGGCTGGTGAAGGGTGGATTCACCCGTTTCCATTCTGTCAAGAACGCCCTCAAATACGTCCCGGACGGCGCCCTTGTGGCCGTGCAGGACGGTGTGCGGCCGCTCGTTTCCGTGGATAAGGTGCGGGAACTGTTCAAGGCCGCGGAATCGGCCCCGGCCGTTATCCCGGTTATGCCTGTTACAGATACGCTTAAGGTGCTGGAAAAACGCGGCGGCGTTTTGGCCGCCACCGGCGAAACCGTGGACCGCAGCCGCATCTATGGTGCCCAAACCCCGCAAGTGTTCCAGTCAGAGGCCCTCAAGGCAGCCTACACCCTCCAGTTCGACACTTCCTTCACGGACGACGCCTCCGTGGCGGAGCGCCATGGCCTTGCACTCACCTTCCTGCCGGGGGAACGCTTCAACCTCAAAATCACCACCCCCGAGGACCTCATCCTTGCCCGCGCCATCATCGATTCTTCGCTCCGCTCGGAATAATCGACACGCCCCCTTCTACCCGCAGGGAGCCGTGGTAACTTATGTCGTCCCGGTTGACGGAGTGGACATGGATGTAGGTGTCGCCGCCTTCGAAGACAGTGAGGGTGAAGATATAGGAGTCTTCCTC
Source organism: uncultured Bacteroidales bacterium (assembly GCA_900317845.1). GTDB lineage: Bacteria > Bacteroidota > Bacteroidia > Bacteroidales > UBA932 > Cryptobacteroides. The sequence continues at coordinate 17,128 of ONII01000013.1, forward strand.
GTTTTTGACGGCAATGGTGATGGTCCTTTTCTCCGCAGATGCGCCGGAATCCGAGTACGAGGCAATCTTTTCCTCAAAGTTCAGCCCCTTCCCGCCGCCATACGGGACCATCCGGGCCTCCCCGAAATAGGGGAGATAGGAGGTGAGCGTGTCTCCCGCGACCCTTATCGAGTGGCTGCTGACGGGCTTTCCGCTGCCGCGGAGCGGAATCATGTAGTCGATATCGATGGTGTAGTTTCTCGCATCCAGCATTTCCTGGACGCGCCGGGCCTCGGCCTGTTTCTCCTGCGGGGTTTTCCGGACGATCCCGCAGGCAGAAGCTACCACAAGGCACAGAAGAACGATAAGACGGAGGGGTTTCATGGCATGACCTAGTCGCGGCCGGAGTACGACGTGCTCTTGAAATCCTTCACCCACACCTGACGCTCGATGGGCTCGTCCAGGGAAATCATGGTGTCCGTGGACTGGATGTAGGGGATTTTCTGGATGGTGTTCAGGAGCACCTCCATGAGGTGGTCGTTGTCCAGACAGTAGAGCTTGGCCAGGATGGCATACTTGCCCGTTACAAAGTGGCATTCCACAATCTCCGGAATCTTCTTCAAATTGGCAATAACCTCCGGATATTTGGTGGATTCCGACAAGGAGATGCTCACGTACGCGCACACGTTGAGCCCAAGGGCCTGCGGCTTCACCTGCAGGCGGGAGCCGGTGATCACGCCATTGGACTCTAACCGCTTGAAACGCTGATGAATAGCTGCGCCGGAAACGCCGCACTCACGGGCAATCTCCAGGAAGGGCATACGGGCATTTTTAACCAGGTAGGAGAGGATTTTCTGGTCGATCTGGTCGATGTGATAAGTTGCCATGTGCTTTCAATTTTTAACTAACCGCTGCAAATGTACAACTTTTTTTTAATTCTAACGCTTTCCCGTATATTTTTTTGTGGTGCCTGCAGCTGCGATAATCGCCTGACAGTCAGCTTCCGTAAGCTGGGCGGCATCTTTCCCGCGGGGAATCTTATAATTAGTAACCCCCTGTTTGATATACGGACCGTATCGGCCGTTGAGCACTTTGATGTCGCCAAATTCGGCGATGGGAGCGGCGGCCGCCTTCGTGGCCTCGGCCTGTTCCTTAATCAGGCTGATACATTCTTCCAGCGTGATTTTCAGCGGGTCTGCGCCCTTGGGCAGCTTGACGTTGCGGTCTCCGTATTTGAGATAGGGACCAAAGCGGCCGCGGGTGGCGACAATGTCCACGCCGTCCAGCCGGCCCACCGTGCGGGGAAGCTCTAACAGTTTCAAAGCATCGGCCAGGGTGAGGGTTTCGATGAGCTGGCCCTTCCCCAGCGAAGCGCTCTGGCGTTTTTCGCCCTCGCCTTTTTGGACATACGGCCCAAACTTGCCAAAAGCGGCAATCACTTTTTCTCCGTCCGGCGCCACGCCCAGCTCGCGGGTGACCTTGCTGTAACTATGGTCCGACAGCACCTGTTCCACATGGGCATGAAAAGGGGCGTAGAAAGCCGCAATAGCTGCGTTCCACTGCTTTTTGCCCTCCGCCACCTCGTCAAAATCGGCCTCTACATTGGCCGTGAAGTCGTAATCCAGGATGTCGGTGAAGTTGCCCACCAGGTAATCCGTGACGATAAGCCCGATCTCCTGCGGCAGCAACTTGCCCTTCTCTGCTCCCACGGTCTCTTTCTTGGTGCTGCTCTTGATAGTGCCGTTTTTCAGCGTGAGGTTGGTCACCTGGAAGCTCTGGCCTTCTTTGTCGCCCTTGACGGCATAGCCACGGCCGCGGGTGAGGGTATCCACCGTTGCGGCATAGGTGGAAGGACGGCCGATGCCCAGTTCTTCCAGCTTTTTCACCAGCGTGGCCTCCGAGTAGCGCGCCGGCGGCGTGGTATATTTGCACAGGGCCGATACCCCCTGCTCCAGCATGCGGTCTCCCTGGTGCAGTTCCGGCAGCACTACCTCTTCCTGGTCCGATTCGTCATCGTCCCGGCTCTCCAGGTACACCTTCATGAAGCCGTCGAAGAGGAGCTCCACCGACTGCAGGCCGTAGCGCTCCGTGCGTTTGTCCAGCCCCACTTTGAGGGTGGTGTTCATCACGCGGCTCTCGGCCATTTGCGAGGCGATGGTGCGCTTCCAGATGAGCTCGTACAGCTTTTTCTCCTGCGCCGTGCCGTCGATGGACACATTATCTATGTAGGTGGGGCGGATGGCTTCGTGGGCCTCCTGTGCGCCCTTGGACTTGGTCTTGTACTGGCGCGGATGGGAGTAGTCGGCCCCAAACTGGTTCAGGATGAACTGCTTGGCCGTGTTCAGGGCCAGGGACGACAGGTTGGTGGAGTCTGTTCGCATGTAGGTGATGAGGCCTCGCTCGTACAGCCCCTGCGCCACACGCATGGTAGTGGAAACCGGGAAGTGGAGTTTCCGGGCGGCCTCCTGCTGCAGCGTGGAGGTGGTGAAAGGGGCGGCGGGAACCCGCACACCAGCCTTCTTCTCCACGGAAACAATGGTATAGTTGGCGCCGATGCTCTCTTCCAGGAACCTGCGAGCCTCTTCCTCCGAGGCAAAATGGGTGTCCAGGGTGGCTTTTACGCGGGTGTCCGTGCCCTCCGGCTGGAAGGTGGCTTCCACGCGGTAGTACGGCTCCGGGCGGAAGGCCATGATTTCCTTTTCGCGGTCCACAATCAGGCGCAGCGCCACGCTTTGCACGCGGCCGGCACTGAGCTTGGGTTGGATTTTGCGCCACAGGATGGGCGAGAGCTCAAAGCCCACCAGACGGTCCAGCACGCGGCGGGCCTGCTGGGCGTTCACCAGGTTCATGTCAATGTCCCTGGGGTGCTCGATGGCACTGAGGATGGCATTTCTGGTGATTTCATGAAAGACGATACGGCGGGTTTTGCCCTCCGGAAGGCCCAGCGTCTCCTTCAGGTGCCAGGAGATGGCCTCTCCTTCGCGGTCTTCATCGGACGCCAGCCACACGGTGGAAGCGGCCTCCGATAATTTTTTGAGTTCGGCCACCACTTTCTTTTTGTCGGCCGGGACAATATATTCCGGGGTGAACCCGTTGGCTACGTCTACGCTGAGCTTGTGCTCTTCCAGATCGCGGATGTGGCCGATGGATGCCTTTACCAGATATTCCTTTCCCAGGTACTGCTGGATGGTCTTCACCTTCCCGGGGCTCTCTACAATAACTAAGTTTTTTCCCTCCATATCGATTGCATTTGCGGACCCAAGGCCCGATAATTTTCTGCAAAGTAACGCAGAATTCGCGGATAAATCCAAATTTTCTGTTTAATTTTGTAGACTGAACTTTTGACAAGACCTAAGGTCTTGCGCACAGTGAAAATTTTTATCGCATGACGGACAGCGCAAAGAAGACAATCAGCAAGTGGTTCTGGATTCTTCTGGTAACCCCGGTAGTGCTGCTGGCACTGCTGCTGGGTGCGGTATGGGCTTTTGCCGATATCCCTTCCATCGAGGAACTGGAAAACCCGGACTCCAAGTTGGCAACGCAGGTAATTGCAGAGGAAGGAGAAATCCTTACCACTTATCATATAGAGAACCGTACTTTCGTGGGGTATGAGGAACTGCCCCAGTCGCTGGTACAGGCGGCCGTGGCCACGGAAGACAAACGCTTCTACGACCACTCCGGCGTGGACCTGCAGTCGCTGGGCCGTGTGCTGTTCCGCACGCTCCTGTCCCGGGATTCCTCCCAGGGCGGCGGTTCCACCATCACCCAGCAGCTGGCCAAAACGCTGTATCCCCGTGGTGCCCACAGGGGCAAACTGGGCATGGTCTGGATTAAATTAAAGGAATGGATTACCGCCATCAAGCTGGAGCGCAACTACACCAAGGAGGAAATCATGGACATGTACATGAATGCCGTGTTCTTCGGTTCCAACTCCTACGGCATCTCTTCGGCCGCCAATCAGTTCTTCGGGAAACAGCCCGCAGAACTGCTTACGGAGGAAAGCGCCGTGCTGGTGGGCATGGTGAACAAACCCACCCGCTACAATCCGGCCCTCAACCCGGAGCACGCCCTGCGCCGCCGCAACCTGGTGCTTTCCCGCATGGAGGAAATGCATTATCTTACCAAGGCAGAATGCGATTCCCTCCAGGCGCTGCCCATCACCCTGCACACCCGTAAAGGTGACCGTACCACCGGTGTGGGCCCTTATTTTCGCGACATGCTCCGCCGCATCATGAGCGCCACCAAGCCCAAGCGTTCTTCTTATGCGTCCGTGGAGGATTATCAGGTGGATTCCCTGCAGTGGGAGGACGACCCTGTGTACGGCTGGCTCAACAAGAATTTCAAGAGCGACGGCTCGGCCTATGACCTGGACAAGGACGGCCTGCGCATCTATACCACCATTAATTACAAGATGCAGCGCTATGCGGAGGAAGCCATTGCGGAGCATCTGGGAAAAGACCTCCAGAAGGCCTTCTTCCGGGAACTCAAGTATCGGCGCAATCCTCCGTTCACCTCGGACACGGAACCTTCCGTCATTGAAACCACCCTCAAGCAGGCCCGCCGCTGGAGCGACCGCACCCGCATGATGAAAGCCTCCGGCTGCAGCCAGTCAGAGATAGACAAGAGCTTTTCCGAGCCCGTCAAGATGCGTGTCTTTACCTGGGACAAACCCGGGTACCGGGACACCGTCATGACTCCGGACGATTCCATCCGCTATTACAAGTCCTTCTTCCGCGCGGCCTTCATGGCCATAGAGCCGGGAACGGGTAATGTGAAGGCCTATGTCGGTGGCCCGGACTACCGCTACTTCAAGTACGACAATGTCCGTCAGGGCCGTCGGCAGGTGGGCTCCACCGTAAAGCCTTTCATTTACACCCTGGCCATGGAGTCCGGCATGACGCCCTGTGACCCGGTGCTCAATTCGCCCGTGGTCATTGTGGTGAACGGAGACCAAACCTGGACGCCGCAGGACACCCACGCGGACGGCACCATGGTAGACCTCACCTGGGGTCTTGCGCACAGTTCCAACTCCGTGGCAGCGTACCTGATGAAACAACTGGGCCCCGCCTCCATGGTTGCCATGATGCGAAACCTGGGCATCAGCGGCTTTATCGACCCTGTGGCGTCCCTTTGCGTGGGCGCAGCGGACCTGTCCGTCTTTGACATGGTCACCGCCTATAACACCTATCCCTCCGGCGGCACGTATACCTATCCGCTTTTTGTTACCCGCATCGAGGACCGGGACGGCAACATCCTGGGCCAGTTCAGCGGACGCAAGCGGGAGGCCCTGTCCCAGCGGGCCACCGGCGCCATGATCCAGATGATGCGCGCCGTGGTGGACAATGGTACCGGTGTGCGGCTGCGCTTCAAGTACGGCCTCAAGGGAGAGATTGCCGGTAAAACCGGAACCACCAACGACAACTCGGACGGCTGGTTCATTGGCTATACGCCCAAGATTACTGCCGGCGTCTGGGTAGGCGCAGAGGACCGCTACGTGCACTTCTCCAACAACAACCTGGGCCAGGGAGCCAACATGGCTCTGCCCATCTGGGGCCTATGGATGAAGAAAGTCCTTCAGGACGGCACCCTGGGCATTTCCCAGAACGATGTGTTCCCGGAGGAACTCAAAGGAAATTATTGCGGCGGCTCCCAGGAAACGGGCGCCATACAGGAAAAGGATGAACTTGAAAATTATTATTTCGAATAGATAAAATGGCCAAATATCGATCCATAGCCGTGATTTACGGCTCCGATTCCTCCGAGTGGGAGGTGGCATGTCGCAGTGGCGAGTTCGTTGCTTCGCGTATCGACGAATTCCAGTACGACGTTTATGAGATTTTTGCCCGTTTCGGCAAATGGAACCTGGTGGCTATGCGCAAGGCCAACGCCATGCGTCAGCCCTTCCCGGAGGGTGCCCGGCCGGAGATTGACAAGTCGGACTTCTCCGTCATGGTACTCGGAGAAAAAATCAAGTTCGACTTTGCCTACATCATGCAGCACGGGGCTCCCGGAGAAACCGGCCTGCTGCAGGGGTACCTGGAAATGCTGGGCGTGCCGCACTCCAGCTGCAGCGCCTTTGTCACCACCGTGGCCTTCGACAAGTATTCTTGCAAGAGCTACCTGCGCACGGCAGACTTCGTGAAAATGGCACCGGATGCATTTGTCCGTCAGGGGGACGATGTGGAGTCCTTCAGTAAGCAGGCGGTGGAGCGCCTGGGCCTGCCCTTGTTTGTCAAGCCCACCTCCGGCGGCTCCAGTTTTGGCATCACCAAGGTGGAAAAAGCGGAAGACCTTCCTGCTGCCATCCGCTTCGCTTTTGCAGAGGGCGATACCGTCATTGTGGAAGCGGCCGTCAAGGCGGAGCATGAGCTCACCTGCGCCGTCTATTTCGATGGAAATCAGGTACAGACCCTGCCCGTAATTGAGATTATTTCCGAGACCGGCTGGTTCGACTACGACGCCAAGTACAACGGCTTCAGCCGGGAGGTATGCCCGGCAGAGATTCCGGATAGTCTTCGTGACCAGGTGCAGGACATCTCCAAGCGCATCTACCGGTACCTGGGCTGCAAGGGTCTGGTCCGCATGGACTATATTGTCGCCAAGGATGGCATTTACTTCCTGGAGGTGAATATCATTCCCGGCATGACCAACGCCTCGCTGGTGCCCAAGATGGTGCGTACCGCCGGTATTGGCATAACCAATTTCCTGACAACCATTATCGAAAACGCGTAAGGCATGCTGCTGGTGGATTTTCTGAAGGAGGGGATTGCCGCCCTGGAACCGCTGTACCCGACGGCGGAGGCGCGGAATATGGTACTGATGCTGTGTGAGGAAACCATCGGCACCAAAAATTACACGCATATTGTAGAGCCGCAGTACAAGATTGACAAGAAGGGGGAGAAAGCCCTGCTGGACGGCTTGTCGCGGCTGCAGAAGGGGGAACCCATCCAATATGTGACGGGGCGCGCGGAGTTCTGCGGGCGCGTGTTCCACGTGACGCCGGATGTGCTCATCCCGCGTCCGGAGACAGAACTGCTGGTGCGGGAGGCCATCAAGATTGCCAGCCGGATCAAGCGCATGCGAAGCCCCTATGGAAAGGCGGCAGAGCCGGTGCGGGTACTGGATTTGTGCACGGGGTCGGGCAACATCGCCTGGTCGCTGGCGCTGTCGGTGCCCGGGGCCCGCGTGGTGGGGGTGGATATCTCCACCGGCGCGCTTTCCGTGGCCAGCGGGCAGGATTTTTTCACCGAACTTAAAACGACCGGGGCCTTGGCGCCCACCTTCATTGCCGCGGATATCCTGGATACGGAGCAGGAGTTTTCCTTCGGCCCGTTCGACCTTGTCCTGTCCAATCCGCCCTATATTATGGAAAAGGAGAAAGGGTTGCTGCGGCGGAATGTGCTGGATTATGAGCCTTCGCGCGCGCTCTTTGTTCCGGACGAGGATCCGCTTCTGTTTTACCGGGCCGTGGTGCGTTGGTCGCATCGTTTCCTGTCGCCGGAAGGGAAGGGCCTTACGGAAATCAACGAGGTCCTGGGAAAGGAGACCGAGGGTCTTTTCCGCGATTCGGGCTTTTCGGAGACATCGCTCGTAACGGATTTTTACGACAAAAACCGTTTCGTCTTTTACAAGAAATAGGCCTTCTGCTAGCCCCAGAGGCCTATTATCCGTTTTATTCGTTTGTTTTTTGGTTACACCGAAACTACTTCCGTACTTTGCAACATGAAGTACGGAAGTTTTTTTGTGGGCGTTTTAGGCGTCCTGTTCGTGGCCTTGGAAGGCTGTGACAAACAGAGGGAGGAAGCCCCGTTGCTTCCTCAGGAGAGCCCTCGCAGCGTAATCATGCTGGAGGATGTAGCGCAACTGCTTTCCACGTTGCCGCTGGGCGTGGAGCAAATGGTAGAGGTACAGGATGCCACCGGGGCGTCGGCAGGGAACGGGTACGACGAAGAGTACCGCATGCGGGATTTGTTTGCCTCGCCGGGGCGCGGGGTAGGAGAGACGGCCGATACCAAAGCGGGGAAGTATGGTCGGCCGCTCAGGGACCTCCTGCGGGAGGCGCTCGCTACCAAGGCGGCAGATGACGGCTGGCTGGACTCGCTGGCCCTCTCGGATGTGCAAATCTATTGGCCGGGGGCGGACACTTGGGATGGGCGGCAGCTGCCGATTATTACCTATGATCCGGGAGACGGCGCCTTGGAGAACGAGGGCTATGAACTGTTGCCGGACGGATCGGCCCGGAAGGTGATGGTGGATGAGCCCATGGCCGCAGAAAGGCCTGTATGGGTGGTGAACCGCAATTCGGACGCAGATTACAAGAGCCTGGAGTTGCTCCGTCGGGAGGATCCTTCCTGGGGACAGGGAGGCGGCGGACTCATTGTCAAGGGGGAGACGGAGGAATTGCGCACCCTGGTGCTGCGCTCTTTCAAGGCCCTGCGGCAATTCGACACATGGTTCTGTGGGGCCAGCGAATTTTGGATCAAAATTGGCGCCGTGGAGGACTTTACGGCGGCTACGGAGCCGGAGCTGCGGCTGTATCAGCCCAGCATCACAGACTTTATGCTGGTGGTCCGGCGGGACCAGGTAGGGGTGGAGCAGCCGTTCAACGCCATCCTGGTGTCGGAGTGGACCCAGCAGCTTACCAGCGCTGCGTACATGATGTTGGAGGACGACGGGGGAACCCAGACAACCTGGAAATGTGCGGCTGTTGTTAAGTACAATTCCAAAAGCTACGGGTTTGAGTTGGAAATTCCCCTGAACAGCCGGGATGACATTGTCTGGCGCGGGGCCCTTACCCATGCCTTCATTGAGAAAAACAGCGGCCAGTCCATCCGTTTCGGGGACGTGGAACTGGTTTTGGAACTCATTTAGGTCAAGATGGAGGACTGGGTTCAGGATTGACGCACGGTCATTTCGCACACTGCGCAGTGGAAATCCAGGCGGAGCCGCTCTTTTCCGTTGATGAGAAAGAGGGGTTCTGCCTTTTTTGCCTTCCCTTGTTTGGGGCACAGGCCCAGTTCATGGCGCACGCAGTATTTGGAGCGCATGAGTTCCCCGTCGGAAGCGTAGGTGAGCTGGAAGGTCGTGTCTGGGTTTACCTTACCCCGGTATAGCGGCAAGGCCTTCACGGGCTGCTCTTCCAGCCGCTCTGCCAAATCCCTGCGGATGCCGTTGATGGCCGATACCGGCAGGAAAGGAACGGGGCCGTTCACCTGGATGGCCGGCGGCAGAAAGGCATAATGCCCGCTGCGCTTTCCCAGCTGGTCCCGGAGGGTTTGGAGCATGCGGTCCGGGTCTTTGGCAACAGTATCGGCACTAAAAGGGAGCTGTTCTGCGGCCTGGCGCCCATCCTCTGACCGCGCCTCAACAGACAGGGCGCCCGCTTGAATGGTCACGGACAGGCTTACCTCTACTTCCCGCACAGGCTTTGCGGCCTCCAGTTGCTTTTCAAAGGCCGCAGAGATGTTCCGATAGAGTTTTTGTCCTTCCCTGAGGCCCTCCGGCCTGCGGCAGAAGAGGGTGTAACCTTGGCACACATCGGCCCGGAAACCGGTGATGCTGCCGTCCTTGTTTACAAAGGCAAAACCGTCGCCGTTGGACAGTGCCAAGTCCGCAGTAGCGGGGCTCAGGACCAGGCCGTCCGCCTTCAGGCGTGCAACCGTTCCTACATATTCGCCCATGGACTTGGGTGCGTCCATGGCGGCCCATTGCCCGCGCTCGCCATCCAGGAACAGTTCCGTGTACCCGCGGTTGAAGGTTTTCTGCAGGTTGGGCGTAAACCCGCCGCGAACCTGCCCGAAGGAGCTTCTGCGGTAGCGGTCCGGGTGCTTCCGGATGAGTGCGTCCAGGGCCTCTGAGTAGGCCTTGACCACGTTTCGGACATAGGATTCGTTCTTTAATCGACCCTCAATCTTGAAGGAAGAGACCCCTGCTTCCGCCAGGTCCTCCAGGCGGTGGATGAGCTGGTAGTCCTTCAGGGAGAGGAGGGCCTTGTTGCGCACCAGCACCTTGCCGGAAGCGTCTTGCAGGTCGTACAGGTTGCGGCAAGGCTGTGCACAGGCACCCCGGTTGGCGCTGCGGCCGGTGAGATATTCTGAAAGGTAGCACTGGCCGCTGTAGCATACGCAAAGCGCACCGTGCACAAAGAACTCGATTTCTGTGTTTACGGACCGGCTGATTGCCCTGATTTGGTCCAGGGACAGTTCCCGTTCCAGGACCAATCGGCCAAAGCCCAGGTTTTCCAGTCCTTGCGCCTTTTGAGGGGTGCGGATGGCGCACTGGGTAGAGGCGTGCATGACAAGGGTGCTGCTCATGCCCAGCACGGCAGGGTCCTGGACGATGAGTGCGTCCACCCCGGCCTCCTCCAACTGCCTCACCAGCGCACGGGCCTGCGGAATCTCCTCCCTCTCCAGCAAGGTGTTCACGGTGGCATAAATGCGTACCCCGAAGCGGTGAGCATAGGTGCACAGTTCCCGGATATCCTCCACGCTGTTTCCGGCCGCTTGCCGGGCCCCGAACGCCGGGCCGGCAATGTACACGGCATCCGCCCCGCAGTCTATGGCCGCGATGCCAATCTGTGCCGTCCGTGCCGGCGCCAACAGTTCCAGGGCAATCATACTGCAAACAAGCCCGGCGTGAACCGGGCTTTTGGGGCAATGGGCTTTTAAAGCCTTACAGGGTCTTGAGCTGGGCCTCGGCCTGGGCGGCGTACTTGGTGCCGGCGAGCTTCTGGTAGTACTCTTTGGCGGTAGCCTTGTCACCGGCCTTCTGGGCGGTGGCGGCGATGGTGAACATGATGTCCGCGGCGTTCTTGGCGTTGGGGCTCAGTTCCAGGTATTTCTTGTAGGCCTCGATGGCCTGGGCGCTCTTGCCGGCTTTGGTCTGGGCGCTGGCGATGAGCATATAGGCGTTGCCGCTCTCTACGTAGCTGTTGGACTGCTCCAGGGCCTCGATGGCTTCGGCGTTCTTACCGGCCTTCAGCAGGGCCTGGCCTTTCTTGAGGTAGGTGGTGGACAGCAGCTTGGGAGCCTGGGCTTCACCCAGTTCATTGGCCTTGGTGAGGGCTGCGATGGCACCTTCTGCGTCTCCGCCCTGCATCAGGGACTGGCCCAGCAGGAGCTGCGCCTGGCCATTTTCCGGCTCAATAGCAGTCAGTTCCTTAAAGGTAGCGGCTGCACCGGCGAAATCCTTGGCCTTGAGCAGGGAAGAACCCTTGCGGAGGTATACGTTGGGGACAAGTTCCGTGGCCTCTTGGGCTACTTCCTCGGCCTCGTATTCCGCGGCTACAGTCTTAACTTCTGCCAGGGTGGCGAGGGCGTTGTCGTAATTGGCCTCGTTAATCTGCTCCTTGGCGATGGACATAAGCGTGCCGGGGATAATCTCTTTGCACTTGGCAACAAGCTCTGCGGCTTCCTCGCCTTCGCACTGGGCGGCCTCTGCCAGGGCGGCGCGGAACTGGGCCAGGGCCTCCGTCTTATTGGTCTCCAGGGCGGTTGCTCCGGCATTGAACGTTTCTACGGCTTTTTTGAAATCTTGCGCGGTAACCACTGCTGCGGCAAGCCCGAAGGCTGCAAGTGCTACAAAAAATCTTTTCATGGCTCTTCTCTTTATTGATAAGTTATACATATTCGTAGGGTCCACAATTTGCAAAAATAGCAAAAATAGTTGTAATTTTGCACGAAATTACCTTAAAATGAAGACTCGGCAGTACAAATACCTCATTCTGACGCTCTGCGCCCTGCTCTCTTTTTCAAGAATAGTGCCAGCGCAGACCCAGTTGCCGCCGCTACCCATTGACTCGCGTATCCAGAAAGGCACCCTGGGCTGTGGCGTTACCTATTACATGGTAACGGACCCCACGGTAAAAGGCTATGCCGACGTTGCCATCGTCCAGCGCGACGAGCCGCTGTCGGAAGCCAAGCGCAGTACCCTCCGGAGCAGCCTCCTGAGCCGGCTGAGCATTGCGCCCGGCCCGGATGGCTATCTTTCCGACACGGACGGCTCCACCGTCTACCGGTTCTGCCAGGTTCCCTTTTACCGGCCGGAGGCCCTGGATTCCACGCTGCTCTATACGTTTGGTCTGGTGGCCCAGTCCAAGGCCCAGCAGGCGGTGATTGTCAGCGGCGATATCGACGCCGTGGAGCTGAAAAAGAAGCTGGACATCTTCTCCATGCTGGTGCCGCGCATGCTGGTAAAGACCAACCACCAGCCGGACTATGTCTGGGAGCCCTCGCCGGCCCCCATCGTCCAGTTTTATCCGGACGGCAGCGCCCGCGTGAGCATTTCTTACGACAGCGCCCGCATCCCCTTCCAGTACATGAATACAGCCCAGGCGCTGGTGACAGACCTCTTCGGCCTGGAATTCCAGGTCCTTTTGCGGCACCGGCTGGAACGCAATTTCCGCGCAGCCGGCATCCCCTACGGCAGCATTGACTTCCATGCCCTTCGCAGTGCCGATTATGGCGATGACGAGCGCTATACCGTGTCCATGCGCGTGGCGCCGGAGAACCTGCACAACACCATGCGCCTGATGTCCAATACCATTGCCGAAATGGACGCTTTGGGCGTAACGCCGGATGAATTCGCAGAGGCCAAGAAGGTGCTCATGCCCACCATTTACCGCAAGTGGGTGTCCAAACCCGCTCCCGGTTCGCTGGTGAACCGCTGCATCGCCCATTTCCTGTATGGCGCCAACCTGGCCCCCTACGACGAGACGGTGCACCTTTTTTCCCGCAAAAACGTGAGCGACAGTGTGGAAACGCGTCTGTTCAACCGTTTTGCCGATGCCCTCCTGGAGCAGCTGTCCAACCTCACGTTGGAATACCGGCAGGCCCCGGACTCCCTGGACAAGGACGAGGAACTGTTCTACTACAACCTTTCCTACCTCTACGGCTCCGTGGTCCGCTCCAATAACGACTACCGCTGGCATGGGGCCGATACCCTGGGCATGCAGGCGAAATGCCCCAAGGTCAAGGTGAAGAGCGAGCGCGTGGAACCGGTCTCCGGTGGCACCAGCTGGACCTTCTCCAACGGCATGCGCGTCATCTTCAAGCAGGTGCCCAAAACGGGTATCTTCAACTACGAGCTGCAACTGGGCGGCGGCCTGGCCCAAATTGGCGACCTTCAGGAAGGGGAGGGCGGCTACATCGGAGACCTTCTTTCGCTGTACGATGCCGCCGGCCTTCCTGCCTGGCATTTCCGCGAAGTGCTGGAGGTGAGCGGCGTGAGCATGGATACCCACGTGGACCTGAATAACATGGCCGTGAGCGGCGTGGCACCGTCATCGCAGCTGCCTTTGCTGCTAAAAGCCTTGCTGGAGCTGGCAAACTACGGAAAACTGAACAGGGACGCATGCGAAGCCTATCGGCAGCAACAGCTCCTGCGGGAAATGACTACGGACGATGCCCTGCGCCTTCGTTTCTCGCCCGGCTATCGCTATACGGATGCGCGCATTCCGTCGTCCCTGGGTGCCCAAACCTGGGAAAAGGCGGAGAAGTATTTTGCCGACCGTTTCTCGCGCATGAACGACGGCGTACTTATCCTTTCCGGAGACCTCGACCAGGCCAGCGTAAAAAAGCTCCTCTGCCAGTATCTGGGCGGGTTCCGCGTACTCAAGGGCGTGACGCCCCGTCGGCCGGTGTCGTACAGCCCCCGCACGGGTACGCTCACCGTCACGGAGGACGGTCCCGAGAAAGGGGTTTATGTGTTAATGGAGGCCGATTATCCGGTGACGGCACCGCATTTCTATACCTCCTATGTCGCCCAGGACCTTTTGCAAAAGCGCCTGACCGAGCACCTGGCCAATTACGGATTCACAAGCCGGGTGGAAGTGGTGCCCCTGGTACACCCGCGCGAGCGTTTTCAGGTGAAAATCAGTTGCCGGCCGCTTCCGCTCGGGAATGAGCCTGCCGATGTAGATGAAGTATCGGCCCAGCGAGCCCTTACTGCGGTTCGCGCCGCCGTTAAGGAGGCCTCTACGGAACTGGCCGATGCTGCTGACCTGGCCTTGTGGAAGGACAAACTGGGCCTGGTGGTGCAGCGGGTAATGGGGAACGCCAGCGGCTTTGTCACCACCCTCCATGCCCGTTATGCCTGGAACAAAGACATCACCAGCCGTTTCAAAGAAAGTATCGCCGTCGTAACGAAGGAAGACGTCCGGGACTTCCTGCATGCAATGGCGGCCGGTGGACGCGTAGAATACCTTGTACCATGAGCAGTGCATTTGGAACCATTATCGAGATAGGGGACATCCTGGTTTCTGAGGATGTGGTACTGGAGTTTTTCGCCTGTGACTATGCCGTTTGCAAGGGCAAATGCTGCATCATTGGCGACAGCGGTGCGCCGCTTAAGGAAGAGGAATTGGAGCCGATAGAAGCCAATTACGCCTCCTTCAGCCCGCTCATGACCCCTCAGGGCCGTGCCGCCGTGGAAGCCAAGGGCTTTTTCGAGATTGACCGCGACGGGGACCTGGTGACCCCGCTCGTACCCGGCAGCGAGGAGTGCGCCTTCTGCCACTTTGAGGACGGGAGCTGCTTCTGCGCCATCGAGCGGCAGTTTTGCAAAGGGCTGTCCAGCTTCAAAAAGCCCATTTCCTGCTCCCTGTATCCCATCCGCGTGACGGAACTGGGCGGTGGCCGGGTAGGGCTGAACCTTCACCGCTGGAATATCTGCAAGGAGGCCTATGAAAAAGGGCGCCGCGAAGGAATCCGGGTGTACCAGTTCCTTCGCGGACCGCTCACAGATGCCTTTGGGGAGGAGTTTTACTCCGCCTTGGAAGCGGCTGCCAAAATGCTCATTGCAGCCTCATAGTCATTTTCATTCACTTTTACCTCGATGGCCCTTGCAAAGGCCAGGGAAGGGTAGGAGGAGTCGGCGCCAAAGACGCCGGCCGGGATGCCGTTGTCTCCCAGCAGTGCTACGCACATGTCGGCCTGGACCTTCTCGGTGAAGGTGGCCACGGTTTTGAAGGATTGGGTATCAGTTGCCATAGCTATTGATTTTATGGTCTATCGCGGAAACAATGCGGGCCAGGTCCCGTACCAGGCCTTCTGCCTGGAAACCGCCCAGTACCGGCTCGATGGTGATGCTGTCCTCCCACAGGCGCATGACGCGCATGAAGGTGGAGGTGTGGTGGTATTTGCGGCCGCCGTTTTCCGTTTCGCCGGCCTTCTCATAACCGCGGGAGGCCATGGCGGCGTCTATGCGGGCCCAGTATTCTGCCGGGTCCCCTTGGGCGTGGATGGTCCGTTTGCCATAGCCAAAATGCGGGTATGCCAGCGAAACGAGGGCGAACATGGCGGCAATGTAGCCGATGGACGTCCAGCCTTGCTGAAAGGCCACGGAAACGTCACGGTCGATGAAGCCCGTGAGCATGAGCGCGCCAATAATCACGACAAAGAGGATGCAGATTTGCAGCAGGTATTTGAAAGCTCTTCTAAGGTAGGTCATGCCAGTTCTCTTATAATTTCGTCCGATACAAAGAAATGGTCCTCCGGGATGCGGTAGCGCCGGCCCACCTTTACCAGCGCGCCCTCTTTGATGAGGCGCTGGACGTCTTCTCCCTTGCAATTGGCAAGGAGGAACTCTCCGTCAATGCCACGGGCCGTACGAAGGGCCAGCATGAGGGTTTCCACTTTCTCGTCTTCCACGCTCAGGGACTCGCTGGTGTGCGTGTAGCCGCTTAGCTCCGGAGAATTCCAGCTGCGGCTGCGGCCGCTGAACGAGTGGGCCGACGGTCCCAGCCCCACGTAGGGCTTTCGCTGCCAGTACCCGCCGTTGTGGATGGCCTCAAAGCCAGGTTTGGCAAAGTTGGAAATCTCGTAATGGACATAGCCGGCGGCAGCCATTTTGCTGCACAGGATGTCATACTGGTGGCGGCAGAGCTCGTCCGGGGCTTCTTCGTATTCCCCGTTTTCCAGCCGCTGGGCCAGCACGTTGTCTCCCTCAATGGTGAGCTGGTAGCAGGAAATATGCTCCGGGTCCAGAGAGATGGCCTCGTCAATGGTGGCCTCCCACACGGCATCCGACAGGTTGGACAGGCCAAAGATAAGGTCGATGCTCACGTTCTCGAACCCGGCCTGACGAACCAGACGGAAGGCTTCGCGGGCACCCTCCGCCGTGTGCCGGCGGTTCATCCAGCGGAGCAGGTCATCGTCCAGGGACTGCACGCCCATGCTCATGCGGTTAACGCCCAGGGACCGCAGGCTTTCCAGGTAGGGAAGGCCTTTTTCCACCAGGTCTTCCGGATTGCACTCCATGGTGAATTCCGTGTAGGGGCCGCCGTGGCCGCATTCTTCCAGGGCCAGGAGGATACGGGTAAGATGAGAAAGGGGCAGCACGGAAGGTGTGCCGCCCCCAAAGTATAAGGTTTTGAGGCTGTTGTCCATTTCTGCTGCGCGGTCATGGATTTCCTGACAGAGCTGCTTGGTATAAGCGTCGTACATGCCCTCACCCGGAATTTCCGAGTAAAAATCGCAGTAGGTGCAAAAGCTTTTGCAGAAAGGGACGTGGATGTATATCATATTACCTTAACATGCATTCGGCGCGGCCCAGAAGGCTTTGCTCGGTGTAAACTTCCAGTGTGTACACACCCTTGACGAATTCACCGGTGTCGTTGATGTAGATGGTGAGGTCTACTTCGTTGCCTTCGTAGTCCACTTCACGGGAGGCGGTGGCCTGCAGGACTTCGCCGCCGGCGGTGAAGCTGGTCGATTCTGTGTTGTTCAGCAGGATCCCTTCCGGGTCCTTAACGCGGACATAGATGCGTACGGGACCTTTGTCTGCCAGGGAATTCTCTACCAGCGAGAGGTTGGCGGTCATGTAGCGCACGCGGCTGTGGCGGTCTCCCGTTTTGTCGTTGCTGTAATGGGCCAGCAGGGAAATACCACGGGCCTTAAGGATTTTGCCGGCGCTAACCTGGGATGCCAGGCTTTCCACCTGCTGGGTGAGCTGCTCGTTGGCGGCGCGGCTCTCTGCGGCCTCCCGGCGGGCGGCTGCGGCGTCTGCCGTAAGTTTCTTGTTCAGGGTGTTCAGGGAGTCAATCTGGACAATGTAGCCCTTCATGATGGAACGGAGGGTACCCAGTTCCTTCTCATACTGGCGGATTTTGGCGCGGTTGGTGGCTTCCGTCTTGCTCAGTTTCTCGATGAGCAGGGCCACTTGTTCGCGGGAGGTGTCCAGCTGGTGATTGATGCTCTCATAGTCTGAATTCAGGCTGTCAAAGTCCTGCTGGAGGGCTACCATTTGCTGGGCCAGTTCTGCCTTTTCCGTTTCCAGGTCCTTGACCAGGCTGTTGCGCTGGTACAGCATGTAGCCCAGGACGCATGCCAATGCCACCGCTACGACAGCGAGGATAATCATTACGGTACGGGGACCTTTGTTTTCTTTTCTTTCACGCTCTTCGCGTTCGATTCTCTCGAGGGGATCTTCTGCCATGGTATTTCTGTTTTTATTTCGTACAAATATAGCTATATTTGTGCAAATATCATGCGATTTCTTGTATGGAAAATATCTTTTATGGCCGCATAGAGGCTCTTCGCACCCTTATGAGGGAAAATAACTGGGATATCGTCATCCTTACCGGCAGCGATCCCCATTCCAGCGAATATCCGGCTCCCCGCTGGAAACAGGTGGAATGGCTTTCCGGCTTCACCGGAGAGGCCGGGGACCTGGTGGTCACCCGGGACCATGCCGGCCTGTGGACAGACACCCGCTACTTCATCCAGGCCGTGAAGCAGCTTGCCGGAACGGGCGTTGAGCTTCACAAAATGCGTGTGCCGGAGCAAGTGCCCATCCCTGAGTGGATTGCATCGTTGGAGATGGACGAACCCCTCATCGCCGTGGACGGACTTTGCCAGAGTGTCAGCGCCATGGAGGAGCTGCAGGAGAAGGTGCCATCGGCCATCATCGTCCCGGTGCCGGACCTTTTGAGCGCCCTGTGGGAAGACAGGCCGGCCATTCCTTGCACGCCCATCATTACGCTGGGGGAGGACCTCACCGGTGAAAGCCGGGAGTCCCGCATCCAGTGGCTGCGCAAGTGGCTGGTAAAGCAAGGGGCCGATGCCATTCTCCTCACCGCCCTGGATCAGATTGCCTGGCTGCTGAACGTACGCGGCTCGGACATCGCCTATAATCCGCTGGTCATTTCCTATCTGCTGGTAACCCTGGACGATGTCTTTTGGTTCGTCCGCAAGGATGTTTATGCGGAGCCGGACCCGGATACGGCCGATACCTTTGACGAACTCACGGCGGACGGCGTCACCATCTGTGACTATTCCGACGTAAACTTCACCTTGGCCTCCCTGCGGGAAAACGGCGTAGACCGCATTTGCGTGGACCCTTCCGGCCTCAATGTGGCACTGCGGGACGCCATTGACGACGGCGACCAGCTGCCGGAGGTGGTGGAATGCCCTTCGCCCGTTCCGCTTCGCAAGGCCGTGAAGAATGCCGTGCAGATAGAAGGCATGCGGGAGGCTCATCTGGAGGACGGTCTGGTAATGGAGCGTTTCCTCTACTGGGTAGAGCAGCATATCGGCTCCGTGAACGAGTGGGAAGCCGCCTGCTACCTGGGCAGCCTTCGGGCGCAAATTACCGGGTACAGGGGAGACAGTTTCGAGACCATATCGGCCTATGGCCCTTCGGCGGCCCTGCCGCACTATTCCACCCCGCGGGAGGGGTCGGCCCTACTGGAAGCCCGCGGCCTGTACCTGTGCGACTCCGGCGGACAGTACCTGTTTGGTACTACGGACATTACGCGTACCGTGCCCCTGGGCCCCTGCACCGCGCTGGAGCGGGAAGACTATACGCTGGTGCTCAAAGGGCATATCGATCTGGCCATGGCCGTGTTTCCCAAAGGCACCTGCGGGCCGCACCTGGATATCCTGGCGCGTGAACCGCTGTGGCGGTACAAACGCAACTTCGGGCATGGAACGGGCCACGGCGTGGGCTTTTTCCTGGGCGTGCATGAGGGCCCGCACGAGTTCCGGCAAAACTTCAACTCCGTGCCGTTCCAGCCAGGGTTTGTGGTAACGGACGAGCCCGGCATCTACCGGGAAGGCATGCACGGGGTCCGGCACGAGAACGTGCTCCTGTGTCACTCCCTGGGGGACAATGAGTTTGGCTCCTGGCTGGGTTTCGAGCCGCTCACCCTGTGCCACTACGATACCTCCTGCCTGGAGTTATCCCTCCTCACCGAGGACGAGCGCAATTGGCTTAACGCCTACAACGAGCGCGTATACCGCACCCTGAGCCCCCGCCTCCCGGCAGAGGTCGCCGCCTGGCTTCGTAACAAAACATTACCGATATGAAAAAAGTGATTTCCCTCCTGTTGGGCCTGGTGGTGGCTGCGGCTGCCCTGGCGCAAAGCAAAGTTGTTACAGAAAGTATCCGGAGCAAGTTTCTGGGTTGTGAACAAAAATTCAATGTGTACCTGCCGGCGGGATACGATGCCGCCAGATGCTATCCTGTGATTTACCTGCTGCACGGCCTGTATGGAGAATACCATGACTGGCAGACGCAGGGCAACATGCAAACGGTGGCGGATGAACTCATTGCCAGCGGGGAGTTGCTGCCAGTGGTCATTGTGATGCCCAATGCCGGCAATCCGGACATCCATCACTATCAAAACGGCTATTTCAATGTGGAGAACTGGCCGTACGAGAATTTCTTCTTTCAGGAGTTCCTGCCTGCCGTGGAAAAGCAGTACAACTGCGGCGGCCGCAAAGGGGCCCGGGCCATCATGGGTTTGTCCATGGGCGGTGGCGGAGCCACCGTTTATGCCCAGCGCCATCCGGACCTGTTTTCCAGTTGCTATGCCATGAGCGCCTGGCTGGATCAGAAATCAGGCGAAGTGCGCCCGGACAGTAACTCGGACAGCAAGTTTGTTCTCACCGCCATTTCTGTCCGGGAGCACTCCGCCCTGGATTATGTAGAGCAGGCAGATCCTGCAACGGTGGAGGCGCTCAAGACTGTAGCCTGGTTCCTGGACTGCGGCGACGACGACTCTCTGATGCCTCTTTCCGTGGAACTGCATCTCAAGATGAAGAAGGTCGGTATCCACTCCGAACTCCGTATCCGCAATGGCATCCACAACTGGGAGTACTGGCATACCGCTCTCCGTCTTTCCCTGCCTTTTGCCAGCCGCAACTTCTCGGAGTAATCGAGTCTCTCTCTCATGTGCCCGTCTTTTAACATTTTCCGACCGGTTGCGTCTTATAGTTGCAAGCGCTTGAGAAGACACCATGAAAAAGACAGTTATTACATTCTTATTACTTACGGCAACGCTCCTGACGGCGTGGGCCGGAAAACCGGAAAAATTGGAACGTCTTGCCCGGCAATACAAGGGCGAGGACGGGTTTGAGATGGTCTCCATTGGCCGGCTGGGCCTTCGCCTGTTTGGAGGGATTGCCGCAGCATCCGGAGACCTGGACAAAGAAGAACGGGCGGCCTTAAAGGTCTTTAAAGGTCTTAACAAACTCATCGTCATCGACTTTGAAGAAATCCCGCAGGCCCGGAAAGCGACTTTCGCCACCAAGGTGGAGAAAATCTTAGACGGCATGGACCTGATTCTGGAGTCCAAAGACAAAGAGGAAACTTTCAGGATTTATGGCATTGACGACGGCAAGGACATCCGCGACTGTGTCCTGTACAGCAGTGACGGGTCGCTTATCGTCACCAAAGGACGCTTCAGTTTGGATGCCATCGGGAAACTGATGGAGATGGCCGAATGACGGACCGCGCCTTTCATACCGTTTGGCTGCCCCTCCAGGGCCAGTTCTACCGGATTGCCTTCTATCTTCTTGAAAACGAGGCCGATGCCAAGGACGCCGTGCAGGAACTGTACCTGAAGCTCTGGACGCTGCGGGACCACCTGGAAATGGTCCGCGAGCCGGCCGCATACGGCTCCCTCCTGCTCAGGAACCTGTGCATCGACCGCATCCGCAGGCGAAAGCCCCGGGAAGAGCTGCGGGAAGACCAGGCCGACGGCCCGCCCCCGGACAGGCAGCTGGAAGAAAAAGAAGCGCTGAAGGCCGTCATGAAAGACATGGCCGCCCTGCCGGAGAACCAGCGAAAACTCCTGACCATGAGGGTCTTAGAGGGCCTCTCCTACCAGGAAATCAGCCAAAAGACGGGACTTAGTCCCCTTAACATCCGAGTCCAGGTGAGCCTGGCCCGCAAAAAGCTCAAAAGATGAAACGCATTGAAGACATAGAAAAACTGACGACGGAGGACCTCCTCCGGATAGGAGCCGACGAGCGCATTCCCATCCCGGAAGACCTTTCCGTAACCCTCCCGCACAAGACACGGCGGAACTGGAGCATTGCGGCGGCGGCAGCCATTCTCATCGGCTTGGGCGGATGGGCGCTCAGCCGGCCTTCCGCAGCGCCCCGGGACACCTTTGAGGATCCTTATCTGGCCTATGCCGCAGTAGAAAAAGCGCTTGGGAAAATGTCGGCCTCCGTGCACAGCACGGCCGACAAAGTAGCCCAGGCGGAAACCAAGATTGACGATTTAACTTATTGGAAATGAAACGCTTAATTATCATATTCGCCTTGCTCGCCCTGAGCATAACGGCCCTGGCCCAAAACGGGAAACAACTGTACAGCAAATACTCCGACCTTCCCGGCATGGAGGCCGTGTATATCTCTCCCGCCATGTTCCGCATCATCGGCAAAATTCCGGACGTGGAACTCAACGACAAAGACATCAACTTCTCCTCCATCATCAAATCCATGACCGGATTCTACATCCTGAATGCAAAGGACACGGAAACGGGCGCCAAACTTTTTGCCGATGTAAAGCATTTTATCGACGCCGGCAAGTACGAACTCCTGATGGAAGCCAAGGAGGACGGCGAGGTGGTTCGCATGTACACGGTGGGAGATGAAAAAACCGTGACTTCCTTTGTCATGCTGGCCCGGGACAAGGAAGAAGTCTCCTTCATCTCCTTTGACGGGAACATGGACCGGCAGGAAATGGAGAATATCCTTGCCCAGGCCGCCGCCGAGTAATTGGCCGTAAAATGCAAGTGGCTCTGTATGAATCGCTTATGAAAAATCACCTATGCAGAACTGCACAGGTGATTTTCTGTAATTCGCTGATGTTCAGCTTATTTCATTTTACGGGGTACCACCCCATCGACAAGGAAGTTACTGGTTCAGGACATCGGCGCTCTGGATGTACTTGGCCAGTTCTGCATCGGTGAGCTTGTAGTCCTGCAGCTCGCCGGAGATGTACTGGTCGTAGGCGCTCATGTCCACAAAGCCGTGGCCGGAGAGGTTGAACAGGATGGTCTTCTGCTCGCCGCTTTCCTTGCACTTGAGGGCCTCGCGGATGGTGGCGGCAATGGCATGGCAGCTCTCCGGAGCGGGGATGATACCTTCCGTTTGGGCAAAGAGGATACCTGCCTTGAAGGTCTCGGTCTGTTCCAGGTCGATGGCTTCCACGTATCCGTCCTTCATCAGCTGCGAGAGGATAACGCCAGCTCCGTGGTAGCGCAGGCCGCCGGCATGGATGGTGGCAGGCTTGAAGGTGTGGCCCAGGGTGAACATGGGGAGGAGCGGGGTCATGCCGGCTTCATCGGCAAAGTCATATTCGAACTTACCGCGCGTGAGCTTAGGGCAGCTGGCGGGCTCGGCCGCAATGAAACGGGTCTTTTTGCCGTCCTTGATGTTGTGACGCAGGAACGGGAAGGCGATGCCGGAGAAGTTGGAACCGCCGCCAAAGCAGCCAATCACAATGTCCGGATATTCGCCGGTCATGGCCATCTGCTTTTCTGCTTCCAGGCCGATAACGGTCTGGTGCATGCACACATGGTTGAGCACGGAACCCAGCGTATACTTGCAGTTGGGCGTGGTGAGGGCCAGTTCCATGGCCTCCGAGATGGCGCAGCCCAGGGAGCCCTGGTCGTTGGGGTTCCGGGTGAGGATGTCCTTACCGGCACGGGTACTCATGGACGGGGAGGCGGTAATGGCCGCTCCGAAGGTTTGCATGATGGAGCGGCGGTAGGGCTTCTGGTTGTAGCTTACCTTCACCATATAGACGGCGCAATCCAGGCCGAACTTCTTGGCGGCATAGCTGAGGGCTCCGCCCCACTGGCCGGCGCCGGTCTCGGTGGTGATGTTGGTAATGCCTTCTTTCTTGGCGTAGTAGGCCTGGGCCAGGGCGCTGTTGAGCTTGTGGCTGCCGGCGGGGCTTACGCTCTCGTTCTTAAAATAGATATGGGCCGGGGTTCCCAGGGCTTGCTCCAGTTCATAGGCACGTACCAACGGCGTGCAGCGATAGAAGGCGTACTGCTCGCGTACGGGCTCCGGGATGGGGATCCACTCATCGGTCTGGTTCAGCTCCTGCCGGGCGCACTCCTCCACGAATACCGGGTAAAAGTCTTCCGGGGTCAGGGGCTGCTTGGTGGCGGGGTTCAGGAAGGGCAGGGGCTTGTTGGGCATCACGGCCTGGATGTTAAAGTAATGGGTGGGGATTTCGCTCTCCGGGAGCAGGTACTTTTTCTGTTTCATATCTGTTACGTTTTATGTTTGTTGATTTTTTTATCCTTTTTGTCGTCCTTTTTGTCGTCCGGACGAAAACTTTTTCTACCCCATAAAGGGGAGCGAAAAAGTTTTGTCCGTCCTCCTTATTCTACCAAAATACCGGAGCGAAAAAGTTTTGTCCGTCCTCCAAATGAGGATTCGACACAAAAAATGGCCTGCTGTAAGTCAGCAGGCCACCTTTATGTGAACGGTATAACTACGGTGAAGCGACTTACAGTGTTTTATGCTGCAAGGCGCCACCAAGCGTTATTGACCATGTTCTTTTTCATATCCGGTTACAAAGATGCAGATAAGGAATGAAAAATCAAAGGGTTTTGCGAAAAATTTTTAGAAATTGATTTTTGCAAGCAGCGGGGCGGTCCACTCGTTGGATGCAGTTACGCAGTGAGCCTCTACAAAGGCGTTTACAGCGGTGCAGACGAACAGCAGCACGATGAGGGTGCTCACGATGATGCCGATGACGCGCAGGCGGGGCAGCCACTTTTTGTTATTCCAGCCGATGGTCTGGAACATGCTCCAGAAACCGTGGTTGAGGTGCAGCCACAGGGCTACGAACCAAACGATGTACAGGGCCAGGATCCACCACTGGCTGAAGGTGGTCATGAGGAGGTAGTACGGGTTCTCTGCCTCGCCGCCCATGAACTCCTGCAGCTGCATTTTGGCCCAGAAGTGGGTGAGGTGGAAGCACAGGAAACCCAGGATGACAATACCGAGCACGAACATGTTCTTGGCGCTCCAGCTGTCGTTCTGGGCCTTGGAGGCAACCTCATAGCGCTTTACGCCGCCGCGGCGCTGGAAGTTCTGGACGCTGAGCCAGATACCATAGCAGATATGGATAAGGACGCCCAGGGCCAGGATGGGAACCATGATGTCAATCACGGGAGAGGACATGAAGTCGCAGCCCAACTGGAACCAGCCGTCCCCGTGGGTGTAGGGGTGACTATCCAGCGCCACCTTGCCAAAATTCCCATGAAGGGAGTCGATGACGGAGAAGAAGTTAATGGTGCCATGCAGGAGCAAGAAGATGATAAGGAATGCGCCAGAGACGCTCTGGATAAACTTCTTGCCGATAGAAGAGGTTAGGAAATTAGCCATTATCGTTCTTTTAATTTGTTTTCAAGTATGCAAATATAGGAATCTTTCTTGGAATTTTCCCACTATTTGGGTACTTTTGTTGCAAAACAAAAAGCAACACATGTATAAACGCGTACTACTTAAACTATCGGGAGAAAGCCTGGGCGGTCCCGCCGGAAAGGGGCTGGACACTGCCTGGCTGGAAAAATATGCCAAGGAAATCGCCGTTGCCGCCAAGGCCGGCCTGCAAATTGCCATCGTCAATGGCGGCGGTAACATATTCCGCGGCCTGCAGGGGGTGGGCAAAGGCTTCGACCGGGTAGACGGTGACAAAATGGGCATGCTGGCCACCGTCATCAACTCCCTGGCACTGAGCATGTTCATCAAGGCAGAAGGCGTAGAGGCTGTGGTGTTCACCTCCACCCCCATGGAGCCCCATGCCAAATATTATATGCGGGACGATGCCGTCGCCGTGCTGGAGCGGGGCGGAGTGGCCCTCATCGCCGGCGGCACCGGCAACCCCTTCTTCACCACGGACAGCGGCGCAGCCCTTCGCGCCCTGGAAATTGGTGCCGATGCCCTCCTGAAAGGCACGCGCGTGGACGGTGTATATACGGCCGATCCGGAGAAAGACCCCTCCGCCGTCAAGTACGAAGAACTCACCTTTGACGAGGCCATCTCCAAGCACCTCAAAGTGATGGACCAGACGGCCTATGCCCTGTGCTCGGACGGAAAAATGCCCATCATCGTCTTTGACATGAATGCCACCGGCAACCTTACCAAGCTCCTCAGCGGAGAAAAAGTTGGAACATTAGTACATCCTTAATAACACAAGACCATGAAAGCCGAATCTTTGCTAGGTTTTATCACCGGTGCCGCCCTGGGCGTCTGCGCCGGCATTCTCTTTGCCCCGGAAAAGGGGGAAGTTACCCGTAAAAAGCTGATGGATGCCGCTACGGAAGGCTATGACGCCGCCGTGGAGGGTGCAGGCGAACTGGCCCACGAAGCCAGTGTCCGCTATCGTTACGCCCGCATCGAGGCCAATAAGCTCAAGAAAACGCTTGTAGAGCAAGGCTCCGAGCTCAAGGAAGAGGCCCGCAAGGCCATCCTGGAGCAGCTGCAGAAGCTGGAGGACTACCTGGCCCAGGCAGAAAAAGACGCCGCCGCCAAGGAGGCCGATGTCCAGGAGGGGTAACCCCGTAAAATGCAACAAATTCAGTTGCAGCACATTACGAAAAATCGTCTATGTCAAACAACATAGACGATTTTTCGTAAAGCGCTTATTATCAACAACATCCATTTTGCGGCAAATGTGCCGTCCTGCGCCGTTGGGTACGCAGACCTGCGCCATAAGGGGGAGAGATGCCCGGTCGGAGCCGGGCATGACGGGGTCGGGGCCGCTCACGCCACCGGCCGCGGTCAGTCCACCATCACCAGGGCGGGGGCGGGGTGGTTGAAGTGGAGGGAGACGATGGGTTCGGTGGTGCGGTTGAGGGTGGCTTTCCACCAGGCGTCGAACACCACGCCGTCCAGCGGCCACTGTAGCCCCTCAGATGTTACTTTTAAAGAATTATCGGCACTGAAGAACGAGAAGCTGCGGCCTTCACCCAGGTGGAGGTCGCAGCTGCCGGTAATGGCGAAGGCAGTGCCGTAGTCGGAAACCATAGAGACATTGCGCTCTCCAAGCTCAAACATGCGCGTGTACTCCATCAGGAGCCCCAGGTTGCCGATGGTGTGGTCCTCGCGAAGCCCGGTGGCGCCCAGAATCACAATTTCGGTCACCTCCGGATGTTCCCGGAGCACCCAGCGCATGGCCTTGGTGAGGTCATTGTAATCCTGTTCGGTCACATGTTCGATACAGGAGGCAAACTGCTCCTGCAGCGCCTGGGGCAGGGAGTCCAGGTCTCCTACAACTGCCAGCGGCTGTGCGGCGGGATTGTGCGCGAGCCACTGCTCCAGCGCTCCGTCGCAGCACACCACTCCCTCCGCCGATTCCAGCAGATACAGCGGATACGGCTCCGTGGGAAACTGCCCGTTGCAAAGGATGACTATGCTATTCATCTTCCTTGGGCGTGGCTTTCAGGATCTCGGCCTTGGAAGTGCCCTGGGTGCACACGTACGCGGTGGGGTTGCGGAAGCCCAGGAGGAACGAACGCACGTCCATGCGCTTTTTACCGGAAAGCTGCAGGTCTGTAATGGCAATGGCACCATCCTGCGTGGCCACGGCAAAGTACGTTTTGCCATCGCTCAGGACCGTTCCCGGCTCCCCGTGCAGGTCCATGCGCATTTCCCCGAAGAATACCTTCAGTTGAAGCGCTGCTCCGGAAGGGGACACCCTTTCTGGAACATTTGCCCGTACAGGGTCGCGAAGCGACGTGGAAGAAAGGGTGTCCCCTTCCGGAAGCACCGGCACCAGTTCCGTAAAGGCACAGGGGTAGGGGGAGAGGCCCCGGATGAGGTTGTACACGTGCTTGGTGGTGTCGTTCCAATCGATGTGCTGCAGCTCCCGTGTGAGCTTGGGTGCCGGCTTCAGCAGCTCGGAACCCTGGATAAAGCTTCGTTGTACGCGCAGCTCCACGTTCTTCTGCACAATGCCTTCCACGGTCTCTATCACCAGTGCGGAGCCCAGTTCCATGAGTTTGTCGTGCAGGACTCCGGCCGTATCCGTGGGCTCTACCCGGCACTCGGAACGCAGGATAATGCCGCCGGTATCAATTTTCTTGTCGATCATGAAGGTGGTGACACCGGTAATGTTCTCGCCGTTAATCACCGCCCAGTTGATGGGCGCAGCGCCGCGGTACTGCGGCAGCAGGGCTGCGTGCAGGTTGAAGGTGCCCAGCTTGGGCATGGTCCACACCACCTCAGGCAGCATGCGGAAGCCCACTACCACAAAGAGGTCCGCCTTCCAGGCGGCAAGCGCCTGCAGGAAGGCTTCGTCCTTGAGTTTTTCCGGCTGCAGCAGCGGCAGGCTGTGTTCTACAGCGTACTTCTTGACGGCGCTTTCGTTCATCTTGAGGCCGCGTCCGGACGGCTTGTCCGGTACGGTTACAACGCCCACAATCTGGTAGCCGGCCTTGATAAGGGCGTCCAGCGGGCCCACGGAGAATTCCGGGGTGCCCATATAGACAATGCGTGTTTTTCTGAACATACGGAAGAATTTACTTTTTGCTTTGCGGAACCAGGATTTTACCAGGTCCACATTGAAGACGCTGGCGTCCTGAATGGCTTTCAGGGTGAGCCAGGCGCCGATGGGCGCCAGCACAAAGGCCGATACGAACTTGCCCACAAACGCCGACGCGGTGCCGTTGTTGGCCAGGCGCTCGCCGGTGATATCGACCACCCAATAGAGCACGAAGAACAGCATGGAGACGATGGCCGGCGTGCCCAGGCCGCCTTTTTTGAGAATGGCTCCTACCGGCGCGCCGATAAAGAACAGCAGCAGGCAGGCCAACGCCGTTGCGTATTTTTTCCAGATTTCCACATCCGTGCGGTGAATCAGGTGGGTATAGTCGGCCGAATCCATGATTTGTCCATTGGCCAGGTTCTGGTACTGCCGGGCGCTGCTGGCGGCATTTTCCAGGCCGCGGAGCCGGGCGCCTTTGCTGGTCCAGGCCTTGTCCGTAAGGGGCTCCATCACCGTGGTGGCTTTGGTGCGCCAGGCGGTGTCCAGCTGGTCCTTATGTTCCAGGTGGTTCTGCCTGCGGAATTCGGCGATGTGCCGCTGGGTGCCGATATCGACCAGATTGGTAAGGGAATCGTGCCCATGACGCAGGTCTTTGAGGTTCATGGAGCGCACCTGCTCACCGTAACGGGCGCTGTCGGAGTGATGGAAGGCGTAGTTCTCCAGCGGAATCACCATTTCCTGATTGTGGAAACGGATGCGCTGGAGCGCCAGGGTGGTGTCCCGGTACTTGCGCTTGTTGTCCTCCTGGTAGTTCACCCCGTCAAAGAGCTGGAACGTCAGGTAGTCCTTGGCCTTGGACATCTTGATGATGCCGCTGTCGGCCACGGTAATGCGCGTGTTGCCTTTCCCCACGGTGTGGTCGTACACCTGGATGTTGTACATCATGCCCGTCTTCTTGTCCCGGCGTTCCACCCGCAGGATATACCCCTCGATCCCGTCGTAGAACGTTCCCGTAGGGATTTTGATCTCGCTCTTGGTGCGGCCGATATCGTCGCGCATGGTGTATATCTGGTTGATGGAGTAGGGGACCAGGCGGTCGCCCACGTAGAAAGCGCCGATACTGACGAGGATGCTCACGATAATCATGGGCAGCAGCACGCGTGTGAGCGAGATGCCGGAAGCCTTGATGGCGGTGAGCTCGAACTTTTCGCCCATATCGCCCAGGGTCATCATGGAGCTCAGGAGGGTGGCCAGCGGAATGGCCAGCGGCAGCGTCTGGCAGCTGCCCCACATCAGGAATTCCAGAATAACCTTGAATTCCAGGCCCTTGCCCACCAGCTCGTCAATGTACAGCCACAAGAACTGCATGACCAGTATGAACGTCACAATCCCCAGGACCGACAGGAACGGCCCCACAAAGGATTTGAGCAGGAACTGGTCAAGTTTTTTCATTACGCTGTAGCTACTTCTACAAGTTTGTTCAGGGCGTTCTGGAGGCCTTCGATGTCGCGGCCGCCGGCGGTTGCCAGGCCGGGTTGTCCGCCACCGCCGCCCTGGATGAACTTGGCGGCTTCACGGATGTCCTTGCCGGCATTCTTGCCCTTGGCTACCAGGTCATTGGAGTACATGAGCACCAGGTTGGGCTTGCCGTCGAAGGCGAAGGCGCCGGCGAGCGCCAGGTTCTGGACCTTCTTCTGCAAAAGCAGGGCCACATTGCGCACGATGGCGGGGTCCATGGAGTGGTCGAAGCGTACCAGTCTGATGCCGTTCACTTCCTCTGCGCCCTCTTCCAGCTTCTGGGCCAGGGCCGCGGCCTTTTCGTTGGCCACAGCCTCCAGCTGCTTGCGGGCTTCGGCATGTTCGGCCACCAGTTTCTCGATGGCGCCGGTGAGGTCCGGAGCGTTGTTGAAGATATTCTTGACGGTCTTCAGGAGGTCTTCCATGTGGTGGATGCTCTCAATGGCCTTTGCGCCCGTAACGGCCTCGATACGGCGCACGCCGGCGGCCACGGCACTCTCGGACACAATCTTGAACAGGCCGATGGTGCCGGTGCTGCGGGTATGGGTGCCGCCGCAAAGCTCTACGGAGTCGCCGAAGCGTACCACGCGTACCACGTCCCCGTACTTTTCGCCGAACAGGGCCATGGCGCCCATCTTGCGGGCCTCCTCCATGGTGGCGTCGCGCTTCTCTATCAGCGGGAAGTCCGAGCGGATGAGCTGGTTCACGCGGATTTCTACAGCGCGTAGCTCTTCGTCGGTCATCTTCTGGAAGTGGGAGAAGTCAAAGCGGAAGTAGTCCGGTCCCACGAAGGAACCTTTCTGCTCCACGTGGGTGCCCAGCACCACGCGGAGGGCCTGGTGCAGCAGGTGGGTGCAGGAGTGGTTGTTCTGGATGTGGCGGCGGCGCACATTGTCCACCACCAGGGTGAAGGCCTGCGTGCTCTGCGAAGGAAGGCGCTCGGCCAGGTGGATGGTGAGGTTGTGCTCCTTCACGGTGTTCAGGATTTGGATGCGTTCCCCGTTCTCGCCCTCAATGTAGCCGGTATCACCTACCTGGCCGCCCATCTCGGCATAGAAAGGCGTGCGGTCAAAGACCAGCTGGAAGTATTCCTTGTTCTTCTGCTTGACGGTGCGCTGCTTCAGGAGGTGCGCCCCTTCCACGCGCAGGGTGTCATAGCCCTCGAAGACGACGTCCGCCTCCTTGAACACCATCCAGTCGCCAAACTCGTTGGCGGTGGCGTTGCGGGCGCGTTCCTTCTGCTTCCCAAGCTCCACGTTGAAGCCCTTGATATCCACCGTGTAGCCTTTTTCTGCGGCAATCAGTTCGGTGAGGTCGATGGGGAAGCCGTAAGTGTCGTACAGCACAAAGGCATCGGTCCCGGAAACCACCTTGGTGGCGGCGTTTTTGTTCATGTTGTCTTCCAGCATGCGGATGCCGCGGTCCAGGGTGCGCAGGAAAGCGTTTTCTTCTTCCTTGATTACGCTGGTGATGAGTTTTTGCTGGGCCTTGAGCTCCGGATAGGCGCTTCCCATATCGGCCACCAGCTGGGGGATGAGGCGGCACAGGAAGGGCTCCGTGAAGCCCAGGAAGGTGTAGCCGTAGCGGACGGCGCGGCGGAGGATGCGGCGAATCACGTAGCCGGCCTTCACGTTGGACGGCAGCTGGCCGTCGGCAATGGAGAAGGCGATGGCGCGGATGTGGTCTGCAATCACGCGCATGGCCACCTGAACGTTGCCGCCTTCCTCGTATTTGTGGCCGCTGAAGGCTTCCACCTGGCCGATGAGGCCGGAGAAAACGTCTGTCTCGTAGTTGCTCTTCTTGTTTTGCAGGATCATGCACAGGCGCTCGAAGCCCATGCCGGTGTCGATGTTCTTGGCGGGCAGCGGCTCCAGGTGGCCGTCGGCCTTGCGCTCGTACTGCATGAACACCAGGTTCCAGATTTCGATGACATCGTCATTGTCCGTGTTCACCAGCTCGCGGCCGGGAATTTTGGCAATCTCCTCGTCCGGACGAAGGTCGATGTGGATTTCCGAGCAGGGACCGCAGGGGCCGGTATCGCCCATTTCCCAGAAGTTGTCGTGCTTGTCGCCGGTGAGCACGTGGTCCTCCGGCAGGTGCTTGAGCCAGGCCTTGCGGGCCTCGGTGTCCAGTTCCGTTCCGTCTTCTTCGGAGCCCTCGAAAACGGTGGCGTACAGTTTGGTCTTGTCAATCTTGTACACCTCCGTGAGCAGCTCCCAGGCCCAATCGATGGCCTCTTCCTTGAAGTAGTCGCCAAAGCTCCAGTTGCCCAGCATCTCGAACATGGTGTGGTGCCGGCCGTCGTGGCCCACGGCTTCCAGGTCGTTGTGCTTGCCGCTCACACGGAGGCACTTCTGGGAGTCCGTGGCGCGGGGGAACTTGGGGGCGCTGTTGCCCAGGAAAATGTCCTTGAACTGGTTCATGCCCGCATTGGTGAACATGAGCGTGGGGTCATTCTTGATGACCATGGGGGCCGAGGGCACTACCGTGTGCCCCTTGGAGGCGAAAAAGTCCAGATACTTCTGGCGGATTTCTTTAGATGTCATATATAAAGTGTCTTATTGTCTTGTCATACTGAGGCCCGGAGGGCCGAAGTATCTAAATAACCCGCAAAGGTACATTTTTTCCGGTAAATATCCTATTTTGGCATTTGGGCAGGATTTTTGTTATCTTTGCAAAATATGGCTCCATCAGAGAAAAACGGCAGGCTAAAGCATTTCGGCAGCGTGCAGCTGCTCATGTCCTTTATTGTGGGGGGCATGCTGTTTTTGTTCTACATGTGGTTCTATGTGTTCGTTTTAGGGGCCGATTTACCCAAAACCGCCATTCTCAAGCTTCAGAATGCTATCTGGAGCACCCGTATAGACCAGATGTCCAAGCAGCTGGACCGCTATAGTGAACTTCTTTCGCTTATGGAAATGCGGGACAACCGCATCTATCGGTCCGTCTATGGCCTGGACGAGATTCCCCAGGCCGTGCGCGGCTCCGGCCTGGGGGGCGAGCACCGCTATGCGGCGCTGGAAGGGACTGCCCTGCTGGATATCACGCGCCGCCTGGATGTGCTGGAAAAGCGGGCCTACATCCAGTCCAAATCCTTTGACGATGTAGCCGCGGTGCAGCAGACCGCCGGCGACATGGCTTCGCACATTCCCGCCATCCCCCCCATGAACACGGACCCCTCTACCTATCGGATGAGCAGTCCTTTCGGCTATCGGTCCGACCCTCTCCTGGGGTATACCAAGCGGCATACGGGCATGGACTTCGCCTGTCCGCCCGGCAACCCCATTTATGCTACCGGGGACGGCGTGGTAGTCCTGGCCAAGTACGACCACAGCGGCTATGGCCGGCACGTTGAGATCGACCATGGTTTCGGGTATGTGACGCGCTATGCGCATATGTCGCGGCTGGACGTGGAGGAAGGGCAGGTGGTCAGGCGCGGAGACTGTATCGGCCTGAGCGGCCGCAGCGGCCGTATCACCGGTCCGCACCTGCACTATGAGGTGATTTATCGTAACAACTATGTGAACCCGGCCTGGTACATGGATTTGGACATGCCGTCCAAAGACTATATGGAAATGGTTCGTAAACCGGCTAAGTGATGAAAAAACGGTACGCACGCTGGCAACTTGTGGTGCTGGGAATCCTGCGGTTCCTGGTGGCTACGCTCTCCATGTCCATCGCCTGCTACATTGTGTTTGCGCTGGTGTTTTCCACGGAGGAGGAACGTCGGCTCATGAAGGAGAACAGCCTGTACAAGAGCCGATACAAACAAATGCAGCAAAAGCAGATGCTGATTGGCGACGTGGTGGAGGGCCTGCAGGACAAGGACGATGCCATCTACCGGGAGCTCTTTGAGACCGAAGCCCCTTCGCTGGATGCCTTGACAGCCACGGACTTAATCGCGCAGAATGACTCCCTGTCGGAGAGCTTTTACCAGACGGCGGCGGCATCGGCATCGGGCCGGACGATGCTCATGGCCCGGCAGGTGGATAAGAATTTCGACGCCATTTTCCGGCTTTTGGAGGAGCGTCGGGACAGTATTCCGCCGCTTACACTGCCGCTCAAGGACATGTCCTATGTACAAATGGGGGCATCGGTTGGCATGAAACAGAATCCGTTGTATAAACGGCCCGTGCAGCACGACGGTCTGGACCTGATTGCCCCGCAGGGCGCTCCCGTGTACGCCGCCGCCAGCGGTACGGTGTCGCAGGTGGTCCGTTCGCGCCGGGGGCTGGGTAATATCCTTGAGATAGACCATGGAAACGGGTACACCACCCGCTATTGCTTATTGGCCGATATGAATGTATCCCGCGGCATGCGCGTGCGCCGCGGCCAGAAGATTGGCACGGTGGGCATTTCCAGCACCATCGCCGCCGCCCATCTGCATTTTGAAGTGCTGTTCAAGGGCGCCCCGCGGGATCCGGTGCACTACCTGTTCGCCTCCCTGAGCCCGGAAGACTACGCCCACATGGTGTACATGGCCACCGCCACCTCCCAGGCCCTGGACTAGTACCCGTTGCGGTCCATTTCCCGGCGGAGATCCTTGGCCTTGATGGATTCCCGTTTGTCGTACTCCTTCTTACCCTTGGCCAGGGCGATGACCAGTTTGGCAAAACCGTTGTCCGCGATGAAGAGCTTTACGGCCACAATGGTGAGGCCTTTTTGTTTATCGGCCTGTTGTAAATGCCTGAGTTCCTTTTTGTTAAGGAGGAGCCGACGGTCCCGTACGGGCTCATGCTGGCCCCAACTGCCCCAGTGGTAGGTGGCTATATTCATGCCACGCACAAAGAGTTCCCCGCCCACAAAGAAGCAGTAGGCGTCCTGCAGGGACACTTTCCCCGCGCGGATGCTCTTGATTTCCGTGCCCACCAGCTGGATGCCGGCGGTATAGGTTTCCAGGAACTCGTAATCGAACGAGGCCCGGCGGTTCTTTACCTGTATGCTGCTCTTTGCTTTTGGCATAATGTTCCCTTTGTCATCCCGAGCGAAGTCGAGGGGTCTGTTTCGGGACTGCAAAGTTAATAAAAAGATTCTTCACTTCGTTCAGAATGACAAAATGTGTATTTTTGTACCAATGAATAAGCTTAACAGAACCCAATTGTTGCCGGACCGCCCCGGCATTCCGCCCATGGCCCCCATGCCGGAGCCGGAGGTGGTGGACCCTGTCGCCCTGGCAGCCGCGTATCGGCAGGGAGAGGCGGACCTGATCTGCGTCCTGGGCCCCACGGCTTCCGGGAAAACCCGCTACGCCGTGCAGCTGGCCCGGGAGATGGGAAATGCCCAGATTCTATCGGCGGACAGCCGGCAGGTGTATGTGGGGATGGATATCGGCACGGGGAAGGACCTTCGGGAATATGGTGAGGTGCCGTATCACCTCATCGACCTGGTTGCGGCGGGCGCCAAATACAATATTTACCAGTACCAGAAGGCCTTTGCCGATGCTTACGCCGCCGTTCGTTCTGCGGGAGCCATTCCCATCCTTTGCGGCGGCTCGGGCCTATACATTGAAGCGGTCACCCGCGCGTACAAGTTTGAGAAGGAGAACGGGCTGCCGGCATCGGCCCTGCCGCAGCGGGTATATTATATAGGTACGCTGGTGTCGCGGGAAGAACGGGTAGCGCGCATTGACCGCCGGCTGGAGGAGCGCCTGCAGGAGGGACTGGTGGAAGAGGTGCGCGGACTTCTGGAGACCGTATCGGCCCAGGACCTCATCTATTATGGGCTTGAGTATAAGTTTGTTACGCAGTATATACTGGGCGAATTGAGTTACGACGACATGGTGGTGGCGCTGGGCAATGCCATCCACCAGTTTGCCAAACGGCAGATGACCTGGTTCCGCGGTATGGAGCGCGACGGCATCCGCATCCACTGGGTACGCCCGTGATTACTAACTTATTCATTGTCAATCAATTCCAATATAATCCTCGTTCAAAAACCGAACGAGGATTAGTGTGTAAATTGCTGTGGGAAAGGACGTTAGCTGTCACGGCAAGTGGGGCCGAAACGAGAAGTAATCCGGGAGCAGAACAGGAATCGGCCCCTCTCACTGAGCGAAGCGAAGAATCTTTTGTTTATTCAAAAATTAATGCTACCTTTGCGGTCCCAAAATATATGTGGACAGATTTGGATTGCTTGCAACCACGTTAAAAAATGCTAAAATAACATTTCATATCAGTGTTTTGTGTTTTTAGCCTCCGCATATAGCCCGGGGCTAATTTTTTTACTATGCAGAACTATTTATTTACATCTGAATCCGTAAGTGAAGGCCATCCGGACAAGGTGGCGGACCAGATCAGTGACGCCATTCTGGACCAGTTCCTTATGCAGGATCCGGAGGCCAAAGTGGCCTGCGAGAGTTTTTGCTCCACCGGCATGGTGGTGGTGATGGGGGAGGTGAAGGCGGAAGCCTATGTCGATATCCAGAACACCGTCCGCGAGACCATCCGCAAAATTGGCTACACCAAGGCCGAGTACATGTTCGATGCCAACGGCTGCGGCGTGCTCAGCGCCATCCATGAGCAGAGCGCAGACATCAACCGCGGTGTGGAGCGCGCCAAAGAGGAAGAGCAGGGCGCCGGCGACCAGGGCATGATGTTCGGCTATGCCTGCCGGGACACGGAAGACTACATGCCCCTTCCGCTGTACCTGAGCCACAAACTTCTGGAGATTCTCTCCGATATCCGCCACAACGAACTCTCGCTCATGCCGTACCTGCGTCCGGACGCCAAGAGCCAGTTCACCATTGAGTACGACGGGGAAACCCACGCACCCGTAAAGGTGCACACCATCGTCCTGAGTACCCAGCACGACGAATTCGTTCCCAAGAGCCTGGGTCGCATGTCCTACGACGCTGCCGTAAAGCAGTTCGGCCAAGCGAAGGTGGACCTGGCCATGCAGCAGAAGATCCGCACGGACGTAGAGACCATCCTCATTCCCCGCCTGAAGGAATCCCTGGCTCCGGAAACGGCCGCGCTCATCCACGACTTTATCCTGCACGTGAACCCCACCGGCAAGTTTGTCATTGGCGGCCCGCACGGAGACACCGGCCTTACCGGCCGTAAAATCATTGTCGATACCTACGGCGGCAAGGGTGCCCATGGCGGCGGCGCTTTCTCCGGCAAGGACCCGTCCAAGGTGGACCGCAGCGCCGCGTACGCCGCCCGCTATATTGCCAAGAACCTGGTGGCGGCCGGTGTGGCCGACGAGTGCCTGGTGCAGCTGGCCTATGCCATTGGCGTAGCCCAGCCCGTGAGCGTGTTCGTGGACACATACGGCACAGCCAAAAACGGCTTGTCGGACAGCGAGATTGCCCAGAAGGTGCAGCAGCTGTTTAACCTTACCCCGGCCGGCATCATCAAAAAGTTCCAGCTCAAGAACCCCATTTACGCACCCACGGCGGCCTACGGGCACATGGGCCGCAAGCCTTACACCAAGGCTGTGACGGTTCAGGGCAAACGGAAAATTGTCCAATTCTTCGGCTGGGAGCTGTTAGACAGCGTTCCTGCTGTAAAAAAGGCATTTAGCCTCTAAAAATCGACCCAATTTTAACGGAATCTTTTCACGGATTCCGTTTTTTTATGTCAAAAGAATTTGCTACCTTTGCGTCCGGTTAGAACAAAGGAATTTTTACCTATCAATATTTATTTCTATTCAACCTTTTATGAGAAACGCTTTTAAAAGCTTACTGCTCGCATTCACTACGTTGATTGCGGGCACTGTCGCCTATGCTCAGGTGACCACGTCCTCCCTCTCCGGTCGCGTGGTAGACCAGAACGGCGAGCCTGTTATCGGCGCTGCTGTTGTGGCTCAGCACGAGCCCTCCGGTACCATTTACGGCGCCGTGACCAATGCAGACGGTCGTTATACCATTCAAGGTATGCGTACCGGCGGTCCTTACAAGGTAGATTTCACCTGCCTGGGTTACCAGGATGCCACCTACACCGGTGTCACCCTCCAGCTGGCAGAGACCTTCGCCCTGGACGCCAAGATTGCAGAGAGCACGGAAATGCTGCAGGGAACTGTGGTTATCGCAGACGCTTCCTCCAAGTTCAATGCGCAGGAGCGTACCGGTGCTGTAACCAACATCGGCAGCGACCAAATCACCTCTCTTCCCTCCGTCAGCCGCAGCATCACCGACGTTACCCGCCTGTCTCCGTACGGTGGTAACGGCATGAGCTTCGCCGGTTCCGACGGCCGTACCGCCAACTTCACCGTGGACGGTGCCAACTTCAACAACAACTTCGGTCTGAACTCCAACCTGCCCGGCGGCGGCAACCCCATCTCCATCGACGCCATCGAGGAAATGCAGGTGGTAATCAGCCCCTACGATGTCCGCCAGACCAACTTCATCGGCGGCGGCGTGAACGCCATCACCAAGTCCGGTACCAACACCTTCAAGGGTTCCGCTTATGTGTATCATAAGAACGAGAACATGCAAGGTGACGCCGTAGACGGTGAGCAAATCCCCGGTGCCCGCGACAAGAACCGCAGCACCACGTACGGTATGACCTTCGGCGGTCCCATCATCAAGAACAAACTCTTCTTCTTCGTGAACTTCGAGTATGTCCAGATTCCTTCTGTGGTGAACCGTTGGAAAGGCTCCGAGGATGGTGTGGGTGATGCCAACAAATACCTGTCCCGTACCAAGCTGGCAGACCTCCAGTCTGTAAAGGACTATGTGAGAGATACTTATGGTTACGATACCGGTTCCTACACGGACTTCCCCGCCAACGAGAACAACATCAAGGTGCTGGCCCGTCTGGACTGGAACATCACCAACAACCATCACCTGGCCCTGCGTTACAACTACACGCAGAACAAGTACTGGAGCTCCCCGAACGCTACCTCCATGGACGGCGGTACCCGTATGAGCCACGCCCGTATGTCGGACTACTCCATGTCCTTCGCCAACTCCATGTACTCCATGAAGAACCTGGTGAGCACCTGGTCCCTGGACCTGAACAGCCGCCTCACGGACAACATGTCCAACCAGTTCCTGTTCACCTTCTCCAAGCTGGACGATGTTCGCGGCACCAACTCCGCCGAGTTCCCCTTCATCGACATCACCAAGGACGATGACAACTACATGGCCCTGGGTTATGAACTTTTCACCTGGAACAACGCCGTGCACAACACCATCGCCAACGTGAAGGATGACCTCACCTGGTACCTGGGTTCCCACAAACTCACTGCCGGCCTCAGCTATGAGTATCAGATGGCCGACAACCAGTACATGCGTAACGGTTCCGGTTACTACCGTTTCAACCTCACGGACGATATGTACAACGCCAACGGCTCCCTGAACGCCGCTGCCCTGTTCAACTCCACCCCGGAGGTAGTTTGCCTTACTTACGGTTACAACGGTGAAAAGGCTCCGGCCGCCCGTGTGCAGTTCCATAAAGCCGGCATCTACGCC
Organism: uncultured Bacteroidales bacterium; assembly: GCA_900317845.1. Classification (GTDB taxonomy): domain Bacteria; phylum Bacteroidota; class Bacteroidia; order Bacteroidales; family UBA932; genus Cryptobacteroides. The sequence goes on from ONII01000013.1 coordinate 55,781, forward strand.
CAGGACGAGTGGAACGCCACCGACCGCTTCAAGCTCACCTACGGCCTGCGTCTGGACGGCCTGTTCTTCGACAACAAGGACCTGATGACCAACGCTGCCATCAAGGCGCTCACCTTCTATCCTAAGGCCAAGAACTACCAGGAGACCCACATTGACACCGGTAGATGGCCCAACTCCAGCATCACTGTTTCCCCGCGTATCGGTTTCACCTGGGACGTACTGGGCAACAAGAGCCTGAAAGTGCGTGGCGGTACCGGTTTGTTCAGCGGCCGTCTGCCCCTGGTGTTCTTCACCAACATGCCCACCAACGGTGGTCTGGTGCAGTATCAGGCACAGCTTAACGCCAACAAGGGTGTGGATATGGCCCAGTTCGCCGGCCTCATCACCAATGGTGACGGCAAGCCCACGGTGGATGCCCTCCTGAGCAAACTCGCGAGCATGGGTTATCCCACTACCGTAAAGCCTGAGGACGGTACCGTTCCTTCCTCCATTTCCGCAGTAGACCCTGCCTTCAAGATGCCGCAGGTGTGGAAGACTTCCCTGGCCATTGACTACAGCTTCCCCACTTCCTTCCCGTTCAGCATCACGGCTGAGGGTATCTTCAACAAGACCGTCAACGCCGTGTCCATCTCCGACTGGAGCATGGTGAACGTGGGTGGTTTCGCCCGCTTCAACGGCGCCGACAACCGTCCGATGTATCCTGCCGGTGCCTACCGCGTAAGCAATACCGTAGATGGTAAGTCCCGTCAGATTTCCGCCTTCATGCTTGAGAACACCAGCAAGGGCTATGGCTGGAGCGCCAACGTTACCATGAACATGCAACCCGCAGAGTGGATCAGCCTCATGGCCGCTTACACTCACACGGTGAGCAAGGAAGTGACCGGTATGCCCGGTTCTGCCGCGGAATCCGCTTTTACGTATGTTCCTACCTCCGAAGGCCCCAACTACATTCCGCTGCACAACTCCCAGTATGTGACTCCGGACCGTATTGTGGCTTCCGCTACGGCCCATGACAAGGGTGGTAACCACTACTCCCTCATTTACGAGGCCACCAGAGGCGGTTACAACTACTCCTACATGACTACCAACGACATGAACGGTGACGGATACAACTACGACGCCGTTTACATCCCTACGGACAAGCAGGTTGCCGCCAACGAGTTCCGTTTCGTTTCCAACGACGACCGCGACCGCTTCATGGACTATGTGCACAATGATCCTTACCTGAGCACGCACCAGGGCCAGTACGCAGAGGCTTACAGCGTGTATTCCCCTTGGCTGCACCGCCTGGACTTCAGCTACAAGCACGACTTTGTGATCAAGTGCGGCCAGAACAAGAACACCCTGCAGCTCAGCCTGGATGTGAAGAACATCCTGAACCTGTTCAACAGCAGCTGGGGCGTAGCCAAATACCTGAATCCCAAGATTGGTTCCGAGGCCAAGATCCTCAAATACGAAGGACCCGATGCAGACGGTTATGCAACCTTCTCTACTCCTGCTGTTATCAACGGCAGCACCCAGACCTTCGTCCCTTACCACAGCCTGGGCCAGTGCTGGTATGCTTCCATCGGTATCAAGTACATGTTTAACTAATCTACAATCGGCAATCGTATGAAACTCAAATATATCATTGCATCCCTGCTTGCCGGCGTAACCCTTTTCAGCGCCTGCGAGAAAGAAGCCGATCACTACCTGAGCGATATTAAGGTGGACAAGTCCTACGTGGGTTTCTCCAAGGAGGGCGGTTCCCAGACCATCAAGCTCACCGCTGCAGCCAGCTGGACCATCGAAATCTCCGAGGACGATGAGGAATGGCTGCTTGCTACCCCCGCATCCGGCGCTGCCGGTAACTTTGATGTCGTCCTCACGGCCCTGCCCGATGAAGAAGGCAACGAGACTCAGATTTACGTTGTTTGCAACGGTCAGAAGCAGATTATCAAAGTGACCCAGGAAGCCGGCGAAAAACCGGAACCGGCCGTGATGACCATTGCCGAGGCACTGGAGGTCATCCGTCCACTCGGTGAAGGCGATACTGCCCCCGGAACCTTCCGCATTAAGGGTATCGTCTGCAAAATTTCCGAAATCAGCACCCAGTACGGCAATGCCACCTACTATCTGTCCGACGACGGTTCCATGAGCGGAACCTCCAAGGCCGACTACAACTGGATCCAGGTGTACCGCGGCCTGTGGCTGAACGGTGGCGCCTTCACCAAGGGTGATGAATTCGGCATCGGCGATGAACTCGTCGTGGAAGGCCAGCTCATGGACTACAAGGGCACGCCGGAGACCAAGGAGAAGACCGCTTACGTGGTTTCCATCACCAAGTCCCTCATTGACGTAGCGCCCTTCGACTTTGAGAAGCTCCCTGCTATCGACACCACTTTCCACATGACGGTAACCGCCAAGGAAAGCCCGCTGCTGCTCAATTGCGATTCCGAATGGCTGCAGATTGCCGGCGTTGAAACCGACGGCAGCTACATCCTGCACGCCGACGAAAACTTCAAGACCGCCGAGCGCACCGCCACCATCCTCATCCAGGGCCCGACCGCCCTCAAGACCGTGTCCATCACCCAGAAGGGCATTGAGGCTACCGGTTCCACCGTGAGCGAGGTTATCGCCATGGAGGATAATTCCCAGGTGAAACTCCTGCCCACCTCCGTTGTTGTGGCTCTGACCACCAAGGGTGCCGTGCTTTCCGATGGCGAAAGCGCCATCTACGCTTACGGTGACGCTGCCGCTGCCCTCAAGCTCGGCGACGGCGTAAGCCTGGGTGCCAAGAAGACCACCTACAACGGTGTTCCCGAGCTTACGGACCTGACCGACGTCTTCGTGGACAGCGAAGGCAATCCGGTGACTTATCCGGAAGCCGCCGACATCACGCCCATCATTGCCGAATATACCGCCGCCGAGGCCGACTACATCAAGTTCACCGGCACGCTCACCGTTTCCGGCAACTACCTGAACATCGCCTTCGACGGTGTGGACACCGCCACCAAGCAGGGTTCCATCGTGTATCCTGTGGAGGCGCTTAACGCCGCTTCCTTCGACGGCAAGAAGATCACCGTGACCGGTTTCTTCAACGGCCTATCCAGCAAGGGTAAGTTCGTGAACATCATCGCCACCAAGATTGTGGAGTATGTGGATAACCCGAAGGGTACGATGACCAATCCTTACACTCCTTCTGAGATTGCCGCTCTCCTGCTGGGAGGCACTACGCTGGACGAGAACGTATATATCGCCGGTCGTGTGTCCGCCGTCCTTTACGACTTCAACGCCGATAAAGGCACTGGTACCTTCTGGATTTCTGACGACGGCACTGCTTATGGCATCTCCGAGGACAAAAAGAAGACCACCGAGCCCACCAAGGACTTTGAGTGCTACAGCGTGTACTGGTTCGGCCCCGGGATGCAATGGGCAGAAGGCTATGGCCAGCTTGAGGTTGGCGATTACGTCCTTCTCTGTGGTAAGACCACCGTGTACAACGGCGTCGCCGAGACTTCCAGCAAGAATGCTTGGGTGGCCGGTGTCAATGGCGTGGACTCCTTCACGAATGGTCTAGGCAACATGAACGCTCCGTTCAATGTGGCCGGTGCAGAGGCCTATATCGACATCTGTGAGGCCGTCAAGGCTGCTGCCAAGGAGGCCGGTGAGCCCGATCCCGTTTTCCCGGATGTTTGCGTAGGCGGTATCGTTTCCGCTATCCTTTATGACTTCAACGCCGATAAAGGCACTGGTACCTTCTGGATTTCTGACGATGGCGTTGCCTATGGCATCTCCTCTGACAAGAAGAAGACCACCGAGCCCACCAAGGACTTTGAGTGCTACAGCGTGTACTGGGGTGGCAGCGAGCAGGCATGGAAAGAGGGTGATCCTCAGCCTGCCGTGGGTGACAAAGTGATTGTTAAGGGTCAGCTGACCAAATACAACACCACCTACGAGACTTCCAGCAAGAAGGCCTGGGTTGCAGAGCACATTCCTGCCAACTAACAGGTTCTCCCTTCTTTAAATAAAAGCCCGAGGCTCCCACCGAGCCCCGGGCTTTTTTTGCTTTGCAGCTGGCTGGCAACCGTCTGATAACCAGTATTTTACTTATAATCCTCGGCGCTTTTGGAGCCGAGGATTATCAGCATCTATCTGAGAATCAGCCGTTTAGCGACCAGCCGCTATACCCAGCGCACAAGTCGGTAGAAAATTTTTTGCTGTTTCACTATAATCGGTAGAAAAGTACCCGAAAATATTCACGTTTCTACCTGCCATGTCCCCCTTATTTGTATATTTTTGCAGATGACCATTTTTAAACCTGTCATCTATGAAACACAAAACGTACAAACTGGACCCGGCAATAGAAAAACAACTCTTTGCCACC
>ONII01000003.1 GCA_900317845.1 uncultured Bacteroidales bacterium
TGGGTTCAGAACGTCGTGAGACAGTTCGGTCTCTATCTGTTGTGGGCGTTGGAAAACTGCGAAGGTCTGACCTTAGTACGAGAGGACCGGGTCGGACGAACCTCTGGCATACCGGTTGTGGCGCCAGCTGCACCGCCGGGTATCCACGTTCGGTCAGGATAAGCGCTGAAAGCATCTAAGCGCGAAGCCGTCTTCAAGATGAGTTTTCCCTTGAGGGTCGTGGGAGACTACCACGTTGATAGGCAGGATGTGTAAGTTCGGTGACGGGCTCAGCAGACCTGTACTAATTGCCCGATAGACTTTCTCTAAGAGAAAAATAAGCCAAAGAAATGAGCGAAAGCACTCTATTGAGTTGTTTTCCTCTGAAATATTCTCTCAAGTAACATACTGCCGTGGTTATAGCGGTGAGGAACCACCTCTTCCCATTCCGAACAGAGAAGTTAAGCTCACCATCGCCGATGGTACTGCCCCACCAGGTGGGAGAGTAGGTAGCTGCGGTTACTGCCCCACCAGGTGGGAGAGTAGGTAGCTGCGGTTTTTTGGAAGCCCCGAAGGTCAATCGACCTCCGGGGCTTCTTCGTTCATGTACAATCGGCTCCGAACGGGGGCAAAAAAACAGGCCCCGGGGAGTCCGGAGCCTGTGAAGGAGAAAATAACTTCGCGGGATTAGCGGAGTTTCTTGTAACCGTAGCGGGCTTCGTCGGCCAGCTCGATCTCGATGCGCATGAGACGGTTGTACTTGGCGATACGGTCCGTGCGGCTGAGGGAACCGGTCTTGATCTGGCCGCTGTTGGTAGCGACGGCGATGTCGGCGATGGTGGTGTCCTCGGTTTCACCGGAACGGTGGCTGGTAACGGTGGTGTAGCCGTGACGATGAGCCATCTCGATGGCGTCCAGGGTCTCGGTGAGGGAACCAATCTGGTTTACCTTGATGAGGATGCTGTTACCGGCACCCATCTCGATACCCTTCTGCAGGTACTTCACGTTGGTTACGAAGAGGTCGTCACCAACCAGCTGGCATTTGTCGCCGATGGCCTTGGTGAGCTTCACCCAGCCTTCCCAGTCTTCCTCGGACAGACCGTCCTCGATGGAGTCGATGGGGTACTTGCTGATGAGCTGCTTGAGGTAGTTGATCTGCTGATCCGTGGAGAGCTTGCGGCCGCGAGGGTCTTTCTTCTTGCCGTCCTTGAGCTGCTTGTAATCGTAGAAGAACTTACCGTCCTCCTTGAAGCAGAACTCGGAAGCTGCGCAGTCCATGGCGATGGTCACGTCCTTACCAGGTACGTAGCCGGCGCCTTCGATGGCGGCGATGATACAATCCAGAGCGTCGTTGATGCCCTTCAGGGCGGGAGCGAAACCACCTTCGTCACCTACGGCGGTGCTCAGGCCACGGCCTTTGAGCACTTTCTGCAGGGCGTGGAATACCTCGGCGCCCATGCGGACGGCCTCGGCCTCGTTCTTGGCGCCGATAGGACGGATCATGAACTCCTGGAAAGCGATGGGAGCATCGGAGTGAGCACCACCGTTGATGATGTTCATCATGGGAACCGGGAGAACATAAGCGTTGGTGCCGCCCAGGTAGCGGTACAGGGGCATGCCCAGCTCTGCGGCAGCAGCCTTGGCAACGGCCAGGGAAACGCCCAGGATGGCGTTGGCGCCCAGCTTGCTCTTGGTAGGCGTACCGTCCAGTTCGATCATGGCTTTGTCGATGGCGCGCTGCTGCGTGGCATCCATGCCGATGATTTCCGGAGCAATCACCTTGTTCACGTTGTCAACAGCTTTCAGGACACCCTTGCCGCCATAGCGCTTTTTGTCGCCGTCGCGGAGCTCAAGAGCTTCGTTTTCACCGGTGGAAGCGCCGGAAGGAACGGCAGCAACACCAACAAAACCGGAATCCAGGGTAACTTCAACTTCGATGGTAGGATTTCCGCGGGAATCCAGGATCTCTCTACCGAAAACTTGTACGATTTGCATAGTTTTTATAGAATTAATGTAGTTGTTTGCGCTTTTAAGCTTACAAATGTACTAAATATTCCCATTATTTACAATTTTTGTATCTTTGTGCACCATTCTTTTGAAGCATGAAAAAATTCGCATATATCGCCCTGTCTGTTCTTTTAACAGCTTGTTCGGCGGCAAACAAAGAAAATATGGCTCCCGCTCCCGAGGCGGTGGAAGAGGTGATGGAGAAAAACGTCGCCACCGTGCAGTTCAACGATGAGCTCACCGCCCTGGTGGAAGAGGCCCTGGCGGCAGGCGGACTTGTGACCAAATCGGCCCCGCTGGATGCGGTGCTCCAGGACCTTGGCGTAGAGAAGCTGGAGCGTGTATTCCCGCATGCCGGCGCGTTTGAGGAGCGCACCCGCCGGGAAGGCCTGCACCGTTTCTACCACGTGCAGTTCCGGGCCGATATCCCTCAGACCAAGGCGGCGGAAGGCCTCGCGGCCGTCCCCGGCGTGCTGTATGCCCGGAGCAGCCATCGGATTTCCCTGCGCGCTTTCAATGACCCCTATCTTCCCAAACAGTGGCATTATGTGAGCACAAGTGGGGCCGATATCAACGTGCAGAAGGTGTGGAACACCTACACCAAGGGCAAATCGTCCGTGGTCGTGTGCGTGGTAGATGAGCCCGTAGATCCCACCCACGAGGACCTCAAGGCCAACCTGTGGACCGATGGGAGCGGCCATACCGGGTACAACTTCGCCAGGAATAACTACGACCTCTCCATCCGCTCGGAATATGGCGACGGGGATTTTGGACATGGAACCCATGTGGCAGGCACCATTGCCGCCGTAAACAACAATGGGAAAGGTGTTTGCGGTATAGCCGGCGGGGATTATTCCGCGGGAATTCCCGGTGTCCGGATTCAGTCCTGCGCCATCTACTCCGGCCAGAAACAGGCGAGTGACAAGCAAACGGCGGCCGCTATCAAATGGGGCGCGGACCATGGCGCCGTCATCTGCCAGAACAGCTGGGGGTATACGGCCGACGGCTTCCTGGACGGAGAGCCGGACGGCGAGATATCCGCTGAGGAGCTGGCCGCGTTCAAGAGTTCCAGTATCAATGATGTGCCGGACCTTAAGGCGGCCGTAGACTACTTTATCAAGTATGCCGGCTGCGACAACGACGGCAACCAGCTGCCGGATTCTCCCATGAAAGGCGGTGTGGTCTTCTTTGCCGCCGGCAACGAGAATCTCGACCACGACCTCGTGAGCACGTACGAGCCCATCGTGTCTGTCGGCGCATACAACCACAACCTCGTGAAAGCCTCCTATTCCAATTATGGAAGTTGGGTGGACGTAGCGGCGCCCGGCGGCGAAGGAACGAAGGAAAATAACAGCATCTGGAGCACGGTTCCCGTTGACCCATCCATTTCCACAACGGGGTACGACGGCATAGACTGGGCGGGAACCTCCATGGCGTGTCCGCACGCGAGCGGGGTGGCGGCCCTGATTGTCTCGTACTTTGGCGGTCCCGGCTTTACGGCCGACCGTTGCAAGGACATCCTTCTGGGCGGCTTGGAAACCTTTGGCGGCAATAGGCCCCTTGGCAAAAAGCTGGACGCCCTGGCAGCGTTTGAATATGGCATCCGGTCGAGCGGCGGCGACGTGGAACCCCGGCTCATTTTCTCCGAGACAGATGTCCGGGTGAAGGCCCACCAGACGCGCACCCTAAGCGTACTGGCCACCGGAAGCGCCACCATCCGCTGCACTTCTACCGGGTCCGCTGCACTCAGTTTCAATGCGGCGAGCGGCGAAATTACCATTGTGGGTCGCGCGGCGCCGGCCGGAAGCTACGAGGCTGTCTTTGTAGCCACCGGTCCTACCGGCCTGGAGAGCACGGAAACGCTGGCCTATACCCTCCTTCCCAACCATGCGCCCACCGTGCTCAAATCGCCCGGAAACATTCACCACAAGTCCCTTACGGCAGCCACAACGCTGACGCTGAGTGACTATTTCGAGGACAAGGACGAGGAAGAGCTCACCTGCACCATTGCCATTGCCGATGAAACCGTCGCGTACAGTTCTGCCAGCGGCGGAAAAGTAAACCTCTATTCCCGTTCGCTGGGCGTGACGGACGTCACCCTCACAGCCACCGACGGTCTGGGGGAAAGCGCCGCCATTCGCTTCAAGCTGGCCGTGACAGACCCCACCCAGCCGGTTCGGCCCAGTACCAATGTGGTAACGTCGGAGATGACCGTGAACATCAATGCCGCTGAACAGACCCTGGTGGACGCGGCGGTGTACAACGCCAACGGGCAGTGCGTGCTACAGCAAACCCGGCAAGGAGACGTGTTCAATCCCGTTCAATTGGATTTGACATTGCTCTCGCCGGGCCGATATACCCTTAAGCTAAGCTACGGAGGCAGCACCTACTCGCTGCCGTTTGTGAAAATCTAAAGCAAATCCTGCTTCAGGTCTTCCACATAGCGGGCAATGCGGTGCAGCTGCCCGGGGATGGGGATGCTCTGCGGGCAGCGGGGGAGGCAGTCGCCGCAGCTGATGCAGTGGTCTGCCTGCCGGACCGACGCCACGGCGCGGTCATAGCTCACCAGATAGGCCTTCTTAAGCTTGGCATAGTCTTTCTGCCGGCTGTTTTGCGCATACGTGCCCTCCGTAATGGCCTTGTTGTAGTGCTGGAATACGCCGGGAATGTCAATGCCCCAGGGGCAGGGCATGCAGTACTTGCAGTCCGTGCAGTTCACCAGCGGGTACTCCTTCATTTGGACAGCCATCTGTTCCAGGAATGCCAACTCTTCTTCTGTCAGGGGCTTAAAGTGGCCGAAGGTTTTCACATTCTCCACCAGCGGGTCCATGGAACGCATGCCGGAGAGGATGCACAGCACGCGCGGATAGGTGGCGCAGAAGCGGAAGGCCCACGAAGCGACGCTCCGCTCCGGTTCCCGCTGTTTCATCTGGCGGGCAATACCTTCCGGCACATTGGCTAACCGGCCCCCCAGCAGCGGCTCCATAATGACGATGGGAATGCCGCGCTTGTCCAGTTCCGCGTACAGGTAGTCCGCATTGACGTTGCGAACGCCGTCCGCGTGGGTCCAGTCCACGTAGTTCATCTCAATTTGGCAGAAGTCCCAGTGCATTTCCCCGGAGTCGTGCATGTCCATGAACGCGTCGAACTCGTGCTTGGCCCCGTGGAAGGAGAAGCCTAGGTTGCGGATGCGTCCGGCGGCCTTTTCCTTAAGGAGAAAGTCGATCATGCCGTTTTCCACATAGCGTTTGCGGTAGGCTTCTTTGCCGCCCCTGCCGATGGCATGGAGCAGGTAATAGTCAAAGTAGTCCGTCTTGAGCTGCTTGAAGGACTCATGGTACATCTCGATGGAGGCCTTGGGGCTTTGGTCGCCAAAGTTGGATAGTTTGGTGGCGATGAAGTAGCTGCTGCGCGGATGCCGGCTCAGGGCCTCTCCGGCGGCTCTTTCGCTCTGGCCCTGCAGGTAGGCGGGGGAGGTGTCAAAGTAATTGATGCCATGCTCCAGCGCATAGTCCACCATTTCGTTTACGGCCTCTTGGTCGATGATGTCTTTCCCGTCGGCATCCTTTATCATGGGCCAGCGCATGCAGCCAAAACCCAGGGCGCTCACTTTGTCACCGTTTACCGGGTTCTCCCGCATGAGCATTTGCTCCGGACCTTCGTCCGTCGTCGTGCCCGACCCCGATCGGGCATCTTTGGGCGCACAGGCCGCCGCTACCGCCGCTGCGCCGCTTATCTTTATAAAATCTCTTCTATCCATAGGTTTGTCAATTCAGCGTTTCCTCTGTCATACCGAGCGAAGCGAGTGTATCTCCATGTTCATATCGGCCATTCACCGTAATGGCACTGACGGGCCTCACCGGGCACAGGTGCTCGCAGGCGCCGCAGCCGGTGCACTGCTCCTCTGCCACCACCGGGAAGAGCAGTCCCGTTTCCTCGTTTTTCACCATCTGAATGGCGCCGGAAGGGCAGGCCTGGGCACATTTGCCGCAGCTTGACTGCCCGCTGGCGCTCAGGCACAGTTCCAGGTTCACATGGGAGGTGCCCACGTGGTACTGCGTCTTTTCTTCCCGGCTGATCTTCCGGATAGCCCCTGCAGGGCAAAGCTCGCTGCAGCGGGTGCACTCCGGGCGGCACCAGCCTTTCTCGAAGCTCATTTCCGGCTGCATCAGGTGCTCCAGGTCCCCGGAGGGACGGAGTACATTGTTGGGGCATTCCGCTACGCACAGCTGGCAGGCCGTGCAGCGCCGATAGAAGTCTTTTACGCTGGCGGAACCGGGGGGCGTTACGGGCACCTCCCGCTCCGGCGCCTGCTTGGGAAGGAGGTTGGCAAAGCCGCCGTCCACCTTCTTGGCGGCCGCCTGCGCCCGGGCCTCCACGCCCTTAAGGGCCGCAGCGCCCACAACGGCCACCGTGCCGGCTATCATCGCCCGGCGAGATGCCCGATCGGAGTCGGGCATGACGTTCCCGGCGCCCTTTGCGTCACTCCCGGCTTGACCGGGAGTCTCTTTCCCCCACGCATACCGGTACTGCAGTGCGCCAAACTTGCAGGAATCCACGCAGTTGAAGCAGTCCACGCAGCGGGAATAGTCAATGTGCTCAGAGTCCTTGCCAATGGCAATACACTGGGCCTTGCAATGCAGTTCGCAGGCCTTGCAGTGCTTGCACTTGCTGTGGTCAATCACCGGGCGGAATAGGGCAAAGCGGGAGAAGAAACTGAGCGTGGTGCCCACCGGGCAAATGCTGTTGCAGTAGGTGCGGCCGCCCTTGAAGGAGAGGGCCACCACCACAACCAGCGTTACCACAGCGACAATAAAGGTAGGAAGGCTGCGCAGCCACACTTCCTTTGTATAAAACGCATAGCTGCCCGCACGCTCCGCCCACAGGGCCAGGAGGTTGTTTCCCCACAGGTATATGGGCTGCAGCAGGTTTTGCACCATGCGGCCGTATGCGCTGTAAGGTGCCAGAAGGGCCACGGCGGCCTGTACGCCGGCAATGAGCAGAATTACAAAAACGGCGAAAACGCCGTACCGCAGCCATTGGGCCTCCGGCCGATATTTGTACGGCGCTTTGCTCTTCCGGGTTCCCAGGTGGGAGACCCCGTCCTGAAACACGCCCAGGGGACAGATGACGGAGCAATACACACGTCCAAAAACGAGCGTCAGCAGCACCAGGGCCACAATGACGCCCACGTTCACCGCCAGCACGGCCGGCAGGAACTGCACTTTGGCCATCCAGCCCAGGTACGCGTGCAGCGTTCCCGTGAAATCCAGTAACAGCAGGGTAATCCCTATCCAGAACACCCACGCCAGTACCACTCTGATTTTCTTTAACATAGGTCCTATTGTCGTTATCTATGCAAACATACGAATTTTTTTCTTATATTTGCAAACTACAAAAAGCGAATAATAAACTAAAAGCAATACCATGTTACCTCAGGCTAAAACAATTGTGGACGGTCAGTCTGTCAAGATGCAGAGCGCCGTGGACTTTCTGGAAGAAGACCTCAAGAATTACCGTGTAGGCAAAGCCTCCCCGGCCATCCTGAACCCCGTGATGGTGGACTATTACGGCACCGCCACGCCGGTGAGCCAGGTGGCTTCCATCACCACGCCGGACGCCAAAACCATCGCAATCCAGCCGTGGGAGCGCTCTATGATTGCCAAAATCGAAAAGGCCATCCTGGACGCCAATGTAGGCCTCACCCCGTCCAACAACGGTGAAATCATCCGTTGCATGGTGCCGGCCCTTACGGAGGATCGCCGCAAGGAGCTCATCAAAAAGGCCAAGGCCCAGGGCGAAACCACCAAGGTAACCATCCGCAACGCCCGCAGGGACGGCATCGACCTCCTCAAGAAGGCCCAGAAGAACGACGGCCTCTCCGAGGACGGAGAAAAGGAAGGCGAGGAAGAGCTCCAGAAACTCACCGACAAGTGGGTGAAGAAGGTGGACGAAATCATCGCCGCCAAGGAGAAGGACATCCTCACCGTGTAATGTCCCGGCGCATTGCCATACAAGGATATAAGGGCTGCTTCCATGAACAGGCAGCCCGTCTTTTTTATGCCTCTGTCATTCCGGGTGAAGTCGAGGAATCTCTTGCCGTTGTAGAATGCGACACCTTCGAGGGCCTGTACACCGCCCTGGAGGAAGGCCGTGCCGATGCCGCCGTAATGGCCATCGAAAACACGGTCTCGGGCGGTCTGCTGCACAACTTTGACCTGCTGCGCAAGAAAGGCCGCCGGGTGAAAGGGGAGGTGTACACGCGCATTGGCCAAAACCTCATGGCCCTGCCCGGCCAGCGGCTGGAAGATATTCGCGAGGTCCGCACCCATTATATGGCCATCAACCAGACCCGCCCCTGGTTCGAGAAAAACGCCCCCTGGATCAAGCTCACGGAGAGCGAAGATACTGCAAAAAGTGCCGCAGAGCTGACCCGGGCGGGGGAGAAGGGGATAGGCGCCGTAGCATCGGAATTGGCCGCACGCCTGTACGGGCTGGATATTCTTGCCGCCGGCATCGAAACGCACAAGCAAAACTTCACGCGTTTCCTCATTCTGGACGATGCCCTGGAAGTGCCGCAGGCGCAGATGGACAAAGCCCTGCTCTGCTTCACCCTGCCGCACAAACCCGGTTCGCTGGCGCAAATCCTCACCATCCTCTCGTTCTACGAGATGAACCTCACCCGTATCCAGTCCCTGCCCATCCCGGGCCGCGAGTGGCAGTATTTCTTTTATATCGACATTAAATTTGCAGACTATCTGCGTTATACACAAGCCCTGGCCGCCGTGCGTCCGCTCATCGAGGACCTGGAGGTGCTGGGCGAATACAAAAGTGCTTTATGATTATTGCTCCCGCCAGCCGAACGCTTTCGGTAAAGGAATATTATTTTTCCCGCAAGAACCGGGAAATTGCCCGGCTTAACCAGCAGCGTGCCGCACAGGGCCTGGACCCGGTGATTAACCTGGGCATTGGCTCTCCGGACGGTTCGCCGTCCCGGGAGGCCGTGGAGGCCCTGTGCAACTGCGCCCAAAAGGACGGCATGCACGGCTACCAGAGTTATATCGGCATTCCGGAACTCCGGCAAGCCATGGCCGATTGGTATCGGAAGTGGTACGGCGTGCAGCTGGATCCTGCATCGGAAATCCAACCGCTCGCCGGCTCCAAGGAAGGCATCCTGCTGCTGTCGCTGGCCTTCCTCAATCCCGGCGACAAAGTGTTGGTGCCGGACCCCGGCTACCCTACGTATACATCGGCCACCCTCATGTGCGAGGCAGAGCTGGTGAAATACAACCTCACGGAGGAAGGCGGCTGGTATCCGGATTTTGCGGGGCTGGAAGGGATGGACCTTTCCGGTGTCAAGCTCATGTGGGTGAACTACCCCAACATGCCCACCGGCGCCCCCGCCAGGCGGGAAGTATTCGAAAAACTGGTGGCCTTTGCCCGGAAGCACCGCATCCTGCTGGTGAACGACAATCCGTACTCCTTTGTGCTCAATGAGCAGCTTTCCATCCTTTCGGTGCCCGGCGCCCGGGAGTGCTGCCTGGAAATGAATTCCCTGTCCAAGAGCCACAACATGGCCGGCTGGCGTGTGGGCATGATCGTGGGGCAGTCCGATGTAATCCGGGAGCTCCTGAAAGTGAAAACCCAGATGGATTCCGGCATGTTCCGCGGCATCCAGGAAGCGGCCGTGAAGGCCCTCCAGGCAGGGCCGGAGTGGTACGATACTCTCAACGCGGAGTACCGTCGCCGCCAGGAGGTGGCCCGCCGCATCATGGACACGCTGGGCTGCACCTATGACCCGGCGGCCGGCGGGCTCTATGTCTGGGGCCGCATTCCGGAGATGCCCGGTCAAGCCGGGAATGACGTTGTCATACCGAGCGAAGCGAGTGTATCTCCCGCCTCCAGCCTCTCCGAGGCCTGGAGCAACCGCATCCTCTATGAGGCCGGCGTGTTCCTCACCCCCGGCTTCATCTTCGGAAAGAACGGCAGCAACTACCTTCGCATCTCCCTGTGCGCCAACGTACCCACCCTGGAGCGCGCGCTGGAAAAGGTGCGTAAAATGCAACTGGTTGACTAATAGAGATTTACAAGAAATCACTTATGCGGTTTTATATAGGTGATTTTGCATAATGAATTGAGAATGAGCGACTTACATTTTACAGTAGGCGTAATCGGCCTGGGCTTGATAGGCGGGTCGATGGCCCTGGACCTCAAACGCCGCGGCTTTGCCAGCGAGGTGCTGGGTGTAGAGCAGGACCCCGTTGCGGCGGAGGCCGCCAAGACCATCGGCCTGGTAGACGAAGTGGTCCCGTACGAGGACTGCATCCGGAGGGCCGATATCGTGGTGGTGGCCGTGCCCGTGGGCGCTGCCGTGAAGCTGGTGCCGGATATCCTGAACCGCTTCGCCGCCATGGAGGCCTCTATCCCGGAGAAGATCGTCATGGACGTGTGCTCCACCAAGAGCCAGATTTGCCACGCAACGCAGTACCACCCGCTCCGGGGGCGGTTTGTGAGCACGCACCCCATGGCCGGCACAGAGTACTCCGGCCCCTGGGCCGCCCAGCCGGGCCTGTTCGACGGCCGCGCCTGCATCTTTGCCAACAGCGAGGAGAGCAGTCCCAAGGCCCTGAAGACCATCGAGGAGCTGTACGCGGTGCTCAACATGCGCCCCATCTACATGAACGCGGACCAACACGACGTCCACACGGCTTACGTCTCCCATATTTCGCACGTGACCTCTTTCGCCCTGGCCCTCACGGTGCTGGACAAGGAAAAGGACGAGAAACACATCTTTGACCTGGCCTCCGGCGGCTTTTCTTCCACGGTGCGCCTGGCCAAATCCAATGCCGATATGTGGGTGCCCATCCTGAGCCAGAACCACGACAACATCCTCCACGTGATGGATACCTATATCGACAAAATGCAGCAGTTCCGCGACGCCATCGCCACCTATGACGAGGCCAAGATCCGGGAACTGATACAAGAAGCAAACCGAATAAAGAAGATTCTTCGCTAACGCTCAGAATGACAAGACTATGGCACACGAACTAGATATTATCCCGGGCTCGGAATGGGGCTTTTTCACCCTTCCGCGGCCCATGTGCATTGCCGGTCCCTGCAGTGCAGAGACCGAAGAACAGGTAATGGAAACAGCCAAAGGCCTCCACGCGTTTGGCATCCACGTATATCGGGCCGGCATTTGGAAGCCCCGTACCCATCCGGGCTCCTTTGAAGGCGTAGGCACCCCCGGCCTCAAATGGCTGAGGAAGGTGAAGGAAACCTACGGCATGAAGGTGTGCACGGAGGTGGCCACGGAAAAGCACGTGCTGGAGTGCATCAAATACGGGGTGGACGTGATTTGGATCGGCGCCCGTACCAGCGCCAACCCCTTCCTCATGCAGGAGATTGCCGATGCCCTTTCCGGCACCGACATCCCCGTGCTGGTGAAGAATCCCGTGAATCCGGACCTGGACCTGTGGATTGGCGCCCTGGAGCGCCTGAACCGCGCCGGCATTCGGAAGCTGGGCGTCATTCACCGCGGCTTTTCCACATCGGCCCCTATCCCGTACCGCAACGACCCGGGCTGGAAGATTGCCATCGAACTGCGCACCCGTTACCCGCAGCTAGCCTTTTTTGCCGATCCGTCGCACATGGCGGGGGACCGGAAGTACCTCCTGGAACTCTCGCAGCGGGCCATGGACCTGGGCCTGGACGGCCTGATGGTGGAGAGCCATTGCACGCCGGACCAGGCCTGGTCCGACGCCAGGCAGCAGCTCACGCCTGCCTCCCTGCAGAACTTGCTGGAAAGCCTGGTCATCCGCGACAATACCTCTGACAATGAGGCGTATAAGGAGGGCATCGACGCCCTGCGTACGCGCATCGACGTCATTGACGAGAACCTCCTCAAGCTCCTGAAGGACCGCATGGACGTGAGCCGCCGGATTGGCCAGTACAAGAAGGAGCACAACGTGGCCATCCTGCAGGCGGGCCGATGGGAGCAGCTCCTCGCCGACATGGTGGAGCGGGGCGCCCAGCTGGGGCTCTCCGAGGCCTCTATCCGCGCCATCATGACCGCCATCCACGACGAAAGCGTGCGGGTGCAGAATGCAATTTTGGAATCGTAATAAACTGATACTATGGATATTGCACTTGATTTATCTTTGCGCCTGCTGGCTGCGGCCGGTTTTGCCGCCCTTATTGGCTATGAGCGGGAATTGCGCGCCAAGGGAGCCGGCATTCGCACGCACGTGCTGCTGGCGTTGGGCGCGGCCCTGTTTATGATTGTCTCGCAATACGGCTTTGAGGGGGCCGACAAGTTTGACGCCTCTCGCGTGGCTGCCGGTGTTGTGGGCGGTCTGGGTTTCCTGGGCGGCGGTATCATCATGAAGACCAAGAACCATGTGACCGGCCTCACCACCGCTGCCGGCCTGTGGGTGACGGGTGCCATCGGCATGGCCTGCGGTAGCGCCATGTATGTGCTCACGGCCGTGTGCGTGGTGCTCACGCTCATATGCCTGGAACTGCTCAATTTCTATTCGGTCAAGCTGGGCGACAAAGAGTTCAGCGTATTGCTATCTTCCAGTGATGAAAAAGCGCTCACGGCGGCGCTGGTGCAGATGAAAAAACACATCAAGGGTTTCTCCCTGTCCCGGCACGACAGCCGTCACGTGGCACAGCTCACGCTCCGCTTTCCCAAGCGGCAGCACAATGTGGAGATTCTGAACTACCTGAGTTCTTTCCCGGGTGTTCAGCTGGACAACCTGGAGTAATTTTACAGCACGGCCAGGAGGGCGGCGGTAAACGCGGCCTGTTCCTCCTCTTGGAGGAAGGCGGCTTCTATCGGCACAAAGAAGAGGCGCTCGCGGATACTTTGGGGTACATTTTTGCAGTCCCGGAGCCGCTGGGCGTCTTTTTCTGTGGTAAACACGCAAGAAGTGGCGGAGGCCTTTACCGCGCCGGCGATGCGGCGGATATCGGCCCGGGTGTACGCATGGTGATCCGGGAACTGAAGGTGCTGGCCAATCTTATAAGTATCTGACAGATAGTTTCTTAGGGGCGTATCGTTGGCGATGCCGGTGAACACGGTGCACTGCTTGGCGTACAGGTAATGCTTGTCCGCCTCCGGGAAAACGGGTAGGGGGGTGCCGTACCGGAGGGTGGTGAAGAAAAGGGACTGCTCGCTTGAGAGCTTGAGGTTCTTCCGCCACTGCGCGCGCTCCTGGTCTGAGAGTTCTGCCGGGCATTTGGTGACAATGACCACTTGTGCGGCCTTTAATCGGCCGGGAAGGTCCCTCAGGCGGCCCCAGGGGAGGAGCCGGTCCTTGAAAATGGGCCGATGGAAGTCCACCAGCACCACGTTCAGCGTGGCCTGCAGGCGGCGGTACTGGAAGGCATCGTCCAGGACGATGCAGGAGGCTTTGGAGGCGAGCTGCTCGCAGCCGTGCACGCGGTCTTTGTCCACGGCGACGGGTACCTCCGGGAACTTGTGGGCAATTTGCACGGGTTCGTCGCCGTAGAGGGCGGCGGAGCTGTCGGCAGGAATGGCTTGGAAGCCCTTGAGCTTGCGTTTGTAGCCCCTGGAGAGCACGGCGGGCTGCTTCCCGGCGGCCAGTAGAAGGCGCAGCAGGAGCTCCACATGCGGGGTTTTGCCCGTGCCGCCAACGGTAATATTGCCCACGCAAATGGTGGGGACCGCGGCGGGAAAACTTTTTTTCCAGCCTTTGTCGTACAGCAAATGCCTTATTCTGAGTACCAGCCCGTAAATCATGGACGCAAAGATAGCAAATCTTCCCCAAAAAGCGTTACAGACCGTACACCCCTTCCGCAGCGGGCGCCTCAGCGCCCCAACGCTCGGCCACGTAGTCCAGGGTGGCCATGATTTCTGCGGGGTCCTTGGAGGTGACCAGTTTGATGCGGGTGTCCTTGAAGTCCCTGAGGCCCTTGAAGTAGCAGGAAAGGTGGCGGCGCATTTCGTACACGCCGGTGACGGGGCCCTTGAGGTCCAGGGACAGTTGGAAATGGCGTTTCGCGAGGGCCACGCGGTCCCGCACGCTCATGGGTGGGAGCTCCTCCCCGGTATCCAGCAGGTGCTGGATTTCCGTGAAAATCCACGGGTGGCCAAAGCTGGCGCGTCCCACCATGATGCCATCGACCCCGTACTTGTCAAAAGCCTCGCGGGCCTTGGCGGCAGAATTGATATCGCCGTTTCCTATAATAGGTATGCGCATGCGCGGGTTGTTCTTCACCGCGCCTATCAGCGTCCAGTCCGCCTCCCCCTTGTACATCTGGCAACGGGTGCGGCCGTGGATGGTGAGGGCCTGTATGCCCACGTCCTGCAGGCGCTCCGCCAGTTCCACGATAATCTTGGAGCCCTCGTCCCAGCCCAGGCGGGTTTTTACGGTGACGGGCTTGTCCGGAATGGCATCCACGATGGCCTTGGTGATGGCCACCATCTTGTCTGGTTCCCGCATCATGCCGCTGCCGGCACCCCTGCCCGCAATCTTGGAGACGGGGCAGCCAAAGTTGATATCGACCATGTCCGCCCCATGCCCGCCGGCAAGTTCTTTTGCGTTTGCGGCCATGCGCGCGGCGTCCACCATGGCTTCCGGGATGCTGCCGTAGATTTGCACGGCCACAGGGGCCTCTTCTTCCAGGGTGTGCATCTTGGCGATGGTCTTCTGGACGTCCCGCACCAGGCCGTCCGAGCTCACGAACTCGGTGGTGACCATGGCAGCGCCCGCCTCCCTGCACAGGATGCGGAAACTGGCGTCGGTGACGTCCTCCATGGGCGCCAGCGTTACGGGGCGCTCTCCTAAGTCGATGGTTCCAATCTTCATTTCGCGTGCAAAGATAGGCAAATTTTGTCACTTATTTACAAATATCGTATTCTAAATGAGAGAATCTTGAATAATAGCGCATTTTCACACATTGATTGTTGTAAAATATCGCGTTTTATGAAAAAATCACTATCTTTACGCAGAAAACTAACAATGCCATGATAGACAAGAGAACATTGGAATTCATCCTTACGGATCAGCAGGAAGAAATGGAGGCAAGGGCAGAAGAGACCCTATGCCGAAGGCCGGAAGAGAAAAAGATAGATCTGAAAAGCACCCAGGCGCAGGCTGTCATCGGCGTGAGGCGAAGCGGCAAGTCAACCTTATGCTACCAAGCCCTGCAAAGCATGGGCGCGAAATACGCCTACGCCGATTTTGACGATGAACGTCTGGTCAATCTTCAGGCCGACCAACTCAACGATGTCTTAGAAGTTCTCTATAAAATCTACGGTGATTTCAATTATCTGCTTCTCGACGAAATCCAGAACGTGGAAGGTTGGCATCTTTTCGTGAACAGGCTGCTCCGTAGGAAAATGCATATCATCATAACCGGTTCCAACGCCAAACTGCTCAGCAGCGAACTTGCAACCTTCTTGACAGGCCGCAACAAAGAGATTCCTCTTTTTCCCTTCTCCTTTAAGGAGTTCTGCATGATGAAAGAAATTGATATATTGCGAAGGACGACCAAGGCTGAAGGCTTTCGACGGGCAGCTTTCGATGAATACTTGAAACAAGGTGGTTTTCCGGAGTTACTGGTAATCGAAGATAATAAGGGATACGTCAATACTCTTGTTGAAAATATTCTGAAACGGGACATTGAGAGGCGCTTTAAAATTGTATATAAAGCAGCCTTTGAGCAGATGGCTCATCATCTTTTGAATGTGTCGCCTACTATCGTTGTCACCACTGACCTGGCCGACCTCTTCCACTTCAAATCAGAGCATACAGCCAAAAACTATGTTGAATATCTCAAGCAGGCCTACATGCTCCTTGGTGTGCAGAAGTATTCCCAGAAGAGCAAGCAGCGCTCTGTACAGGAGAAGGTGTATGCCGTAGATGTGGCCATGATGGACCAAAGGGAAAACGCCTTTGCAGGCGAGAATTTGGGATACCGTTTGGAAACCATCGTTGCCGTTCATTTGATTCGTAAATGCAAAATTGAGGGAAGGGATGTCTATTATCTCAACGACCGATCTGGAGAGTGCGATTTCGTCGTGTGTAAAGGCAACAAAGTTGAGCAGTGCATCCAAGTTTCCTACGACATATCTGCCGAAAGAACCCGTAAGCGTGAGATTAACGGCCTTCTGCTGGCCGCAAGGCAAACGAAATGCGAGAACCTCCTGCTACTCACAGACCATGAAAGCGAAGAAATCATGCGGGAAGGACATAAGATAAAGGTGCAGCCAGTCTATGAATGGAGCTTATTTTGACGTGCAGACGCGGCAGTACAGCCCCCCGCTTCGCCGCTGGCTGGTGCCGAATCCGCTGAGCGAGAAGTACTACGACGTGAGTCCGTATGTGTATTGCAATGACAATTACAGGTTCAGGCCCTGGGAGGACAGCAGCAGGATGAGGGAAAGGTATTCGGAAAGGGCCTCTTTCAGTTTCTTGGCCACTTTCTGCATGTTTTTGTCTACGCGTTTGTAAGAAATGCCCAGCATGTCGGCGATTTCTTTGTAGCTCAGGCCCTCGATGCGGCTGCGGAGCCACACTTCCCGCTGCTCGGGTTCCAGGGACAGGAGGGTGTCCTTGTAAATGGAGAGGATTTCGTCGGAAAAGAGGGCCACCGGGTCCCGGCTGGCGATGGTGGCGGTGTAGATGTCCATCATGGCGCGTTCCTGGCGTGCAATCTGCTCGTGGACCTGGCGATGGATATCGGCTTCTTTACGATAATCCAGACATGCGTTTTTGACGGTGGTGAACAAATAGGAGAGGAGCCGGTCCTGCACCAGTTCGTCTCTCTTCTCCCATAGTTTCATGAAAGATTGGCTTACGATGTCCTGCGCCTCTTCCCGGGAGCCCACGTAAAAATACGCCAGCCGTTCAAGCATTTCCCGGTTTTGCCCGAAGACTTGCTCGAAAAGGCGGTATGTAAGACTCTCTCTGCTTTCCATGATTTGGCAAAGGTAGCAAAAATACATCAAATTGAAGGGGAATATCATTGAGTTATTCGTATTTATATTGTCATGACAGATATGAATTCATTAATCAACCGCTTTTTCCTGCGGGAGACCACACCCCGGGAAAACGAAGACCTGGCCGCCTGGATTGAAGCCGATGCTGCCCACAAGGCGGAATTCGAGCGTGCCTACGACGTCTTTGTCTTGAGCCAGATGCTTTTGGGAGGCAATACGATTTCCCAGGTGCGCAAGCCGCGCCGTCACTTCTCCGCCCTGTTTGTGAAACGGGCGGCCGCCGCAGTCGCCGTGGCAGCTGCGCTGGTGGCGGGCGTTGTCCTGGGGAAGGAATATTATACGCGTCCCCTGCTCAAGACCATACAGGGCACGTCCCTGGTTTCGGAAACCCAGCCCGGTCTTCGTACCACCGTGTTCCTTTCGGACGGCACGCGGGTAGACCTCAATTCCGGCTCGCACCTGGAGTATCCGGCCATTTTCTATGGTCCGGAACGCCGTGTCGCCCTGAAGGGAGAAGCCATGTTCGACGTAGCCAAAGATGCGGAGCATCCCTTTATTGTGGAGACGTTTTCTTATGACGTAAAAGCCGTGGGAACGCGCTTTGACGTGATTGCCGATGAATTTTCCGGAGAGTTTTCCACCGCCCTGCTGGAAGGGAATGTGGTCGTCCTGGACAAACAGGCGCAGCCGGCCGTGTGGATGGAGCCCAAAGAGATTGTACGCCTGGTGAACGGCAAACTGCTGCATTCCAAGATGGAAAGTACGGATGCCTATCTGTGGACGGACGGGATTGTGTCCGTGACAGGCGTTCCGTTTGACGAGTTGCTCCGCATGCTGGAGCGCGCATACGGTGTACATATAGAAATGCGCCGGAAGGATATTCCCGAAATCCACTATTCCTATCTCAAGTTCCGGGTATCCGACGGAATCGAGCATGCATTCCGCATCCTGCGCCGCCGTTGCGACTTCAATTATAGTTATGAAGAAGCAACCGGCATCTACTACATAGACTAAAATTCACTTAACCAACTTAAATATAACCAAACCTTAATTTATGTGTAAACCAATTGTTCGGCAAATCTGCCTGACTGTGTTGGCTCTTGCATGTTCCGTTTCCCTGTATGCCCAGAGTGTACGGGTGACGTTGGATATGCAGGACGCACAGCTCAAAGACGTCATTGCAAGCGTCGAAGGGCAGACCCGCTATTTGTTTGCTGCAGATGAGGATGTGGACATGAACCAGCGGGTTTCCCTTCGTGTCCGGGACGTCTCCCTGCAGTCTGCTCTGGACCAGCTCTCGTCCCGCCTGGGCTTGTCCTATTCCATCAACGGATCCAACATCCTGCTTTCCAAGAAGGCACAGCAGAAGGTCCGTACAGTCTCCGGCCGTATTACGGACGATGCCGGTGAGCCTTTGATCGGCGCCGGCGTATTTGTGGACGGTCAGCCTTCCATCGGCACCATTACCGATGCGGACGGTTTTTACAGCCTAGAGGTTCCCTCAGGTGCCGCAGCGTTGCGTGTCTCCTATATCGGCATGCAGGATGCCGTGACTCCGCTGGACGGCCAGCAGTCCGTGAACGTAACCCTCCGGGAGGATGCCAACATTCTGGACGGTGTGGTCGTTACGGCTTTGGGCATCAAGCGTGCCGAGAAAGCAGTCACCTACAACGTTCAGAAAATTGACGAAAAAGTGTTCGTGACCCGCGAGGCCAACATGGTGAACTCCCTGGCCGGAAAGATTGCCGGTGTCCAGATTAACGAAACGGCTGCCGGCGCCGGCGGCGAGACCAAGGTGGTCATGCGTGGCGCCAAGTCCATCAGCGGCAACAACAACGCCCTGTATGTGCTGGACGGTATTCCGCTTCCTTCCCTGAGCACCACCAAGCCCGGAGATTCCTGGAGCATCTATGCCGGTTCCGGCCTTTCCGGTGACGGTATGTCCAACATCAATTCCGAAGATATTGCCGACATGAGCGCCCTGGTGGGTGCTTCGGCCGCCGCCCTTTATGGTTACAAGGCTGCCAACGGTATCCTTATGCTCACTACCCGTACGGGTGAAGAAGGTTTCCATGTGTCTTATTCCAACACCACCACCTTCTCTTCTCCGCTCATGCTTCCCGCCCGCCAGACCGAATATGGCGCCAAGACCGGCGCTTATTCTTCCTGGGGCAGTAAGTTGGAGACCGCTCCTGGCTGGAATATCAAGGATTTCTTCCAGACCGGATACAACAGTGCCCATAGCGTAAGCGTGAGCGGCGGAACAAAGAACAGTTCCACCTATGTGTCGGCCGGTTATACGGATTCCAAGGGCATCATCCCCAACAACAACTATAACCGTTTCAATGCAACCTTCCACCAGACGGCGGATTTCTTCAACAACAAGCTGCACCTGAGCGTGCTGGGTATGTACATCCGTGTGAACGAGCAGAACATGCTCTCCGGCGGTCTGTATCACAACCCGCTGGTCCCGCTCTACCTGATGAGCCCCGGTGACAACCTGCATGCCTATACGGTTTACGAGCGGTACAATGCGGCCCGTAACTTCCCTACGCAGTATTGGAGCGCGTATGAGATGTCCATGCAGAACCCGTTCTGGACGGTCAACCGCAATCTCTTCCAGACCAGGAAAGACCGCTTCATCCTGGGCGGTTCCCTCTCTTATGACGTGACGGACTGGTTCAACGTCCAGGCCCGCGTCCGTACGGACAGCAACAACGCCATCGCGGAGCAGAAGCACCATGCCAGTTCCAACGGTCTGTTTGCCGGAAAGTACGGCCGTTATTACTATGACGACCAGAAGACCATGCAGACCTATGCCGACGTCCTGTTGAATTTCAACAAGAGCTTCGGAGAAAACAATCTGTTCTCCCTCAATGCCGTCCTGGGCGCCTCCATTGAAGATTACTTCTATCGCGGCACTTCCATCGGCGGAGACCTGCTGGGCGTTCCCAACCTGTTTACCTTTGCCAACATGGGCACAGGAAAAGCCTTCCTGAAGGATACGTTCCGCGATCAGACCCAGAGCGTGTTCGCTACCTTGAACGTGGGCTTCAAGAACTTCCTGTTCCTGGAGGCGACGGCCCGCGAGGACTGGGCCTCCCAGATGGCCGGTCCCAAGGGGGTGACTCCGTTCTTCTATCCTTCCGTGGGTGCATCCTGGCTCATCACCGAGATGTTTGACAAGAAGTCCGACATCATCCCCTATGCCAAGATCCGCGGCTCGTATGCGGAGGTGGGTAACCCCATCACCCGTTACATCCTCAATGTGACCTATCCCGTGGTGGGCGGTACGCCCAACCTGAATTCCTGGGCCACCGCTCCGGGTTTCCAGCCCGAGCGCACTCGTTCCTGGGAAGCCGGTGCCGATGTGCGCCTGTTCAAGAGCAAGCTCCAGCTCTCCGGAACCTATTATCATTCTTCTACGTTCAATCAGGTATTTACGCCTACCAGCACCTCTACCAGCGGTACCGGCACCATCTATGTGAACGCCGGCCAGGTGGATAACCGTGGTGTGGAACTGTCCGCCCTGTTCACCCAGGACCTTGGACAAGTCAACTGGACCACCAACCTCATCTGGACCAAGAATACGAACAAGGTGGTGAAGATGCTGGACTATACCAATGGCAACGAGCATTATGTGAGCACGCGGGAAAGCGTGGGCGGCACCTCCGGTGTCACCATGTGGCTCATCGAGGGCCGTCCTGTTGGCGAAATGTACGTGGCCGGTCTCCAGACCAATCCGGACGGCACCCCTTACGTGACCCCTTCGGACAAGGGCGGCGTGATGCACAAGGCCCCCAATGACGGAACGCCGGACACCATGTGGTATGCCGGTAACGTGAATCCGGAATGGACCGGCTCCTGGCGCAACCAGTTCTCCTGGAAGGGCCTGAACCTCGCCTTCATGTTCACCATGCGCAAGGGCGGTGTGGGCGTCTCCCTCACGGAGGCGGCCATGGATGCCTATGGCGTTACCCAGAAGACCCTCCAGGGCCGCGAGACGGGCTTCAACTTCGCCCCCTCCGACATCTTCGGCAACGCCCGCAATTACTATCAGGTAAGCGCACAGGATTACTGGCAGACCATCTCCGGTGCTGACGGCCAGAACGCCCTGGGTGCCTACTATGTTTACGATATGACCAACATCCGCCTCTCTGAGGTGTCCCTGGGTTACGACATTCCCATCAGCAAGGCTGTCAAGTGGATTGAAGGCCTGACCGTTTCCCTGGTGGGCCGCAACCTGGCCATGCTTTACTGCAAGGCCCCCTTCGACCCCGAGCAGGTGTCATCGGCCGGTAACTACGGCGCCGGCATCGACTTCTTCATGGCTCCTTCTACCCGCAACATCGGTTTCTCCGTGAAGGTGAAGTTCGGCAAGAAGGGCTCTGACAAGCCTGCCGCTGCCGCTCCCGCCTACGTGGCGCCCTATGTCGCCGCAGAGCCCAAGGTGATTGAGAAGGTGGTGGAGAAAGAGGTTGTGAAGGAAGTTCCCGTGGAAGTGATCCGGGAAGTGGTCGTGGCCCCGAAGGCCGAAGTCTATCAGGAGGATATCAATTTCGCCCTTGGCAAGACCAACCTCACCGACGAACAAGTCTTCCGGCTGGGCCGCATCTTCCAGGTGCTCCGTGCCTATCCTGATGCCACCATCGAGCTCATCGGCTATGCCGACACGGCTACCGGAAATGCGAAGATCAACGCGGAACTTTCCCAAAAGCGTGCCGAGAGCGTGGCTGCCCGCCTGAAAGCGGAAGGCATTGACGCCGGCCGCATTGTATACAAAGCCGGCACCGGCGACTGGGACAAGACCGCTTCTCCCGAGGCCAACCGCCGCGTAACCGTACGTATCGTGAACAAGTAAAATGCATCAGACTATGAATAAGATTTTGACTCCTATCCTGACGGCGGTCCTTTGCTTGAGCATGGTCTCCTGTGTAAAAGACTTTACCGCACGCAATACCAATCCCGAGCAGGCCACAGAGGAAATGCTGGAAAAGGACAACCTGCGGACGGGCTCCTATATAGCCCAGATGATGGCCAACGTACTTCCCTCTTACCAGAACGGCAGTGACGGCGAGTATGGCAGTGCTTCCTATCAGGTAGTACAGGGCCTCACGGGCAATATCTTCGCCAATTATGAAGCGGCTTCCAACGGCGGCTTCCACCAGACCAACGAGTACAATCTGGTGGCCGACGGCTGGACCAAAGCTCTCTTTGAGGATGCCTTCAAGCGCGCCGTTTCTCCCTGGACCAAACTGAACGAACTCCGTGAAGGGGCTCCCTACGATGCCGCCCTGGGCGACATCCTCAAAGTGGCCGCCCTCCACCGGGTTACGGATGCCTACGGCCCCATTCCCTACACCCAGTTGGGAAGCGGCTCCCTGCATCTGTCCTATGACGCCCAGAAGGAGGTGTATACCGCCATGTTCGCAGACCTGGATAACGCCATTGAGACGCTTTCCGGCCTGGTGCAGAGCGGCACCACCCGCTATCTGGAAGACTATGACAATGTTTTCTATGGCGACATGAACAAGTGGCTGGCCTTTGCCAACACGCTCCGTCTGCGCCTGGCCACCCGCGTGGCCTATGCCGATGAGGAACTCTATGAGACCCAGGCGCAAAAGGCCATCGACAGTCCTGTGGGCTTTATCGGTGAGGACGTGTTCCTGCACAAGGGTGCCGGTGCCTGGGAGAATCCCATCTATGTGATTGAATACAACTTCAATGACGGCGATGCCAAGGCCGGTGCCACCATCATCACCTACATGAACGGCTACAACGACCCTCGCCGCAGCGCTTATTTCACCGCCGGTTCCGACGGAAAATACTACGGCGTGCGCATGGGCGCCATGGTGGACAGCAACTACCCCAAGAGCACGCTCTGGTCCAAGGTAAAATGCACCAACGACGATCCCCTCAAATGGATGAGCGGAGCAGAGGCGTCCTTCCTGCTGGCCGAGTACTATCTGCGCAGCGGCGACCAGGCCACGGCCAAGTCCTTCTATGAGGCCGGCGTCAAACTCAGTTTCTCCCTTGCGGGCGCATCCGGCGCGGACAATTATCTGCGTGGGACGGACGGCGTAGGCTCCTACACCGACCCTGTGACCGGCGGCAATTCCTACGGGAACAATCTCACCGACGTGGCGGTGTCCTGGAACTCCCAGAGCACGGAAGAAGGCCATCTGGAGCAGATTATCACCCAGAAGTACATCGCCGGATTCCCGGAGGGCATGGAGGCTTGGGCCGAATTCCGCCGTACCGGTTTCCCGAAGGTGATACCTACCCTTACCAACAATTCCGGCGGCCTCATCGACACGGACAAGCAGGTGCGCCGTCTGGTCTATCCCACTTCCGAATATACGGCCAACAATGCCAATGTGACAGCGGCTGTGTCGCTGCTGGACGGCGAAGCTGCGGGCGGCGCCGGCGACAATGGCGGCACCCAGGTATGGTGGGACCGGAAATAATGCATAACAGCGTACGAATATGAAAAAGACATTCTATATTTTGATGGGAGCAGCGCTGTTGTCTGCCGCGTGCAACAAGCAGGTGAAGACGCTGGACATCGAACGTCAGTCGGGTGTCGTCAACACGGAGTCCTGGGCTCAGTTCATCCAGGGAACGGGTACGGTGAACACCATCGGCAACGAGACGTACTACCAAAACTTGCGGGACTGGAAGAAAGCCGCCTTTGACGAGCGCGGTCTGGCTACCCGCAGCATTTCCTATATCTTCTTTGCCGACTATGGCTCCATGGCTTTCCGTTTTGCCGACATTCCGGATTCCATCGACGTCATCAACCTCTGGGGCGGCTGTCCCAAGAAGGGCTCCTTGGACTATCAGGAAATGAAAGCCTGCCAGGAGGTAAAAGGCATGAAGGTGGTGGGTTGCCGCATCACCCGCATCCTCGAGAATGCCCGCTGGGGCATGGAGGCACAGATTCCGTCCTTCATGCAGGCCTATGAGAAGTACAAAAACGACAACATGGGCAAAGTGCTTCTGGACAAGATGAGCGAGCAGCAGCTGGAATCCAATGCCCTGGACGCCGGCAATGCCGCGCTCCGTGCAGAGATGCAGGCCAATCCCGGAAAGGGAGCCGCCTCCATCGAGGATGAGAATCCCGAATGGCCGGAGTGGTGTGTTTACGCCTCCCAGGTGCTGCTGGACGAGATTGAGGAATATGGCCTGGACGGTTACGACCTGGACTATGAACCCGAGGGAGACCCGCTCAGCGGAACCTGCTTCGAGACCATGGTGGCCTATCTGTCCCAGTACATCGGCCCCAAGTCCGGCAAGGAAGGCACCCTTCTGATTATTGACCGCAACAGCGGTTATAACACCACCGGTCTTTTCCGTTTCTGCAACTTCTGGATTTATCAGATGTATGGTTCCACCGGCGGTGCAGGTGCGTCCAACCAGGGCTGCTTCCCGGACAATACGGATCCGGATGCCGGTTGGGTTCCCTGCCAGGTAATCACCACCGAGAATGTGGGTGACACCTACAGCGATGGCTGCAACAACCTGGAGCAGCACGCCGGCTTCCAGCCTTCCACCGTGGGCCAGCAGTATGGCCACAAGGGCGGTTTCGCCTCTTTCCACGGCCAGAGAGACTGGCGTCTGGAGGCGGAAGGGGCCGAGAAAGGAAAGAAGTTTCGTTATCAGCACCACATCATGGGTATCCGTGCCCAGCAGAAAGTGGAATACTATAAATAAGAAAAGCGTATGAAAAAGTTAATCATAGCAACCGCCGTTCTCGCCTTGCTGTGCTCCTGCCAGAAGAGCATCATCGACAAGGAGGGCTTGTATCAAAACGGCATCGTGGCTTTCCAAAGCAATTCCACCGGGGAACTCGCCGCTTTTCTGGAAGAAGACGGCCCCATTACCTTTACGCTGGCCTCTTCCACCAAGCTGGACAAGGACGTGACGGTGAATTTCGAGCCCGTACGCGACCAGGCGGTCCTGGAGGCTTTCAACAAGGCCCAGGGAACCGGATACTGGCTGCTCCCGGAAGAGAATTACACCCTGGACAAGCATTCGGCCGTCATCAAGGCCGGCAACGCTGTTTCCGAACCCGTGAGCATGCAGGTGAGCATTGACGGTTTCAAGAACGGCGTCATCTACTGCCTGCCGCTCAAGATAACCGGTACCTCCTCATCCATGACGGCCATCCCCGGTCAGGAGTATGCCTACGTGGTTATCCGCGGCTATGTGTATGCATCGGCCGCCAACCTGCCCGGCGGCTCTTACTTCGAGATGCCTTCCACCGTGTCCGACCCGGCCCTCTCGCTGGAAGTGTGCACCATGGAAATCCGCGTGAAGGCCAACAGCTGGGCCGGCAGCAATCCGTTCATCTCTTCGCTGATCGGCGTGGAGGAGAACTTCCTGCTCCGTTTCGGCGACATCTCCTGCGACCCCAACCAGCTTCAGCTGGCCGGCCAGGGCGTTTCCATCACCTCCAAGGCTCACTTCGACACCGGAAAATGGTATCACGTGGCCGTGGTGGCCGACGGTATCAAGCAGACCTGCGACCTTTACATCAACGGTGAGCTGGACAGCTCCACTCCGATGGGCGGCAAGGGCATCAACCTGGGTAAGGTCTATAACTCCAAGTTCGCCATCGGCATGTCCGAGAAGGGCCGATACCTGAACGGACAGGTGAGCGAAGCCCGCGTATGGGGCCGCCTGCTCACGCCTACCGAGCTCATGAACAACCAGTGCTCCATTGTGGATCCTGTGAAGGAAGCCCAGGAGAACAAGTTGCTGGGCTACTGGAAGCTGGACGCCGAGAACCGCGGCAAGGACCTCACCGGACACGGTTATGACGGCTATGCCCACGGCAGCGTAACTTATACAGAAGCCAATATCCGTTGCCCTGAATAATGGATAAATTCCGCATCATACTGTCTGTGCTGTGCCTGGGCCTCTTCCTGGAGGCCGGGGCACAGGAGGGACGGCTGCTCAAGTTCACCGAACCGGAGCAGCAGGTAGATACGGTGCGCTTTGACAGCGGAACCGTAACACTCTATTACCCTTTTAAAAACGTTTCCGGCAAAGATGTCATCATCCTGGAAGTCCATTCCGGATGCGGCTGTTTCACCGGTGAGACGGACAAACGTACGCTGGCTCCCGGCGCGTCAGCCGTCCTCAAGGCCAGCTTCAATCCCGCCACTCTGCACGGTGCCCAGAACCGGCACCTTACCCTTGTCGCCACGGACGGAACGGATACGGTGTTTTCTTCCGTATCGGTCACCGGTTTCGTGCTCAGGGACCAGACGGAGGGCCAGATTCGCTTCGCCGAGGATTTGGGACGGGGCTTGCGGACCGACGTATCGGTGAATGCACTCCGGAGAGATGATTTTTATGACTACGTCTTTTCCATCCCGCTTTACAACGACAGTGACGAGCCTGTGCAGCTGGAGGTGTCGGCCTCATCGGGCCGGATCAAGCTGTATGCACCTCAGACGCTGGCTCCCCACAGTCGGGAAGACCTTCGGGGAGAATACAACGCCTTGTGGAAGCGTCGGGGAAGCGAAGTGCTGGAAACCTTGACCATCAGGGTAAACGGGGAGCAGGTTGCTCCGCTGCAAATCAAAGGAACCATTCAATAGACTAAGATGAATATGAAAATGAACATAAAAGTATCAATGGCTGCTGTAGCCGCTCTTGCCATCGTGGGTTGCACCAAGGTGGACGAGTTTGCGAACAACACCAATCCGCTGCCCATGCCGGAGCAGGTCGCCGCGTCTGTCCAAGGCCTGTCGATTACTCCGAAAAACAGCTATGTGGTGGTGGGGGAAGAAGTCTCGCTTTCCCTTACTGCGCAGCCCGAAGATGCCCGGATTGAGAATGTCGCCTGGGAATCTTCCGATTTGTCCGTGGCCACGGTGGATGGCCAGGGCCTGGTAAAGACCGTTGGCGTAGGTATTGCCAGAATCACCGCTTCGGTGGCCGGCGCCAAAGTGACGGCTATCGTAAACGTGTATGCCGAGCGCATTCCTGCTACCGGCATTCAGATCAATAAAACGGCTGCTTCCATCCGCGTTGGGCAGTTCACGCAGCTCCGTGCCACCCTCCTTCCGGACGGTTTCGAAGAAGGCGTGCCCGGAACCACCGACCGCCTGGACGTGGAATGGATATCTTCCAATCCCGATGTGGCAACGGTGGATTATGGTTTGGTCCGTGCACTGAGCGCCGGCAGCACCACCATCACGGCAAAACAGGGAGACCTTGCGCAGCAGTGTGAGGTTACCGTGAATCCCAAGGTGGAACTGGTGGACAAATCGGCAGCCTGGGAGGTTACGGACGTCCCGCATTGGAGCAAGGACTGGAGCGGCAAAATCAACGGCTCTTATGAAGACGTGACGCTCTCCGGCTGTGACGCTCCTTACCATGTCTTTGCCGTCGTGGAGGCCGAGAAGTTTACCTCCATCGAGGAATTGGCCGCCGATGCCTTCCTGGCGGTGGACGAGGCTGTGGAAGCAGGGAAGGATCCCGCCAGTCTCTTTTCTACCGGCGAGACGGGTTCCATCCGTTACAATGAGTCGGGAGATGCCACGGCCTATGTGCTGGGCTTCGGTGAGGACTTCGACTTTACCGGTGATTACGTGAAGTATGATTTCACCGCCCGCACGCCGGATCCGGTTCATGCCACAGGCATTCAGTTCCAGGGTCAGTCCGGTTGGGATTACGCTGCTATCTCTTCTCTGCAACTCAAGGAAGGAAAGAGCACCCGTATACAGCTGAAGCTGCTGCCCGAGGATTGCACCGACACCGGTTCCATCACCCTGGCCCCCAAAGATCCTTCCATGATGAAGGTGGAAGCCTACTATCCGGAGTGGTACGATAACCAGTTCACTGTGACCGCCCTTGTCGAGGGAACCACCCAGCTCGTCGCTACTTTCAATGATGTGGTCTCTGAACTGGATGTAACCATTACCGGTACCAACATCACGCTTACCGACCATTCTTCCACGTGGAAGGCTACCAAGACCACTCAGGAGCAGTATGGATGGACGGTTGTCAATATTACCGTCAGCGCATGTGACGCAGAAAGATTCTATGCCACGGTCATGAGTGAAAAACCCCAGGACGCTGAGCTGAAGGCTACGCTTTCTGCCATGGCCGACGGTGTGGGCTCTTACTACATTCAGTCCGAGGTCCCGGCTGAATTCCAGTCCTGGGACGGCGATGGCCGGTATATCGTCATTCTCGGCTTTAACCAGAGCGGCGATTTCACGGGTGACTATGCCATCATTGATTCCGAAGGCTCCGGTGAGCCCGGTGGTGACGACCCCACCCCCGATCCCGAAGGGAACAAGCGCATCAAGTTTGGAGATGTGGTCTTCCGCGCCGAACTTCCGGCAAGCCGTTCCACCTCCGACGAGGGTACGCTCGAAGCCTGGATTTATGTAACGTCAACTGGCGGTTGCCAGAATATCGCCGGCTCCGAGGCCAACTTCCTTCTCCGTATCGACAGCAATCAGCTTGACTTTGTCTATGGCGGCGCGATTGACAACCGCGGCGAGGTGGGTGAGGAGCACGTGAGGGCTGACGTTACCACCAACGCCTGGCACCATGTGGTGGCCACTTATACCCGGAACGACAAGGCTATCCTTTACGTTGACGGTGAATCGGTCGGCTCCGGTACCACGCTGGACCACCCCGTTTACATGGATGGCAAGACCAAGAACGACGGATCCTATCCTTGCTGGGGGTATCCGTTCCGCTTCTACATCGGCAGCGGAAGCGACAAGCATAACTACAGCGGAAGCCTGGCTTACCTCCGTGTTTATGACCGCGCTGTCCAAGCCGGCGAAATCTCCGATTTGATGTATGAGGAGGATGTTGACGATAACGCACTCATCGGCTATTGGAAGTTCAACGAAGGCAGCGGAAACCAGATTGCCGATTACTCCGGCAACGGCATCACCCTGACGGCCAGGAAAGCGCTGACAGGCAATGCCTCCGGTGCGGAACCCGTCCTTGAAGACGGAACCGTCACCTGGGAGGCGGGCGAGCTTCCTTACTGATAATATTTGGTTTTGTCCCAAATAATGCTTACCTTTGCGGTCCCTCTAACTGTGGGGGGATCGCAACTTTTTATGTTAAACCATTAATTATCAAGACAGTGGACACACTTAGCTACAAAACAGTTTCCCTGAACAAGGCAACTGTGAACAAGGAGTGGCTCGTCATTGATGCAACCGACCTCGTGCTCGGTCGCCTGGCTTCCCGCGTCGCCCTGGTGCTGCGTGGCAAGAACAAGCCCGGTTACACCCCGCATGTGGACTGTGGTGACAACGTCATCATCGTCAACGCCGACAAGATTCGTCTTACCGGTAAAAAGATGACCGACCGCGTTTACGTTCGCTACACCGGTTATCCGGGTGGCCAGCGCTTCTCCACGCCCCGCGAGATCCTTGCAAAAAGACCCGCCGAACTCATCCGTCGGTCTGTGAAGGGCATGCTGCCCAAGACCCGTCTTGGTGACAAGCTCATCAACAACCTGTATGTTTACGCAGGTCCCGAGCACCCGCACCAGGCCCAGAATCCCAAATCCATTAAGTTTAACGAAATCTAAACAGAGCACATGGAACAGAAACACGCCCTTGGAAGACGTAAATCAGCTGTCGCTCGTGTTTATGTAGTACCTGGCACGGGCAAGTTCGTTATCAACGACCGCCCCATGGAAGAGTACTTCAAGGAAGGCACTCTCCAGTACATCGCCAACCAGGCCCTCGAGGTCACCGGTACTGCAGGTCAGTTTGACGTTAAGGTTACCCTCGTAGGTGGTGGTACCAAAGGTCAGGCAGAGGCCGTTCGTCTCGGTATCGCCCGCGCTCTTTGCGAGGTAGATAAAGAGGCCTACCGCTCTACCCTCAAGGCCGCCGGTTTCCTCACCCGCGACGCCCGCGAAGTTGAGCGTAAGAAACCTGGTCAGCCTGGCGCACGTCGTCGCTTCCAGTTCAGTAAGCGTTAATCTTACTGGTGGATTTACGTCAGCACGGCTTAGGTACACAAATCCTGAGATCCCGGTGAGGATGAGAATCTTCCCGAGCTACAAAAAGGATTGCCGGGCCGCGAAAAAATCCCGAAGACCAGCACAAGGCTGCTACTTCGGATTGATGAATGAGTTATTAAAAAGAACAAACAACCCATGTCAAGAACTAATTTTCAGGAATTGCTTGATGCAGGCTCCCACTTCGGCCACCTCGCTCGCAAGTGGAACCCCAAGATGGCTCCGTATATCTTCGTAGAGAGGAACGGCATCCACATCATCGACCTGCACAAGACCGTCGTCAAAGTTGACGAGGCAGCAGAGGTCCTCAAGGAAATGGCCCGCAGCGGCCGTAAGGTCCTCTTCGTTGCCACCAAAAAACAGGCAAAAGACGTTGTGGCAGAAATGGCCGCTTCCGTCAATATGCCTTCCGTGACCGAGCGTTGGCCGGGCGGTATGCTTACCAACTTCCCCACCATTCGCAAGGCCGTGAAGAAAATGAACACCATCGACAAGATGAAAGAAGATGGCACCTTCGACAAACTCGCCAAGCGCGAGCGTCTGCAGGTGGAGCGCCAGCGGGCCAAACTGGAGAAGAACCTCGGTTCCATCCGTGACATGTCCCGTCTCCCGAGCGCCCTCTTCGTGGTCGACGTTCAGAAAGAGGCCAATGCCGTTAAGGAGGCCGTTCGTCTGAACATCCCGGTTATCGCAATGGTTGACACATGTTGCGATCCCACGCCCATTGATTATGTGATTCCGGCAAACGACGACTCCACGAAGTCCATCGCCCTCATCATGGATGTGATGTGCAAGGCTATCAACGAAGGCCTGGAAGAGCGCAAACTGGAGAAGGAAAAGGAAGCTGAGGCCGCTCCCGCAGAGGGCGCAGAGACCGCCGCTCCCGAGCGCAAGCTCCGCTCCCGCCGCGCCCCCAAGGCAGAACCCGTAGATGCCGCCGCCGAAGCTCCCGCAGCTGAGGCCCCCGCTACCGAAGAGTAATTAACCCTTTAAAAAGCAAGTAATTATGGCTATCTCTTTAGCAGATATCAAGAAACTCCGCGACATGACCAGCGCTGGCATGATGGACTGCAAAAAGGCCCTCGAAGAGGCTGCCGGTGAGTTCAAGCGTGCTGTGGAAATCCTGCGCGAGAAAGGTAAATCCACCCTCGCCAAGCGCGGTGAAAACGAGACCACCCAGGGTGCTGTGCTCAGCCGTGTAAACGGCGGCAAGGCCATCCTCGTCTGCCTCGGTTGCGAGACCGACTTCGTGGCCGCCACCCCGGACTTCAAAGCCCTTTCCGGAAACATCGCCGATGCAGCCATCGCTGCTTTCCCTGCTTCCGCAGAAGAACTGAAGGCCGTGAAACTTGCCGATGGTTACTCCATCGAAGAGGACATCACCAACCAGGCTGGTAAAACCGGTGAAAAGCACGTGCTGGCTTTCTACGGCGCCCTCGAGGCTCCGTTCGTGAGCGAATATGTGCACTTCAACGGCAAGCTGGGCGCCATTGTTTCCTTCTCCAAGGAAGTGCCCGCCGAGATTGCCCGCGGTATCGCCATGCAGGTGGCTTCCATGAACCCTGTGGCCGTAGACGCCGCTTCCGTCCCGGCAGAGGTTATCGAGTCCGAAAAGACCGTTGCCATCCAGAAGACCAAGGACGAGCAGGTTCAGAAGTCCGTGGACAACGCCCTTAAGAAGGCCGGTATCAACCCCGCCCACGTGGACAGCGAAGACCACATCGAGTCCAACACCGCCAAGGGCTGGCTCACCTCCGAGCAGGCTCAGCAGGCCCGTGAGATCATCGCCAAGGTAGGTGC
This sequence comes from uncultured Bacteroidales bacterium, assembly GCA_900317845.1. GTDB lineage: Bacteria > Bacteroidota > Bacteroidia > Bacteroidales > UBA932 > Cryptobacteroides. Next base: position 31,776 of record ONII01000003.1, read on the forward strand.
AGAAACCCTGGCCTCCCTGGAGCAGAAGGTCCAGATGATCAACGGTATCGTCAATGGCCGTATCCAGAAGTTCCTGAAGGAGAACACCCTGATGGAGCAGGAGTACCAGCTCAGCGACGACAAGAAGACGGTGAAGGAAGCCCTCGCCGCCGCCGACAAAGACGCCAAGGTGCTTGCCTTCAAGCGCTTCTCCCTGTCGGACTAATTCTTGAGTCCTCGTACCAAAGCGTCCTCCGGTTTGCACCGGGGGACGTTTTTTGTGGATGAGGCGGAGAATTCGTATATTTGTGCTCATGATTTTGTACCTCACAGGCAGTCCCACCCGTTACGGGGAGCCGCATTTCACGCAGGACAACGGCTTTAGGGCCGATGTCAAAGCGGAGCTGGCCCTGGCCGTTCAAAGGGCCGGGGGAGCAGCCGGAGACAAACCCCGCGTGCTCCTGGTGAGCGCCGCCCCGGACGACCGCGGTTTCACGGACTCCGTCCTCAAGGGCATGAGTGAGTGCATCCACAAGTCCGGTATCGACACGGAAAAAATTGTGATGCTGGACCGGCGGAATGCCGCGCAAGCCCCGGAACTGGTGCGTTGGGCCCATTGGATTGTCCTTTGTGGCGGCCATGTCCCCACCCAGAACAAGTTCCTGCACGAGATTCGGCTCAAAGAGCTCATCCAGGGCTTCGACGGGGTGGTGATGGGGTGCAGCGCCGGCAGCATGAACTGCGCAGACAACGTGTACTCCCATCCGGAGCTCCCCGGGGAGGCCCGGGACCCGCAGTACCAGCGCTGGCTCAAGGGCCTGGGCCTCACGGACATCAACCTGGTCCCGCACATGGAGCAGGTTCGATACGCGCAGGTGGACGGCCTTCGCCTGTTCGAGGACATTGCCTTCCCGGACAGCTGGAACCACCGGTTCTATACCTTCAAGGACGGCGGATATGTTAAAATCGTCCATGGAAAGCCCACCCTCTACGGAGAAGCGTACGAAATCACCCGCGGAGCCATGCGCCGCGTCAGCGAAGAAAACAAAACCTACAGTTTTATGAACTTAATTTTCATTTCCCCCCATTTCCCGGCCACCTACTGGCATTTCTGCGCCGGGCTCAAACAAAATGGCGTGAACGTATTGGCCATTGCCGATACCGACTACTGGAATCTGTCCCAGGAGCTCCGTGGCAGCATTTCGGACTACTACAAGGTGAACAACCTGGAGAACTACGACGAGATGTACCGTGCCGTAGCCTGGCTGGCCCACAAGTGGGGCAAGATAGACTGGATTGAGTCCAACAACGAGTACTGGCTGGAGCAGGACGCCCGCCTGCGCACGGACTTCAACGTTACCACGGGCATCCAGAACGACCACATCGCCGCCATCAAGAACAAGAGCGAGATGAAGAAGTACTACGCCCTGGGCGGCATTCCCACGGCCCGCCAGATCAAGGGCGCGGAAGGCCTGGCCAAGGTGAAAGCCTTCACCAAAAAGACCGGCTATCCTATCATCGCCAAACCGGACAACGGCATGGGCGCCAGCGGCACTTTCAAGATCCAGAGCGACGCAGAGCTGGAAGCCTGGTTTGCGGCCCATCCCAACGCCGGCGGCTTTGTGATAGAGGAGTTCATCACCGGCCTTCTGGTAAGCTACGATGCCATTTTCAATGCCGATGGCGAACCGGTGTTCGAGAACAATACCATCTTCCCCACGCCCATCATGGAGATTGTCCATGGCAACCTGGACACCTGCTATTGGACCAACAAGACCGTGCCCGTCAAGCTTGCAGCCGTGGGCCGCAGAACCGTCAAGGCCTTCGGTATCAAGAGCCGCTTCGTGCACCTGGAGTTCTTCCAGCTGGACCGCGACCGCACCGGCCTGGGCAAGAAGGGCGACTACGTGGGCCTGGAAGTGAACATGCGCCCGCCGGGAGGCTACACCCCGGACATGATGAACTTTGCCCACAGCACGGACGTGTTCCAGATTTGGGCCGATATGGTAGCCTTCAACGAGGCCCGCAAGCCGCAGGGCGAGCAGTACTTCTGCGCCTACGCCGGCCGCCGCGACGGCAAGGCCTACCTCCACAGCCACGAGGAAATCATGGACCGCTACGGCAGTGTGATGTGCATGGCGGAGCGCGTCCCGGACGCCCTGGCCGACGACCTGTGCAACATGGCCTACATGGTCCGCCTCAAAGACAAGAAGGACATTGACGTGTTCTTCGACTTTGTCACCCGCCGCGCGTAGGGGGGCAGCAAGGGGTGATTGCTAACCCATTGATCCATAGCTATTTCCCAGATAATCCTCGTTCCATTTTGCGACGAGGATTATTCTATAAGTGTCTGTAAAACAATTGGTTAGCATTCACTCCTCTGTGCCGATACGGATGATTAAAGCACAGCGGGGTGCCGCAGAGGGTGCTCAGAGGGAGGTAGGTGTGCTTTAACGGGGGTACATACGGATGGTTAAAGCACAGCGGGGTGCCACAGAGGGTGCTCAGAGGGAGGTGGGTGTGCTTTAACGGGGAGGGGATAAGGATTAGGGAAAAATGCGTATATTTGTGAAAATGTTTGAACGATGAAAAAATGCATGCTTTGGGCCGCTATGTTGGCCGCGCTGCTTTCCCTGGCTCCGCAGAGCCTCATGGGGCAGGATAAAACCATCAAGAGGAAAGTGGCCATTGGCCGTTTTTCCAATGAAACCCAATATGCCAAGGGCATTTTTTACGACAAGGATAACGACCCCATGCGCAAGCAGGCGCTGGACATCCTGTCCTCCAAGCTGGCCCTCAGCGGCAAGTTCATCCTCCTGGAGCGGGAAGATCTGGACGTGCTCATGAAAGAGGCCGGTCCGGAAGGCATGGCAAAAATTGGTGCAGACTACCTCATCCTGGGCTCCATCACGGAGTTCGGCCGCAAGGCCCAGGGCCAGGAGGGCGTGTTCACCAGCACCAAAACCCAGACAGTGGAAGCCGGCGTGAGCCTGCGTCTGGTAGAGGCCGCCACCGGGCTCATCATCTACTCCGATGAAGCCAAAGGCTACGCGGAAACCACCTCCAAACAAACCCTCGGCATTGGCGGTACCGCCGGCTATGACGCCACCCTCAGCGACAAAGCCATCTCCTCTGCCATCAGCCAGCTGGTGGAAAACATCATCAACAAGTGCATGGACAAGCCCTGGCGCTCCTACATCCTTACCTATGACGATGGTTCCTACATCATCTCCGGCGGCGCCTCGCAGGGCCTCCAGCCCGGCGACAGCTTCATTGTATACGCCAAGGGAAAGAGCGTTAAGAACCCCCAGACCGGCATGATGGTGGAACTCCCCGGCAAGCCCCTGGGCAAGGTAACCGTGCTCACCAGCTTCGGGGACACCCCGGAGACGGAACTTTCCTACTGCTCCTATGAAGGACAGGACATTGACGAGGACCATCTGGACAAGTACTACATTTCCGACAAATAGCATGAAAAAAGTCATTTTTGCACTGGCAGCCGCCCTGCTTACTCTTGCCTCCTGCGGCGTAGGCAACGTTTCCGTGAATTCCGGCAAGGCGGACAAAGCCTATCTGTCCTTCTCGGCCGCCAAATCCCAGGACATCCTGGTAACGGTGGACGGCAAGGAGTACAAGACGGAAACCCTCAAGGTGAAGGGCTGGTCCGGCAACAAAAGCCTCAAGGACATTGCCAACAACGTGATTACCCTGGAGCCCGGCACCCACACGGTGGTGGTCAAAGACCAGGCCGGCAAGGAACTCACCTCCCAGAAGGTGTTCATATCGGCCCAGGAACACAAAATGATAGGGCTGGAGCTATGAGAAAATTCCTGACGATAGCCGCTGCAGCGCTTCTGATGTGCTCCTGCGGGCCTTCCGCAAATGTGCTCTATTACTGGGGCGGCAAGGCCTCCGACGGCGTAACGCGGTACGAGGACCGCTTTTATGAAGCCTATGGCAAGTCCCAAAGTCCGGAAAGCCTGTGCGCCATGCTCTATGTCTATGAAGACATGCTGCAAAACCCCGGCGGAGAACGCGGCGTGGTGCCTCCGGGCATCTGCGCAGAGTACGGCTACCTTCTCCTGAAGCCGGAAACGGCCGCCGCCTTTGCAGAAAGCGCCTCCAAGCGTGAACGCGCCATTTATGAGCGTTCGGACTATGCCGCCTATTTCCCGGAATACGGCCTCAAGCTCCTCCAGAAGGAGTTGGAGCTGTATCCGGAATCCCGTAAGTTTGTGGAACCCCTCCTCAAAAAATTCGCAGGCAAATGAAAAAGTTTCTGATTCTTGTGGCAGCCGCGGCGCTGCTTGTTTCCTGCGGATCGGCCAGTAAGCTCACCCGCGGGGAAGTATATGCTCCCCTGTACAATGAGGCTCCCGTCACTCTTTTGGTGATGCCGCCCATCAACAACACGGCCAACGTGGAGGCCAAGGACCTGCTGTACACGTCCATCAGCCGTCCGCTGGTGGAGGCCGGCTATTACGTCCTTTCTCCCATCCTCACCATGGATATCCTCAAGGCGGAAAGCGCCTATGACGCAGAGCTTTTCTTTGAGGCTCCCATTGGGCAGTTCGGCGCAGTCTTCGGGGCCGATGCCGTCATCTTCTCGGTCATTGACAAATGGGCCAAGCAGGGCGTGGGCATCAGCGCCAAAATCCGCTACGTGATGCGTTCCACGCGCACCAACGAGGTCCTGTTCGACCGCAGCTGCGACCTTTTCCTGGATACTACCGTGCGCACAGGCGGCAACAGCGGCCTGCTGGGCCTGGTGCTGGATGCGGCCCTCACAGCCGTCAATACCGCCCTTACAGACCACATCGAGGCCGCCCGCAAGGCCAACAACTTCATCTTCAGTGACATCCCCTTCGGCAAGTTCAGCCCCCTGTACCAGCAGGACCAGGACTGGAAGGCGGAACCCGCCAATGTGAAGGCTACGGTAAAGGAATAATGCCGAATATTTCGTATCTTTGTGGAAACTGATTTTGTTATGCCCCATGCAGTAGGACACATCGCGCAGGTCGTGGGACCGGTGGTGGATGTACATTTTGCTATATCGGCCCGGCAGGCGGAGCAGGAACTGCCCCGCATTGACGACGCCTTAACGGTCAAGCGCCCGGACGGAAAAACCGTCATCCTGGAGGTGCAGCAGCACATTGGTGAGGACACCGTGCGTTGCGTGGCCATGGATTCCACGGACGGTCTCAGCCGCGGACTGGAGGTAGAGAATACCGGCCGGCCCATTGCCATGCCCGTAGGTGCGCAAATCCGCGGCCGTGTCATGAACGTTACCGGAGATGCCATCGACGGCATGCCGGAACTCAGCCGGGAAAGCGCCCTGCCCATCCACCGGGAGCCCCCCAAGTTCGAGGACCTCACCACCAGCCAGGAAGTGCTGTTTACCGGTATCAAGGTCATCGACCTGCTGGAGCCGTACCTCAAAGGCGGTAAAATTGGCCTGTTCGGCGGCGCCGGCGTAGGCAAAACGGTGCTTATCAAGGAGCTCATCAACAACATTGCCAAGGCGCACAACGGTTTCTCCGTGTTCGCCGGCGTGGGGGAGCGCACCCGTGAGGGCAACGACCTTTTGCGGGAAATGATCGAATCCAAGGTAATCCGCTACGGAGACGCCTTCGAAAAAGCCATGGAAGAGGGCAAGTGGGACCTCTCGCTGGTAGACCCTAAAGAACTGGAAAAGAGCCAGGTATCCATGGTGTTCGGCCAAATGAACGAACCCCCGGGAGCCCGTTCCAGCGTGGCCCTGAGCGGCCTCACCCTGGCAGAGAGCTTCCGCGACAGCGACACCGGTGCAGGCCCGCGGGACATCCTCTTTTTCATCGACAATATCTTCCGTTTCACCCAGGCCGGCAGTGAGGTAAGCGCCCTGCTGGGCCGTATGCCTTCCGCCGTGGGTTACCAGCCCACCCTGGCCACGGAAATGGGTAAGATGCAGGAGCGCATCACTTCCACCAAAAACGGGTCCATCACCTCGGTACAGGCCGTGTATGTTCCTGCCGATGACCTTACGGACCCCGCTCCCGCCACCACCTTCACCCACCTGGACGCCACCACGGTGCTCAGCCGTAAAATTACGGCCCTGGGTATTTACCCGGCTGTGGACCCGCTGGAGAGTACCTCCCGCATCCTGGACCCCAATATTGTGGGCCAGGCCCATTACGACACCGCCCAGCGCGTGAAGCAAATCCTCCAGCGCAACCAGGAGCTCCAGGACATCATTGCCATCCTGGGCATGGACGAGCTCTCGGAGGAGGACAAAACAACTGTTAACCGTGCCCGCCGCGTACAGCGCTTCCTGAGCCAGCCGTTCTTTGTGGCGGAACAGTTCACGGGCGTTCCCGGCGTCATGGTGAGCATCGAAGACACCATCAAGGGATTCAACATGATTATGGACGGTGAGGTAGATTACCTCCCGGAACAGGCCTTCCTGAACGTAGGAACCATTGAGGATGCCATCAAGAAGGGCGAGGCCCTCCTCGCCGCCGCCAAGTAATTGTCATACCGAGCGAAGCGAGTGTATCTCAAATACGAAGGATCCACATGGAAGTGATTGACTTACATATTCTGAGCCCTGAGGGACCGCTGGTGCAGGCCCGGGTGGAGTTGGTGACGCTGCCGGGCGTGGCCGGGCCGTTCACGGTGCTCAAGGACCACGCGGCGCTCATCACGGCCCTGGAAAAAGGCAATATCCGCTACGTGGAGGGCGGGGAAGAGAAACTGCTGCCCATCCGGGAAGGTTTTGTGGAGGTGGGGAACAATGTAGTCAAAGCCTGCGTGGAGGTATGATGCTGGCTTTGCTCATATCGCTTATTCTCCTTTGGCCAGCGGCCCAGGAAAATTATTTTTCGCAAGGCTTCGCGAAAAACCAATTTTCTTCGACCCTTGTCATTCAGAGCGACGCTTCCGTCATGCCCGGCCCCGACCGGGCATCTGAGATGGCCGATCAGGTCGGCCATGACGGGGAGTTTGACATGGACGAGTACCTTTATGGGCACGTGGTGGATGCCTATGACTGGCACATCACCACGGTAAACGGAAAGCACATCAGCATTCCGCTCCTGATAATTGCCCGCAGCAAAACAACGGGCTGGCATGTGTTCTCTTCCGGAAAACTGGCCCACGGGCACGAGTATGAGGGCTTTTACCTCTGGCACGACCAAGAGTCCCACCGGGACTGCCTGATGGAACACACCCCCTCCGGGGATGTCCGTCCGCTGGATATCTCCATTACCAAGAACGTGGCCGGGCTCCTGTTCAACAGCCTGGTACTGGTGCTCCTGGTGCTGTTTGGCGTCAAGTGGTATCGCAGGCACGACGCCCGCGAGGAAGCCCCTGGCGGCTTCAGCGGCCTGCTGGAGATGCTGGTCATGATGGTGGAGGACGATATTATCAAGCCTTGTATCGGCCCGGATTATAAACGCTATTCGCCGTATCTGCTCACCGCGTTTTTCTTCATTTTCGTGAACAACCTGCTGGGCATTGTTCCGTTCTTCCCGGGCGGGGCCAACATCACCGGCAACATTGCCGTCACCTTCATGATGGCCGTTTTCACCTTCCTGGCGGTGAACCTGTTCGGCAACAAACACTATTACAAAGACATCTTTTGGCCGGAGGTTCCGCTTTTCCTGAAAGCCTTCCCCCTGATGCCCCTGATTGAGATTATCGGCCTGTTTACCAAGCCCTTCTCCCTCATGGTGAGGCTTTTCGCCAATATCCTGGCCGGGCACATGATGATTCTGGGCGTGGTGTCGGTGGTCTTCCTTACGGCCTCGCTGGGTCCGGCCATGAATGGCGGCCTCAGCGCCATCGCGGTCCTTTTCGGCGTGTTTATGGATGTGTTGGAGCTGCTGGTAGCTTTCCTCCAAGCCTATATATTTACCATGCTTTCCAGTGTGTTTATCGGCCTGAGCCGGCAGCACCCGGAAGAAGAAAAAGCAGAAGAATAACAACTTTAAAAACGATAGAATTATGATTTTGTCCACAATGCTCCTTCAGGCTGCCACTTCTGCAGCTCTCGGAAAGGCCGGCGCCGCACTGGGTGCAGGTATCGCCGCCATCGCCGCCGCTTTCGGTATCGGCAATATCGGTAAAGCCGCCCTCGAGGCCGGTGCCCGCCAGCCGGAGAAAGCAGACCACTACCGCCTCACCGCCATCATCATCGGCGCCCTGGTGGAAGGTGCCTGCCTCTTTGCTATCCTGGTCTGTCTTATCGGCAAGTAAGCGATGTCACTGATTACTCCGGATTTCGGCCTGCTGTTCTGGATGACGCTGATTTTCGGCATCGTCTTCTTCATCCTGGCCAAGTTTGGTTTCCCGGTGCTCACGGATATGGTCCGCAAACGCCAGGAGCGGATAGAGAAGTCCATTGAGGACGCGCGGGAGATCGAGGCCCGGATGGCCAGCTGGAAGGTAGAGCAGGCGCAGATGCTGGAGGCTACCCGCAAGGAGCAGTCCCAGATGCTGCGCGAGGCCACCGAAACCAAAGCCCGGATTGTGGCCGATGCCAAAGCGCAAGCCCAGGCAGAGGCGGATAAAATCCTGGCGGAGGCCAAGCTCCAGATTGCCGCAGAGAAGGAGAGCGCCCTGCGCGACGTGCGCAAGGAAGTGGCCCTCCTAAGCGTGCAGGTGGCAGAGAAAGTGCTCCGGCACGAGCTCTCGGACGACGGTAACCAGCGGGCTTTTATTGACGAGCTGGTCGATGAAGCTTCAAAGGCACAGATGCATTCCTAAATGAACCGCGCCATTGTCATAACGCGCTACGCCAGCGCCCTGGTACGCTTTGTCCGTGAAAACGGGCAGGGAGAAAGGGTGCTGGGGGAGGCAGAGGCGCTCCTCAAGGCGCTGCATACGGTTCCGGATTTGGCCCGCATGGTGGAGGCCGCCCCGGACGTCGTTAACGCAGCAGAGAAGAAAAACCTGCTGCAAAGCGCCCTGGAAAGTCCCCTGTCGCCGGAAATGGACCGTTTCTTTGCACTCTTGAGCCGGAATGGCCGCATGGAGCTGGTGCCGGACATCCTCCGGAATTTTGTGACGCTGTACCGCAGGAGCATCGGTGTGTGCAAAGCACATCTCACGGCGGTGGCGCCGCCCTCGGAACATCTGCTGCAAAGCCTTCAGGCCCTGGTAAAGGGCAAAACCGGTGCCGATGTCATCTTTGACGTAGACGTGGATCCGTCGCTGGTGGGCGGCTTTGTCCTGGACCTGGACAGCTACCTCCTGGATGCCAGCGTTAAACGGCAGCTGGAGATGATCCGGGAACAATTTATTGAACGAAACAGACGTATTATCTAATGGCAAATTCGAGTTTAAAACCCAGCGAAGTGAGCGAAATCCTGCTCGGGCAGCTCAAGGACATGAAAAACAACCTCCAGTTTGAAGAGGTTGGCAAAGTGCTCCAGGTGAGCGACGGCGTGGTGCGCATCTATGGCCTGGACCATGCGGAGGCCGGCGAACTGCTGGACTGCGGCAACGGCGTCATGGCCGTGGTGATGAACCTGGAGGCAGACAACGTGGGCGCCGTGCTAATGGGTCCCACAGACCTGGTGAAAGAGGGTGCTGTGGTGCGCCGTACCGGCCGCATCGCTTCCGTGGCCGTGAACGACAAGCTGCTGGGCCGTGTGATAGACCCGCTGGGTAATCCGCTGGACGGCCTGGGCCCCATCGACGGGGACAAACTGGACATGCCGCTGGAGCGCAAGGCCCCGGGTGTCATTTTCCGCCAGCCGGTGAGCGAGCCGCTGCAAACGGGCATCAAGGCCATCGACGCCATGATTCCTATCGGCCGCGGCCAGCGTGAACTTATCATCGGGGACCGCCAGACGGGAAAAACGGCCATTGCCATTGATACCATCATTAACCAGCGCTCGGCGTATGAGGCCGGGCAGCCGGTGTTCTGCATTTACGTGGCTGTGGGGCAGAAGGGCTCCACCGTGGCTTCCATCGTAAAAACGCTGCGGGAGCACGGGGCCATGGACTACACCGTGGTGGTGGCTGCTACGGCAGCGGACCCTGCTGCGCTCCAGTATTACGCCCCCTTTGCCGGGGCGGCCATTGGCGAGTACTTCCGCGACACCGGCCGGCATGCGCTGGTGGTGTACGACGACCTCTCCAAGCAGGCTGTGGCGTACCGTGAAGTGTCCCTCATCCTGCGCCGTCCTTCCGGACGTGAGGCTTATCCGGGCGATATTTTCTATCTGCACAGCCGTCTGCTGGAGCGGGCTGCCCGCATTATTGACCAGCAGGAAGTGGCCGCGCAGATGAACGACCTTCCGGAGGTGCTTAAGGACAAGGTGCGCGGCGGAGGCTCCCTGACAGCCTTGCCCATTATTGAGACGCAGGCCGGTGACGTGAGCGCCTACATTCCTACCAACGTGATTTCCATCACGGACGGCCAGATTTACCTGGAGCAGAGCCTCTTCAACCAGGGCGTGCGTCCCGCTATCAACGTGGGTATCAGCGTGTCCCGTGTGGGCGGCAGCGCCCAGGTGAAGTCCATGAAGAAGGTGGCCGGTACGCTCAAGATCGACCAGGCCCAGTGGGCAGAACTGGAGGCCTTCTCCAAGTTCTCCTCGGACGTGGACAAGGTGACGGAACTGGCCCTGGACAAAGGGCGCAAGAACAATCAGCTGCTTATCCAGCCCCAATACAGCCCCATGCCGGTAGGGGAACAGGTGGCCATCCTGTACTGCGGTACGCGCGGCCTCATGCGGGACATCGCCATAGACCAGGTGCGTCCCTTCCAGGATGCTTTCCTGGACCGCCTCCGCGCCGCACACAAGGCCGATGTCCTGGAGCCGCTGGGCCAGGGCAAGCTCACCCCGGAGATAGAGACGGTTTTGGCCGATACCGCCGCCTCCGTCATCCTCACCCTGAAGTAATTGCATTTGTCATTCTGAGCGAAGCGAAGAATCTCTATGCCAACATTAAAGGAAATAAAAGGCCGTATCGCATCGGTCCGAAGTCCCCTCAAAATTACTTCGGCCATGAAACTGGTGTCCAGCGCCAAGCTCCGCAAGGCCCAGAATGCCATTGAGGCCATGCGTCCGTACGAGGAGCAGCTGCTGGGCATCCTGGCCTCCCTGCAAGGCGGGACGGCCGGTGTCTCGTCCTTAAATTTGGCCCAAAACAAGGACGAGCGGAAAACCATTGTGGCCATTGCGTCCAACTCCTCGCTCTGCGGCGGATTCAACGCCAACGCCATTGCCAAGGTACGCGCCATCCGGCGGCCGGGGGACACCGTGTACGCCATTGGCCGCAAGATGGCCGATGCCATGCGAAAAGAAGGCTTTGCCTCACCGGAGGATTTCTCGGCGCTCTCGGAACATCCCTCCTACGGCCCTGCGGCCGCGCTGGTGGAAAAACTGGTAGCGGATGTGGAGGCCGGTCGCACCGGCGCCGTGGTGCTGGTGTACAACCACTTTGTCTCTACCGCCCGCCAGGAGCCCGTGGTGGAGGTGCTGATGCAGCGAGAGACCCCCAATCAGGTCGGGGGTGACAGGGGAGTGGAAGAAGAGTCCCTTTCTGGAACATTTGCCCGTACAGGGTCGCGAAGCGACGTGGAAGAAAGGAACTCTTCTCCCGCTCCTTTCTACATAGCCCCGCTGCTGGAACCCTCCCGGGCCGTGCTGCTGGAGGCGCTCGTGCCCAAGACCCGCAAACTGAAACTCTACGCAGCGCTCCTGGACAGCGCCGCCGCCGAACACGCCGCCCGCACCGTGGCCATGCAAACCGCCACCGACAACGCGGAGAACCTGCTCTCAGAACTCACCTTGCAGTACAACAAGGGCCGCCAACAAAAGATTACCTCCGAGATTCTGGACTTGGCAGGCGGACAGGCCGAAAACTAACCACACACTATGAACATCAAAGAAGAACTCATTCAGCCGCTGGGAACTTTCAAATTTTGGAAGGAACTGGTAATCATGACCGTTGGCATGTTTATCGCAGCGGCCTCCGTGTACTATTTTCTCATGCCCAGCAACCTGGTGGTGGGGTCCATCACCGGCCTTTCCATGGTTATCTCCAGCGTGTTCAACGCCATGGGACTGCCTGTGAAGGTGTCGCTGGTGGTTACGGTCATCAATGCCATCTTGCTGGTGATGGCCTGGCTGCTGATTGGCGCGGAATTTGGCGCTAAAACGGTGTACACGGCCCTTATCCTGGGCCCGTTCATCGAGCTTTGGGAGAAAATTCTTCCCTACAAGAAACTCATCGAGCCCGGACAGACTTCCGTGATGGGGGACCCCTGGTTCGACCTTCTGTGCTTTGTGCTCATTCTCAGCGCCTCGCAAACCATCCTGTTCCATATCAATGCCTCTACGGGCGGGTTGGACATCCTGGCAAAAATTGTGAACAAGTATCTGCACTTTGATATTGGCACTTCCGTTTCCGTGGCCGGCGCCCTTATTTGCTGCTCGGCCTTTGCCGTGAACCCTTTCCGGATGGTGGTGATTGGCCTTATCGGCACATGGATCAACGGCCTGGCGCTGGATTATTTTACCGCCGGCCTCAACCGCCGCAAGCGCGTGTGTATCATCTCCTCCCGCCACGAGGAAATTCGCCGGTTCATTATTGACGAGTTGCAGCGCGGCTGCTCGCTGTACGAGGTTACAGGCGGCTACAACGGGAAAAAGAATGTGGAAATCCAGGTCCTCCTTACCCAGAACGAATTTGCCCTTCTGATGGATTACTTGAAGCAGAACGATATCCACGGATTTATCACTGCGGGCAACGTAAGTGAGATTTACGGGGACTGGAATGCAAAAAAGAAGAAAAAAAAGTAAAAATTTTTTCCGTGCACGGTGTTTTGGCACGGTATTGGAAATAAGGGGTATCAGACATAAATATTGATACCTTACCATAATCCCGCGGCCAATTGTGAAATTCGCTTGCGGGTATTTCTTTTTGTTGTACCTTTGCACCCAGTATGATAAAAGCAGTTGTTTTTGATATTGGCGGGGTCCTGGTAAACCTGGACCTGGATGGGTGCATTCAGGCATTCCGCGAGAATTTGGGTTTTGAGCGCATTACGGAGCTCCTGGACCCGTATCACCAGAAAGGGGTGTACGGGGACATGGAAGCCGGACTGGTAAGCGCGGACGCATTTCGCACGGAGGTCCTGCGGGGCTCCCGTCCCGGCAGCCGGCCGGAGGATGTAGACCGCTCCATGTATGCTCTTCTCGCAGGCATGGAGGCAGATACCGTAGAAACGGTGAAGGAACTTGCCGGCCGGTATCCGCTGTACCTGCTCTCCAACAACAATCCCATCTCCATGCGGCATATCCTGCGCATGTTCCGGGACTACGGGATTAACCCGGAGACCACCTTCCGCGAGCAGTTCATCTCCTGCGAGATGAAGCTTCTCAAGCCATCGGCCCATATTTATGAGGAGGCGGTGGCACGGATTGGCCTTCCCGCCGGAGAAATTCTCTTTATTGACGATAACGACACCAATGTGCAGGCGGCCCGCAAGGTGGGTCTGCAGGCACGGGTGTATGTGCCCGGGACCAGGTTGTCGGCCCTGTTAAGCGATTTGTAATGTCCCTTTTCTCCTTCTTCCGCATTAGCAAGCCCCGGGCTCAAAAGGTGCCGGAAGGGGAGCAGGATGTCGTGTACAAGCGCTTGCGCCGTCGGACCTTCTGGGGCGTGACGGTAGTCTATACGCTCTATTACATCTGCCGGGGCACGCTCAGCGTGGTAAAGCAGCCGCTCATCGACGGCGGGGTGCTCACGGCCGGGCAACTGGGCATTATCGGATCGGCCTTTCTTTTCGTCTATGCCGCCGGCAAATTCATGAACGGGTTCATTGCGGACTATTGCAACATCCGGCGTTTTATGGCGGCGGGCATTGGGGTATCGGCCCTGATGAACTTGCTGCTGGGCGCGCTGGGGCTTTTGCACGGTACGCTGGCGGTGGGCTCGGTGACGGTGATGCTGCTGTTTGTGGTGCTGTGGGGCCTCAACGGCTGGGCGCAGAGCATGGGCTCGCCGCCCGGAACCATCAGCCTGTCGCGCTGGTTCCCGCTGTCGCGGCGGGGCACTATGTACAGCATTTTCAGCGCTACGCCGCAACTGGGAAAAGCCCTGTCCATGATTATGACGGGTTTTGTCGTGGCGGCGGCCGGTTGGCAATGGGGCTTTCTGGCGGCGGCTGTGGCGGGGGTGATCGGCCTGGTCCTTTCGCTTGTGCTCATTTCCGATACGCCTGAAAGTGAGGGGCTTCCGTCTGTGCAGGAACTCTCCGGAGAGGAGGTTCGGGCCATGGACAAGCAGCCCACCCGGGAACTGCAGAAGTGGGTGTTCAAGCATCCGGGGATTTGGGTGATTGCCATTTCTACGGCGTTTTTGTACATTACCCAGCAGGCCGTGAGCGACTGGGGCGTGCTGTTCCTGCAAAAGCAGAAGGCGTTTTCGCTCACCGAGGCTGCGCAGGTGATTGGCTATGCCGAGATTTTTGGTGTGGTGGGTAATGTGGCGGCTGGCTGGATGTCGGACGTGCTGTTCCGGGGGAACCGGGTGCGTCCTGTGCTCCTGGCCGGTGTGCTGGCGGTGTTGTCCCTGGCCGGATTTTTGTTCCTGGATGGCGGGTTTGTGTGGAATATCGTGTATGTGTCCGTGTTCAGCTTTGCCTTTAGCATGGTGTTCTGCATTGTGGCCGGGCTCATGGCGCTGGACTTTGTGCCGCGAAAGGCTACTGGGGCTGCCCTGGGTATTGTGGGTGTGTTCAGCTATGCCGCTTCCGGCTTGCAGTCTGTGGCCAGCGGCTTTCTCATCGAAGGATTCTCTGCCGACGGCGTGTACGACTTTGGCCCCGTGTCCATTTTCTGGCTGGTAGCCTGCCTGCTGGCCTTCGTCCTGCCCGTTCTGGGATGGAAGTACCTAAGACGGTAGGGTTGTTGAGTCTGGCGTGATTGGCAACACGCTGAGTATCAGCCATTTCTTATATAATCCTCGTTCAGATTGTGAACGAGGATTAGTGTGTAAGGTACAGAGAATCAAGCAGTTGCGCGTCACACGCAAAATATTGGTCCTGTGACAGCTAAGGTGCTGATAGTCATTCTCTTACTATATAATCCTCGTTCAAAATCTGAACGAGGATTGTTTTGTAGGTTATTGTGAAACAGGTGGTTAGCTGCCACTTCCGAAATGGGGCTGGAGGACGGCGGGGCGGTAGCGGACGGTTTGGTAGAGGCTGCGGATGGCCAGGTGCACAAAGTAGGCGGCCATCAGCAGGTGCAGGGACACTTCCGGGGAAAGGTTGCCGGGGGTTAGCGTGCCGATTCCCAGCGCGGCGAGGAGCCATCGGCCAACAAACCAGACGATGAAAAAGCCTACGGCGCAGAGCAGGACGCTGTTGCGGAGGTCCTTGGAGGCGGTAGCGCCAATGTAGATGCCGTCCCAGGTGAAGGCCGGGCAGCCGATGAGGGGAATCAGGAGCAGCCAGGGGAGGAACGCCCGGCCGGCTTCAACTACGGTGGTGTCCGAGGTCATGAGCCGGAGGAGGGGAGTGCCGCCCACCCCGTATAGCAGCATGAAGGCGCCGGCCAGTCCGAAGCCCCACGCGAAGGTGCCCCGCACGGTGGAGCGCACGCCGTCTTGGTTGTGCTCGCCGATGAATCGGCCCGTCAGTGCCTCTCCGGCATAGGCAAACCCGTCCGTGAAGTAGCTGAAGAGCATGAGGAGCTTCATCAGGATGCTGCTCACGGCCAGCATGCGGTCCCCCAGGCCGGCGCCAATTACTGTGAAGCCGATGTACACGGCAATCATGCCCACGGAGCGCAGAAACAGGTCCCGGTTGAGGGTGAAGAAGGAGGCTGCCTCGGCGCTTGGGGCCGATGGTGCCTGGCCGGAGGCGGTTTGGGCTTGGCTTGTGGTAGCTTGGGCCGAATTGAGGGAGGTATGGGCTTGATCGGGGGATGTTGGGACTCGGGTGGGCTGATTACTAACGTATTGATTGTCAGTTTGTTGTAGATAATCCTCGTTCCATTTTGCGCCGAGGATTTTCAGTAAGTGACTGAGGGATAAATACTTAAGTGTCATCCATAAGGCGAGGAACAGGCCGGTCCATTGGGCGATGACCGTGCCCCAGGCCACGCCGGCAAATCCCAGGGTGGGGAGAAGGGTGACGCCCGCTCCAAGGGAGGAGCCCAGGGTCGCCACGGCGGTCCCCAGGCCTGCGGTGCCCACGGAGGAGCCCAGGTGCAGGCCAAAGCCCAGCCCCAGGGAGAGGAGGATGTTCACAAGGTTCACCCACAGGTCCACCAGCATGGGACGGAGGGTGTCCTGCAGGCCGATAAACCAGCCCTTGAGGGCAAAGAGCGAGAGGGTAGCCGGTGCCGCCCAGATGCGGATGTAGAAGTAGCGGGTGGCGAGTTCGCGCACCTCGGGGGTGCAGTCCACCACCAGGAAGGCCAGCTGCACCACCACCCATTGCAGGGCGATGAGTGCGAGGCCGGACAGGAGCGCAATCCGCAGCGCCCTGCCCAGAATGGTGACAATCCCGGGTGCATCGGAGGCCGAAATTGCCCCTGCACCGCTGGCAGAGGCTACGGCGGCCAGGTGGCGTCCGTAGGCCTGGGCCGTGAGGCCGCCCGTGCCGGCGCGGAGGAAGGCGAAGTTCCAGTACAGCAGGTCGAAGAGCATGGTGCCCACGGAGATGCCGCCGATAAGGGCCGCACCAGCATAGCCTTCCACCCCTCCCAGATGCCCCACCACGGCCATATCTACCATCCCCACCAAAGGAACGGTGATGTTCGCCAGGATGCTTGGCACCGCCAGCCGCAGTATTTCCTTGTTCAGTTTCATGAAAGATTCTTCACTTCGTTCAGAATGACAAGTCTGTCATCCTGAGGAGCCTAGCGACGAAGGATCTGTTAGCGGAACTTCTTATCCTCTTCCAGCATACCCAGGTAGGAGTTGTACCGCTCCGGGGAAATGACGCCTGCGTCCACGGCGGCCTTCACAGCGCAGCCGGGCTCGTGGGTATGGGTGCAAGGGGTGAAGCGGCAGCCGGCGCCTTCCCGCAGCATTTCCGGGAAGTAGCGGGCAATCTCCTCCTTCTCCACATCTACCAACCCAAAGCCCCGAATGCCCGGAGAATCAATCACATAGCCACCGCTGGAAAGCGGATACATCTCGTACAGCGACGTGGTATGCTTCCCCTGCAGGTGTGCCGCGGAAATGGCTCCAATCTTGGGATCCAGCGACGGGTCCAGCGCCTTGATGAGGGACGATTTCCCCACGCCGGACTCTCCGGAAAACAGGTTCACCTTCCCTTTGCAGGCCTCGCGAATGGTATCGACCCCCTCGCCACTTACCACGGAAGTCTCGATGACCGGATAGCCGGCTCCCTCGTAAATGGAGCGGAAATGCGCCAGCCCCTCTGGGTCCAGATCTCGGTACATGTCCACCTTGGACAGGACGATAGTGGCCGGAATACCGTAGAGCGCACAGGTGACCAGGATGCGGTCAAGGAAGGGCAGCTTCACCTCCGGGAAGTACAACGACACTACCAGGTATGCTCGGTCCACATTGGCGGCAATGATGTGCGCCTGGCGGGACAGGTTGGTGGAACGGCGGATAACATAGTTCCGGCGGGGGAGGATTTCCGTGATGACGGCGCTGTCACCGTCATCGGCCCATTCATAGTGGACCTTGTCTCCCACGGCAATAGGATTGGTGACTACGCTCTGCTTGAGACGGACTTTACCCCGCAGCACGGCCGGGAACACCTTCCACTGGGGCAGCTCCGACAGCAAGTAATGGCTGCCGGCATTCTTGACAACGGTTGCTTCTCCTGTTTTCATCGCACAAATTTACAATTTTTGTTCATTCGTCGCAATATCTGCGCTGTTCGGAGGAAAAGGCGGGCGGGGCGTATAGGTATTTCGGCCCAAATTTTATAAATTTGTCCTGCTAACGAACACTAAGAGAAACTATGACCATCAACGTCCAGCTTCAGTATCATACCAACTGGGGAGAAAGCGTGCAGCTGCGCATTGGCAAGCGCCGCATACCCATGGAATATTCCTTTGGCGGCCTGTGGCAAATCATGCTCACCGGGCGCGACCTTCATCACGGCGACGAATTCACCTATGAGGTGGTCCGCGACGGAAAAGTGGTGCAGCGCGAGTGGCGCACCCACCATTTCAAGGCCCCGCAGGCACAGAAAAACATTGTGGTGCGTTCCCGGTGGATGTCCCGCCCGTCCAATTCGGCCTTTTATGCATCGGCCTTCAGCGACGTTATCTTCCGCCGTCCTTCCGGCATGTCGTTCCGCAGGCCCCAAAGCCTGAACCCGGACCTGGGCAACGTGTGCATCCGTGTTCCGGCTCCGGAAGTGCGCAGCAACGAATCCCTCGCCATTGTGGGCCAGGGCGCCGTCCTGGGCAATTGGGACAAGGTGATTCTCCTGAGTGACGACGCTTTCCCGTGGTGGTTCATCACCCTGGACATCAACGAGCCCATGGAGTACAAGTTCGTGATCGTGGATACCAAGACCAAGGAAATCCGCCTGTGGGAGGAAGGTCCCAACCACTTCTTTGCAGAGGTTCCGCCGAAGAGCACCCAGATTATCATCGCCAACCTGGAGCCCAAGTTCCCCACGGAACCCTGGAGGGGTGCCGGCGTGGCCGTTCCCGTGTTCTCCCTCCGCAGCGAGGACAGCTTTGGCGTGGGCGAATTCAACGACATCAAACACCTGGTGGACTGGGCCGTAAAGGCCGGGCAGAACGTGATTCAGCTGCTGCCCATCAACGACACCACTATGACCCATACCTGGCAGGACTCCTACCCGTACAACGCGGTGAGCTCCTTTGCCCTGCATCCGCAGTTTATCCACCTGCCGGCCGCCGGCGTGCGCCAGGATGCCGCCTACAAAGCCAAAAAGCAGGAGCTGGAGGCGCTGGGCGCCATTGACTATGAAGCTGTAAACGGTGCCAAGCTGGAACTGCTCCGCAAGCTCTATAACGGAGCTAAGGGCAAAGCCACACTGGCCTTGGACGCCTACAAAGCCTTTGCCGATGCCAACGCGGAATGGCTCCTCCCGTATGCCGTGTTCAGCGTCCTGAGGGACATCCACGGCACGCCGGACTTCCAGACCTGGAAGCAGCTCTCCACCTACAATGCCAAAAAGGTACAGGCCTTTGCCGATGAACACGCCCAGGAAGTGGGCTTCTACTGCTACCTCCAGTTCCTGCTGGACCGTCAGCTCCGGGAGGCCGTGGACTATGCCCACCTGCACGGGGTGGCCATCAAGGGAGACCTTCCCATTGGGGTAAGCCGCCACAGTGCAGACGCCTGGCAGCACGCCCACCTGTTCCACCTGGACAGCCAGGCTGGCGCCCCGCCGGATGCCTTTGCAGAGGATGGTCAGAACTGGGGCTTCCCCACCTACAACTGGGAAGAGATGGCCAAGGACAACTATGCCTGGTGGAAGGCCCGCATGGGCAAGATGGCCCAGTATTTTGACGCCTTCCGTATAGACCATATCCTGGGCTTCTTCCGCATCTGGGAAATCCCTTCCCAGTACAAGAGCGGCCTCATGGGCCACTTCAACCCGGCCCTGCCGTATGCAGAACAGGAGTTGCGGGACATGGGCTTTGACCCGCGTGCAGGAGAAGGGACCGATGTCCTCTTTGTGGAAGACCCGCGGAAGCAAGGGTATTTCCATCCCCGCATCACCGGCCAGAAGACCGCCCAGTACGGCTACCTTCCGCAGTGGCTCAAAGACCGCTACAACCAGCTGTACAATGACTTTTTCTGGCGTCGGCACAACGATTTCTGGCGGGAGAGCGCCATGCGCAAGCTCCCGGCCCTGCTCCGTTCCACGGGCATGCTTTCCTGCGGCGAGGACCTGGGCATGATCCCCGGGTGCGTGCCTTCTGTAATGGACGAGCTCAACATCCTTTCCCTGGAAATCCAGCGTATGCCCAAGGATCCCAAGGACACCTTTGGTTACCCGGGCGGCTATCCGTATTGGTGCGTCTGCGCCACCGGTACGCACGACACTTCTCCGCTCCGCGCCTGGTGGGAAGAGGACCGCGCCCTAACCCAGCGCTACTACAATGAGGTTTTGGGCTGCGAAGGCGACGCTCCGTACTTCTGCGAGCCCTGGGTGGTGGACCTCATCATTGCCCAGCACATGCATTCTCCGGCCATGCTGGCCATCCTGCCCCTGCAGGACTGGCTGGCCATGGATGGAGAGGTGCGCTATCCGGGGAACCCCTCCGACGAGCGCATCAACGTACCGGCCATTCCGCGCTACTACTGGCGTTACCGCATGCACTGCACGCTGGAAAGCCTGGAGGCCAACGACGTCCTCAATGCGCACATCAAGGCACAAATCGCCGCCGGCGGCCGCGGAAGATAACGCATTTTTGCGTATCTTTGTGGCATGAACAACGACTGGAAGGATCGTCTGGGGGTGGTTTTTTCCACCAACCCGGACTTCAAATACACTACTGCCCAGGAGGAAGAGGCTACCACCCTTGCTCCCGGGCAGCAGCGTCTTATTGTAGGAATCGACCGCCGGAACCGGGGCGGCAAGCAGGTTACGCTGGTCACCGGTTTTGTGGGTACCGCAGAGGACCTCAAGGAACTTGGACGCGCCCTCAAAACCAAACTGGGCGTGGGCGGCAGCGCCAAGGATGGTGAAATCACCATCCAGGGAGACTTCCGCGACAAAGTGGTGGAGCTCTTGAAGGGGATGGGCTATAACGCAAAACGGGGAAACTGATGCTGTT
The DNA here is from genome assembly GCA_900317845.1 of uncultured Bacteroidales bacterium. Taxonomy (GTDB): domain Bacteria; phylum Bacteroidota; class Bacteroidia; order Bacteroidales; family UBA932; genus Cryptobacteroides. The sequence goes on from ONII01000003.1 coordinate 52,511, forward strand.
CAATGTCCTGGTGGTGGTGTTTGTGCTGCTGATGATGCTTCAGCTCAAACGTGCATTGCAACTGGCGCCGCTGCTGGGCGACAGCCTCTTCCGCACGCGCGGCAGCTCCACCCTGGAAAACAGCGTCCGATACAGCCATGACCGCAACAACCTGGCTCTCACACTCCTTATTCCCGCCGTGTTGGCAGCGGTCCGCTACCACTTGTATCGGCCCTCCTTCATGGAAGCCCTGTCTCCGGATGTGTACCTGCTGGCCGTTGCCGGCGCTTTTTTGGCGTATATCCTCCTCCGGCGCATCCTGTTCTGGTGGATGCGGCCGCAACGCCGCGACGACAATTACGTGCTGGCCTACCAGACGGGGCACACCTACTTTATCGTGGAGATGGTGCTGGTGCTCGCTACCGTGGGTTTGCTTACGCTGTTCGATGCCCAGGACTGGGTGTTCCGCGTGCTCATTTACGTGCAGTGTGCGATCGCGTATTTGCTTTTTATCTTTCGGAAAACGCAAATTCTTTCGCTGTTTTGCAATCCTTTGCGAACTTTTTTGTACCTTTGCGGCCTTGAATTTTTCCCTGCCGCTTTGCTCATAGTCTCAGCGGCGTTATAGAAGAAAGGTATTAAGATGAGCATAAGTAAAATTCTGGTTTCGCAAAACGCTCCCCGCGTCCTTACTCAGTATCAGCATGTCAGTGAAAAATATGGTGTAAGTTTCGACTTCCGCCCCTTTTTCCAGATTGTGCCGCTTACTTCCCGTGAGTTCCGCGCCCAGCGCATCAACTTCCTGGACTATACTGCTGTAGTGTTTTCGTCCCGGCACGTGATTGACGCCTATTTTTCCCTGGCGGACGAACTTCGCACCAAGATTCCCGAAACCATGAAGTATTTCTGCACCACAGAGGCCGTGGCCATGTACCTGCAGAAGCACATCGTGTACCGCAAGCGCAAGATCTTCTATGGTACCGGTACCCCGGAAAGCGTGGTGTCGCTGATCGGCCCCAAGCACAAGGGGGAGAAGTTCCTCATCGCCATGTCGGACATTACCCAGGCAGAGGCCATCACCTCGCAGTTTGAGGCCGCCCACCTGCAGTATGCCACCGGCGTGTTCGTCAAATCTGAAAGCCAGGACCTTAAGGACGTGGACTTGCACGCCTACGACATGATTGTGTTCTACAACCCGGCCGATGTCAAGTCCCTCAAGGAAAATTTCCCGGATTTTGAGCAGGGGGACATCAAAATGGTCTCCTACGGCCGTACCATCGTACGCGCCATGGAGGAGGCCGGCCTGCGTATAGACGTAAAGGCCCCCTCTGCGGAGGCCCCGTCGGTGGCATCGGCCATCGACCTGTATCTCAAGTCTTTACAATAATGGATGCCCGCCTTCCCAAGACTGAACGCCTCTCGGGCGCCACGGCCGTGGCTGCTTTGCTGGAGCATGGGAAGCATTTTCAGGCGGGCTGCCTCCGTTGCAAATACATGCCCCGGGCCGATGAAGGTCCGTCGCGCATTGTGGTGTCCGTGCCCAAGCGCAGCTTCAAGCGCGCGGTAAAGCGGAACCTTCTCAAGCGTCGCATCCGCGAAAGTTACCGTCGGCAAAAAGGCCTGCTGGCACAGCCTTGGGACCTGCTCATCGTGTACACCTCGCGTGAGGTGCTGCCCTATGAGGCCATCTTTGCCGATATGACCACCTTGCTGGAGGGCCTGCGATGAACGCGACGCTCAAGAATATCCTCATTGCACCGGCAGTGCTCCTGATCAAGTTCTACCAGGTGTGCATCAGCCCTTTCACCCCGCCTTCGTGCCGATTTACTCCCACCTGCTCGCAGTATGCGTTGGAAGCGTTCCGCAAGCACGGGCCCTTTAAAGGCCTGTACCTGTCTGTGCGCCGCATCCTGCGTTGCCATCCCTGGGGCGGCAGCGGCTATGATCCAGTACCGTAATGCCCCAAAAAGAAAACATACAGGAAATGTTCGACGGGATTGCACCGTCGTATGACCGGCTCAACCACCTGATGTCCATGAACGTGGACCGGCTGTGGCGGAAGCGTGCCCTCAAGGAGATTGTCGATGGCACCCCGCAGCGCATCCTGGATGTGGCCTGCGGCACGGGGGACAGCACCATTGCCATTGCCAAAGCCGCCGGCAGCGGTTCGCGTGTTGTGGGCGTGGATATTTCCGAAGGCATGATGGCTCCGCTCATGGAAAAAGCCGCCCACGAGGGCGTGCACGACCGCATCCGCCTGCAGGTGGCCGATGCCGAGGTCCTTCCGTTCCCGGATGCCTCTTTCCACCGGGTAACCTGCGCCTTTGGCGTCCGCAACTTCGAGCACAAGGACAAAGGCCTGCAGGAGTTCTATCGCGTGCTGGTGCCGGGGGGAAAGGCCGTTATCCTGGAACTGTCCGTTCCCGAGAAAAAGTGGATGCGGCGCCTTTACGACCTCTATTTCATGCACATCCTGCCCTGGGTGGGCGGGAAAGTGTCCGGCAACAAGGCGGCCTACCGCTACCTGCCGGCCTCCGTGCATGCGTTCCCGCCGCCGGCGGAGTTCATGCGCATGCTGGTGGAGGCAGGGTTTAAAACGGTCCGGCATAAATCGTTCACTTTGGGCCTTTGCCGTATGTTCGTTGGAGAAAAATAACTATCTTTGTACGATAGTTGACGCGTATGAAACCTAAAACAACCATTGTGCCCGTCTCTGACAAGGGCATGCTCAAGGAATTTATCGAATTCCCGCTGGACCTATACAAAAACTGCGACAAGTGGGTTCCCGCCTTTGAGGACGATGAATACAAGTCCCTGGGCCCGGAAAACCCCTCCCTGGCCTTCTGCGAACGGGAACTGTTCCTGGCAAAGCAGGACGGAAAAACCGTGGGCCGCGTGGCCGCCATCATCAACAAAAAAGCCAACGAGAAGTGGAAGGAAAACACCGTCCGCTTTGGCTGGATAGATTTTATTGACGATTTCGATGTGTGCAAGGCGCTCATCGACGCGGTTATCGCCTGGGGCACGGAACGGGGCGCAGAGAAAATTAAAGGTCCCCTGGGCTTCACGGACATGGACCGGGAAGGCCTTCTGGTGGAGGGCTTCGAGAACGAAAGCCCCTTCACGGTCATTTACAACTACCCCTATTATCCGGAGTACCTGGAACGGCTGGGCTTCACCAAAGATGTGGACTGGACCCAGCGCGTGATGCACATCCCTTCGGAAATGCCGTCCATGTTCAAGTTCACGGACCGCATTGCAGACCGCTTTGGCATCCGTATCTATCGGGCCAATTCCATCCGGAAAATGGCACGTCGCGGTCGGGAGATGTTTCATGTGCTCAACGAGGCCTTCTCCGGCCTGTATGAGTACACGCAGTTGTCCCAGGAGCAGATAGACGGTTATGTGAAGCAGTACGTCCCGGTGCTGGACAAAAACCTGGTTGCCTTTGTGGTGAACGACAAAGACGAGCTCATTGGCTTCGCTGTCACCATGCCGCATATCTCCGGGGCCGTGCGCAAGGCCAAGGGGCGCATTTTCCCCTTTGGCTGGATTCATCTCCTGCCGGCCCTGTCGCCCAAACGCAACGACACCACGGAGGCCCTCCTTATCGGCATCCTTCCGGAATACCAGTCCAAAGGCGCCGCCCTCCTGATATTCCGCTACCTGCTGGAGAACTACCATCGGCTGGGCATTAAACACATGCTCCTGAACCCGCAGCTGGAGGAGAACGAGAAAGTGCAGTCCCTGTGGGACAATTTTGACACCCAGATGTACCAGCGCCGCCGCTCTTATGTGAAAGAACTTAAAACTAATAAACCCAAACCTATGACTTCTCAAGAGTATTTTGAGCGTTTGCTCCCCAAGGAGGAATTTGACCGTCTGCCGTATCTGCCCACCATGGGCCAGTTCGTGGACTGGTTCACCAATGAATACGCCTCCCTGCCGGCTTTGTCGGACCTGACCACCACCATCACCTACAAGGAGTTTGGTGAGCGCATTGCCCGCCGCCGCGCGTTCATTAATGGCCTGGGCCTTCCCAAAGGCGCCCACATTGCCGTGTGGGACCGCAACAGCCAGGACGCCATTGAACTGTACTACGCCATTACCTCGGCCGGGTATGTGGCCATGATGTTCCCCTCCGCCCTGCCGGAGCAGGCCGTTATTGGCTGCTGCATGAAATTCGACATTGCCGCCCTCTTCGTGCGCGAGGAATTCATGCCGATGACCGCCAATATCAAGGGTGCAAAGGTACTTCCCGCTGCCTCCATCGCGGAGGAAGGCGCTCCGGTTGCCGATATCGACCCGGACAGCCCGGCTGCCATTTTCTTCACCGGCGGCACCACCGGCGCTCCCAAGGGCGCTGTCCTGAGCCACCGTGCTCTTATGAGAGGCAACTACAATACCATTTTCAAGCCCGGTAAGGCCATCGGCGCGCACCGCTACATTGCCATCCTTCCGCTGAGCCACGTGTTTGGCGCCATTGCCGGACTGTCCGGTTGCTTCTATACCGGCAGCCTCATGCACACCTGCGAGGACATGAAGGCCACCATTGGCAAGCTGCCCGTAATCAAGCCCACCATCCTGGTCATTGTGCCGGGTATCTGCGACATCCTGAGCGGCCTGGTGAAAATGTACGGTCCGCAGTTCCTGGGCGGCCAGCTCCGGCTCATCATCTCCGGCGCCGCCAACGTGCCGCCGCGCCTGGTGGACATCTTCACCAAGCTGGGCGTGGAGTTCTGCTTCGGCTACGGCCTCACGGAAACCGCCAACCTCACTTCCGCCAATGCGGATGCGGTGGAGAAGCCCACTTCCATCGGCCGTATCTATCCCGGCCAGGAAGCCAAGCTGGTGGACGGGGAACTGCTCATTAAAGGCGATAACCTCTTCTCCGGCTATTACAAGGATCCGGAGCGCACGGCCGAGGCCTTTACTCAGGACGGCTGGTTCCGCACCGGAGACCTTTGCCGCATGGACGACGAAGGCTTTGTGTACATCACCGGCCGCATCAAGAACCTCATTATCCTGCCCAACGGAGAAAACGTGAGCCCGGAAACCCTGGAGGAGCCCTTCTACGCAGACCCTTGCGTGCGCGACGCCATGGTGAAGGAGGATGAATTCCACGGCGCCCAGGTGATTGCGGTGGAAATTCTGCCCTTCATGCCGGCCTTCGACGGCAAGCCGTTCGAGGAAGTGGAGGCCTATATGCATGCCCTGGTGGACAAGGTGAACGCCACCCTGCCTTCCACGCATCAAATCATTAAAGTGACCGTGCGCACGGAGGATTTCAAGCGCACCGGCAGCATGAAAGTGGCCCGCGTATGACCAGGGAAGAAGTCTTTGGCGGCCTCAAGGAGGTGATTGCCATCATCCGTCCCCATACGGACCTTGCCAAGGTGAGCTTTGACTCCCAGCTGGTCCGCGATCTGGGCATCGATTCCCTGACCATGATGCTCCTGGCCCTGGCGGCGGAGGAAAAATTCGCCGTACGTTTTCCGGACGGCCAGCCCCTTCCCAAAACGGTCGGGGAGGTGTGTGACGCTATTGTCGCGTTAAAAGGCTAAACCCTGACGTGCTATGAAATGAGCCCTCGCCAGCGCTGGCGAGGGCTTTTTTTATTGCTCCTGTTTGGCTATCTGGTACACCCGCAGGGAGGCCCGGTATTCGGTCGGGGACATGCCCACAGCCCGTTTGAAATAGCGCCCAAAGAGGGACTGAGAGGGGAAATTGAGGTCAAAGGTAATTTCCTGGATGGTGTTCACCGTGGAGGACAGCTGCGCCTTTGCATCCAGAATCACATAGTCCTCGATCCATTGGAGGGCCGACTTTCCGCTGGCCTTCTTGATAAGGGTGGTCATGTATTTGGCCGATATATTCATCTTGTCGGCATAAAACGCAACTTCGTGATGCTCGCGATAGTGCTGCTTTACCAACTGGAGGAATTGCAGCATGACCTCGTTCTCGCGGAGCTGGGCGTCGTTGCCGGCGGCCGTAGCGTGGGTCACCCAGCCCATCATCAGGAAAAACAGCCGGTTCAGCAGCTGGAGGGCTTCCTCCATGTTGGGCTTTGCGGGCCGAATCTGCAGGAGCTTGTGCAAAAGGTCGATATAGGAGCGAAAAGCCGCTGCCGTTCCCTCGTCCAGCTGGTAGAAGGGCGCTTGTTCTGCGTTCTTGTAAAACAGGTAGGCGTCTCCCTGGCCCAGCCGGGAAAGATAGCGCTCCGAAAAGAGGATAAAGGTTCCTTTGAAGTCCTCGCTTACCTCATAGGACTGGATAATCTGGGAGGGAAGCACAATGAGGAGGCTGTTTTTATGAAGACGGAACGAGCGTAAGTTCACGGCGCCAAAGCCGCTGCCCTCGTTGCACACGGCCACAAGGACATACTTCATTCTATATGGTTCCCAGTTTACGTTGAAATGGGGGTTGTGCAGAATGAGGACATCGTTTCCGACCTGTCCCATCCATTCGGTCCTGGAGAGGTCGAAGTTGGACATCTGGAGGCTTTCCAGTCGTTCCTGGTTGAGTTTTTCACTATGCGCCATAAGGGAATATGCAATATTTCCACTAAGTTAAGCAATTTTTCCACGATAGAATACAATAGAGGAAAAATCGCACAATACTAACGAAGTTTTGCGAACAAAAAGTTCTTTTTTTGTCGTACTTTTGCGCCCAATTGCAAAATTTTGATGAGAAGATGAAAAATGTATTCTTGCCGTGTGTCCTGCTGCTCGGTTTGCTCACAGGATGCACCGCGGAGAGGCCCGGGAGCGATGGGGCGCCCGGTGAGGGTGCCATCCGGCTCTTCCTTTCACAGGAAAGTCCGGACACCAAATCGGCATTGGAGGAACATCCTTCCATAGACGATTTCGAGGTGGAAATCTACAACGCAAAAGCCCTCCGGCTGTACCGCGAACCCTATGCTCAGGCCAAAGACGCAACCATTAAGCTGAATGCCGGCGAGTTCCGCCTGGTGGCTCACCACGGCGACACGCTGGGTGCCGGTTTCAACAAACCGTATTTTCTGGCCGATCAGCCGTTTACGGTGCATGGCTATGTGGAGAACGGCGGTGGGCCGGACCAGGTGGAGGCGGTCGCCCGCTTAGCCAACGTGCGCATGAAGGTGGTGCAGGGGAACAACCTCCGCACCTCCTACAAGGATGCCTATGTGGTGGTTCGTCACTCCCGTTACGCCAAAAAGCAGGTGAAGTTTGTTCAGAATGAGAGCCGATACGGCTACATCCCCGGCGGCGGCCTTTACCTGGAGGTATACGCCCAGTTGTTCTCCGGCGAGTGGAAGTATTACAAGAGTGAGCCGGCGGAGTACCTGCCCAACGACAACGTCACTTTTAATGTAGACGCCGCGGGCCGCGACGGTTCCCTTAGCGTGAACATCACAGTGGACCGTAGTGTGGAAACCATCGAAGTGGATGAGCTCATCGGCGAGAAGGCCCTTCCTGCGCGCGAACCATATTTTGTCTTTAACGGCGACAAGGACGGCGCCTACGCCTATAGCTGCAACAACGGGTTCACCAAAACCGTGAACGATGCCATCCTTACCCTCAGCGCGGGTGCCAGCACCCATATCAGCAGCGTAGTCCTGCATACGGAATCTGCCTCTGTGACCCTTCCGGACGCAGATTTGGTGACCGTTTCCGGGGCCGACAAGCAAAGCCTTGTGAACGCCGGCCTGGACTGGATGGCGGGCAGCACCAGCAACCTCGGGTACGTGGACTTCAGCGGCCTGGTGAACAACATGATTGCGAGCGGGACGGCGGCATCGGCCACCTTTACCCTCACGCTCACCGACGGGGTGGGGCAGCAGGTGAACGGCACGTTCTCCGTGAATGTACAGCCCTTCGCCGCCACGGTGAACATCCCCGACGGCAACATCTGGGCCTGGAAGATGACCGGCATCACCGCCACGGTGACGGGTGTGGATGAGGTTCCTGCCAATGCCACCCTGGGCCTCCAGTGGAGCACCGACGGCAATACCTGGAGCAGCGAAAAAGCCGCCGTATCCGTGAGCGGAAACACCGTCCAGTTTGGCGATATCTCCGGCCTTTCCCCGGCCACAGCCTACCGCTTCCGTGTGGTGCCCATGCACCTGACGGACCGCGCTTCCGTAACCTCCGGTACCTTCACCACCGAAGCCGCCCAGCAGGTGGGGAACAGTGGGTTTGAGGATTATACGGAGCAGACCCATATAACAAAGGTAGAGATGAGCTGGTTTCCCGGAGTCAATGACTTCAAAGTAACCTGGTGGCAGCTCTACAAAAATGCCTCCGATGCCTGGTGGGGTGTAAATTCCATGCGGACCATTGAAGCCGACGAAGTTCCTACGGGGCCTCAAGGCTGCAAGACCTATCCGACGGTCGCCATGATATCTTCCAATATCCCTTCCGGAAAGCGTGCTGTGATGATTGCCACTATTTATACGAGTACGGCGGCCCTTTCTACGCCTCCAACCCTTGGGCTCGGCACGCACTACAATTTTTACGGTGAAATCTTCCTGGGTACAGCCAACAACCAGAGCCAGGATAAATGGGCCAAGAACAATCCCGAGGGCCATGCTTTCACCAGCCGCCCTTCAGCCCTGACCTTCAAGCACCGTTTCACCCCCAAGGATAGTACTCCGTTTTATGCCGAAGTGAGTGTCCTGGATGCTTCTGGCAATGTGATTGGCTCCGGCGTCAAGAACGACACCTCATCGGACGTAAATTCCTGGACAGCATGTACTGTTCCCATTACATACACGGTGACCGATAAAAAGGCGGCCCGCCTTTGCATCAGTCTGCGCTCTTCCAAAGACGGGAACGAAGGTTGGTCCAAGACGGATGTGACCACCGTTTCCGGCACGCATACCATCTTCATGGGTAACGCCCTTTATGTAGACGACGTGAAACTCCTTTACGAATAATTGATTATGAAAAAGATACTCTATATTATTGCAGCCGCTGCCGTTGTGGCAGCCTGCGGGACCGAAACCTTACCCTCTGGTAACGGAACCCTTTCCCTCACCGCGGTCCAGGAGGGAGCCTATGCCACCAAGGCCAATGATGTACTGGGAGACTTTGTGGTGGATATCACGCGTCCTTCCGATGGCTGGACCAGGCACTATGACCGTTACATCGACATTCCCCAGACCATTTCGCTGGGCAGCGGCGACTACACCCTCACCGTGGCTTCGCCTGAATACCGGGATGCCGGATGGGACATTCCTTATTACAAAGGCAGCGCGGACTTCACCATTCGCGTGGACGAGCTCACGCCCGTAAACGTGACGGCCACCCTGCAGAACATGAAAGTGAGCTTTGTCCTTACGGAGAGTTTCAAAAACGAGCTTACGTCCTACACCATCGTGGTCACCAATGCCGCTTCCTGGGATGCGGCCGATGCGGCCGAGAAGAGCCTCACATGGTCTTCCGCCACCGGCGATGTAGAGCAGAAGGCCGGTTATTTCTCCGTTGCCCCGCTCCGCGTGAAAGTGGACGGTTACAGGGCCGTGGACAACAGCGAGAGCCATTCTGAGCTCATCATTGCCGATGTGGCCGCCAAAGACCACCATATCATCACCCTGGATGCCCGGGTGACGGGCCTGGTCAATGGGGTGAGCATCACCATTGATCCTTCCGTGAACGACCGTGAGAGCAATGTGGAGGTGCCTGGCTGGGACGAGGTGCCGGTAGACGGCGGCGATGAACCGGGTGAGGAACCCGGCGACGAGTCCGGCGATGAACCGGGAGACGACCCGCAGCCTTCCACCGCCCCTACCATGACCTGGGAGAAGAATCCGGAGTTTGCGCCTACGCCCATTGCCCAGACGATGGATGTGGAGATTGAGATTGATGCCCCGGAAGGAATCAAGGACTTTGTGGTGGATGTGGATTCCAATATTTTGGGCGAAACCATTGCCCAATTGGCGTACGGAGGCGACCAGACCATCTATACCTATAGCCCGGAGAATCCTCTTCATATGGACCTTATCAACGATAAGAAGATGATTGACGCCCTTGGCAAAATGATTCCGGCAGGTGACCAGCTCAAGGACAAGACCCACGTGGACTTCTCTCTGTCCAAGTTGGTACCGCTTATCGATGTGTACAGCCCTGCGAGCGGCTCGCAGCACACTTTTACCCTGAAAGTAACCGACAACAAGAACCAGCGCCTGGAGAAGGCGGTTGTATTCTATGCTGAATAGCACGATGAAAACCAAGTATTGCATCTTTGCGCTGTTGGCGCTGTTCGCCTGCACGCGCGAGCAGGACCTGTCGCAGGGTACGGGCTACCTCACCGTACGGCTGGGAACCGACCTGTCGGTGACCCCGGTGGTGAAGGCCGAGGCTGGCGAGCCCGACCCTGCCTTCTCCCTGGAAATAACGCCTTCGGCGGGCGGTGAAACCATTTGGGTGGACGATTACCGTACGCTGACCGACCCCATGACCTTGCCCGTAGGGGACTATACCGTCAAGGCCGTTTCCGGTCCGGATAAACGCCAGAGCTGGGAAGAGCCCCGTTACGAGGGAAAGACGCAAGTCTCCATCCAGCCCGACCGTCTTTGCGAAGCGGCCATTACCGCCACCCTGGTTCGTACCATGGTTACCGTGGAGTTCGACCCGGAGACCGCCACCTATTTTTCCGAGTACCAGGTGTCCGTTGCCAACGAAACCGGCGATGCACTGCTGTTCAGCAGTGAAATTGAGAACCTCTCCAAGAAGGGCTATCTGGCGGCATCGTCCCTGAAGTGGGAACTGTATATGGTGAATACCCAGGGTACGCCTTACCGGGTGGGGCCTGTCACCATTGAGAGCGTGAAACCGCGCCAGCACTACCACTTCAAATTCAGCTTTGACCAAACCCGGGCGCAGGCCGGTTCCGCGCTGCTACGCGTTGTGGTGGATGACTCCGTGAACGAGAAAGAATACCAGCTCAACCTGGACTTCACCGGCGAAGGTCTGCCTTCCATGAGCGGACAGGACTTTGACCTGGCCGACGGGATTGCCGTGAAAAAGGGCGACAACAGCAGCCACAATGTGGTGAATTTCAGTGCACCGCGGGGCATCAAGTCCCTGACGCTGAGCCACAGTGACGCCAAACTCTTGGACGCCGGCCTGCCGCAGTTTGTGCAGTTGGTGGATGCCTCCGGCGCCACGATACAGAGCTTGACGGCCCTGGGGCTGGGCGTATCGGCTCTCAGTTATGGTGAAACGGAGACTTCCGTGGACTTTGGACCCTTCCTGGGCTCCCTGCCCATGGGCGACTATTACCTCTCCCTGGATTTGATTGACGTTCGCAACCGTTACAGCGCCGCTACGGTGGTGCTTTCCGTAACGTCGCCGGTAGACGCCGAGGCCACTACCGTGAAACCGTGGGCCGGGTTCGCCATCCTGAACGGCCGCTGGTTCACCGACGGACGTCCTTCCGGGCTCCGCTTCCAGTGGAAGAAGGCCACGGACAGCGAGTGGACCGATTACACCGGTTCGGTAAGTTACAACGATGCCGCCGCCACCTTCAGTGCAGAACTTTACGGCCTGCAGGGCGCTACGTCCTACGTATTCCGCGTGAAGACGGACAAGGAGGAGGAGACCCGCGAGGTGAACTTCACAACGGCATCGGCCGGAACCATCCCCAACCTGAGTTTTGACGATTGGTACAAGGACGGCAATGCCTGGTATCCGGGCGCGAGTTCCTCCAGCCGGGTCTGGGATTCGGCCAATGGGGGTACGGCTACCTTTGGCTGTGTTCCTACCACGCCGGAAGAGTCCGATGTGGTGCACGGAAAAGCCGCCCGTATGGAAAGTACCTCGGTGACGGTGGTGGTAATCACCAAGTTCGCTGCAGGTAACATCTACATTGGCGACTTCGTAAAGGTGTCCGGCGTGGGCGCGGAGCTGGACTGGGGCATCCCGTTCTCCTCCCGTCCGGTGGCCCTGCACGGCTATTACAAGTATAGTCCCAAGCCCATCGACTTTGCCGAAACCAACCCGTACAATGTGGCCAAGGGCGATATGGATGCCTGTTCCATCAAGATGTACCTGTGCGACTGGAGCGCCAAGTTCCGGGTGAATACCTCCAACAAGGTGTTCCTGCAGGACAATGACCCTTCCATCATTGCCATGTGCGACTTTACCTCCAATGTCGCCACCAACGGGTATGTGGAATTCACCTTCCCGCTGCAGTACCGCGATGCCCGTACGCCCAAGTACGTGGTGATTGTGGGGGCGGCTTCCCGCCTGGGAGACTACTTCACCGGCGGTAAAGGCTCCACCCTCTGGCTGGACGAGCTGTCCCTGGTCTATGACGCCGGCGCGCTCTCCGAGTCCGACCGCCAGTTGGTGGGATACCGCAATCTGTAAACGTGAAAAAATGGCTCATACTTCTTCTGGCCGCCTGTCTCGCCCTGCCGGGACAGGCCCAGGAGAAGTTTACCCGCGGCTTTGCGGGGAAGAACAAAATCTTCATTCCCAAAGGGAGTTTTGGCGGCGGGCTCAGCATTTCCTGGCGCAAGTATACGCTGGGCGAGGACGACGGCTTCACCGTGCTCTCCAAGTATATCGGCGATATCAAGGGCGGATACAATACGTTTGGCGTCACCCCTTCGTTCGAGTATTTTCTGGCCGACAACCTGAGCCTGATGGCCCGTTTCGAGTATTCCTGGCTGGGCGTAGACCTGGACAATGCCTCGCTCCACCTGTCGGAAGACCTGGGCCTGGACATTACCGGAGAGCACTACAAGCGGCAGTCGTATGCCCTGGCCGCGGGTGTGCGCTACTATCTTCCCTTTATGGGCAGCAAGGTCTTCGGCTTTTTTGTAGAGGGCGCCGTCAACGGGGGCTATGTACAGAGCATGTTGTACGAGCTGGAGGACGGCCTTAAGCACGGCACCTACAACAGCAATTGGAAAGTGGCGCTCCGGGTAGATCCGGGCATCTGTTTCTTTGTGCAGGAGAATGTGGACTTTGAGGTGTCGGTGGGTCTGCTGGACTTAACTTACCAGTTTAACAAGCAGTCGGAAAACCAGGTGAAAACCAGTTCCGGCAGCGGCTTGGGAACGGGCTTTAACATTAACCTTCTGGCCCTTCGCTTTGGCGTGCATTTTTATCTATGGTAAGACGTTGGATACAAATAGCCCTAAGCGGCATGTTGGCCGTCAGTTGTGCTTTCCCCAACGACCTGGATTATCCCACGGTGGTGGGAAAGATTGTGGCGTTTGAGGTAGAAGACGCCAAAGAGGTGACAATCAACGCTTCCGCGCGCGAAGTGACCATCGTCCTGGAGGAGTGGGCCGACAAAAGCCACGTGAAAGTGAATGCCTGTGAATTGTCGGAAGGGGCCACCTGTCCCGAAATCGGGGAGTACCTGGACCTGACCAGCCCCATTAAGCTGGTGCTGCATACCTATCAGGACTATGAATGGACCGTTCTGGCCACCCAGACCATCGAGCGCTATGTGCATTGCACAGGAGAGGTGCAGGAGGCCCGGTTCAACCTGGAAACCCGGAGTGTGTACGTGTATCTTCCTGACACCCAGCCGCTTTCCAAGGTGACGTTTGAGTCGATGAAACTGGAGCCGGAGGGCTCCCGCATTGTGAGCACCACCGGCTATGAGAGCGACCTGCAGCACCTCACGTTCACCACCCGGGCCGTGTCGCTGCCCATGACGCTGGACTGCGTTACCGAGCGCAGCTTTTTCGTGGAATGGAGGGGCGAGGTCATCGAATGGCACCTGAAGGCCTTGCAGCTGAAGGTGAGCACGGCCGTGAGCGAGGTGGAGCCCCACTGTTATTCCGCCCGGGTGCGCGGCGTGTTTGCCTCGGATGGCACCAACGTCGCCATCGAGTATAAAAAGGCCGATGACGCCACGTGGCTCCAGGCTCCGGATGCAACGGTGGCCGGGGTGGGGATTACCGCCCATCTGACGGGCCTGACGCCCGGAACCGCCTACGAGTGCCGGGTACGGGACGGCGAGGAGGTGTCGGCCCCGATGCCTTTTGAGACGGCGACACCGGTGCAGCCGGACAACCTTTCCTTTGATGCCTGGCACGCCAACGGAAAAGTCTGGAACCCCTGGAACGAGGGCGGCGTACAGGTATGGGATTCGGCCAATAAGGCAACGGCTTCCTTTACCGGAAGCGCTACTACGCCTGATGAGGCATTTGTGGCTGTATCCGGTCCGGGCAAGAAGGCCTGCCGCATGGAGAGCAGCTATGCCGTGGTGAAGTTTGCCGCCGGCAGCGTGTTCACCGGGCAGTTCGTGAAGCTGCAGGGAATGGGCGCAGAGCTGGCCTGGGGCATCCCTTTTACCGGAAAACCGGTTTCGCTGAAGGGCTATGCCGCCTACACGTCCACGCCCGTTACGGATGCCGATCCCGCCTACGCAAGCCTGCTGGGCCAGCCCGACACGGGACATATCCTGATTGCCCTTACCGACTGGCCGGACCAGTTCCATGTTGTCAGTTCCACGGCTACCTATGTGGATTTTGACAAAGATCCCGCGGTGATTGCCTATGGCCGATACAATCTGTCTGCGAGTACGGACGGGTATGTGCCCTTTGACCTTCCGCTGGAGTACCGCAGCGACCGTACGCCCAAGTACCTGGTGATAGTGGCATCGTCCAGCTCGCTGGGAGATTATTTCACCGGGGGACGGGGCAGTACGCTCTGGGTAGACGAGTTTGAGCTGGTGTACGACTAATCTATTAAGAAAACCCTTGTTGTAAGCCTGCGAAGTTTTTGCTAACTTTGCAGGCTTACTGTATTGTGACTATGAATCAGAAGGATTTTAAGAAATGGAACTGGATTGTGGCGCTCACCGTGCTGGCGGTGTCCCTGTTCACGTATCTGTCCACCATAGAGCCCACGGCCTCGTTCTGGGACTGTGGGGAGTTTATTGCATCGTCCTATAAACTGGAGGTGGGTCACCCCCCGGGAAACCCTGTGTTCCAGCTGGTTGCGCGCTTCTTTACCATCCCGGTAAAGCCGGAGCACGCCGCCGTGGCCGTCAATGCCATGAACGCCATCCTGAGCGCCCTCACCATCTTCCTGTTGTACTTCACCATCGTCTTTTTTGCCAAAAGGCTGGTGTTGTCATCTCGACCGAGCGAAGCGAGCGGAGAGATCTCCTTGGGCCGGGCGGTAGCCATCTTCGGCTCCGGCGCTGTTGGCGCGCTGGCATACTGCTTCAGTGACACCTTCTGGTTCAGTGCGGTGGAGGGCGAGGTGTATGCCATGAGTTCCCTCTTCACGGCGCTGGTGTTCTGGGCCATGTGCCAGTGGTACGACCATGCCGACGAACCCCATGCCCGCCGCTGGATGGTGCTCATCGCCTTCCTGATGGGCCTGAGTATCGGCGTGCATCTTTTGAACCTCCTTACCATTCCGGCCTTCGTGTTCATGTACTACTATCGCATGAACGAGGGTAAAAAGCTGCCGTTCAAGCAGTTGGTGGGTATCTTTGCGATTGGCGTGGTGATTGAATTCCTGCTGGTGTACCTATTTATCCCGTACTTGCCCAAGCTGGCGGCCTTCTTCGACCGCATTTTTGTGAATACCTTCGGCCTGCCGTACAACACCGGCGCGCTGTTTTTCCTGGTGGGGCTGCTGGTGCTGTGCTTCTGGGCGCTGTTTGTCACCCTCAAAAAGGGCCGGGTGTTCTGGAACACGGTCATCCTGTGCGTCACCACCCTGGTGATGGGTTTCTCGCTCTTCTCTATGGTGATTATCCGCTCCAGCGTAAAAACGCCCACCAACGAGTATCAGCCGGACAATCCGTACACGCTGGTGCGCTACCTCAGCCGTGAGCAGTACGGTTCTACGCCGCTGGTGTACGGGCAGTATTTCGACGCCCCGTACGACCTCAAGCAGGACAAGTACTGGGCACCGCTCAACGGAAAATACGTGAAGGCGGAGGCCCCCGCAGACGCCGCTTACCTGCCGGAAGGCAAGATGCTGTTCCCGCGCATGTGGTCCGGGGCCGATCCCCGCTATATCGACTTTTACCAGACCTATACGCAGGGGAAGGGCACGCGCGTAAAGGGTGCCAAGTACCGCAAGCCCAGCTTTGGGGCCAATATGGCTTATTTCTTTGACTATCAGCTCAATTGGATGTACTGGCGCTATTTCATGTGGAACTTTGTGGGCCGCCAGAACGACATCCATTCCCCGCTGCCGGGCAATATTTTTGACGGCAACTGGGAGAGCGGCATCGGCTTTTTGGACGAATTCCGCCTGGGAGACCAGTCGGACGCTCCGGCGCCGCTGCGGGACAACAAAGGCAAGAACCATTACTTCTTCCTGCCGCTGCTGCTGGGCCTGCTGGGCCTGGTGTTCCAGTACGACAAAGACAAACGCGGCAGCTGGATTGTGTTCCTGATGTTCTTCATGACGGGCATTGCTATTGTCCTGTATCTGAACCAGCCGCCGTACCAGGTGCGCGAGCGTGACTACGCCTACGCCGGCTCGTTCTATATGTTTGCCATCTGGATCGGCCTGGGCGTGGCGGCGCTGTACCAGTGGCTGAGCGCTGCAGCAGGGAAGAAGTCTTCCGGTGCGCTTGCTGCCGGGGTATCGGCCCTGTGCCTCCTGGTACCGGTGCTCATGGCGGCCCAGAACTGGGACGACCACGACCGCTCCAACCGGTATACGGCCCCGGAGATGGCCTGGAACTACCTGAACTCGGTAGGGGAGAACGGTCTCCTGGTCACCCACGGAGACAACGATACCTTCCCGTTGTGGTACGCCCAGGAGATTGAGGGCGTGCGCACGGATGTCCGTGTGGTGAATACCTCGCTGCTGGGCACGGACTGGTACATCGACCAGATGAAATGGGCCTGCAACGAGAGCAAACCGCTCAAACTCACGGTTCCCCAGGAGCAGTACCTGTACGGTACCAACGAGTTTGTGTATATTGCCTACGACGACGGCTCGCCCATGCTGCTGTCGGACGTAATGGACGTGTTCAAGGACCCTAAAATGAAGGTTCCGCTGGAGAGCGGCCGCAAGCTGGATTTCATCTGCGCCCGCAATATTGTGATTCCGGTGAACAAGGAGAACTGCCTCAAATACGGGATCGTCCCGGAAAAATTTGCCGACGAGATTCCGGAGCAGATCATGCTCACCATGTCCAAGGACAAAAACTACATCTCCAAGCCGGAGCTGTTCCTGCTGGACTTCCTGTCCACCTATGAGTGGGACCGTCCGCTGAACCTGCTGAACATGGGCGGAGACCTCAACGTGGGCATCAAGGATTATCTGATGTTCGACGGCTTCTCCTACCGCTTTACCCCCATCCGCAACAAAGTGAGTTCTACGGATGCCGGCAAGGTGGACGCCCTGCAGCTGTACCAGGACTTCAAGACCAAGTACAAGTGGGATGCGTTAAAGCGCACGGACTACTTTGTGGACTACCAGAACATGTACACCTTCCTGGGCGTGCTCTCGCAGCGCCAGCTGTTCCTCACGGTGGCTAACGCACTGATAGACGCTGGCGAAGAGGAGAAGGCCCTGGAAATCATGGACCTTTGCCAGGAGAACTTCCCGGAGCAGAACTACCCGCTGGAGAGCATTCCGCTAGGGTTCAGCGGGAACGATTACATGGTGGCCCAGATGGTGGAGAACTACTATTACCTGGGAGAGGTGGAGAAGGCACGGGATCTGGCCGCCCGTTTTGGAGACCAGCTCACGGACACCGCCCGCTTCTATCTGGAGTGGGGTTCCCTGGGTTCCCATGAGTTCGAGACCGCCAGCCGCGTGCTGCTCTATGTCTCCGACGTGTGCAAGCAGTACGGCGACAAAGACCTCTCGGAGGCCATTGTGGCCAACCTGGAGGCGCTCCTGCACGCAGCCTCCGGGGGCTCCTATAAGCCCGAACGCTCCTCGGACTCCCTGGAGGTGGAGGGGTAGCTTCTGCTTGGCCCCTGTTGTGACAATTTTTGTGGCGGCTAATCACCTGATTATCAGGTAGTTACTGTATAATCCTCGTTCAATTTTCGAACGAGGATTGTATTATAAGTTATTGTGGGACAGGCGATTAGCTGCCACTCCCGAAGTGCGGAAGGTGCATCCTGGGCTTCTCACACAGGGTGATGATGGGGGCGCTATCGTTTAATGCGCACGAAGATGCTCAGTGGCAGGATTTTGCCAAAGGAGTCGTTGAAGGCCAGTTCCCCGGAAGTCATTTCGCGGAACTGGTTTTTGAATGCTTCCCGCACCACGGTTTCTCCCAGGGCGGCGCTGTAGCCATTGGAGTAAAGGTTGAGCACCATGAAGGCGTCGCGCTCGCTCAGGATGGCGGCCACGTTTTGCAGCAGACCAAAGAGGAGCTCGTCCAGTTTCCACTTTTCTCCGTCCGGACCGTGGCCGTAGGCCGGCGGATCCAGGATAATGCCGTCGTACTTGTTGCCGCGCTTGGCCTCCCGTTTGGCAAACTTAAGGGCATCTTCCACCACCCAGCGAACCCCGTCCAGGCCGCTGCGCTCCATGTTCTCGCGGGCCCAGGTGACTACCTGGCGCACGGAATCCAGATGGGTGACATCGGCCCCGGCACACTTGGCGGCAAGCGATGCGGCGCCCGTGTAGGCGAACAGGTTCAGGACTTTGGGGGCAGGCAGGCCATTGGCTTTGTGGATGCGGGAAAGGCGCGCTGTCTGGGCATAGATGAATTCCCAGTTGGGGGCCTGCTCCGGGAACACGCCCACGTGCTTGAAGGACGTAAGGCCCAGCCTTAACGAAAGGTGAAGGTCGCTGGCGGCATGGGTTTCCGGGTCCGGAGCGCCGTTATACGCAATGCTCCACTGGTCCTCCATTTTCTTGGACTTGTTCCAGGTGCCGCTGTCCTCTTTGCCGGCCTTGCCAAAGCCGGCGCCGGGCTGGAAGGTAACGTGACTCAGCCGTTTCCACTCCTGCTCCGACAGGGAGGGCGTCCACAGGGCCTTGGGCTCCGGCCGCCTCAGGACATACTTGCCAAAACGTTCCAACTTTTCGCCGTTGCCGCTGTCCAGGAGTTCATAGTCTTTCCAATACTGTGCAGGGAATTCTACCGCCATAACCTTTTGAATTTTCTGCAAAGATAGTTAAATTTGCAAATTGGAAACGTATAATAAACACTATACCCATGCAACAATTCATTGACAAGTACGACTTCAAAGGCAAAAAAGCCATCGTACGCGTAGACTTCAACGTTCCCCTGAACGAAAACTTCGAAATCACGGACGATACCCGTATCCGCCGTGCCATGCCCACCCTCAAGAAGGTGCTCGCAGAGGGAGGTTCCCTCATCATCATGTCCCACCTGGGTCGTCCCAAAAAGGTGGATCCCAAATTCTCCCTCAAGCACATCGTGGGCCGCGTAAGCGAATGCCTGGGTGTTCCCGTACAGTTCGCAGAGGACTGCCAGAAAGCCAAGGCCCAGGCCGATGCCCTGAAGCCCGGTGAGGCCCTCCTGCTGGAGAACCTCCGCTACTACGCAGAGGAAGAAGGCAAGCCGCGCGGCCTGGCAGAGGATGCCACCGACGAGGAAAAGAAAGCCGCCAAGGCTGCCGTGAAGGCCTCCCAGAAGGAGTTCGTGAAAACCCTCGCCAGCTATGCAGACTGCTACATCAACGACGCTTTCGGTACGGCTCACCGTGCACACGGTTCCACTGCCCTCATTGCCGAATACTTCCCCAACGACAAGATGTTCGGCTACCTGATGGAAGGCGAAATCAAAGCCATCGACAATGTGCTCAAGAACGCCCAGCGCCCTCTCACCGCTATCATCGGCGGTTCCAAGGTGAGCTCCAAGCTGGCTGTCCTGAAAAACCTCGTGGGCAAGGTGGACAACCTCATCATCGGCGGCGGCATGGGTTATACCTTCATCAAGGCCCAGGGCGGTCATATCGGCCAGTCCCTGCATGAGGATGAACTCATTCCGGATGCACTGGAGATCATGAAGGAAGCCAAGGAGCGCGGTGTCAACCTGTCCCTGAGCGTGGCCACCGTGTGCGGCCAGGCCTTCGACAACGACACGCCCCGCAAGATTTTCCCCATCACCGACATTCCCGACGATTGGGAGGGCATGGATGCCGCCCCCGAGAGCCTGGAGAACTGGAAGAAGATCATCCTGAGCTCCAAGACCATCCTCTGGAACGGTCCTGTGGGTGTTTTCGAGCTGCCCAACTTTGCCAAGGGTACCCTCCAGATCGCCGAGGACCTGGCAGAGGCCACCAAGAACGGTGCCTACACCCTGGTGGGCGGCGGTGACTCCGTGGCTGCCGTTACCCAGATGGGCTACGCCGACAAAGTGAGCTATGTCTCCACCGGCGGTGGCGCCATGCTGGAAGCCATCGAGGGCAAGATCCTCCCCGGCATTGCTGCCATCCAGGACTAATTTTGTGACAGCTAAGTAGCTGTTTCACAGTTGGTTATGCTATAATCCTCGTTCGGTTTTTGAACGAGGATTATTTTATATCATCCTTATAATCAGTCAATTAACTGCCACCTCCCACAGTGTTGAAGCACAGCCACCCCGTTTTGCGTGCCCTCTTGTGCCTGTCGTTGTGCTTTAACCATCCCTCACAGGCTCTGTTAAAGCACACTCACCCCGTCTAGAGTCCCCTCTGCGGCATTCAGGTGTGCTTTAATACCCCTCCTTCCACCCTGTTAAAGCACACTCACCCTGTCTAGAGCCCCCTCTGCGGCATTCAGGTGTGCTTTAATGCCCCTCGTTCCACCCTGTTAAAGCACACTCACCCCGTCTAGAGTCCCCTCTGCAGCATTCAGGTGTGCTTTAATGCCTGGCAGGTCCTGCTGCTGCCACGTTATGGACCCTAATTGCGCCACTGGCGGACCTTTCGGCCCGCCATCGCTACGCTTAGGGCTGTTTTCGCGCCCACGGCGGTTCCGTATGCTGGTAGCCGCCGCACCTGGTTGCGTGCGGCGGCGCCTCCGTGACAGCTAACCCACCCTTTCTGTGTGTGCAGATGTGGCGGCTAAGTGATTGATACAGAGCGAGATGCTAAAAATCCTCGGCGCGGATGGAGCCGAGGATTATTAGCATTGTATTGAGTATCAATGAGTTGGCTGCCATCCTGTGGAGGAGGTACACTCGGCCTGCGGCCTCGGTATGACAGGGAAGGATGACCTCGGTATGACAGGGAAGGATGACCTCGGTATGACAGGGAAGGATGGCCTCGGTATGACAGGCGCAGGGGGGGCGGTTACTTGGCGTGGGCGAAGTGGGTGGGTTCTTTCTTTTGCGGGCCTTTCTCCGGGTGGACGGCGCGGGCGGGAACCTTTTTCACGTAGGCGTATACCAGGAAGCCGATGCCCAGCAGGATGAAAGGAATGCTGAGGAGCTGCCCCATGTTCAGGAGCATGCCCGCCTCAAACTCCACCTGGTCGTTCTTGACAAACTCGATGAGGAAGCGGCTGCCGAAGCACACGATGAAGAAAATGCCAAAGTAGGTGCCGCGGTAGGTTTTGTCCAGGCCCCACTTGTACAGGGCCGCGAGTCCAAGGCCCAGCAACAGATAGGTGAGGGCCTCATACAGCTGCGTGGGGTGGCAGGGGACGGTTTCCCCGTTGCGCTCGAAGACAAAGCCCCAGGGCAGCGCGGTGGGGCTGCCGTAAATCTCTGAGTTAAAGAGGTTTCCAAGCCGGATGAAACAGGCGGCAAAGGCAATGGGAATAACCAGGTGGTCCACCATCCACACAAAGTCGAAGTCGTGCGCGGGACCGTACTTTTTGGCATACCACCACACGCCCAGAATAAGGGCGATGGTGCCGCCATGGCTGGCCAGGCCGCCTTTCCAGGGCATGAAAATTTCCCAGAAGCCCTCCCAGGAGCCAAAGTAGTAGTCTGGCTGATAGAAGATGCAGTGCCCCAGGCGGGCACCCACGATGGTGCAGATAAGCAGCATGTACAGGAGCGGGTCCAGCAGGGACTCCGGGATGCGCTCCCGCTTGAACATGGCCTTCATGATAAACCAGCCCAGGATGAACCCGCCTACAAACAGCAGCGAGTACCAGCGGAGCTCGAAACCGCCCAGCCGGAGGATGGCCGGGTCCACATTCCAATGTACTACCAAATATTCCATACCGCAAAGTTAGAAAAAAATAGGATATTTTCTGTCAATATTTGCGCAGGCGTGGATTTTGCAGTAAATTTACCGCTTAATTAGTTGGTTATTTATGAAGAAATGTATTCTCGCGCTTATGCTCCTGCTCCCGTTGCAGGCATGGGCGCAGTACCAGGAAGCCCGCCCGGAACAAGCTGATTCCACGCTGGTGCTCAGCCTGGACGACGCATTAAAAATCGCCCTGTCGGAAAATACCTCCATCAAGGTGGCCGATTTGGAAATCAAGCGCCAGAAATATGCACAGAAGGGTGCCTATGGTGCCTTGTTCCCGCAAATCAGTGCCACCGGCATGTACAGCTATGCCATCAAGAAGCAGAAGGTCTTCTTTGGCTCGGACGATGACAGCCAGGGCAGTAGTTCCGGCGGTGGCATGTCCTCCATGATGGAAGGACTCATGGACCCCATTATGT
Organism: uncultured Bacteroidales bacterium; assembly: GCA_900317845.1. GTDB lineage: Bacteria > Bacteroidota > Bacteroidia > Bacteroidales > UBA932 > Cryptobacteroides. The sequence continues at coordinate 75,011 of ONII01000003.1, forward strand.
ATTACATCCAGCAGCTGTACGAAGCCACCAACACGCCCTTCGTGGTGTATGTGGCCCCGGAAAAGGAAGGCCCCGGCAGCAGCAGTGAGCCTATCGAGATGGGCCGTCGCAACCAGGTGCAGCTGAGCGTCTCCGCTGCCATGCCGCTGGTGAACGTACAGCTCTGGGAGAGCCTCCGCCTCACCAAAGACCAGGTGGAACTCACCATTGAAAAGGCCCGCGAATCCCGCCTGAGCACCGTTACGGCCGTAAAACAGGCCTACTTTGCCGTCCTGATGGCCAAGGCCTCGTACAATGTGTACAACGCCGTGCTGGAAAACGCCGCCCACAACCTCAAACTCACGGAAAGCCGCTACAACGTGCAAAAGGCATCGGCCATGGACCTGGCACGCGCCCAAAGCAGCTTCGCCGCCGCCATCCCCAACCTGTACAACGCAGAAAATGCCATCCGGCTGGGCCTGTGGCAGCTGAAAGCCGTGATGGGCGTTGCGCTGGACACGCCTGTGGATGTGGAAGGAAAGCTGTTGGACTATGCGGAAACGATGTTCTCGGACCTGGCGGAAGGGGAGGATTCCAATCTGGAAAGGAACTCCCAGCTGCGCCAGCTGGCCACCCAGGCGGAGATCCTGGCCCGCCAGATTCGCATGCAGCAGTACGCCTACCTGCCCACGCTGAACCTCTCGCTCACCTACAACTATTACACCCAGAGCGACAAATTCAACCTGAGCCAGTGGAAGTGGCTGCCCTCCAGCACTGCGGTGGTCACCCTGAGCATCCCCATCTTCTCCGGCGGCCAGCGCTACCACACCATCAAACAGACGCGCGTGCAGGCCGACGAACTCCAGCTCCAGCGGGAGAACACGGAGCGTCAACTGCGCATCAGCATCCGCCAGAACCTGAACACCATGGAAACGGCCATGAAAACCTACGATGCCGCCTCCGAGGCGCTTAAGAGCGCCGAGAAAGCCTACGACATTGCCTCCAAGAGCTACGAGGTAGGGAAAACCACCTTCACGGACCTGAACAACACGGAGCTCACCCTTACCCAGACCCGCCTGCAAAGCGCGCAGGCCGTGTACAACTTCATTGTGGCCAAAGCCACGCTGGAGCAAACCCTGGGCTACGATTTCACCCAAGAAAAATAGACGACAAGAGATATGAAAAGTAAAATGGCAACCCTCCTCGTCCTCCTCGCGGCCGTGTCCTGCGGGAGCAACGAGGGCAAGACGGAGCAAGCCGCTCCCGTAGCGGTAACCCCGAATGTGGAAGTGGCGGTGGCCCAGGCCCGCGCCGTTCCCCAGGAAAGCACCTACGCATCTACGGTAGAGGCCTATGTGGTGAACAACATTATGCCGCAGCAGGGCGGCCGCATCCGCAAAATCAATGTAGAAGTAGGGGACTACGTGTCCAAGGGCCAGATCCTGGCCGAGATGGACCGTCTCCAGCTGGACCAGCTGGCCCTCCAGATCCAGAACGACGACGCAGAATACGCGCGTATCAAGAGCCTGTACGAGGAAGGCGGCCTGTCCCGCAGTGACTTCGAGGCCGCGGAGCTGGGCTATAAGGTGCGCAAATCCAACTACCAGAACGTAGAGGAAAACACCATCCTGCGCAGCCCCGTGACAGGGTATGTCACCGCCCGCAATTTTGACGTAGGGGACATGTTCGCCATGAGCGCCCCGCTGTTCACCGTGCAGCAGGTGGTGCCCGTGAAACTGCTGGTGGGTATCTCCGAGAGCGAATACACCAAGGTGAAAAAGGGCGATACCGTCACCCTCACCGTGGATGCCATCCCCGGAAGAACCTTCCGCGGAAAAATCGACCGTCTGTACCCCGTGATTGACGCCGCCACCCACACCTTCAAGGCCGAGGTAGTGGTGGACAACCAGAACAAGGTGCTTCGTCCCGGCATGTATGCCCGCGTAACGGTGAACTTTGGTTCCCGTAGCAGCGTGGTGGTCCCGGACCAGGCCCTGGTGAAGCAGGAAGGCACCGGCACCCGCTTTATCTTTGTGCTCCAGGAAGACGGTACCGTGAAATACCTGCCGGTAAAGACCGGCCGGCACATGGGCGCCGAATATGAAATTCTCGAAGGCCTGCAGGATGGCTGGAAGGTGGTTGTGAAAGGACAGGCCGCCCTGCGTGACGGCGTGAAGGTGAATGTGTTATGAGTATTTACAGAACAGCGGTCAATAATCCGGTCACTACGGGCCTGATCTTCTTGGCATTCGCCATCCTGGGCGTTTTCGCCCTCATGCGCCTGCCGGTAGACAACTTCCCGGATGTGGAGTCCAACACCATCATGGTGATGAGCTCCTATCCCGGCGCCTCGGCGGAGGATGTGGAAAACAACCTCACCAAGCTGCTGGAGAACGCCCTCAACGGTGTATCGGACCTGAAGAATCTTACCTCCAATTCCCGTGAGAATATTGCCGTGCTCACGCTGGAGTTCGAGTACGGAACAGACATTGACGAAGCCACCAACGACGTCCGTGACAAACTGGACATGATTTCGCAGCAGCTGCCGGACGGCGCCTCGCTGCCATTCCTGTTCAAGTTCAGTATTGACGAACTGCCCATCATGGTTCTGGCCGCCACGGCGGACCAAAGCGTGAGTGCGCTGGACAAGCTCCTGGAGGATCGGATTGCCACGCCGCTGGGCCGCGTGTCCGGCGTGGGTACGGTGTCGGTGGCCGGCGCCCCCAAGCGCGAAATCCAGGTGTACTGCGACCCCGCCAAGCTGGAGGCCTACAACCTGTCCATTCCCGCCATCTCGCAAATCATTGCCGCGGAAAACCGGAACATCCCTTCCGGCAGCATCGACATCGGCTCCGATACGTATACGCTCCGCATCAAGAAGGAGTTCCAGTCGCCATCGGAACTGCTGGACGTGGTGCTGGGCAGTTTTGGCGGCAGCACCGTGTATCTGCGTGACGTTGCGAGTGTTGTGGACGATGTGGAAGAAAAGTCGCAGGAGTCCTACACCAACGGTACCCGCGGTGCCCAGATTATTATCCAGAAGCAGTCCGGATACAACACGGTGGAGGTTATCCGCAAAGTGAAAAAGGAGCTCGCCCGTCTGGAGAACACCCTCCCTGCCGATGTCAAGATAACCACCGTGGTGGATAACTCCTCCAATATCCTCCGTACCATCAACTCCCTGAAGGAAACCATCCTTATCACCTTCCTGGTGGTGATGCTGGTGGTGTTCCTCTTCCTGGGCCGGCTGAAAGGTACGCTCATTGTTGTGCTGTCCATCCCTATCGCCCTCCTGGCATCCTTGCTGTACCTGTTCGGAACGGGTAATACGCTCAATATCATTTCCATGAGCGCCCTGTCCATTGCCATCGGCATGGTGGTGGACGATGCCATCGTGGTGCTGGAGAACGTGACCTCGCACCTGGAAAGGGGCGAGAAACCCAAGGAAGCGGCGGTGCATGGCACAGCGGAGGTGGGTATCTCCGTTATTGCATCCACCCTCACCATGCTGTGCGTGTTCCTGCCCCTGACCATGATTTCCGGTATGGCCGGTATCATGTTCCGGCAGCTGGGCTGGATTGTGTCCATCATCATGATTGTGTCCACCACGGCCGCCCTTACCCTGGTGCCTATGCTGTGCTCGCAGCTGATGGACAACAACCAGAACAGCGGGAAGCTCTTTACCCTCATCTTCGGCCCGGTGAACAAGGCCCTGGACGGCATCTCCGCCGGTTATTCCCGCCTTATTGCCTGGTGCATGAACCACAAGAAGTGGGTGCTGGCGGCGGCCATCGTCATCTTTGCCGTAACCATGGTCATTTATGTGCCGCGCATGAAGACGGAGTATTTCCCCAACGCAGACTCCGGCCGTCTTACGGCCACCATCGAGCTGCCCATCGGTACGGCGCAGGATGTCACGCGTGACGTGGCCGCCCGCATTTACGAGAAGCTGGTGACGGATATTCCTGAAATCCAGGTGCTTAGCTACCGCTTTGGCCAGGCCGATTCGGACAACGCCTTTGCCTCCATGCAGCAGAACGGTACGTACCTCATCTCCATGAACATCAACCTGGGTTCCATGGAAGACCGTACGCGCTCGATCAGTGAACTGGCCGATATTGTCCGTGCAGACCTTCGCTCGTTCCCGGAACTGAACAAGTTCAACGTGACGGAAGGCTTCGGTATGGGCGGCCGTGCGTCGGTCCAGCTGGAAATTTACGGCTACGACTTCACGGAAACGGAGAATGCGGCCCGCGCCGTTCGAAATCGTATGATGGACAGCGGCTTGTTTGCCCAGGCCATCCTCTCGCGTGACCAGTACACTCCGGAGTACGAGGTAGACTTCGACCGTGAAAAACTGGCCCTGAACGGCCTGTCATCCGTGTCGGCCGCTGCGGCGGTGTCTGCCGCCATGTCCGGTTCCGTGGGCTCTTTCTACCGTGAGGACGGTGAGGAGTACAACATTCGCGTTCGCTATGCGCCGGAGTTCCGTACCTCCCTGGAGGACATTGAGGACATCATGATTTACAACCAGCAGGGCCGGGGCATCCGTGTAAAGGACCTGGGCCGCATTGTGGAATCCAAGGTGCCGCCCACCATCCAGCGCAAGAACCGCGACCGCTACATTCAGGTGACCGGTATCCTGGCGCAGGGAAAATCCCTGAGCCAGGGCGTTGAAACCGTGACCAGCCTGCTCAGCGAGAACCCGCTTCCGCAGGGCCTTAGCTGGCAGATTGGCGGTGACTATGAGAATCAGCAGGACATGTTCCGCGACATGCTCATGCTGGTGGTCCTGATTGTGATTTTGGTGTACATGGTAATGGCGTCGCAGTTCGAGTCGTTCATGGGGCCGTTCGTCATTATGTTCTCCATTCCGTTCGCCCTGGTGGGCGTGGCGATGGGTAACCTGATGGCAGATATGGCCATTGGCGTGATGTCGCTGATTGGCGTTATCATCCTGTTGGGTATTGTGGTGAAGAACGGTATCGTGCTCATTGACTATACCATCCTGTTGCAGGAGCGCGGCTACAGCGTGCGGGAGTCGTCCGTGAAGGCGGCCAAGAGCCGTCTGCGCCCCATCCTGATGACCACGCTCACCACTGTGCTGGGTATGCTGCCCATGGCCCTGGGCCGGGGCGAAGGCTCGGAGATGTGGCGCGGCCTGGGTACCACGGTGGCCTGGGGCCTGAGCGTCTCAACGCTCATCACCCTGGTGCTCATCCCGGTCTTGTACTGTGGCTTCACAGAACATCGTGCCCGAAGACGCGCGAAAAGCAAAAAGGCTTAATAAAGCACCCTACAAGTCCCTCCCCCGAGGGGAGGGGTTTCGGGAGGGGGTAACGTTTAACATTTTATCTTCATGAAATGAAGGCTATATTTATTGCGTATAATCAGGCGTATAATCAGGAGATTGTTGAGCTGCTGGAGGGCCTGGGCCAGCGGGGGTATACCGTGTGGGAGGAGATTGGCGGAAGAGGCAGCGTGGATGGGGAACCGCATCTGGGGAACCATGCCTGGCCCACGCAGAACCATGCGATGCTTACGGTGTTGGAAGACAGCCTGGCTCCCAAGGTGATGGCTGCGCTCCGGGAAACGGACGCCGCCAACGTCAAGCTGGGCCTGAGGGCCTACGTCCTTCCGGTAGAGGAAGCGCTGTAATAAATGCCCGGCTTGGACCGGGCATTTATTTTATATTTTTTCATTATATTTGTAGAATTAAAACAGTTAGTATTATGGCAAAAGTAGCAACCAATAGCAATTTTACCGAGCTGCTGCAGGACAGCAAGCTGGTTATCGTAGACTTCTGGGCCACCTGGTGCGGCCCCTGCCGCATGCTTTCCCCCATCCTGGACGAGGTTGAGGAAGAAATGTCGGACAAAATCTCCGTGGTAAAGGTGAACGTGGACGATGCCGACGAAATTGCCGCCCAGTACCGCATCATGAGCATCCCCACGCTGCTGTTCTTCAAGGATGGCAAGCAGGTGGACAAGACCGTGGGCGCCATGCCCAAGCCGGCCCTGGTGGAAAAAATCAACGCAAACCTCTAGTCGTATGAAAAAGCTCCTTCTCACGCTGGCCCTGATGCTGGGCACCCTGACTGCCGCCAACGCGCAGTTTGGTATTATTGGCGGTTGGACCACCGCCAAAGCTCCCTCCACCGTGGGAGATTTGCTTCCCAAAAACGCCAGCCTGTTCCATGCCGGTGTAGCGTACAAGTTCGAGATTGGTCCTTTCTTTGCCCTGCAGCCGGCACTGGTGTATCAGGGTAAGGCCACCTACGTGAACCAACAATCTTCCCTGTATAGCCGTAGCAACTTCCTGGAGCTGGAACTGGGTACGCAGGTGGGCATTGACCTGCTGGCCCTTCGCCCGTATTTCCTGTTCGAGCCGTTCATCGGCGTGGACCTGGGCGCATTAAACAAACTGAACGGTGAAGTGAGCCAGGTGCTGAACGACGCCAAGAAAAAATTTGAGTATGGCTTTGGTGTGGGCGCCGGTATTGAGCTGGTGAGCCACATCCAGATTTCCGTGCAGTGGTTCATGAACTTTGGCAAGCTGTACGACAGCAACAAGCTGGTCAATACGGATCTGAACAGCCTAACCAACCTGAGGAATTACCAGGGCGTCAAAATTACACTGGGTCTGTTTTTCTAGGCTATGGGAAAGCAGGTGGTGATTTTTTGTGCTTCGAGTAACCTTATAGACCCGAAATACAACGAAGCGGCGCGGAAGCTGGTCCGCGGCCTGCACGCCAAAGGCTACGATATCGTTTCCGGCGGCGGAGACCGGGGGACCATGGGCGCCATTACGGACGAATCCATCCGCGTGGGCGGCCGGCATGTGGCCGTTTTGCCGCGTTTCATGGCGGGGATGGAGCGAAAGGATGTGGCAGAAGTGGTATGGACGGACACCATGTCCCAGCGCAAGGACCGCATGCGGGAAAACACCGTGGCGGCCATTGCCCTGCCCGGCGGTATCGGCACGCTGGAGGAACTTATCGAAACCCATACGCTGCGCAAGCTGCACAAATATGAGGGCCCCATTTACGCCCTCAATCTGGACGGCTACTATGAGCCCCTGAAATCGCTGTTTGCCCATTTCGTAGCAACGGGCATGACGGCCCAGGCCGATATCGACCTGGTCGCCTTCCCGGAAACGGTGGAGCAGCTGCTGGAAAACTTTTAATGGACATTCAAGCCCTTTATACCTATCTGCGGCCCAATCTGGACCGCGTAGAGGCGCGGATAGACACGTCTCTGCGCTCGGATATTGCCCTGCTGGACGGCATTAACCGCCGTCTGCGGGAGCATCCCGGTAAAATGCTGCGCCCGATGCTGGCACTGCTGGTGGCGGATGCCTGCGGCGGCGTCACGGAAGATACGCTCCGCTTTGCCGCTGCTGCGGAGCTCCTGCACAATGCCACCCTCCTGCACGACGACGTGGTGGACGGGGCGGTGGAGCGCCGCGGCGTTCCCACGGCTGCCAAACTCCTGGGCGGCGGCCCGGCGGTGCTCGTGGGCGATTACTGGCTGGTGAACTGCATGCAGGAAGTCCTGGGGGCTTCGCAGGAGCCGGAGCGGGTGCTCCGCATCTTTGCCCGGACGCTGCATCACCTCACGGAAGGGGAACTGCTGCAAATGGAAAAAGCCGGCAAGGGGGACACCTCCCAGGCGGACTACCTCCGCATTGTCTACGGCAAAACGGCGTCGCTGTTTGAGGCTACGGCCACGGCGGCGGCCATATCGGCCCGGGCAAGCGAGGAAGCGGTTACGGCTATGGGGCGCTTTGCCCGCCTGCTGGGAACGGCCTTCCAGATTAAGGACGATATCCTGGACTACAGCGAGTCGTCGGCCGCACTGGGAAAACCGGTGGGGCTGGATCTCAAGGAACAGAAGATTACCCAGCCGTTGCTGTGCGCGCTGGAGGGGGTTACGGCCGATGAAGCCGCGCAGTGGCGCGCCCGCGTGGCGCAGGCGGCGGAGCATCCGGAGAGGATAGGCCTTATTGTGGACTTTGTGCATGCGCAGGACGGCGTTGCCAAGGCCGGGGAGGTGATGGACGGTTTTATTGCCGATGCCATCCGCTGCCTGGATGTGCTGCCGGAGACTACCTCCAGGCAGTATTTGGAGGCATTGGCCCAATTCGTAGGAAACCGGAAGGCATGACCGTTTACGGGAATACGGAAGTAGTGGCCGCACTGCACCAGATGGTGGCGAGCGGGCATGTGCCGCATGCCTTGCTCCTGCACGAGGACGACGGCGGCGGGGCTTTTCCGCTCTGCATCAACTTCCTGGAGGAGCTGTACGGCGGGTCGCCGCGCGTACAAAAGCTCATCCACCCGGACATCCATTTTGTGTTTCCGGTGGCGGGCTCGGACAAACCCGTGTCCATGCAGTTCCTGGGCAAGTTCCGGGAACTGGCGCTGGAGAATCCGTATTTCTTTGAGAATGAGCTGTATACGGCTATCGGCATAGAGGGGAAGCAGGGCAATATTTCCGTGAATGAGGCCCGGAGCATCCTGGACCGCCTGTCGCTGAGCGCGGTGGAGGGCGGCTACCGGACGGTGCTGGTGTATTTGCCGGAGAAGATGAATGCCCAGGCGGCCAATGCGCTCCTGAAGATGGTGGAGGAACCGCCGGCAAAGACACTGTTTGTGCTCATCACCCATGCGCCGGAGAAGGTGCTCGTGACCATATCGTCCCGCTGCCTGCACATGCGCGTGCAACCCTTGTCGCCGGAGGCGGAGCGGGAGGTGCATGCCCGGGAAAATGCGTCCAATCAGGCACTTACGGACTTGTTCCATGACCTGCTGGAGGCCATTGTCTCGCGCGACAGGCTCAAGGCGCTGGAAACCGGCGAGGCCGTAGCGGAGCTCAAGGTACGGGAGCAGCAGAAGACGTTTTGCCGATTGGCCTCGGAGGACCTTAGGCGGCTCTTTTTCCTGCAAAAAATGCCTGCCCTGGCCCGTGTGCCGGAGGGCGAAGAAGACTTTTACAAGCGCATGGCCGGGGCCCTGAAACCCACTTTCCCGCGCAGGGGAATGGTCGCCCTGGACCGCGCCTTGCTCCTGGTGGAGCGGAATGTGAACCAGAAAATCCTATTCACCGATTTGGTGAATCAACTATATAGTTTATGAACGATTTATCCAATGAAACCATTCAGTTTGACTGCTTTCGTGGCTGTATGGTGGTGTCGGACGAGTCCACGGGCGAGACAGACATCAAATACAGGCAGGGATGCTGCAAGCTGGAGGTATACGATACGCTGAAGGGCATCGCCCAGGAACAGTTTGACGACTTTTACGAGGTCCGGTTCAAGAATACCCGCAAGGGCATTTACGTGAATGCGTCCGGCCAGAGCGTCAAAACCGGGGACCTGGTGGTGGTGGAGGCTGCCACGGGGCACGACCTGGGCATTGTGACGCTGGAAGGGGCCATCGTAGGCCGCCAGATGAAGTGCAGGGGGCTGGACCCCGCCAAGACGGAGTTCAAGAAGATTTACCGCAAGGCGCGTCCCTTCGACATCCAGCGCTGGCAGGAGGCCATTGCCCGCGAGCAGGAAACCATGATCCGGGCCCGCGTGCTGGCCAATAACCTGGGCCTGGAGATGAAGATTGGCGATGTGGAATTCCAGGGAGACGGCACCAAGGCCATCTTCTATTACATTGCCGACGGCCGTGTGGACTTCCGCCAGCTCATCAAGGACTTTGCGGAGGAGTTCCACATCCGCGTGGAGATGAAGCAGATCGGCGCCCGTCAGGAGGCGGGGCTCATCGGCGGTCTGGGAATCTGTGGCCGCGAGCTCTGCTGCGCCAATTATATCACTGAGTTTAAGTCCATTACCACTTCTGCTGCCCGTGTGCAGGACCTGTCGCTGAACCCGCAAAAGCTGGCGGGACAGTGCGGCAAGCTCAAGTGCTGCCTGAACTACGAGGTGGCGGCCTACATGGACGCGCATTCCCGCATTCCGCGGGTGCAGGAGCCGCTGGAGTTCCAGGACGGCCAGGCATGGCTGGTAAAGACGGACATCTTGTCGGAAACGCTGTATTTCTCCTACGAGAAAGGCTCCCTGGCGCAGACGTTCCCGCTCCCGGCCGCGGAGGTCCGGGAAATCCAGGCCATGAACCGTCGTGGCGAAAAACCCGCCACGCTGCATGAGGAGCAGGTGGCCGCACCGGAATTCATCTCGGCGGTGGGGGACGATGCCATTAACCGCTTCGACCCGGAAAAGAAAAAGCGCCGCCGCAAGAACCGCAGCAAAAAGCCTGCGAAAAAGGACTAATGGGACACGGTAAGTTAAAGAAATTCGCGGAGAACGAGACCTTCCGCTGCCTGTTGCAGCCGGACGCTTCCCAGGTGCTGGACAAAGAGCCCGGCACGCGGGAGCTGCGCCTTCGGGACCACGCCATCAAAGGGAACTGGGGCCGGGAGATGTTCGGCAACGACCATCCCATTGTGCTGGAGCTCGGGTGCGGCAAGGGGGACTACACCATTGCCCTGGCGCTCAGGCATCCGGAAATCAATTACATCGGGGTGGATATCAAAGGCGCGCGCCTGTGGAAGGGTGCCAAGTATGCCACGGAGGAGGCGCTCCCGAATGTGGCGTTCCTCCGGACGCGGATCGAGTTCATTGACGCGTTCTTCGGCCCCGGGGAAGTGAGCGAAATCTGGCTCACGTTCAGTGACCCGCAGCTCCGCGGCAGCGAGAACGCCCGGCTCAGCTCTCCGCTCTTTCTGGAGCGCTACCGCAAGTTCCTGAAGCCCGGTGGCATCGTCCACCTCAAAACCGACTCCCGCTACCTGTACGAGTACACCCAGGCTGTCGTGAAAGTCAATGACCTGAAAGTAAAGACTTCAGAGAGTGATATTTATGCGAATTGTTCCGCTGTTCCGGCGGAGGTTACGCAGGTGCAGACGTTCTATGAAAAGATGTTCCTGGAGATGGGGCTGCCCATTACGTACCTGGCGTTTTGCATCGACCATGACGGGACGTATGCCTTCCCCGGGGAGGCCTTTGACCATGACCGGTGGCTGGAGGCCGAGGGCCCGCGCCGCAGTTTCTCGCATCAACCAAACAAAAAAGGGTGAGTTTTCACTCTTTTTTTGTTATATTTGTGCACTATGGGAAAGTTAGTTTACACAATGGGCGAAGTAGCGCAGATGCTGGGGGAGAATGCCTCGGCCGTGCGCTACTGGAGCAACTATTTCGAGAAGTTCATCCATCCCCAGCGAAACGCCAAGGGGAACCGGCTGTATCACCCGGAGGATATTGAAACCCTGAAGCAGGTGCAGTTTCTCCTGAAGAACCAGGGCCTCACGCTGGAGGGCGCCAAGCAGCGCCTCACGGAAGACCACCGCAGCGTGGAGCGTCGCGTGAAGGCCATCGAAAAGCTCAAGGATATCCGCGCCCAACTGGTCGCTGTACGTAACGGCCTATGAAAGTAGGGGATATTACTGCGGCGCTGGAAGTGTTTGCGCCGCTGCGCATTCAGGAGGAATGGGACAACAGCGGGCTGCTTATCGGCAGTCCGGAGGACGAGGTACACGGGGTGCTGGTTGGGTTCGACTGCACGCCGGAACTCATTGACGAGGCCGTTCAGAAGGGCTGTGACATGGTGGTAACCCACCACCCGCTCATCTTCAAGGGCATCCGGCGCATCAATGCACAGGACCCGGTGGGTGCGGCGGTGATGCGTGCTGTGCGGCATGGCGTGGCTGTGTATGCGGCCCACACCACCGCAGACAAAGTGATTGCCGGGGTGAGCGGCGCCATGGCCCGCAGGCTGGAGCTCAAAAACGTGAGCATCATGGTACCGGAAGAAGACGGCACCGTGGGCCTGGGCTGCATCGGGGACCTTCCACGGCCCATGACCGGGGAGGAAGCGCTGCGCTATGTGCAGGAAAAATTCGGCCTCAAGGTAATCAAGAGTTCCAAACCGCTGGAGACACCCATCACCAAGGTGGCGCTCCTGGGCGGCAGCGGGCAAGGGGAGATTCCCCAGGCCCTGGCAAAAGGTGCCCAGCTCTACATTACGGCCGATATTTCCTACCACCAGTTCTTTACCAAGGAGGGCTTTATGGTCATGGACATCGGCCATTTTGAGAGCGAAGTGGAGATTGTGGACATTTTCTTAACGGAGATACGGAAAAATTTTCCTACCTTTGCAAGCTACAAAAGTGCCGTACTGGACAGGAGCAATCCGGTCCACTATTTCGTAGTGTAAGAAAAAATAAATCGATTTATATTTTTATGGCAACAACCAAGAAAACCACCGCCGCCAAGAAAGTGGAGGCTCCCATTGACAACAGGGAAACCTTTGTGTCTCTGCAGAAGAGTTTCGCCGATTCCGACATGCCCGTGGAGGAGAAACTGAAGACCCTCTATGAACTCCAGGCCGCGGATTCCGAGATTGACAAGATTATCCAGCTGCGTGGTGAGCTTCCCGCAGAGGTGGCTGCTCTGGAGGCAGAGATTGCCACCCTGAAGGAGCGCAGCGCCGCCATCTCCGCCATTGTGGACCAGTTCAACCGCAATATTGCAGCCGCCAAACTGTCCATCTCGGAGCACGAGAGCATCATCGAAAAATATCAGCGCCAGCTGGAGACCATCTCCAACTCCCGTGAGTACGACTCCCTGAACAAGGAAATCGAGAACCAGGAGCTGCTGCGCCAGATTGATGAAAAGACCATCAACGACACCCGCTATGAGATTGGTGCCAAGAAGGCGGAGCTGGACGAGATCAAAGACCGCCTGAGCATCCGCACGGAAGACCTCAAAGCCAAGAAGGAAGAGCTGGATACCATCGTAGAAGAAACCGCCAAGGAAGAGGCTGTCTTGCGTGCCCGCCGGGACGAGTGCGCCGCCAAGATCGACGCCCGTACCATGAGCGCCTATGAGCGCATCCGCGCCAGCGTGCACAACCACCTGGCCGTGGTGGGCATCTACAACGGCGACTCCTGCGGAGGCTGCTTCAACACCATCACGCCCCAGCGCCGCGTAGAGATTGCCTCCAACCGCAAGCTCATTATCTGCGAGCACTGCGGCCGCATCATCATCAACCCGGATTTCGACCAGAAGTAGTATGCCCGAGGCCAGCCGCAAACGGTCCCGCCCGCAGGAGCCCGAGAATCTGGAGACCCTGATGGGGAACAAGCCCCCGCAGGCCCTGGATGTAGAAGAGGCTGTACTGGGCGCCATGCTCGTTGAGCCCGCCACCATTGACGAGTCAATGGAGGAGCTCTCGGCGTCGTGTTTCTACGATCCCCAGCACCGCATGATCTTTGAGGCGATGAGCGAGCTGGTGAACGAGCACGTGAGCGTGGACCTTGTCACCGTGAGCGAGAAACTGCGCGCCAAGGGGAACCTGGAAGCCATCGGCGGACCGGTGGTCCTGGCTAACCTGTCGCAGAATATAGGCGCGGCTGCCCATATCGAGTACTACATCAAAATCCTCAAGCAGAAGACCATCCAGCGGGATTTGATTAGCGCCTCGTACGACATTCTGAAGCAGTCCTTTGACGAATCCACCAACGTGGATGACCTCATAGACAACGCGCAAACCAAGGTGTTTGCCGCCATTCAGAACAACGTCAAGCGCGATGTCCAGGACATTGGTTCCATCATCAATTCCGTGCTGGACAACCTGCAGGAGCTGCAAAACATTACCGGCCCTTCCGGCGTGCCCTCCGGCTATCCTTCCATAGACCGTGTAACGCAAGGCTGGCAAAAGAGCGACCTTATTATCCTGGCGGCCCGTCCGTCGGTGGGTAAAACAGCCTTCTCGCTTAACATCGCCCGCAATGCCGCCGTGGAAGCCAATATGCCGGTAGCGGTGTTCTCCCTGGAAATGAGCGCGGACCAGCTGGGTAAACGTCTGATTACCACAGAGTCCGGCCTTTCCGGAGAAAAAATCAAAGGCGGCGTCAAGCTGGAACCCTTCGAGTGGGTGCAGCTGGAAGATACCCTCAAGCGCCTGGCCAAGGCGCCGTTGTATATTGACGATACCCCCGGCATTCCCATCATGGAGTTCCGCACCAAGGCCAAGCGCCTGGTCAAGCAAAAGGGGGTGCGCCTGATTGTGGTGGACTATCTGCAGCTCATGCAGGGCCCGGTGGAGCTGCGCGGCCTGCGCGAACAGGAAGTGGCGGCCATTTCCCGTACCCTCAAGGCCACGGCCAAGGAGCTCAATATTCCCATCATCGCCCTGTCCCAGCTGTCCCGTAACGCGGTGCAGCGTACGGGCGGTACCGGCAAGCCGCAGCTGAGCGACCTCCGTGAATCCGGCTCCATTGAGCAGGATGCGGATATGGTCATCTTCATCCACCGCCCGGACTTCGTGGGCATGAGCGACAATCCGGAAGACAAAGAAAAGGCCATCATTGTCATTGCCAAACACCGTAACGGCGAGGTCTGTGACATTGAAATGAAGTACAAGGCCAATCAGGTGAAGTTTGTGGAGCCGGACCAGAGCCTGGACATGTACGCCCAGCGGGGACCGGTGGCCAGCGCGGCCAACGAGCCTGCCGCCGGCGAACCTTCCAACTATGATTTCGACGCCCAAAGCGAATTCTAAAGATGCGTTGGAAGCTCCTCATACTGAGTTTGTTGATATCCGTTACCGTTAACGGACAAGGCAAGGGGTGCATTCCCACCAGAGAAGAGTACCCGTTCCGGGACGGGGAGCAGATTACCCTCAGTCTTATGTACAAGTGGGGCGCGGTGAACACGGAAGTAGGGCTGGCTTATATTGACCTGGATACCCTGCGGTTCAACGGGGAGCCCTCCTTCCACGTGAACTTCCGGGTAAAATCGGCCCCGTTCTTTGACCTTTTCTTCAAGATGCGGGAAAACTTCCATAGCTGGCTCACCATAGCAGACCTTAAACCGCTCAAATTCACCCGCGACACCTACGAGGGCGGCTACACGGCCACCAACCTGTACAATTACGACTGGCCCAACAACGTGATTCACGCAGACGTGAATTTCAATGGCAGGGGAGACGAGCACTATGAGATTCCCCTGCACGAATGTGCCTATGACCTGCCGGCGCTCATCTTCTACCTCCGCACCATGGACCTGTCCCGCATGAAAGTCGGGGACAAGTACAGGCTCAGTTTTGCCATTGACGATACCATCTTTGATGTGGTTCTCACCTTCCATGGCCGCGAAAAGCTGAATGTGCGCAAGATGGGCAAACGCAACGCCCTGCTCTTTACCTGCTCGGTGGTGCAGGGTGCCATGTTCGAAGGAGACCAGGAACTCAAGTTTTGGTTCTCGGACGACGGCTATTATGTGCCGCTGGGCGTCATGGCCCCGCTCCGGGTAGGTGCCTGCTGGTGCTGGTTAAAGCAATACAAACCATGAAAGAAGCCGTAACGCATAAGGGTAAGGTAGTAAAAATGACACCGCAGGTAACTACGGTGGCTATTTTGCAACATGGGGCCTGCTCCGAGTGCCATGCCGCCGGTCTGTGCGGCATGGGAGAGATGGCAGAAAAATTGGTGGAGGTGCCCACGGATCCGTATGCCTTTTATGGCGTTGGGGACGAGGTCGAAGTGCTGCTCAAGGCCTCCATGGGCATGAAAGCCGTGTGGCTGGCCTACTTTATTCCGTTGCTGGTGCTGTTGGCGGTGGTGCTGCCCCTGTCGGCCCTGCATGTAGGGGAGGTGGTGACGGGCGTGTGTGCGCTGGTTGCCGTGGGCCTGTATTACCTGCTCCTGTACCTTTTTAGGGACAAGCTCAAGAACGAATATATTTTCACAATAAAAGGATAAGTTATGAATGCATTTATTTGGACAATCGCAGTGGTGACCGTCCTCGGTCTGGTGCTGGCGCTCGTCCTGTACCTGGTGGCCCAGCGCTTCAAGGTGGAGGAAGACCCCCGCATCGACGAGGTGGAAAAGGCTATGCCCGGTGCCAACTGCGGTGGTTGCGGCTTTGCCGGCTGCCGTGCGTTTGCAGAGGCTGCGGTAAAGGCTCCCAACCTGGACAACAACTTCTGTCCGGTGGGCGGCAACGACACCATGGCCAAGGTGGCGGCTATCCTGGGGTACGAGGTAAAAGCCAAGGCTCCGATGGTAGCCGTTGTCCGTTGTAACGGCACCTGCGAGGCTCGGCCCAAGGTAAACGAGTACGACGGCTACCCTTCCTGCTATGTGAAGTCCCTGCTGTATACCGGTGACACGGGCTGTGCCTATGGCTGCCTGGGCTGCGGAGACTGCGTGGCTGCCTGCCAGTTCGGCGCCCTTTCCATGGATCCCGCTACCGGCCTTCCGGTGGTGGACCAGGAGAAGTGCACCGCCTGCGGCGCCTGCGCGAAGGCCTGCCCCAAGCACATCATCGAGCTCCGGCCGATGGGCCCGCGCGGCATGCGTGAGTTTGTCTCCTGCGTAAACAAGGACAAGGGCCCCGTGGCCAAGAAGGCCTGCGCCAACGCCTGCATCGGCTGCGGCATCTGCGCCAAAACCTGCACGCACGAAGCCATTACGGTGGAGGGCAATCTGGCCTATATCGACCCGGCCAAGTGCAAGCTGTGCCGCGAGTGCGAGGCCATGTGTCCCACCGGCGCCATCCATGGCGTGAACTTCCCCAAGCCGCTGGACAAGGATGCCGTGAAAGAGCGCATCAAGGTCCGTCAGCAGAAGGCCAAAGAGGCCGCAGAGGCTGCCAAGGCCGCCGAAGCCGCCAAGGCTGCAGCAGAACCTGTAAAGAAGGAGGCTACCAATGAGTAAGCATACATTCAGTATCGGCGGCGTACACCCGCACGACAGCAAAATCTCCCGGGAGTGCGCCATCCAGCCGCTTCCCATCGCCCCTACCGTGTACATTTCCGTGGCCCAGCACATCGGCGCTCCGTCGGTGCCCTGCGTGGCCGTGGGCGACAAAGTGAAAGTGGGCCAGGTGATTGCCCAGCCCGGCGGCTTTGTGGGTGCCTTCATCCACTCTTCCGTGTCCGGCACGGTGAAATCCATCGCCCCGCGGGCCGACCTTGCCGGCCGTCCTTCCACGCACATCGAGATTGCTGTGGAGGGCGACGAATGGCTGGAGAGCATCGACCGCTCGGAAACCCTTGTCACCGCCATTCCGGAAGATTCCAAGGCCATTATCGAGAAAATCCGTCTGGGCGGCGTCGTGGGCCTTGGCGGTGCTACCTTCCCCACGCATGTGAAGCTGTCGCCGCCTCCGGGCTCCAAGTGCGAGCGCGTGATTATCAACGGTTGCGAATGCGAACCGTATCTCACCTCGGACTTCCGCACCCTGCTGGAGAAAGGCGAGCAGGTGGTGGTGGGTGCCGCCCTGCTGCAGAAGGCCATGGGCGGCGTGCCTTGCACCATCGCCATCGAGGAAAACAAGCCGGAGGCCATTGCCCACATCCGCGAGGTCATTGCCAAGCTGGGTTACAAGGACATGGACGTGATGGTGATGAAGATGATGTACCCGCAAGGCGGTGAAAAGCAGCTGATTGACGCTGTGATGCATCGTCAGGTGGGTTCCGGCGCCCTGCCCATCAGCGTGGGTGCCGTGGTGCAGAACGTGGCCACCGCGCTGGCCGTGTACGACGCCGTGCAAAAGAACAAGCCTATCATTGACAACTCCGTTACCGTTACGGGCGAGTGCTTCCCCAAGCAGGCCAACCTGCTGGTGCGTGTGGGTACCCCGCTGCAGTACATCATCGACTTCCTGGGCGGTGTGCCCGAGGATGCCGCCAAGGTGATCAGCGGCGGTCCCATGATGGGCCGTGCCGTTGCCAACCTGCAGGCGGCCACGGTGAAGGGTACCGGCGCCCTGCTCTTCCTCACGGAAAAGCAGACCCGCCGCGCCCCGGAGTCCAACTGTATCCGCTGCGGCAAATGTGCCGATGCCTGCCCCATGGGTCTGGAGCCGTTCCTGCTGAACAAACTCTCCAAGGCCAAAGATTGGGATGGGTGTGAAGCCAACGCTGCACAGGACTGCATCGAGTGCGGTTGCTGCCTGTATTCCTGTCCTGCCCAAATCCCGCTGCTGGACAACATCCGCGTGGGCAAGGGCGCTGTCCTGGGTGCCATCCGCGCCCGTGCGGCTGCCGCCAAGGCCGCTGCAGAAGCTGCTAAAAAGTAAAAGACTATGAGCAAGTTATTAGTATCTCCTTCTCCCCATATCCATTCCAAGGTCTCTACCAAGTCCCTGATGCTGGATGTGGTGATTGCCCTTATCCCGGCCGTTATCTGCTCCGTGGTCTTCTACGGCTGGCAGGAACTGCTGGTGCTGGGCGTGAGTGTGGCTTCCTGCGTGCTGCTGGAATGGGCCATCACCAAGTACATGCTTAAACAGCCGTCAACCATTGGCGACTGGTCGGCCGTCATTACGGGTATTCTGCTGGCGCTGAACGTGCCGTACACCACGCCCTGGTGGGTGGTTTTCATCGGCGCAGTGGTGGCTATCGGCGTTGCCAAGATGACCTTCGGCGGTCTGGGACAGAACATCTGGAACCCTGCCCTGGTGGGCCGTGTGTTCCTGCTGGTCTCTTTCCCTACGTATATGACCACCTGGAGCCAGCCGCAGGGCCTGTTCGGCGTAGATGCCGTTTCCGGTCCCACCCCGCTGGGCGCCATCCAGGAAGGCCTGCTGCAGGGTGCTTCCGTACAGGACCTGACGGCCGCCTACAACTACAAGGACCTGCTGTTTGCCAACCTGGGCGGCAGCGCCGGTGAAGTGTGCGCCCTGGCGCTCCTGGCCGGTTTTGTGTACCTGTGTTGCCGCAAGGTCATCAAGCCTTGGATTACCCTGAGCATCTTTGCCACCGTGGCCCTGACCTCCTGCATCTTCTGGAGTGTGGACCCCACCCGTTTCACGGACCCGCTGTTCAACCTCCTCACCGGCGGCCTCATCCTTGGCGCCTGCTTTATGGCCACGGACTATGTGACCTCGCCTATGAGCCTCTGGGGCGGCGTGGTGTTTGGCGTAGGCATCGGCTTCCTAACCATGATGATCCGTTACTTCGGCTCCTATCCGGAGGGCGTTTCCTTCGCCATCCTCATCATGAACTCGGTGGTTCCGCTGCTGAATATGTGGTTTAAACAGAAAAAATTCGGGAGGAAATAACATGGCTGCAAAATCCAATTTAACCAATATGGTGCTGGTGCTCGGAGCCACCTGCCTGTTCTGCTCGGCCATCCTGGGCGGCGCTTATGCGCTTACCAAGGAGCCCATCGAGGCCGCTGCCGCAGAAAAGACCAACCGGGCCATCGCCCAGGTTCTTCCCGCCTTTGAGACGGCGGGGGAGCGTCAGTTTGTAGAGGCCCTGGGCAAGGATTTCCCTTACTATGAGGCCAAAAACGGAGAAGACCTGGCCGGATATGCCATCGAGTCCACCGTGGTGGGCTTCGGCGGCAACCTCACCCTCATGGTGGGCATTACGCCGGACCGCGTGGTGTACAACACCTCCGTGCTTGCCCACAGCGAAACGCCGGGCCTGGGCGCCAAGTGCACCTCGGACGCCAAGTTCGTGTCCCAGTGGCAGGGCTTCGACCCGTCCGTGAAAAAGCTTATCGTCAAGAAAGACGGTGGCGATGTAGATGCCATCACCGCTTCCACCATCACTTCCCGCGCCTATGCGCAGGCCGTGGAGAATGCCCTGGTGGCGTTTGATATGCTGCAGGCCCCGGATGCTACTTCCGGTGCCACCAAACCCGTAGAAGAAGGAGGACAGAGCAATGAGTAAGTTCAAACTGATTACCGACGGACTGGTAAAGAACAACCCCACGTTCGTCCTGCTGCTGGGCATGTGCCCTACGCTGGCCACTACCACATCGGCCATTAACGGCCTGTCGATGGGCCTGGCCACCCTCTTTGTGCTGGTGCTGTCCAACATGGCCATCTCCGCCATTGCGCCGGTGGTGCCGGACAAGGTGCACATTCCGGTGTACATTGTGGTGATTGCCACCTTTGTAACCCTGCTGCAGTTCCTGATGCAGGCCTACACCCCGGCCATGTACGAGACCCTGGGCCTGTTCATCCCGCTCATCGTGGTGAACTGCATTGTGCTGGGCCGCGCAGAGGCTTTTGCCAACAAGCATGGCGTAGGAGAAAGCGCCCTGGACGGCATTGGCGTGGGTCTGGGCTTCACCTGCTCGCTCACGGTGCTGGGCCTGGTGCGTGAGATCCTGGGTTCCGGCAGTGCCTTCGGCTTCAACTTCATCGGCGGCCACGACGGCATGCTGGCCTTCGTGATGGCTCCCGGCGCCTTCCTGTGCCTGGGCTACCTGATGGTCCTGTTCAACAAATATCTTAAAAAGAACTAGGCTATGGAGTACTTTCTGATTATTATCTCGGCGATTTTTGTCAACAATATCGTCCTGGCGCAGTTCCTGGGTATCTGCCCCTTCCTGGGCGTGTCCAACAAACTGTCCACCGCCACGGGTATGTCCATGGCCGTATGTTTTGTGATTACGCTGGCTACGCTGGTTACTTATTTGATTAACCAGTACCTGCTGGTTCCGTTTGGCATTACCTTCCTGCAGACCATCGCCTTCATCCTGGTGATTGCCGCGCTGGTGCAGATGGTAGAGATTGTGCTCAAGAAGGTGTCCCCGTCCCTGTATCAGGCCCTGGGTATCTTCCTGCCCCTGATCACCACCAACTGCGCGGTGCTGGGCGTGGCCATCAACGTGGTTACCAAGGAGTTCGCCTTTGTTCCCGGCGGCATGCTCAACCTGGGCCAGGCCCTGGTGTATGCCTTTGCCACCTCGCTGGGTTACGGCCTGGCCATGGTCATCTTTGCCGGCATCCGCGAACACCTGGCCCTGAACAACGTGCCCAAGGCCTTCAAGGGCGTTCCCATCGCCATCATCAGCGTGGGCATCCTGGCCCTGGCCTTCATGGGCTTCAGCGGCATGGTGAAGTAGGTTTCCCCGTGACAGCTAAGTGTCTGTCACAGAGGTGCTTATAGAATAATCCTCGTTCAGATTTTGAACGAGGATTATTGTGTTTTATGCTGATAGACAGCGGGTTAGCTGTCACGGCGTGCTTACACCAGCGACAGGGCTACGTCCATCATGTGGGTGAAGGTGTTCTGGCGCTGCTCTGCGGTGGTGACTTCGCCGGTGATGAGGTGGTCCGACACGGTGAACATGGCCAGGGCCTTGTTGCCCGTGTAGGCGGCGTTCATGTACAGGGCGGCGGCTTCCATTTCCACGGCCAATACGCCCATCTTCATCCACTTGTCCGTCTGCGGATTGGCGGAGTAGAAGACATCGGACGACACCACGTTGCCCACCATATAGTCATAGCCGAAACGCTCGCAGTTGTTCACGGCCTTTTGCAGCAGGCCAAAGTCGGCAATGGGTGCAAAGGTGCCGGGCAGCTGGTACTGGGCGGCGTAGTTGGAGTCGGTGCAGGCGCCCATGGCCAGCACCAGGTCCCCAATCTTGAGGCCTTCGTGGCAGGCGCCGGCGGAGCCAATGCGGACGATGGTCTTGACATCGTAGAAGTTGAAAAGCTCATAGGTGTAGATGGAGATGGAGGGAATGCCCATGCCATGTCCCATCACGCTCACGGGTTTGCCTTTGTAGGTGCCCGTGTAGCCCAGCATGCCGCGGACTTTATTGAACTGTACCGGGTTTTCCAGGTAGCGCTCCGCCATGAACTGGACGCGCAGCGGGTCTCCGGCCATGATGACAAAGGGTGCAATCTCGCCTTTCTTGGCGCCGATATGCGGGGTAGGAGTATTACTCATAAGGGTTTACTGGATAAAGCTGGCAAAGTAGCCGGCAAAAATAACATTGGTTATTAGGTACGCCACAATCGTGGACACAAATACGCTGATCAGGCCCGGCATCATGAAGCTGTGGTTCAGGAGGTACTTGCCGATAACGGTGGTGCCGCTGCGGTCGAAGTTCACGGTGGCGATGTCGGACGGGTAGTTGGGGATGAAGAAGTAGCCGTATACGCTCGGGAACACGCCCAGGAGCACGGGACCGGCGATGCCCAGTTCATAGGCCAGCGGCAGCATGGCCACCACTACGGCGCCCTGGGAATTGATGAGGACGCTCACCAGGAAGAACACAAAGGCGATGCTCCAGGGGTAGTTGGTTACAAGGTCCGTGAGCATGAGCTTCATCTGGTCCATGTAGTTGCCAAAGTACGTATCGGCCAGCCAGGCAATGCCGTAGATGGCCACAACGGCCACCATGCCGCTCTGCCACACGGCGCCGGCAACAGCCTTCTTGGGCTGGGCCTTGCAGAACATGATGTTGGCGGCAGCGGCGGCCAGCATGATAATCTGGATGCAGATATTCATCTTGGGCAGGTTGATGGCCTTGGCGAGGGTGTTGCCATCGGCCACATGAATCATCTGGCAGAAGGCGAAGCCCACAATCACCACCAGGGCGCTCAGGAACACGTATACGGAGGCTTTGGCTTCCTTGGTAATCACTTTGTCCAGCGTGGTGGCGGAGTTGCCGTACATGTACTGGTACATCTCCGGATCGGCCTTTCTTCTGAGGAATTCGGGGTCCTTGTCCAGGTCCTTGCCGCGCTTATAGGAGGCTGCGGCGGCGCACATAAGGCCTATCACACAGGCGGGAATGGTTACCATGAGCACCTGCGGAATGCTCACCATGTAGCCGTTGGCGTTGGAAATGGTGACGAAGGCCACCACGGCCGCGGCGATGGGGGAGCAGGTGATGCCCACCTGCGAGGCAACGGACGCCACGCCGCAGGGGCGCTCCGGACGGATATTCTTTTTGAGGGCAATATCGCAGATGATGGGCATAATAGTGTACACCACATGGCCGGTGCCCACCAGGACGGTGAGGAAAAAGGTGACCAGGGGACCCAGGAAGGTGATGTGGTCCGGGTGCTTGCGGAGCATCTTTTCTGCAATCTGGATCATCCAGTCCATACCGCCGGAAGCCTGGAGAGAACCTGCGCAGGTGACGGCGGCAATGATGATGTAAATCACGTCCGTGGGCGGCGTGCCGGGTTTTAGGCCGAAGCCAAAGACCAGTATAGCCAGGCCGATGCCACTGATGGCACCCAGCGCCAGGGACCCGTAACGGGAACCCACATACAAAGCTGCCAGCACAATGAGCAGCTCCACAATCATGGTAAAGGTCATAGTTTAGTGTTTATGGAATTTACAAAACCGTGGGGAACCACTTTTGCAGGATGGCGGTTGCTGTGTCAATCCCGTTCTGGTCAAAGACATGGCCCTGGCCGGGGAGCACATCCAGGTGGGCATTCTTATATACCTTCAGGGCTTCCTGCGTGTATTCAAGGGGAACAACAATATCCTGATCTCCGTGAATGATGTTGACGGTACCTTTATAGTTGCCGATGGTTCCGTAAGCGTCTATGCCATAGGCATCCCGGATATACTTGGGGGAGAACGTATAGTTTACATCACCCAGGTCGATGCCCAGAAGTTTGGTGCCCAGGCCTTCCTCCGGTATGGCGTCCAGGTTATCATCGAAGAGGGTTTTCACGCCGGTTCTCACGTAATCCGGGAGGTTGAAGGCGGGGAAGAACAGCCCCAGGGCTTTCACGCGGGAGGGGTACTTGGCGGCAAACAGCGCAGACACCAGGCCGCCCTGACTGGCGCCCATCACCACAATACGGGAGGGATCTACGTCTGCCCGGCTGGCCAAGGCATCGTATACGGCTGTAACGTCTTCTATCTCCGTGAGGACGGAATTGTCCTTGGCGATGTCTCCGTCGCTCAGGCTTTTGCCCGCGGGACCTCCCACGAAGTCAAAACAGACGGCCATGATGCCCATTTTGGCGGCAGCCTGGGCGTAGGGCTCCATCTTCACGTAAGAGGCAAAGAGGCCGTGGCACAGGATGACGGCCGGTTTTTTGCCTTCCAGGCCATTGGGGATGTAGAGCTTTCCGCCAATGTGGAACGTGCCCCTGGTGGCGGAGAAGTCCGTCACGGCCACCTCATAGGTATCCGGCGCGGCAACAGGCGTGGGATTGTCCTTTTTGCAGGATATGGCAACCGTGCAGGCAAGAAGGGCCGCCGCCACCCATTTGAGTTGGAAGAGAGATTTCATTTGTTTACTTTAGTGCCGTCTGTCGACATGTTTGGGGTTCAGTGCAAAATTACGCATATTTTGCAAAATATCAAACCTCTGCTCCGGTGTCAAAACGTTCGCTTCATAGTACTTATCCGGATGCTTACGATAGACGAAACATAGTAGAGAACAGCATCAGGCCCTTGGCGGTCGGCCGTTTATGTGGTGTACATTAGTTTTCGGAAATGATAAGGTTCTTGATTTCCCAGGTACCGGCACGTCCGTCGTCCATCGTTACGGTGACGGGATAACCGGTGTTGGTGTGAGTGTAGCTTGTTGTTACACGCTGCTCTGAGCCAACAGTTATCACATCGTAGTAAACAGGATAACCCGTGTTCGTGGTCGTTGTGGTATTTCCGTCCGCGGTAGTGAAGTAGAGCTGTGTAAAGTGATCGGGGAAGCTCTCGCACTCGAATGCTACGCGGAAGTTCGAAACCAGATAGTCAGTCGGAATCTCCGCCTGGGCCTTGATATAGATCCAGTTTGTTCCTGGAGGATAGTTGATGTTCACCGGATCGCTCCAGGTGTTGCCGCCATCTTTGCTGAAACGCATTTTGGCGTCCGACCTCATATTGGCGCGGGCGTCGGGATGCGCCGGGTCGGAGAAGTAGTTACCTGCGTGATAGAAGGTGATCGTGGCTCCTGCAGAGCAGGAGAGGTCTATATCCTTTGACGATATCCTGGAATAGCCGGCAAAACGGGCATTGTGATAGTCGGTTTCCCACACGCCTTCGCTTACGTTCCAGCGGTCTGTGGGTTCTTCAATGGCACCCCATGCCGACTGTGCTACGCCGAAGGACATGCCTGAACCTACGTTATAATAAGGATACCACAGGTGCCTGTAGCAGCGGCCTGCGCTGAACCATGTGAGCCGGACGAAGTCTGCTGTCCTGTCATTTCCGGTATTCCAGGTTTCACCATCGGAAACCCTTTCCTGAACTATGTAGTAGTCTCCCATGGTGGGACCAAGGAAGGTCTCCTCATGGTGGATGGTACCGGATGCAGCCTTGTTTGCCGTAACCTGGATCTCATAATGCACCGACTGGGTTGCTGCTGCATAGCCGTTTCCGGCGGGAGCAGTCACGGAATAGGTGATGAGGACATATCCGGCAGACACTCCGTGCACAGTACCGTTTGCAGATACGGTGGCGATGCTGTTATCGGCCGATGAGTACGTGGCAACGGGAAATCCGGTGTATCCGGAATCAACGGTGTATTCGCCCTGGGTCTGAACATCGGAGCCCACCTTTACCACAAACGTGGGTTCAGTCTTCCATTTGACGGAGAGCTTACTGAGTTCATCCGCAGTAACTGTCACTTCGTAGTAAACGGGATCTGCGGCTGTGTAGTTCCTGTAGGCATCGGCAGAGGCCGTAATGGTTGCGGTCCCTACACCGATGGCTTCCACCTCGCCGTTCTGGTCCACCTTTGCGACCGAGGTATCGGAAGATGTGTACACGATGGGGGCACCGGCGTTGGAAGTGGCCTTGTTGGTGGCTTTCTGACCCACCTTCAGCTGCATTCCGTAGACGTCGAAGTATAGGTTGCCCTCTTCCATTTCGTTTGCGAAGGTGTCCCTGTTGGTGGAGTTGTTGCCGTCGTCCACAGGATAGTAGAAGTCGTTATCAGGAGCTGCCACTACCCATACGGTGGTGGCACTTTCCTCCACCATGGTCTTGAAATAGCTGCGGAAGGTCTTGATGCCGTTAATGTCGGTAGGCGTTGCCGTATACTCGTCCCAGCTGATGGTCCTGCGGTAATAGTAGTTGTTCTTGGTATGGCCGGGGATCAGGCTTGGGCCGTTCTCCACGGTGAGGGTCTCGTTCGCTCCGGACGCAAGCGGCTTGGGGTACATCGTGTTCTCTTCCTGCTCGATGTAGAAATACAGGGGGAAGCGCGCCACGGTAAGGCCGGCAGGCACATTGAAGTCTACCCATACTTCCTCTCCCTTGACGGGGGGCACATAGTCCTGGGCATCAACCGAAAGGGAGAAGGGGCGGCGGAGCGTGAGGTTCACCGTTCTGGTGAGGCCGCTGCCGTTCTTGAAAACTATGGGCTGTTTCCACACTTCACCGGGCTTGAGAGACTCGGGGTCTGCACACCTGATTGTAACTTCACGCCAGCCGCTGTAAACTCCGCTGGTCACATTGCTGCCTGCGATGGTGATGTTGGAAGCAGATGATACGATGTTGCTTCCGTTGGTGGCATCGCGGATTTCCGCGGTGATGCTTCCGTTATCGTCAGTGGCGAAGTTTGTGCCGGTGCCGCTCTTCACGTACATGGTGAAGGAGGTTCCGAATGTAATGAGGATGTCCGTCTTGCTCACGTACAGGCGGCTGTCGTCGTTGGCGATATTAGTAAGCTCCTGGGCCATGGTGGAACCCTCGAAGTTATTAAGGGCGATGCTATTGACGGCGTCGTACACGGAAGAGCTGCCCTTTCCGTCCACACCCGTGATGTTGAGGGTGTAGCAAAAGTTTCGGAGGATGTTGTAATAGATGTTGTCTCCGGTACCCGTCATCGCATGTGTATCAGGATCTTCAAACAGATCCTTGTACACGAAGTCTGCCTTATAATAATATGTCCTCCATGTGCCGCTTTCATTGAACTCGGCCTTGAGGATAATGAACGGGTTCTGGTCCGGACGGTAGGAGCACTCGTAGAGATAATCCGCCTCGGCCGGATCTATCCACATTTCGTTGTCATCCATGGTGTCCGTGCCGTCGGAGGAATAATAGCTGCTCCAGGAATTATACTCGACTATCGGCGGCATGAAGCCGTAATACATATCCGTATTGGTGAGCCAGGAGTACGGAGCGTTCTGCTCTGCGGCCAGTTCGTAATTGGCAAAGCGATTAAAGTTGATTTGAATCTCGGTACCAACAGTCTGATAGTCTTCCGTATTCGTATTGAAGGGAGCAATCGTGCCATATACGGGAGTATTGAAAACCTTGAATCCAAGAATACGGAAGTTGGATACTCCATCTGCCACTTTCACCTTTACCTTGGCAAAGTTGCGGATCATCTTGATTCCGTGCATGTTTGTGGTCTCCAAAATGGAAGTGAAGTGCCTGCGGCCCCAATAGGCCAGACCGCCGTTGTTGGTAACCAATGTACGCACGAATGTTCCTTCGTCCACCAGGTTCATCTCCATGTTTTCGAATTCAGGAATGGCCTTGGTGGTGGCGATAAACTGGATGTAACGGTCGCCGGAAGTAACGCTGGTGAGTTTGTCTACGTGGAATTTGGTAATGTAATTCTCGGACTCTGAACCGCAGTTAAAACCGGCTTCCTCGGCAGTAGGGTGGGACTGGGTACCAGGCTTTGCCTTCACAATCTCATAAAGGATGTCGCCGGCGCTGAAAACAGCCAGGTAAAGGAATTTTACCTTGGGCGTTTCCTCGCCCATTGTTGCACCTTTGGTGGTAATCCAGTCTCCCTGGTCCTGGGCATAAGGAAGGATAAGGCTGCCGTCCAGGGAAACGGTGCCGTCGTCGTGACTGACGACAGTTTCCTTTTCAAAAAAGTCATCTTCCCTCACGCACGAAGGGCCCAGCAGCACTGTAAGTGCAGTCAGTATGACAAAGTATCTTGCGAAAATCTTTTTCATAGGCTCTTATCTTATCAGTGTTGTGTTGCCAGAGGTATCGTAGTAGTACATGTGGCCGTTGGGGTGATAGACATTGGTGGTAGAAGGGTCATCGCCCCAGTACCAGAGGTCGTAGACGAAACGGCAGGAGAAAGTGGTATCACCGGAAAGACTCTGTGCTTCCGCCTCCGTGTAAAATGTGATGGGTGTAGAGTTGCTCTCAGGGACGTAGACCAGGCGGCCACTACCACACCAATAATACGTGTTAGTAGCATAGAGATTGGGAATGACTCCATCTCTTTGGCGAGCTACGATGAACGCAATCTCTGCCTCGGAAGGAAGGCGCCAGCGCCCGGCAGGATATCCTGCCTCCTGATAGGTGGCACCGCGTTTTACCGCAATGTCAAACGTGAGGCCGCTATTGGCGTTCAGGCCGGAGGAAACCAGCAACCTGGGTGCAATCACATCGCGGTCTTTCTCTAATTGGGAAGTGATAAGGATGTCTTCGGGCTGCGACCACGCTATATACTGTTCGGTACTTCCGGAGAAGGACAGGTATTTATAGAAATTGCTCGCCTGAGTCCAAGATGCCGCCCCGGTATATGTAGTCGACGCCTTTACGCGAGGGTCTCCAATTCTGTAATGTACAGGATTTCCATTGGCTATATAATAGTCGTTCTGGTCGTTGAAGGATGATACGGTAACCAGGGTTGTGTAGAAATTCCTGTCGATGGATTCGTTCAGGTTATAAAGCGCGCCGAGAACCGTACCATACGAACCGGATTGCGTAGTGGAGTTGTAGCCGTCGGTGATTTGTTGCGAGCCGCTTGCCCACTGGGAAGTGCAGTGGTAGAACTGTGTGCTTGAGGGATACATATAATAGGCATAACCATCCCCGACATCTACCCACTGGCCTCCGCTCAGGTTCGGCGTCCTATTGTAGTATTGCCAGCCGTTGCCGTTATTCTGATAATAGTTACCATTATATCTCAAGTATTGCGTGTTTCTAGAATCGTAGGGATAATAACTCGTAGCATAGTTGGCACCGCTTACCCTGGAAAAGTATCCGTTCACAAAGACATCACCGGCCTGTGTCTCGCGGATAAGGCTGATGGATGGATTCTGCACCACAGAAACATTCTGGGTACAGCCATCCTCGTTGGTGATGGTTGCATATATGGTGAGTGCACTGTACATATCGTCCAGTGAATGGGCAAATGTTACATAACCGGGATTGGATTTGTCCACTGTAATAGTTCCGGCATTGGTATCTACATCCTGACTATCCGCCGTAACGGTGCTGTTTACAGTCTGAGTTGACTCAGGATTGGCGTTTGCATTTACGTAATACTTAATACTATTAATCTTGACGGAAGCAATAGGGGAACTGCTGACGTATGTAAAATAAACCTTGGGCTCATTGTTGATGACCTGCTCCGGGTGGTCTATTACCAGGTACTTGTAGGTAACAAGTTCTCCGGGAACAATACCCTGGCCGCCACCGGAAGCACTCTCGTTCATCCAGGGAAGGATCTCGTAGTCGCAGTCCGGTATGATGACAATGCTCTCTTTGTCCGCACCGCCCAGCGAAGCCACCCTTACGAAGGTGCGGTAATACTTGTTGCGCTCAAGGTTCATGGTCGCAACATTGGGGTTCAGTTGGTACTTCCTGTATCTGTGATTGCTCTCGCCGCGGATTCTCCAAGGAATACGGAACACCACCGAGGCTCCGTAATCGCTGAGGTCGCTCCATGCGCAGGGGTAGGAGTAGAAGGGAACGTGACTGTAGGTGTAGTCCTCATGACCGGTAATCCGTTCTGACGGGCCAAGTTCTGTAACGGCTCGGGATCCGTAAGTAATATAATCCGCCTCCTGAACAACGTATTCCCCATCCACTTTTCCGCGTTTAACCGCATTGGACATGCTGATACTGATGCCGGCATCCAACACCGGTTCCCACATCTGGTGGGCCTCGTCTTCAAACTCACTCGGGATAAGCAGGAAGAACTGGATTTTGGCTGCGGCACGGGAAACCTTCGTGCGCCCGGTGGCGGAACGGTTCTCTCCGACCGTCGTGAGGGTTACTGTAGTAATCTCGTCGGACGACATCACAAAACTCTTCTGCACGGTCTGGGCCGTGAAGTCGTTCTCCACGACAAGTTCCTTCAAAGATGCGACATCCGTAGATCCGCTG
The DNA here is from genome assembly GCA_900317845.1 of uncultured Bacteroidales bacterium. GTDB lineage: Bacteria > Bacteroidota > Bacteroidia > Bacteroidales > UBA932 > Cryptobacteroides. The sequence goes on from ONII01000003.1 coordinate 104,823, forward strand.
TAACTAAGCGGGGCATTGCATATAACGTATAGCTGGCAGGTGCCGGAAACGGTGCTTCCGAACATCCTGTTGGCATCCGCATCGGTGAAGAAGACCTTCACCTTATAGATGGTGCTGTCTCCTTCGGCAACGGCCTCGGCGCCGCGGCCAAGGGCTATGAATACGGCGTCGGAGTTTGTGGCGCCGTTGGGATAGAAGAAGCAGTCGACGCTTTTGACAAGGTTCTCGTTGTAGGCGTCGGCACCGCGGCTGCTGGCTTTGGTGGCAAGAGCCGGATTCAGTCCGCTGAGAGTAATCTCTATGCAATGGTCAGGAATGCCCTGGGAAGGCATGTCTTCCCTTCCGCATCCCGTCCAGAAAAGGAGCGGGAGCAGCAGGGTCGTCAGTACTTTGAATATGCTTTTCATCGTTCCTTTCATTTAGTTTGCATTCTGCCAGATGGTCCATTCGGTAACGCCTGACATCTCAACCAGGTTGAGTGCCACAACTGCATCGCCGGTGGCGTCGATATAGTAGATTCTCAGTTTCGCGTGGCTGGTCACCGACGCTTCCGTGTTAATTGGCTTGATATAAATGTAGTTCATCACCTCCGGATCAATGGCGTGACGTATGGATGCCACGCGGTTGCCGTGCTCGTCAAGGATCCAGTTGCCGTCCTCGTCACAGAAACCGAATGCGGCATCTCCTACCAGGGATGCCTGCCAGGATGCGTACTTGCCGGCGCCCAACTGGAAAAAGAACTTGCCCATGCGATTGTTGATGTAGATGTTGCCACTGGCGTCTGCATAATCTATGAACGAAGAGTCATACGTGAGCGGCTGAATGATGATATTCTCATTGGCGTCATAGTCAAACTCGAATTCCTTGAGGTCCCAGGGGCGTGGAACAACGTCCAGTTCTATCTTGTCACCCGCGACGATGAGGTTCATGTCATATACACGGCCGCCTTCCAGGTTTGTGATGATTTCTCCGCTGAGGTTAGGGGCATTGTCGTCATTATAGTTCACAACGGCACTGGTAAGGGTTTCTGACGCAGGAGACCAGTCGGTCGAGGAGACATCTTGCCATTCGCCCCATTCAGAATCACTCCACGGGCCCCACTCGGCAGTATCCCAATCTGGCCAGGAATCAGAGAAAGTATAGTCACTTTCTTTACTACCATTATTATTATAAACGGTGCTCCAATCTTCGGCTCCCCAACCAAGTCTTTGACTACCATTACTTTTCCTCAATTTTTTGCGTTCGGAGGTGATAGAGCGCTTACGTGTGCGGGAAATGCTCCTAGTTTGCTTCTGAAGCAACTCCCTGGACTGGCTGGCCGCAAGGGTGCCCGATACATTCAGCTTGTGATATTTGATGGTAACGGCAATGCGGTCTCCGCTGGTGGATTCCCGGGGGATTGCATAAAGGAAGTATCCGGACATCAAGTCCGATGCCGTCTCCGTAATACCGGTATAGGTGGAGAAGTTGCTCTCTACTGTGGCTGCGGGTACATACTGCATCGACTGGGTAAGGACATTGCTGCCATTCAGGACATACTCCGGAGCCGGACCGCTGAAACGGGCGGTGTTTATCCAGGTGGGGGCGTAAGAAGTGGCATTGTCCAGAACTAAGGTCCCCGTCTGGTTGAAACCCTTCAAGGTGACTTCTTCCACCAGATACCGCTGGCCACTTACTGCATAAACCGCTCCAGTAGATTCTTGCGTATTGGTACGATAGCGAGTTTGAACCATTGTTTCGGTCTGAGTCTGTTCCTTAATGGCATGATAATACCTAACATCATATGTTATTGTTACCGAAATCAGACCGAGGCTTATTCGCTCCGACTCTTGATCTCCCGGTTCAAAATACTCAGAAGTATTCGCAACTTTGAATACCGGATTATTCTCCGTAAACGATGAGTTTCCATTCTCGGGAGCCGTAGGCGTCCCTTCCATTATGTGGGATTCACCTCCGGAAGAAATATGATTACGCACTTCTCCTGGTAGCGTACCCTTCACATTCAGGTGAACCTTCGCCACGGCGTGGCGGAAGTGGAAATCTACCGTGCCTTCGGGGTCGTAATCGTCCTTCTCCACGTTCTTATGAGGGTCGCCGGAGGTGTTGGTTCCCCAAAGGAGATCCCTCTGCTTGGAGAGTTCGGCCACGGAGAGGTCCTGCGCCACGAAGTTATCGTACTGTATGGTAGGGACTTTGCCGTCGTACTGCACCAGGCCGTTCCAGGTATCCCAGGGGGCGTATGCAAAGAGGGTAAGGTTCTCGCCGTCGCTGGCGGGCCAGAACTCCGCTTTACCGGAGTTGCTCCAAGTAGAGGTGGCGTACTCGAACTTACGGTTGTTCAGCACCAGGCCAAACTTACGGTAGGCCGATGAATCGGTGGCGGAAGAGTACTCTTCCGTGCCGGTATAGAAAGCATAGACGCCAAATCCGCGGCTCTGCAGCTCGGTGTCGTCAATGTTAGTTATATCGCTGGCGGCCTTCGTCATGGGAATCCAGCCCTCGGGGAGTTCTGCCATGGCCTTGACTTCCACATTGCTGCTGTGGTAGCCTTCAGGACCTATATGCGGCACATTTTCCCTTTCGCAGGAAAGGGAAAATGCTGCTAAAGGAAGCAATGCAATTATATGGAGACGAGTCTTCATAAGCGCATCGGTTAATTGTCCATCAAGATATCCTCGCCTGCATCCAGCCAGTCTACCACATCTGCGGTAACTTTGATCTGCTTGAGGTTCAGGGTAATATTATAGGTATAAATCTTTCCTGCCTGCCACTCCTGCACCGAAGTTGTGGTAAGGGGGGCCGACAGAGTGTTCCCGGTATAGGAGTAATACTCGCTGCCGGGACCTTCATTCTTGCGGGTTACGTCGAAGTTTACCTCTATGGTTGCTCCGGTAAAGAAGGTATGGGGAATCATGAGGAGGAACTCTTCCACGTTCCAGGTATCGGTGTCGGCGTCGTAACAAACCTCTGCGGTAACGCCGGAAGTAAAGTTGGGACGTCTGGGAACCAGCGCACCCGTAGGCCAGGTGGGGTTAACGGCGGTGCGGCCGGTGGGGGTTGTGCTGCTGAAGTCCGGCACGGGAATGCACTGGCCGAACACCGCTACGTTTCTGAACACGATATAGTTGATCTTCAGGTCTACCTGGTCGTTGCCGCCGGTATCGAAGTTTACGCTCTTTACGCGAACCTGGCTTAAGGCGTGGTGGAAGAAGAACTTCACCTTGCCGTTGGTGTTGCCGGTAAGGCCCTGGTTGCTGTTAGCAGTCCAGACGGCCTTGCTCTGCTCCAGGCAGAGGTCAGAGACCATGAAGTCTACCTGGTCTCCGGAATCTTCCGGAACCACATAGTAGAAACCCACCATACCCTGGCGCTCGGAACGGCTGTCCAGGAAGGGCTCCACAATGGTGTCCTCCGTTGCGGAACCCGTAGTATTGAGTTTGTTCCAGGGATAATAGGCAATGAAGGAAATCTTGTCCTTGTTGTTACGGGGCCAGAAACGGGAATTGGCGTAATCGTAGGTATAGTTTCCGTTCTCTTCCAATATGCTTACGGGCTCGTTGTAAAAGAGGTTTGGGGCGTTGTATGCACCTGCACCGGTCTGCCAGGTTCCGGCAACACCGGCGTTCTGGGGATGGAAGTAACCGAATACGCCCATGCTGGTGCCGCTGTTCAGGTGCCGCTGCTGTCCGGTTGTGGTGGCATCGCCCACAAAATAGGTGGGGTCTGCCTTGGTGAGGGCGCGGGTGGTGTACCAGGAGAAATCGATGGGGGCATCTTCCTTCAGCGTATCCGTCACAATGGTTTCCACCTTGGCACAACCTGTGCCAAGGAGAAGGACTGCCACAAACGCCAGGGATATGATAGGGTTCTTCTTCATTACTCTGGTACTGAAATATTGTTGTTTCCTACGCTCCAGTCGTCGCTAAGCTCCACAATCTCTTCGAATTCTATCCTGTCCAGGCCTGCGGCAATCTTGTAGATATAGTGCTTCCCGGCTTCCCACGCCGTTACACCGTAACGCTTCGTGGGATCTGCGTTTGTATTGTCAAACAGTTTCACGGAGAAGGAGTCTCCGGTGTAGACGATGGGCTCCGGATGGGTGGGGTCGGAGGACTCGAAGGTAATGTTGTAATTGAGGGAGAACGTAGCGTCCGCGCTGATGGTCTGCGGGATAGCCAGGATGCGGAGTAGCGTGGTCTCGTTAACATTCAGGTCCTCGATATGGGTGGTATACTCTCCGCTCACATTGCTCCAGACAAAAGGAACGGTATAAGGGTTATCCAGGGTACCGGACTTCTTGATGTGTGTGAGCTCAAGGAGGTTCAGTTCTGCACCCGTACCTTCTGCCAGCTGGAATTCCACCAGTGCCAGGGCGTGCTTGAACACCAGGTTCACGGCGCCATTGGTAATATGTCCGTGATTGGCGGCGTCGTTCTTGTAAAGGTCCTTCTGAAGGTCCGTAAACATGAGGTCGATCATTTGATCCGGATCCTCGTTTTGGGTGAAGGTTACCTTGGGAAGGCCGCTGGTCTGGTTGTCATAGGCAGTGGTGGTGCCGGCCGCGTAAAGGTTCAGGCCGGCCGCGTTACGGGGATAGTGACCCCAGAAGCTCACCTTGTCGATGTGTTGGCTGGTGGCGCTGGCACCGGTTTCGTTGGGCCAGTATTTGATGGGGCTGTACAGCCAGGTTCCGTCGTCCTGCTTGATGATGCTCTGGTTGTACATATAGTCCGGATTATTGTTCCCGGCCGATTGCTCTGCGTCCCAGGACGCATTCGTAGCGCCATTACCATTGTGATAAAATGCAAATACGCCAATCTCTGCTCCCGCGGCGAAATCGCCGCCGGGAGCCACATAACTGACATCTGCCTTGGTCTCCGTGCGCTGGCGGTAGGTCGTGAAGCTCACGGGAATAAGTTCCCCTTCCTCTACTTCTACCTTGGCACAAGAGGCCCCGGCAACCAGTGCAACTGTCGCTACAAGTATGTATTTGGCCTTATCCAGCATGTCTTTTTTCCTTAACCGCCCCTTAAGGGCTTTTTTTCTCTTGGTACCCTGGTGGGCGGTCAGGCCCGCCAGGGTAAGGCTTATGAATGAGAACTAAAGGTTCTCAGGGAGATTGATCTCGGTAGCAGTAGAACCAGGAGTAATTTCACCCGGATCGACAACACCGTCACCATCAAGGTCAACCCAGACGTCACCGTCGGTGGCCCATTCCTGAACGGAAGCCTCGAACTTGACATCGTTTAGACCCAGGATGATGCGAAGGTTGTACTTCTTGTTTGCCTCAATCTCAGGGAACTTGATACGGCCCCAGACAGTCTGAGGGACCTCGGAGTAATCCTTATCCGGCAGCTTGGAGTCGTAGGTGCGGACATAGTAGGTGATGGTTACATCCACAACGGGCTTCGTGCCAGGAACCAGGATAATCGGGTTGGCCTCGTCCTTATAGACGTTGACTTCTTTCTTGGTGACACCCAGCGGGAGAGAAGCAAAAGAGGTGATGGCCGTCGTGGGCTCCTTCAGGAAATCAGCGATTTCGCTCAAGGAATGGGTGGCATCAGCGGCAACAGCGGCGGCATCATTCGTGAGGTTCTGCTCGAACTGGATAGCTTCAGCGGTATTATCGAGTTTGAACTTACCGGTGAAAAGATCCAGTTTTCCCGTCTGATTGGCGGTAGCGTAAACAACATCGTTACCATCAATATCTTTTACTGTAGGATCTACAGCTGTGGCGGGAGCGCTTTTCACATTGATGCTCTTCACGGTAATCTTGGTACCGGTAGCACCGCCGAAGTCACCGGACAGAATGTTGCCAAATTCTTTGGTTGGATCCAGCGTCGGGTTGGCCACGATGGTGAGACCGTTGGCCTTGTAGCTCGGGTCCTCATAAGGATTCGGGGTCGGGGTGGGACCTTCGTAGGAACCGCCCAGTTTGGCGAGCAGGTGACGGAAGATGAACGGAATCGTGGTAGCCTTGCGGGTCTGATTGTCGTTGACGGTAAATACATACGGATCAGTAGGGGTCCCCATACCGGTACGGGTGCGATAACCCCACATCAGGTCCACGTTGGCCTCATCCTTGGAGAAGGTGTACTTCACAAGGTTGTGCTTGGCGACAGGCTCATCTTTAAGAGAACCAATTTCGAAACCGGTGATACCCTTGGTCTCGGCAGTGCCGGGCTCGCAGTAAGGAGCATAAGCGAAGAAGGAAAGCTTCTGATCGGTGGCAGACTGACCGTTGGTAGGGTTAGGCCAGTACTTGATGGGTTGATAAATCCAGTTGGCACCCTCGTCCGTGGAGTAAACCTTCTGGTTGTACATGAAGTTGTCGGATGCTTCCGAGAAGTCGTAAGTTCCGGAATAGGTGGCAAAGACACCGAAGCCGTTGGTTGCAAGGGACTTCAGGTTCATGTCATCCGTGACACCAGCCTTGGTGATGGTACGACCGCTGTAGGCGCCGAAAGATACGGCATCCTCCGGGGCATGGTTGGAAGTGACCTCGTTCTTGACGCATCCGGCCAGAACGACTGCTGCAGCTGCAGCGATGAATACAAATTTTTTCATAAAGCTTTATGTTGTATTAATTATTATTATTCTCCTAATTATTCTTGGGAAGATAAACCTCGATGGTGTTACCGGTTTCCCAGTCGGCCACATCACCGGAGAGAGCGACTTCGCTCAGGCCCAGGATCATCTTGATGTTGTTCTTGGTGCCGGCCTTGAAGCCATGCTCGAAGGTGATGTCTTTCTTGATTACATTCTCTACACGGCTGTAGCCGTCGTCCAGATTGGTGTCGTCGGTGGTCACATAATAGGTAACCTTCACCGTGACGGTAACGGCAGTATCTTCCGTAGGGAGAAGGGTATAGTACTTGTTGGCAGCCAGGACGGGACCCTCGGCATTGGTAACGCCGGCAGGCTGGGCGCTGGCTTTACCAGCACCTGCATCCTTCACGTTGGCGTGCAGTTTGTCTCCGCTTACCGTCAGGGTGAGGTCGGTGGCTGTGGCACCGGAGAAGTCCCAGTTGGGGGTTTTGGCGGCAGTATTGTTCAAGTTCAGGACGGCCTCGTCGCGCATGCCGGGAACGGTAAGGGCCACTTCTTTGATGGTAACCTTAACACCGTCTTTGGCAGTACCGCCAGCAGCGGCGATATTGAAAGCACCCTGGGCGGAGATGTTGAGCTGGGCCAGTGCATGGTAGAACTTGAAGTTTACCTTGGTGCCGATGGCAGGCTTCTGGAGGTTCAGGTAAGGAAGACCCAGGGCAGCGGTATTGTCGCCACCTGCCACATTGGTCCAGGTGTTTCCGTCGGAGGTACCCCAGACCAGGTCTACGTTCTTATCCAGATCATCGGAAACCTTATAGGTTATGGTAGGGTCGCCAGTAGCACTGGCAGCACTCATGGCAATGATTCCCTCGCTTCCGGAGGCAGATGCAACATAAGGAGCATAAGCGAAGAAGCTTACGGTATACGCTTTCTTGGACACAGCACTCTGACCATCGGTGACACCATCGTCAGTGAGCTGGTTGGGCCAGTACTTGATGGGGCTGTATGTCCAGTTGGGAGCAGAATACTCTACCAGCTGGTTATACATGAAAGTAGGTTTGGTGCTACCGTCATAGGTACCTTCCTTAGCGTAAGCGATGACACCGAAGCCGGTGCTCTGCAGTTTAGCATTGTTCATTTCACCGGCGCTGCCGGCCTTGGTCTGGGCCACATATACGTCGAAGTCCATGGCCAGGTCTTTCTGGCTGGCCGGGGTGGTGCCGGTGGGCACCGTGTCAATCTTGGCGCAAGCCGCCAGGACCATTGCTGCAGCTGCAGCCAGAATCACAGTCTTTTTCATAAGGCGTATCAATTTTATTCGTTGTTATATAATCATATTTTGTACCCATACGGCCGGTCAGGGCCGTATGGATAAAAGAGAGCAGATTAGCTGTTCTTGGGGAGGTCAACATCTGCGGAGAGACCATCCACCCAGTCTTCTACAGAGGCTTCAAACTTCACCTCGGAGACACCCAGGATCATACGGATGATATTCCGGGTACCGGCTTTGAAACCATCGGTGAAAGTAACATCGTGGCTGATTACGTTCTCTACACGGCTATGACCATTTGCCAGATTGGCGTCATCGGTGGTTACATAGTAGGTAACCTTCACGTTGACGGTAACGTCAGAGCCGGATTTGGGGATAAGGGTGAAATACTTACCATCCATAATAACGTCAACATCTTCGTCGAACGGCTTGGTATAAGGAGCAGCCTTATAGATGACACCGGCGGGTTGGGCGCTGGCATTCACATCTCCGCCATCCTGTAATTTAGCATTGATGTTGGCCTTGGCAACAGTGAGGGTAAGATCAGAGTCGCCATCTTCGCTTTCCCACAGGGGAATGGGCTTGTTATTGGCATCTACTGCAGTGTTGTTGAGATTCAGAACGGCGGTCTCATACATGCCGGGCACGGTAATAACCACATTGTCAATGGTTATCTTGACACCATTCTTGGCCTCTCCGCCGGCAGCCACCTGATTGTAAGCGGCAATAGCCTGAAGCTTGAGCTGAGCAAGAGCGTGGTGGAAGTAGAAATGGATGGCCGTGCCGATAGCGGGCTTCTGGAGGTTCAGATAAGGCTTGCCGTTGGCAGGCGTATTGGTGCCACCTGCTACATTGTTCCAAGTTGCGCCATGAGAAACACCCCAAACGAGGTCTACCTGCTTGTCAAGGTCATTGGTGACTTTGTAAGTAACCTTGGGATCAGAGGTGTCGTCATAGTCGGACAGTTTGATAATACCCTCATTCGTGGTGGCTACGGCTCCAGAGCTGGCAGTAGCGGCGACATACGGAGCATAAGCGAAGAAGGAAACCTTATCTACGGCATAAGCGTGGGCGGGATCTGTCTGGCTGTCGGTATCTGCACCGGTAGAAGGAGTGCCAGCCAGCTGGTTGGGCCAGTACTTGATGGGGCTGTATCCCCAGGCGCCGGCGTTATAAAGCACCTTCTGGTTGTACATGAAGTTAGGCGCAAGCGTGGTGTTGGTGGTCGGATAGTCACCGCTGGTCTTGTATGCGAAAACGCCAAAACCACCACCGTTAGCTTCGGTTTGCTGGAGGAGAGTGTTGTTCATCTCACCATAAGCACCAGCCTTGGTGAGAGCGTTGCTAGTGTAGGCGCTGAAGCCTACGGGAGCGTCCATCTCCTGGTTGGAGACAGTTTCAATCTTGGCGCAACCGGCCAGGACGAGGGCGGCGCTAGCCGCGAGAATCATAATTTTTTTCATAAAGCTTTAATGAATTTGATTGTTAATTGTTTTCAAAGTATATAACTATCAGTGTTTTCTTTACATAGGCACGTCTATGGTCTCGCCGTCTTCCCAATCCGATACCGTAGCATCCATACCGGAACTTTGGATGCCTTCCGGCGCAACGTCCGGCGGTGTAATGGAAGGGTCCTCCACCGAACCGAAGATGAGCCGGTATAGGGCCCTGTATCCCGGGTTGGGCGGCAGCATCTGAATTTTGTCACCCACCTCAAACTTGTAGTTGGCGATGGTGACGTTGTCCACCAGCAGGGCGCTCACGTTGAGCGTAGAGTCACGCTGCGGTGTGGGATATTCTCCTCCGGGCAGGCCAAAGGTGGTGATAATGCCGTCCACATGGCCTACGCGGCGTGCAGCGTCATCCATGGTCAGGCGCCACTCGCTCATAATCTGCGTGGCTTTGTCTTTACCGGTGGTGTTCTGCGTGAGCTCAAAGCTGCGGGCCATACCGGAGGTGGAGGCGCGTACGGACTTAAGGACATCGGCATTGCCGGAATAGATGGTAATCCACAGTTGGGATACGATATTGCTGGGATAGACGGGAATGGTGATCGTATGGTAGCGTACCTGCTCCTCATAATAGGTTTCGTCTTCTCCGTCAATATAACCGCCCGCCTTGGTTTCACCGCTCTTGGCGGCCTGCAGGCGACGCAGGCGCGTATAATAATGTTGATAGTCTTCCATCATCTCCTCCGTAATCTCGAAATCTTCTGCTACGCCGGCGTAGAGGATTTCCGGATTCTCCACCGTGACGTCTTCCAGGGCGCGCGTCCAGGCTACATTGGCTTCCCGCAGCTGGGTTTCCGCAGCGCCGAAGTCGGTCATGTGGTCGAACTTCATCTTCCAGAATTCTTCCGGGCTCTGGGAAATCATGTACATCTTGTAGCGGCCCGGCTCCAGCTGGACTTCGCAGGAGTCCACGTTGGCGGTTGTGAACGAGTTGTAGAACTCACCGTCGCGGAAGAAGTACAGCGTAATGCCGGTGGGCTTGTCTTTTATGTCGATGGACGTCTGGGTATGGATTTTCCAGATCACCTTGACGATGGTGCGTACGGTGGGCTGGTACATAAGTTCCAACGGCCTTCTCTGGCAGGAGAAAGCAACCACCGCGAGAAGCAGTGCGGCCAACCATATGAGACGGCTCTTGCGCATTACTTCCGCTTGATTTTCTTGTTATAGTGGAACAGATACTGGATGCCCACGCTCACTTTGGTGGGACCGAACCAGTTCAGGTTGCCGGTGTACTGATAAATCAGGTGTTGGTCATCCTGGGTGCCTTCATAGGCGCGGTACTTGGGAGAGTACAGCCAGCCAAGGCCGAGGCAGGCGCTCAGGCGCCAGTTTTTGCCCAGGCGCCAGGCGTAGCCGTATTCCAGGGTGGCTACCACAGCCTCACCCTGCCAGCCGCGATGCTTGGGTTCCACGTCATAGTAGCCCATGCTGAGCTCTATGCCGGCGAAATGGCCACGGAGTACATCCATGGGGTCGTACAGGTTCTTGGGCGAGAACCACCAGCGGGCGCCCACGTCCCATTTGAGGATTTGCCAGGCGATGTCGTTGGTGCGGGTGACCCACCAGGGGAAGGTATAGGCCGCGCGGACGCTCCAGTTGTGACCCAGCGGTACTTCCACGGATACGTTGGGCGTGATGATGGCGTCGTACAGCAGGTTGGTGCCCACGGCAAAGAGCGGACGCTGAATTTCCGTAGCGGCTTCCACAGGGGCGGGGATGCCTGCCAGGGTGGGCTGGAGATCCTCCGGGAGAGCGACCAGGCTGCTTGCAAGACCTGCGGCGCCCAGGTTGGCACCAATGGCGGCCGGAGTGTTCTCGTCGTTTTTGCGGGAGACGGGCTCATAGTAGAACCAGATATCGGCTTTGCGCAGTTTGGGGAAAATCTGGCTTTGCATTTGGTTCCAGGTTTCTCCGGCATTCAGGCGCATGAGCTGACGCTTGCGGCTGTCCACCAGTTTACCGTTGCTGTTATGGATGTGCAGCGGGGTGTTCGCGATGATGGCCAGCGCCTCTTCCTTTCCGGTAATGTTGGACTGCTCCAGCATACGTACCGTGCCGTCCCAGTCTTCCACAATGACATCCTCCTGGTAGAGGGAGGCGGGAATATCCGGGAATTCGCTTTGCAGGAAGGCCAGCATGCTGTTGAAGCGCTGCTGGGCAAGGACCTGGTTGCAGGAACGCAGACCGTCCGGGGACGAGGTGCCCTGAATGCGGATTTGGCGCAGCTGCAGCACGCCCTGGCTCTGGAAAGAATCCATATAGCTGTGCAGCAGATCCAAAGCTTCCTGGTTGGAAGGGAGAGAGTTGTGCGGAACATCCAGGGTGATATCTGCCTTGTTGACCACAAAGTGGAAAGTGACCTTTGCAGAGTCTGCTTCCATTCGCGCATGCGCGTATAAATAAAGATTCTGCGCGTGAAGCATGAAAAACAGAACGGATACAATCACTCTTAAGTAATTGTAGGACAGAATGTTACTATGTTTCATCACCCTCCTCACGGAATGCAATCTTTACGAACTATACAAAAAAAATGGGGACAAGTTTAGGCGTTTATTAGCCGACGGCTGTTATGTGCCTTGTTTTGAAAAACCGCGCAAATATAGAACAACTTTTTATTACTTCCAAATATTTTTTCACTCTTTTTTGAAATGAATTTGAATTGTTGAATGCGTGTGTAAAAGTTGTCTAAATGGTTTTTATGCAGGGCTAATACGCTGTTTTAACGCGTTTTTTTGTTGTCTTTGGCCCTGCTCGCTTTCGGGCTTGGACCAAATGTGCGTTTTAAATTCGGAAATCAAGAATAAATAATAATTTTATTCATTTTTTGTAATTGCTTTGTTGAAACGGAAATTGTTTCGGAAATAAGTGAAATTATTTTCAAAAACGTTTGGGATAATTTTGTTTTTACTCTTTTTTTTGTTATTTTTGCAAATAACCATTTAGAAGCGTCTATGGCTGTGTTTTTGCGATTTCAAATTCGGTTTTTTTTCGTCCTGGCCGTTATTGTTTCAATTTCGGCTTGTACGTCTAAATTAGATGTGCCGGATTTGTTGGAAAATCAGGCAGCTGATGGCATCTCAAAGAGTAAAAAAATCGAATTCCCCATAGAAGTTACGCGTGAAGGCGAGAGCATTCCCAGTGCAGCCATTGCCGGTCGTCGGAACAATTCCCCTAAAACCAAGTCGGAGACGGAGAGTGGTGTATACGCTTCGGATAACATGGCCACCATGAACCCCGAGATCCCCTTTGGTATTATCGGAATAGACATGGAGGTGCAAACGCTGCTTGTAGACAACAAATGTGTGTTCGGTAGCGGAAACGGCTACTCCGGTTTGTTTGACGGGGGACTGTGGGAAATCCCCAACGCCATTACCTTTAGTGCCTATTATCCGTATGTACACGATGTGACGTACGAGAACGGCTACCAGTCTTATTCTATCCCCTATTCCATTGAGGAGACGGAAGCCGGTCCGCTGGTGTCCAAAACGGTAGAGCGTGCTGTAGACCAGCTTAACCTGGTCCCTCTGCAGTTCCAGCACATTACCAATGACCTGGGCTTCAAAATTTGCGATGTCACGGAAGATCCTCAACTTCAGGGGCTTATCCATCTGAGAAAAGTAACGGCTACCAATGTTGCATCGGCAGGTGTGTTCGTGAACGATATCACCTTGAATCAAGGCCTATGGCATCGGCAGGCTTATTACCGGGACGAAGTTGTTTTTGAAGGGGACGCCGTAGTGGGCGTGGGCATGGAGAATGAAAAATTCATTGGCGACGCGGAACTGGTAGACCATCTGGTAGACAGCCATCGTTATTATTCCATTCCGGATGAGATTTTGATGGGCAAGCAGTGCGTGGAGGTGATTTACGATGTGGACAGCTTCTCTATCGAGGGCTTCACCTACGATGCCTTACCCAACCAGGTTGCCCGCTATATGATTTACGGCGTGCTGCCGGACAATGTATTTGTCTATGGTAAGCAGTATACCTTCCATTTGGGACTGGATACCGGAAAACTATACCAGCAAGTTGCTTTCCAGGCTAGTGTAAGTGACTGGGAGACAAAGATTTACGAGAATAACGACGACTTCTAAATGTTCTCTCTCCTTTTCCAGTTTATTCACTACCTCCCCGCCGCAGTATGCCTTTTCTGGATGGCTTTCCTCAGTCTGGGTTCTCCGCGGGGTGAGGTGTATCAACTGATGATGCTCCAGCTGGCCAACCTGGTTGTATTCCATCTGTTTCCTTCAACGGCTATCAGCTATCTGGTGGCGCCTTCCATCCTGCCGCTTTCCATGATGTTCCTGGAACGCCTGCGCACCCATCGGCCACCGCGCTCTAATAGCCTCCTTTGGATTATTATTCCCGTGACGTTGTTTACCGCCAGGCTCACGGTGAATCTTCTGGGGGACTCTTATGGTTACAACGGGGACGTGGAGCGCCAGATTCTGGACCAGGCATATTGGATTGCGCTTGCCCTGGAAGCTTTAGCGTTCCTTGTTTACCTGTTTGTGGTGGTCTTCCGCTACCATAACAAACCCCTTGTAAACCTCGTCCGTTTCTTTAAAGGAAAAAGCGCCATCACACCCCTGGAAATGCAGCTTTACGTTTCCATCGTGTCTGTCCCTACGGTTACACTTCTCTACATTCCGTTCTTTGAGCCGGCCATGCCTTTTATCAGCGTCCTCATGGCGGTGATTCTGTTCTTCTTCGGGTATGCCAGCCTGTTCTGCAGTGCACGGTCTGTCACCCTGGATCAATCCCGGCACCTGTTGCGTTACAACTATACGCAGGGAACCCAAGCGGCGTTTGTAGAGTCCCTGATGGATGAACTCGTGGACGAGGCCGACCCTGAAGCCCTCCATCATATCCAGGCCCATGTGAGCGAAAATCTGCATTTGCAGAACTGGCAGTCGGACATTGCGGGCCCCTCCGGCCTGAGCGGTTCGCGCTTCCAGGCGGTGGAGCAGTCTTGGGAAGACGGTAACCAGCTGGCGCAATTCCAGCACTTGATGATTGAGGGGCAGTTGTTCTTGCAGCCCAGTATTACGCTGGAAGACGTGGCTAAGCGCATGGGGACCAACAAAACCTATGTGTCCAAGATGGTGAACTCCACCTACAACCAGAGTTTCCCGGAACTGTTAAATGCCCTCCGGATAGACTATGCGGAGCAGTATCTCCTGGAGCATCGGGACGCCAAACAAAAAGATATCGCCAAGGCTTGCGGCTTCCTGAGCGCATCGGCCTTTAATAGTATGTTCAAGAAGGTAACAGGACTCACCCCTAAAATGTGGCTGAGTACCTACAGCCTGCAAGCGCTTCACAGCCAGAAGCCCGAAAACGAAGAATAAATTTTTTTGTGATTCCGTCGGGATTCGAACCCGAGACCCACAGCTTAGAAGGCTGTTGCTCTATCCAGCTGAGCTACGGAACCATCCTCAATTGGGGATGCAAAGTTAGTTATTTTTTATCAATAAACAACTATCTGGGGCTCGCGGACAGCAGGAGCTGGAGCTCCTGGTTCACAGCGTCGGAGAAGCCGTTTTTCTGCTCATTGGGGGAGAAACTGTCTGCCAGGACGCCGCCCTCATATTCAATGGTGAGTCCGCTGATGCCCAGGGTGGCCATGCGGTACATGTCTTCCATGGAAGGATACAGGTACACAAAGTTGACATCGTCACGGGCTTGGAGCAATTCTATGGTGGAGCCGTCCGTGA
Source organism: uncultured Bacteroidales bacterium (assembly GCA_900317845.1). GTDB lineage: Bacteria > Bacteroidota > Bacteroidia > Bacteroidales > UBA932 > Cryptobacteroides. The sequence goes on from ONII01000003.1 coordinate 119,876, forward strand.
GGGTGATCCGGACGGGGGAGTCCACGGGAATGTGGTAGGAGGCGTTGGTGCCCAGCACAAACGCCAGATCCATGTCTTCCTCATTGGTTCCCTTGTAGTACAAGTGGGTGAGGAGGATGTTGTAGTCAAAGTTGGTTCCGCGGGCGACAACCGGGTTGGACGTGGAGAGGATGGTATTGGTGTTCTCCGTGTATCCGGACATGGTGGCCTGGAGCTCGATGGTATTGTCGGATGCCTTCAGGATGGCCTGGCAGTGCTGTAAAAGCAAGTCTGCGAAGGCGTTTTTGGGGAAGTCCGCCGAGATGAAATCGTCCGGATTCCAGCCGGTTACAATGTCCACAGACTTGATGCCACGCACCAGTTTCTCCATGTCCGCGGGCTCGATGGCATACTTGAGCCGATTCAGGAAATTGCCGTCATCCATGCGGCGCGGCGTGGCGGAAGGCTGACCGATTTGCTCTGCGCGCACCAGTTTCCCGTTCTGGAGCGTAAAAGCCATCTTGACCCCCTTGGGAACAACGGTGGCCGTCTTTTCCACCAGGTTCAGGTACAGCAGATATAGGGACGATCCGTCCGGGAAACCAACCAGTTCCACCCGTGCAAGAGAGGAGACGGAGCCCAGTTGCAGGGGCTCGTAATCTGTAGAGATATGCATGATGCCCTCCGAGCGGTAGTTGGTCCGGATAGTCTGAGCCTGCAGGGTGAGCGATGCACACGCGATGCAGCTAAGTATTAACAGTTTTTTCAAGCTAAATAAGTTTCGCATACGCAAAGATAGCAAAATTTGTATTACTTTTGTATCATGAAACGTTTCATAATATCCCTTATTACCCTCTTTTCGGTTCTTTCCTGCGGAAAAAACGGAACAGACGGTCTCTATATTAGCGTTCGCAATACCTGTTGGCAAATCTCTACGGACACCCAGGTGGCGTGGCCATGCTTCATCGGCAGCGACATTGCCTCCGTCATCCAGGTAAACTATGAGATGGGGGCATACCAAATTCAGAACGGCACCTACTCGGTGGACGGACACCGGGTGCGCATTGCCGCAGAGTCTTCCATCCTGATGGTGCGCACCTTCTCCAACCTGAAAAATAGCAGCAACAAAAACTGCTCGCGGCTCTCACCGGAAGCGCCTTCCTCCCTGGCAGGCACCTTGTGGGTATCCATGAAAGGCTTCGATTTTTCCTTTGTCTATAATGGCAAGGACAACCGCTACCTGTCCGGTAATTTCTTTAATTATGCCCGCAGGGAGGGCTTCCCTTATGGCTGGGATTGGGAGCAGGGTACTTATACCCTGAATGGCCACCAATACCAGGTGGACGATCAAAAAGGCACCTTCTACGGAGACCGGTTCATGCTGCTGGATGAACTGGCCGTCCCGCGTGTCTATAAGGCCGACGACATGGCCGGAACATCTTCCCTTGAAGGGACCGTGTGGCTCCTGGAAACCACCAGTTATCCCGGCTTCATTATGTTTACCACGGCTACGGAGTTTGTTCGCGTCCTGGTGAACAGCAACATTGTCTTTGTGGTGCTGCAAGGTACCTACAGCCTAAAAGGAAACTCCCTCGAGTTCCAGACGAACGCGGAGGAGTTATGCAGGACTTGCACCATTGAAAACGGCAAGTTTACGTATTTGCAGCGGACCTACGCCCTGACCGACTTTACGGATTCTGTGGTGACGCCTTAAGCATTTCCTTCACCTTGGGAAGGTAGCCCTTTCCAAGGACGATGCCACAACCCAGTACAAATCCCAGGAACGTCCACACAACGAGCGTTTTGGCTCGGCTGTTGGACGGCTGGCGGGGAACCGTTATCGGCTGGATGACGGTGAGCATGGGCGTGTCCATTTTTACCTGCATCTTGGCTTGTTCCAGCTGCTTGGCCATCTCCGAATAAATGGCGCTGGAAACACCGTATTTGGTTTGGAGGCGTTCCTGCTCGATGCGGGCACGGGTGGTGGGCATATTTTGGGAACGGTCGCGGATGGTGGCCAGCTGGGCCTGCAGCGACTCCGTCTCTTTCTTGACTTCGTTGTACCGCGCCTGTACGTATTTCAGGTTATCCTCCGCTTTCTCGGTGCGGAAGCGGGTAATCTCGTCCTGGAGCAGTTGCTGAGCCTTCAGGGCCAGTTCTGCCGTCTGCAGGGGCTCGGAGCCATTCACGGTAAGGGTAAGGTAGCCTTCTTTCTTATCTACGGCCAGGGTAACGTCTTGGCCGATGGCTTTAATCATGCGTTCCTCGTCCTTGTTGATGACAATGGGCCTCGGAACGGAATCCGTTGCGCTGGCGGCGCTCAGGATTGCCGGCTCCGGTTTTTCCTTGCGGAGCATGCCCAGCAAGGTCCCGGGCAGGCCGATGGTGTATTTGAGAATGTAGCTCATGACCGTGGGCTTGCTGTACTCCTTGGCATAGGTGTACATGCTCACCATGGTGTCGGCCTTCTCATAATGGAGCGGCGTGTACATGAGTTCCCGACGGAACGGCACGCTGCTGACAATCTGCGGATAAATGAGTGGAGAAAGGTCCGAGCCCGTATTGCTCATGCCCAGGTCGATACCGGCCAGGGAAGCCAGGGAACTCAGGGAAGAGCTGGAGCGGGACTTCATTTGCGGGACCATGGTGCTGGTGACGGTGTAGCTGCGTTTCATGGTGAACGCAGCTACCAGTCCCAGGGCAATGAAGATGGCCGTGACGATGATGATGGTCTTGCGTCCTTCCCACAGGTTGCGCACAAGCGCCATGATGTCTAGTCCTTCTTCCTCTTCTTCAGGAATATTGTAGGTACGATTTTCGTCCATAATTAATTAAGTCTTTCGATAAGCAGGATCATGGAGACGATGGAGGTGAGGCTGGACAGGGCACCGGCGGCAATCTTGTCCCACTCGGGCTTCTCCTTGGGTTTCTGGTCTTTCTCGCGTTTCTCCTGATTCATCTTCAGGGAAATGACGCTGCCGGGTTCTACCTTGGGGTAGATGCGCATCCACAGGAAGCGGCGTGTGCTCAGGCTTTCGCCGTTGGGCTTGGTGACGGTGACGCTGTTGCGGTCGGCGTATTTGTCGAAGCCGCCGGCGTTGTGGTTGATGTACCATTTGGCGTTGTGTATGCCCTGATAGGTGACCGTCTTGTGGGTGGCGGCGAAATCGGCCGGAATATACTGGCCGATGCGGGTGCCGGTTTCGCGGATGACCACCGTGTTTTCATGGCGCACCACGTTAATCACGTCTCCGTCCATGAGGATGGGGTCGTCGTGCTCTCTGCGCTTGGAAGAGAGTGTTTTATTCAGGTCTATGCCGATGTTGCCGCGGCCATTGAAGGTGCGGAAGATGGTGGCGGAGGGTTCTGCGTCTTCCAGCAGGCCGCCGGCCATCTCGATGATGGTGGAAAGCTGGGTGAGGTCATCGTTCAGCACATAGGTGCCCGGGTACTTCACGCGACCGTTGAGCTCGATGGAGCGGCCCGTGGTGAAGTTGGGGGTCATGCGGGCGACGATATGGTCGTAGGGCTGCAGCTGGAAATTGGGATCCTTGCAGTTGAAGTGCTCATCTACGGCCACGGTGACATGGGAGAAGGTGACTTCGTCGGTCTTGGAGATATCCATGCGATATACCTGGATGCGGTCGAAGGAGGCGCCGGTGCTGAGGCCGCCGGCCATGGCAATCATGTCGTGCAGGGTGAGCGCACTGTCAAAGGTGACGGACGTGGGGATGTTCACGGCACCGCTGATCCGGATCTCGCCAATATTAGTATAGGTAGTATTGTCGTATACGTTGAGGACATCGCCGGGCTGCAGGAGCAGATCCCCCTCTTTTTCCAGGTTCACCGGGATGTACTGCATTTTCACGGGGTTGGTGATATCCTTGCGGAAGATGTAGGCAACCGGATATACGGAAGGTCTTACACCGCCGGCCAGTTCTATGGCCTGGGTGACTGTCATGCGGTCGTTGAGGCCGAAGTTGCGGGAGAAAGGACGACGCACCTGGCCATTTACGGCGATGGTGGCCACGTCACGGTAGCTGGCTTGTTCCAACACGGAAACAGAGTCGCGTGCCTCCAGGCGGAAGTCCGGATTGCCGTTGACACCCGGGAAGGGAACGGTAAACACCTCCAGGGTCTCGTCCGGACGGGTACGCTCCACAATGACAATGTCTGTGCGGGCCGTGTAACGCGGTTTGGCGCTTTCCAGCAGGCTGGTAAGGCTGCGGTTGTTGTCCAGGTTGTAGCGGCCCGGATAGTAGACGTCTCCGCTAATGTTCACGTAGTCCTCCAGAGGGACATTGGCAACGAGGATGTTGACAACGTCTCCGGGGAGCATGTTCACTACCTGGCGGCCGGACATGACGTCTGCCAGCTTGAATTCCAGCAGCTGGGGCTTGTTGTCCACAAAGCGGTCGATTTGCATGTACTCCGTATAGGCATTCTCCGTGAGACCGCCGGCGTAGTTGATGAGGTCCAGCAGGGATTCCCCTTCGATGAGTTCATAGCGCATGGGGCGCTTGACGGCGCCTTGGATGTTCACCACTTTCTGGGCCATGGGCACAAAGAGGACGTCGTTGTTCTGGATGTCGTAGTAGGAGCCGTCCGTGGGGTTCATCATGTATTTGTACAGGTCCAGGGTGTGGGTTTTGCCGCCACGGGAGAGCTGGATATTACGGATGGTACCTTGCTCGGTAGGGCCACCGGCCGCGGCCAGGGCGTTGAACACCGTATTGAGGGCGCTGATGGTGAAGCCGCCCTGCACGCCCACTTCACCGTAGATGTTCACGTTGAGGGTACGGGCGGTGCTGATGGTGACGGCAATCTGGTCCTGGCGGAAGGAATAGTGCTGGGCCAGTTTGGTTTTGACAGCGGCACGGGCCTGGGCCAGGGTGAGGCCTTTCAGGAAAATCTTGGTGGAACCGGCCGGCTGGATGGAGCCGTCCGGGCTAATGCGCTGGTGGATCTCCGTCTGGGAAGAACCAAAGATGGAGATATGGATTTCATCGCCTTCTCCCAGGACATAGGAATCCGGAGCCTGGGCTCCGTCTGTGGTGCGGTATACATCCAGGGTTTTGCCTGTGAACAGGGAATGCCCGTAGATATCCTTGCCGGCGTCGGGGGACACGTTGTTCTTTTCCAGGTTTTTCTCCAGGGCCTGTTCCGCTGCGGCTTCGCCCATGGTGGTCTGGGCAATATCTGCCGATGATACCGTAGGTGCGACTACCGGGCTCTCGAGCGTACCATCGGTGGCTGCGCCTTCACCGCCGGCATTGCCGGAGGCTTTGGCGGCCTTTTCCTGCTGCATTTCGTTCAGGATGGATAGCACTCTGTCCTGGTAGGAGGGATAATCGGCAGGGGAAATGGAATCTACGTCGATGCCGTTTTCCAGCAGGCGGGCGCGGACTTCCGTTTCATTGAGGCCACGCTTTGCCAGTTCTGCGCGGGCCATGGACATCATGTTGGCGGATTGGGCGAGTGCTGCTATGGAAAGCAGGGCGCACAATAGGACCGAGATAATTTTTTTCATATTGCAATAGTTGTATTTACAATTATAATAGGTCATAAGACGTGCAAAGTTACAAAAAATAATTCGTATCTTTGCCCTCACGCAACCAAAACCTGACGTCAAATGGATATTGCACTTCCGATTTTCAAACTCCTGGGTAGCATTGCCCTCCTGATTTATGGCATGAAAGTCATGAGCGAGGCCCTGCAGAAAATGGCAGGCCCGCAGCTGCGTCACCTGCTGGGTGCCATGACCACCAACCGTTTCTCCGGTGTGCTCACCGGCGCGCTGGTCACCGTGGCCGTCCAGTCATCGGCAGCAACCACCGTGATGACGGTGTCGTTTGTCAATGCCGCCCTCCTTACCCTTGCGCAGGCTATTTCCATTATCATGGGCGCCAATATTGGCACCACCATGAGCGCCTGGATCATGAGTGCGGGCTTCTCCTTCAACGTGACCATGCTGGTGTGGCCGGCCTTCCTGGCGGGTATCATCCTCATCCAGACCGGCAAGCACCGCTACATTGGCGATTTCCTCTTCGGCCTGTCGTTCCTGCTGTTTGCCCTGGGCATGCTCAAGGAGACGGGCATAGAGATGGACCTGGCCAGCAAACCGGCCGTGGTGGCGTTCTTCGCCCAGTTTAAGACCAATTACGGCACCATCCTGCTGTTCCTCCTTATCGGCTCCATCCTTACTGCCATGGTGCAGTCGTCGGCAGCCCTGATGGCCATTACCATGGTGCTTTGCTCCACCGGTGCCATTACCATTTTCCAGGGCATTGCGCTGGTGATGGGTGAAAATATCGGCACCACCGTTACCGCCAACCTGGCGGCCATGTCGGCCAATACCCAGGCGCGGCGCACGGCCATGGCGCACCTCTTGTTCAACCTGTTCGGCGTGCTGTGGGTGCTCATTTTCTTCTTCCCCTTCGTGCGCATGGTCTGCGGCATCGTGGGCCTGGATCCCACGGCAGAGAGCCAGTCGCCCACGCAGCTTTCCTTTGCGCTGGCGGCCTTCCATACGGCCTTCAACTTAATCAATACGGCCATTCTCATCTGGTTCATTCCCCAGATTGAAAAGCTGGTGTGCTGGATTATCAAGCCGCGCAAGGAAGAGCAGGAAGACGAATTCCGCCTGCAGTTTATCAGCAGCGGTATCATGAAAACGCCGGAAATCTCCGTGCTGCAGGCCCAGAAGGAAATTGCCGTCTTTGGCGTCCAGATGCAGAAGATGCTGGACATGATCAAGGAACTTTGGGAAACAGAAGGGGACGAGGCCTTTGCCAAGCTGTTCGACCGCATTAAAAAGTACGAGGACGAGTCCGACAAGATGGAAAACGAGATTGGCAAGTACCTGGGGCAGGTGAGCGACGCCCACCTCTCGGACGACACCAAGGAAAAGATCCGTGGCATGAACCGCGAAATCGGGGAACTGGAGTCCATCGGCGACAGCTGCTTCAACCTTGCGCGCATCCTCCAGCGCAAGCGGGACAAGAAAGTGCACTTTGACGACGACCAGTGGGGCGGTGTGGTACAGATGCAGGAACTGGTGAAAGGTGCCATGGCCCGCATGAACGAAATGCTGGAAGGCCGTAAGGAAGAGTTCACCATTGAACAGTCGGCAGAATTCGAGCGCCGGATTAACGCCAAGCGCAACGACCTCAAGCAGCAGAGCCTGGCCGATGTAGACAACCGGGTGTACAGCTACGACAACGGTACGGTATACATGGACCTGGTGAACGAGCTGGAAAAGGTGGGCGACTATGTCCTGAACGTGGCAGAGGCCCGTTTGGGACAGGAAGCCGTCACAAATGTAGATTAAAAGCATGGAAATTCAGTTGAATAGAAAAGAAGTGCCGGTGCTTCTGCTCACCGGATACCTGGGAAGCGGCAAAACCACCCTGTTAAACCGCATCCTGTCCAACAAGAAGGGCATCAAGTTCGCTGTAATTGTGAACGATATTGGGGAGGTGAACATTGACGAAAGCCTCATCGAGAAAGGCGGCGTGGTAGGGAAGACGGACGACAGCCTGGTGGCCCTGCAGAACGGCTGCATCTGCTGCACCCTCAAGATGGACCTGGTGGCCCAGCTGGCCGATCTCACCGCGGCGGGCAAGTTTGACTACATTGTCATTGAAGCCAGCGGCATCTGCGAGCCTGCGCCCATCGCCCAGACCATCAGCACCATGCCGGCGCTGGCCCCGCAATACACCAAAGGCGCGCTGCCGTATGTAGATTGCATCTGCACGGTGGTGGACGCCCTGCGCATGAAGGACGAGTTCGACAGCGGAAAGGCCTTGGAAAAAGAGGACATCGGCGAGGACGATCTGGAGCGCCTGGTGATAGAACAAATCGAGTTCTGCAACATTGTGCTGCTGAACAAGGCCGCAGAGGTTGCGCCGGAGGAACTGGGCAAGCTCAAGGGCATTGTCAAAAGCATCAATCCCGGCGCCAAGGTGCTGGAGTGCAATTATGGGGACATCGACCTGGACGAGCTCATCTACACGGGCATGTTCAATTTTGACGAGGTGGCCACTTCCGCCGCCTGGATTGCCGCCATCGAGGGAGAGGAGGACGAAGACGGGGAAGCGGAGGGCGAGGCCCTGGAATATGGGATCGACACCTATGTATATACCCGCCGTCCTGCGCTGGACCTCAATAAGTTCGACCACATGGTAGCCACCAAATGGCCCGCCAACATTATCCGCGCCAAGGGACTGTGCTACTTCTCCAACGACATTGACAAGTGCTACCTCTTTGAGCAGGCCGGCAAGCAGAAGAGCATCCGCGACGCCGGACTGTGGTTTGCCACCATGGAGCCGGACGAGCTGGCAGAGATGATGAACCGGGACCGGAAGCTCCGGGCCGATTGGGACCCCGAATACGGCGACCGCATGCAAAAGATTGTGTTCATTGGCCAGCACCTGGACAAACCCGCCCTCGAAAAGTTGATGGACAGCTGCCTGGCGTAACGCGGTAAGCAAAAAGATTTGTCATTTCGAGCGAAGTCGAGAAATCTTTTTTTGCAGAAAAAGAAAAAATGTCTATCTTTGCAGTCCCGTTTTTCGGGACTTAAGTCTGGAGAGATGCTCGAGTGGCTTAAGAGGCACGCCTGGAAAGCGTGTATACTCCAAAAGGGTATCCCGAGTTCGAATCTCGGTCTCTCCGCCAAAATGCCTTCTACAGTAGTGTAGGAGGCATTTTTCATAAATAATGGCCCAAAAAGTGGCCCAAAAATTATTTAAATAAATCCTTGCAGACATCTAACTTTATTTGGAGAGTAATTCCCAAAATCGAAGAAAACGAGTAGCCGATGTTAACAAAGCTCGCCTTTTGTTACATCATCAGATTTTCATATTTTCTCGAATATTTTTCCGCTCGAAAACCATGCTTTTTTAAGTGGATTTTTCGCAACAATTTAGAAGTTTTTATCATTTCCGGATTTTGGTTGACTCGGATTATTGCGCCATTTTTAGAGGTCGATGTGCTATAAAATTTATTCGATTTTTGATGACTTTTTGCGACTTCGGCTGCAAAAACTGTTCGCCTTCTTGAGGCGTGCAAGGTTCTTCCGGAAGGAAGAGGGGCAGTTGTGATTTGTGGCACAACTGCACTCCTTGCACTCCCCGTTAAGTAGACTTTTTTGGCTTCTCCAAGATCGGTGTTTTGAAGTCATAGTTTCCTCCCTGTTTTCAGATTCTCCGAATCTCCGAATCTCTGAATCTCCGAATCTCTGAATCTCCGCATCAATAGCACTTTGATTCAAAAGCATTGTGAGTCTTTGCGTGGAAATGCGCTGCGCACTATGCGTGGAAATGCACTGCGCACTATGCGTGGAAATGCACTGCGCACTGATAGTGATATAAGATAGGCTGATTTACTAAAAATAAATGAAAAACTAAACAAAAATAATTGCGTAGTTAAAAAGTTTAGTTATATTTGCAGAAAAATTTCTGAGCTTATGAAACGACTGACCAAGAAAGAGGAAATCATTATGGAGCATTTCTGGGAGAAAGGGCCCCTGTTTGTGAGGGAGTTACGGGAACTGTACCCGGAACCCAGGCCGCATTTCTCTACGCTTAGCACGCAGGTGAGGACGTTACAGGAGGAAGGCTTCATCGACCATAAGGCATATGGTCCCACCTATCAGTATTTCGCGAAGGTGACGCGGGAGGAGTATAAGCAGCGCTCGCTGATTGGTCTTATCGACAAGTATTTTGACAACTCCTACCTCAGTGCCGTGTCGGCCCTGGTCAAGGAGGAGAAGATCACCATCGAGGAGCTGAAGGAACTCATTGACCTTGTTGAGAAAGGGCAGCAGAAATGATTAGTTTCCTTATATATGAAGGGAAGGTGGCCATTGCCCTTGCCGTCTTCTACATGTTTTACCGGTTGATGCTAAGGAAGGAGACCTTCCACCGCTTGAACCGGGTGGTGCTGGTGGGGACTGTTGTGCTGGCTTTCGTGCTGCCGCTTTGCATCAT